>NZ_FWYD01000073.1 GCF_900176485.1 Primorskyibacter flagellatus
GTCAAACGGCAGAAGAATGACGCCGCCGACGCCGAGGCGATTTGCGAAGCTGCACAGCGTCCGACGATGCGCTTCGTGTCGGTGAAGAGCGAAGAGACCCAAGGGGCGGCGATGGTGTTCCGCGTGCGCGAGTTACTGATCCGGCAGCGCACCCAGGCGATCAACGCCCTGCGCGGTCACCTTGCCGAGTTCGGGCAGGTTGTGCCGCAGGGCGCTGCCAATGCCTCGAAGCTGATCGCCATCGTCGAGGATCCAGAGAGCGGGTTGCCCGCCGAGGCGACAGCCACCCTGCAGGTTCTGATCGGATCCTTGGCGCACCTCGAGGCGCAGATCGGGAGGCTCGATGCCGAGATCTCACGCTGCGCCAAAGAGAACGAGGTCGCCCGACGGCTGATGACGGTGCCGGGCATCGGCCCGCTGATCGCGACGGCTATCGCGACACTTGCGCCGCCTCCCGAGACCTTCCGGAAGGCCCGGGATTTTGCAGCCTGGCTCGGGTTGGTGCCCAGGCAACACTCGACCGGTGGCAAGCAGCGCCTCGGAGCGACGACGAAGATGGGCGAGCGGTCTCTCAGGCGGCTGCTGATCATTGGCGCCAACAGCGTGATCATCAAGCGCCACGTCCATCGTGAAGCTCAACCCGGCACATGGCTGGGGAACATGCTGTCGCGCAAGCCGTCGATGCTGGTGCGTGTCGCGCTGGCGAACAAGATGGCGCGGATTGTCTGGGCTTTGATGGCCCGCGGTGGCGTATACCAGTCTCCGGCCGTGGCAGCGTAAGCAGCCGTCGGTCGCGAGGACGTCGGAGCGGAAGAGGGCAAGGAGCAGTTTGGCGCAACAGTCGTGAGACGGGATCGGGAGAACCAGTGTGCAACAGAGTGCCTTTGAGCACGCGGCTTTGATCTGGACCCGACCTTCGAACACCATACGGGCCCGCGGCATGACCAAGGCCGCATCAGAGGCCGGACACATGTCAGCACCCGGTGACGCGCGGAAAGCAGCTCTGAAATTACCCCTTGCGCAAGGGGCGGTTACACATGTTGCA
>NZ_FWYD01000071.1 GCF_900176485.1 Primorskyibacter flagellatus
CCTAGTCACCCGGAACCGAAGTTGTCATCATAGATTTGAGGCAGCCTTGGGAGCGGATGATGAGAGGTCGTGCGGCGGTAGTTATTGATTTGAGCGGCGAGGAGCGGGCGTTTCTTGAGGCGCAGTTACGCCGGCACAAGGCGGCACGGTCATTATCTGACAGGTGCCGCATCGTGTTGCGTTGTGCGGCGGGTCTTTCCAACAAGGACGTCGCGGCGGAACTCGGCCACAGCGAGCACACAGTCGGCAAATGGCGGCGGCGTTTTGCGGAGCACCGGATCGAAGGGCTTTCGGACGAGTACCGCGAAGGCCGGCCACGGACTGTATCGGATGAACAGGTCGCCGATGTCATCAAACGGACGCTGGAGACCACCCCAAAGGACGCGACGCATTGGTCGATCCGCTCGATGGCCGCGGAGACCGGTCTGTCGCACACGACAATCCGTCGGATCTGGAACGCGTTCGGCCTGCAACCGCATCGTTCGGAGACCTTCAAACTCTCCACCGACCCGCTGTTCGTGGACAAGGTACAGGACGTTGTCGGCCTCTATATGTCGCCACCGAACCGGGCTATCGTCTTGTGCGTGGACGAGAAATCTCAAATCCAGGCGTTAGATCGAGAACAGCCCGTATTGCCCATGGCCCCCGGTGTGGCCGAGCGGCGCACCCACACATACATCCGAAACGGCACGACCTCACTGTTTGCGGCGCTCGACATTGCCACCGGTGCTGTGATCGGAAAATGCTATAAGCGCCATCGTGCGACCGAGTTCCTGAACTTCCTCAAGGAACTCGACCGGCGGATGCCCGAAGGGCCGGACGTGCATCTGGTGATGGACAATTACGCGACCCACAAGACTCCGAAGGTGAAGGCCTGGTTGGCCCGCCGCCCGCACTGGCACGTACACTTCACCCCGACTTCGGCAAGTTGGCTGAACCAGGTCGAAAGATGGTTCGCCGAATTGACCCGCAAGCAGATCCAGCGTGGAGTACACAGGTCCGTGGCCGAGTTGGAGGCTGACATTGCCACATTCATCGATGCACATAACGAGGCCCCGAAGCCATATCGATGGGTCAAGTCAGCTGACGAAATCCTCGCCTCCGTCAAGCGGTTCTGCCAGAAATCACAATGCCAAGGACTTTAGATTCAGGTGACTAG
>NZ_FWYD01000069.1 GCF_900176485.1 Primorskyibacter flagellatus
TGGACCTGTCACGGTTTGATGCCGCTCCTTTGATAGCATTTACTGCACCAAAGGAGATGAACTATGGGACTGAAACGAACTGACGAATTCCGCCGAGACGCGGTGCGTATCGCATTGACGAGTGGGCTGACGCGCAAGCAGGTGGCTGACGATCTGGGTGTTGGCATGTCGACGCTGAACAAATGGATCACCGCGCACCGAGATACAGACGTGGTTTCCAAAGAGGATTTGAGCCTCGCTCAAGAGAATGATCGACTTCGACGGGAGAACCGGCTCCTCAAGGAGGAGAGGGAGATCTTAAAAAAGGCCACCCAGTTCTTCGCGGGCCTAAAGCAATGAGATTTAGGTTTGTCGAAGAACACAGGACCCATTTCCCGGCCAATCGGTTGTGCGATGTTGTCGGCGTCAGCACACGCGGTCTCCGTGCTTTCCGTAGTCGCCCCGCCAGTCGCAGACAACGGTCTGATCTGGTCACGCTTGCCCACATCAAAGAACAGTCGCGTCTCAGTTTAGGCAGCTATGGTCGCCCCCGAATGACCGAGGAGCTGAAAGAGATTGGTCTGGATGTCGGCCATCGTCGTGTCGGCAGATTAATGCGCCAGAACGGCATAACCGTTGTTAGAACCCGCAAACACAAGGTGACGACAGATAGCGACCACAAGTTCAATATTGCGCCAAACCTGTTGGATCGTGACTTCACAGCAGACTCACCAAACCAGAAATGGGCGGGGGACATCAGCTATGTGTGGACCCGCGAAGGCTGGTTGTATCTGGCTGTCATACTGGACCTGCATTCCCGGCGCGTCATCGGCTGGGCTGTGAGTAATCGGATGAAGCGCGACCTGGCGATCCGGGCGCTGAAAATGGCCATCGCGTTCAGGCAACCACCCGAAGGCTGCATTCATCACACGGATCGCGGATCGCAATATTGTTCTCACGACTACCAAAAGATTCTGCACCAGAATGGGTTCAAGGTATCGATGTCTGGCAAGGGTAATTGCTACGATAATGCGGCTGTTGAGACCTTCTTCAAAACCATCAAGGCCGAACTAATCTGGCGGCATCCTTGGGAAACACGACGCAAGGCTGAGATGGCGATCTTTGAATACATCAACGGCTTTTACAATCCGCGCCGCCTACACTCAGCACTGGGTTGGAAAAGCCCCGTCGCTTTCGAACGAAAGGTGGCTTAAACGAGCACTTGGAGCGGCACAAAAGCGCGACAGGTCCA
>NZ_FWYD01000068.1 GCF_900176485.1 Primorskyibacter flagellatus
ACTGGATTTTTCACTGAACCGCTTGCTGATCGTGACGCGGATGTTTTTGCCGCGATCACGGGCGAGCTTGGCCGCCAGCGCGACGAGATCGAGCTGATCGCCTCGGAGAACATCGTCAGTCGGGCGGTGATGCAGGCGCAGGGCTCTGTGCTGACCAACAAATACGCCGAAGGCTATCCGGGCCGGCGCTATTACGGCGGCTGTGACTGGGTCGATGTGGCCGAGAACCTCGCCATCGACCGCGCCCGCCAGCTGTTTGGCTGCGACTTTGCGAATGTGCAGCCCAATTCCGGCAGCCAGGCCAACCAGGGTGTGTTTCAGGCGCTGATCAAACCCGGCGATACCATCCTGGGCATGAGTCTGGACGCGGGCGGTCACCTGACCCACGGCGCGCGGCCCAACCAGTCTGGCAAGTGGTTCAACTCGGTCCAATACGGCGTCCGGGAACAGGACAATATGCTGGATTACGATCAGGTTGCGGCGCTGGCGGCGGAACATAAGCCCAAGCTGCTGATCGCCGGCGGGTCGGCCATCCCGCGCCAGATCGACTTTGCCCGGATGCGCGAAATCGCCGACAGCGTGGGCGCATATCTGCTGGTCGACATGGCGCATTTTGCCGGTCTGGTGGCGGCGGGCGAACATCCCAGCCCTTTCCCGCATGCGCATGTCGCCACCACGACGACGCATAAAACCCTGCGCGGGCCCCGCGGCGGCATGATCCTGACCAATGACGAGGATATCGCCAAAAAGGTCAACTCGGCGATCTTCCCCGGCATCCAGGGCGGCCCGCTGATGCATGTGATCGCGGCCAAGGCCGTGGCCTTTGGCGAGGCGCTGGACCCGTCGTTCAAGACCTATGCCAAACAGGTCATCGCCAACGCGCAGGCGCTGAGCGACCAGCTGATCAAGGGCGGGCTGGACACGGTCACCCACGGCACCGACACGCATGTGGTGCTGGTCGACCTGCGGCCCAAAGGCGTGAAAGGCAACGCCACGGAAAAGGCCCTGGGGCGGGCGCATATCACCTGCAACAAGAACGGCGTGCCATTCGATCCCGAAAAGCCGACCGTGACCAGCGGCATCCGGCTGGGCAGTCCCGCCGGCACCACGCGCGGCTTCGGCGAGGCCGAATTCCGCCAGATCGCCGACTGGATCATCGAGGTGGTCGACGGCCTCGCAGCCAATGGCGAAGACGGCAACACAGAGGTCGAAGCCAAGGTCCGGGCCGAAGTCGA
>NZ_FWYD01000064.1 GCF_900176485.1 Primorskyibacter flagellatus
TTGGGCCCTCATCATGGCGGCGTTGTGCGCCGCATTCATCCCGAAGGCCGTCAACTTCCTATCTCTTCGGCGGATCAGGTTGTTCAGCCTGAACTTCTTATTCAGGTCGAATGCAGCGAAGGTCAGATCCAGGTTTTTGTATAAAGCTCGGTTCTGAAATTAGTCCGCGAATATCTGTCTTGCTGATGCCAACTTCATCCAATCTCTGCCGCCGAAGGCGACAAGCGCAAGATATATGATCTCGGCATCTATGTCCGGTTTGAATACGATGGTCAGTCGGTGGCCAACGCCCCCGTGGCGTACGAGCCATCCGTCCAGCCTGCCGGTCAGCCGGACGCCTGAATTTGGATTTGAAGCGATCGTTTCCAGGAGCGCATCTACTTCATCAAGTCGCCGACCCGCTGCGGCAACGTCACCATCGGTGACCTCGACAATATGATCAACGATACCGACAAGGTCCCGTTCGAAGAACGGATGCCTGACAAAACGCATCAGGTCTTTTGAGCCACCGCGGCAAGACGAGCCCGTGCGCCTGCAGTGACGTCGGTCGCTTTGCCGACAGGTTCCCATTGATCGAGAGGCAGGGCCATGCGGCGTTCCAATTCTGCTTCGAGCAAAGACTGTTCACGATCTCGCTCTGCCTTGGCCTTAGCCAATTCACCCGAAACCGCCGCACTCATATTGGGGTACTCGCCAGCTTCGACCAGTTCCCTTGCAAAGGTGTAGGCGGTATCGGTGAAACTGACAGATTGCTTTTGAACGCTCATGGCAGACTCCTTGGTGCTCCAATAGACTACCGAGTTTTACGATATCTGGCAAGCCGGTCAGGCACGCAAGCTGAACAAGAAAATCCGTTGTCATGGGGCGGTGATTATCGCGGTGGGCGCAACGCACCGGCATTACTGCAAAGCTCGCTCCCCATTGCAGATGCGGCCCCTGCGGTACTGGCCGGTCCTTGGTGCTGAGGGAATTGCGGTGAAGCGGCAAGGGCGCCCTGGCAGCGTTCCTTGCTCCGCCTTGCGTGTCGCGCGACTGCCTCAGGCGGGCTGGTTCAGATGCTTTTCAACCTGTCGAGGATCTTCGGGTACACGGTGTCCTCGTTTTGCGCTGCCCAGGCATAGTAGGGGTGGGTCTGTGGCTTCACGCCGAGAGGGTTGAATTTTCGATTATAGGCGTCGACGAACGCTTGCGGGATGGCGTAGCGGACAAGTGCGCCCTTGGCTGCCTTTCGTGTGGCAATCCATTCCTTGTCTGGCATGTCGAATCTGCCGATGCTGGACAGCGCGATGGCCACCAGCTTGATGATGTCGTCCTGCGAGACGCCTGTTCTGGCCAGGTGCTCCTCGATCTCGGAGAGGTATTTTT
>NZ_FWYD01000060.1 GCF_900176485.1 Primorskyibacter flagellatus
ACATCAAAAACAAGCAGCATAATCAATCAAACAACCGAACCAGAGCCTCCAATGTTCAAGCCGCTCTGATGTCCCATTTTATATGACGACAGACATTACTCAGCTGTTTTGACGTTGTTTTATTGGCCTTTCCTGTCCGGACCGGCTATAAATCCGCATGTCGCAACCCTTCGATCTCAACCAGTTTCCAGACCTTCCGCCCGAGGTGATGAAGGCCTTTGCCGCACAGTCTGCGGCGCTGGAAGCAGCACGGTTTGAAGCCGCGGTCGAGCGTGCGGCCCGCCTGCATGAACAGGCGGTGGTGGCCGAGAAGGACGCCTTCATCACCGAGTTGAAGGCCCTGATCGAGAAGCTGGAAGGCCAGGTCGGACAATACCGGCATGCGAAGTTCGGCCCTAAATCCGAGAAGCTGGACCCCGCGCAGCTCGAATTGGCGCTGGAGGATCTGGAAGCGGCCATCGCCGAGACCCAAGAACAGATTGCCGCGGTCGAGGCGAAGATCGCGGCCAGCGAGACCGATCCCGAGAAGAAGGCGCCGCGCAAGAAGCGCAAGGCGCGCGCCTTGCCGGAACACCTGCCGCGCGTCGAGCGTGTCATCGAGCCTGACAGCATCGTCTGCCCATGCGGTTGCGGCGACATGGTGCGGATCGGTGAGGACAGGGTCGACCGGCTGGATTACATCCCGGCGCGCTATCAGGTGATCGTCACGATCCGCCCGAAATACGCCTGCCCCAAGGGGCGCGCGGGTGTGGTTCAGGCCAAAGCGCCGGCGCATCTTCTGGAGGGCAGCTGGCCCACCGAGGCGCTGTTGGCCCAGATCGCCGTGTCCAAGCATTCCGAGCACATGCCCCTGAACCGTCAGGCCGTGGTCATGGCCCGGCACGGCGTGCCGATCGACCGATCGGTCCTCGCCGATTGGATGGGTCGGACCGGTGCGCTGATCGCGCCGGTGGTGGATCACATGGCCCTGGTCTTGAAACAGGGCAGCACGCGCCTCTATGTCGACGAGACCACCGCCCCAGTGCTGGACCCCGGGCGCGGCAAGACGAAAACCGGCTATCTCTGGGCGGTGCTGCGCGATGACCGCGGCTGGGGCGGCACCGCGCCGCCGGGGGTGGTGTTCCACTACCGCCCTGGCCGGAAGGGTGAATACGCTGCCGAGATTCTCGACGGGTTTAACGGCACAATTCAGGTCGATGCCTATGGCGCCTATACCCACCTCGCAACGCGAAAGCGCACGGGCGGCGATCCCTTGCGGTTGGCTTTCTGCTGGGCACATGGACGGCGCAAGCTGATCAAGGCCAAGCCGAAGAAGGGCTCTCCCATCGTCGACGAGGCGCTGGTGCGCATCGCTGCGCTCTACAAGGTCGAAGACAGCATCCGCGGGTCAGCCCCAGATCATCGCCGTGCCGTCCGTCAGGACCTGTCGCGACCGTTAGTAGATCAGTTCTTCGCCTGGCTGGCCGCACAGGCCGCACGGATCTCGCGCAAATCCGACCTCGGTGCGGCGCTCGCCTACATGCTGCGACGCCAGGACGGCTTCCGGCTCTTCCTGGAGGATGGCCATGTCGACATGGACTCCAACCTGGTCGAGAACGCCATCCGCAGCCCGGCCATGAACCGCCGCAACGCGCTTTTTGCCGGTCACGATGAGGGCGGCC
>NZ_FWYD01000058.1 GCF_900176485.1 Primorskyibacter flagellatus
GGAAAGGCAGGCTGCTTCGGCATCGGAACGGCTCCTTGGCGGGTTGCCCAAGTCTACCAGATCACGCCGAAAGAAGCAGGTTTTTCAGACGTTCCTAAAGCTTGTGCACCCGTAACCACGAAGAATTTAATGAAGATTAAACACTTGCCGTGGGGCAAGATACTTGGTGCGACAGTAGCGACTTGGATATCAATCGTAGTCGCCATTGCTCTGGGATTGCGGTCAAATGAACCGATAGAGGTTGTCGTTAAAGGAGCACCTCCCGTCTCGTCGGACCCGATAGAGAGACTTACAAATCGTGGATACACATTTGACCGCTCCGGATTTATCCGGGCTGCTGAAAATGGAGATACGAGATCGGTAGCCCTGTTCTGTGAAACAGCCGGAGAAAGGTGGCTTGACTATAGCTTTGTTTCAATGATGAAAATTGACGAATCCGTTACAGATGCCATCGCGTTGTGCAACAAGGAATATTCAATTGTGGCCTGTTCTCTTCCAGCGCCGGGCGATTTGTGGTCGGACTACGCGACCTTCGCCATCCATATCAGATCCAACGAGAGAAATGGAAATCTATCAAAAATTTGCGGCGCTCCGTTTGTCGCGGAGTTAGAGAGACGCGCGGATGCTGCCAAGTGACCTGTCCGACAAGTTCCGCACGCCCCTGCGGATTATGTCGCTGAGGTCGTGTATCCCCTTAACTGCGCGCTGTTAATATTCCAGTATTTGTGCAATATTGAATTTTTCTTTAAGGCAAAGGGATTAAAATGCCGTCGGCATAGGGAAAGATTGACCCCGAACATGGCAACCGACACCATTTTGCCCATCACGGCTGCCCGCTGCGACCTGTGAACGAGGCATCCGCCAAAGGCTGTTTCCGGAATTTCGAAAGCTAAGACTGGAAAGCGCAAGAATCGGTCATCGCGGACGCACTGACACGCTGGTTCACGCGACCGTATCGTGCAGCTCGCGATGTGCATGGAAGTTGTCTTCAGCCTCTGCTGGCGTTACGCCAGCAAAGCCAATTCAGGAAACACCCCGAACGCGTTCGCAAGCAAACGCGGCATCGGAGCATTCCCTGATCATGTGGTCTTGACCAACCGAGACAGACTTTAGTCGGCCAGGCTCACACCATTTTCATAGAGCATGTGCGGGCCAGCCCAGAACGCATGTGCGCCGGTGGGGATGTGATAGGGCATGATGATCCGGCAGATCGGGCCCTTATCGATATTGGCCGCATCGAACAGCACACATTCGCCCTTGCCCGAGTTTACGTTCGTCACGAATGTAACGACATATCCGTCATCCTCGGATTTGGAATTGAGCCGCGGTGCAAACGGCGCTTCGCTGACGAACTCGCCTTTCGGCATCATGAATGTCTGGGTCTTGCCTGTCTGAACATCGTATTTCTTCAGACCGTCAAGAAGCCACGATCCGGGCTGTGGCAATGCGTTGTAGCTGTATCGGTAGCTTCGGCCATTGTGCAGGCCGTTGATCATCGGGAATTCGGTGATCGTGTCATCCAGCCGCTCTTCCTTGGTTTCTCCGGTCCGCATGTTGAACCGCCAGCGATGCATCCGTGTTTCGGTGGTATGCATGTCCAGCATGCGGTTCAGCCGCTCATAGCCTTCCTTGGGCAGATCCGACATGTCCGGTATCGGGTTGCCGATGATGCAGCCATCCATGACAATCTCGTCACCGTCCTCATAGGTGTTGGACAGGTGAAGCATATAGCATGGCTCGGCGTCGAACCACTTCACGTCGTCATTGGTGCCGAAACGCGGTATCACACCAAAGCGTGAGGGCACATCGCGGTGAAAGCCCAACCGGTGTTTGCCCTGTCTGACGTCAGCACCTATGGGACAGATATGGCGATTTGAACAACGGAGGGTTTCTGGTTCATCGTAGCCTTTAAGGAGCGAAGATGAACAAGA
>NZ_FWYD01000070.1 GCF_900176485.1 Primorskyibacter flagellatus
GGAACGTCTGATCAACGGGTTCGGCTGCGCCGAGATTGTGGCTTGATGCTCTCGGAAGGTGTGAGACAGGTTGTTTGCGGCCGATCAAGCGGCTTCAAGGCCGCCATTTCGGCGGTTTGGCGTATTCTGGGCAGACTCGTCCTCATGCCATCAGCCTCCTTCGCACCAGGAACAGGTTTCCAAGCGCGAACAGCGTGAAGAGCTGGGCGCGGTTCTTGGCGAGGCCCCGGTAGCGGGTCTTCACGTGGCCGAACTGCCGCTTGATGACCCGGAACGGATGCTCGACCTTGGCCCGCACCATCGCGATCACCCGGTTGATCCGTTCGTCGAGGGGATGCAGCTTGCCACCCTTTGGCGCCTTGCGCATGACACCCCAGGCCTTGCACGACCCTTTGAACGCCGCCTCGCGCTCGGCACTGACATAGCCCTTGTCGGCCCAGACGGAGGTCTCGTCGCCATGCAGCAGGTCGTCCCAGACCTGGCTGTCGTGGAGCTTGGCTGTCGAGGTGTCCAGGCTGTGAACAACGCCGCTGTCCGCATCGACGCCAATGTGCGCCTTCATACCAAAATACCAGTCGTTTCCCTTTTTCGTGGATGACATTTCGGGGTCGCGCGCGCCCGCCTTGTTCTTCGTGGAGGACGGCGCGTCGATGATCGTGGCGTCGACCAGCGTGCCGGAGCGCAAGCCGATGCCCTTGTCGGCCAGATGCGCGTTGACGTCCGCAAAGATCGCTTCTGTCAGCCCGTGCCGTTCCAGCAGATGACGGAAGTTCAGGATCGTGGTCTCGTCCGGAATGCGGTCGTCACCCAGCTCGATCCCGGCAAAGCGGCGCATCGCCTCGCTGTCGTAGAGCATTTCCTCAGCCATCGGGTCGCTCAGCGCATACCAGTTCTGCAGGAAATAGACCCGAAGCATCATCTCCAGCGGCATCGGCGGGCGACCACCCTTCGGCCCGGCCTTCGGATAATGCGGATCGACAAGCGCCAGAAACCGCCCCCAGGGCACCACCTCGTCCATCTCCGCCAGAAACAGTTCCCGCCGGGTCTGCTTCTTCTTCATTGCATCGTGAAGACCGGGAAAGGCAGGCTGCTTCGGCATCGGAACGGCTCCTTGGCGGGTTGCCCAAGTCTACCAGATCACGCCGAAAGAAGCAGGTTTTTCAGACGTTCC
>NZ_FWYD01000056.1 GCF_900176485.1 Primorskyibacter flagellatus
AAGCCGCTTGATCGGCCGCAAACAACCTGTCTCACACCTTCCGAGAGCATCAAGCCACAATCTCGGCGCAGCCGAACCCGTTGATCAGACGTTCCTTTAGTCTAGAAACGACTTTAGGGATCGCAGCACTTTCTGACTACCCTTCTTTAACAAAAAGCCAAGTGAACTGGCGATGTAGGACCCTATCCTTGGGCGGCGTCGCTCAATAAAGGTCTAATTTCTTCCCGCACACCCGACCTTCGAGTGATCCAGTTAAGCTGGAATGGAACTGGCGCTGTGGAGTTACGGGGAGGGACGTCAGAGATTCCTTGTCTCAGGATTTCACCCGTCTCTTTCACCGATCCCAAATGATCCATGGGGTCAACGCTCGTTGAGCGTCACATAGATTTCCCCTGTGGAGCCACCACGCTCATGTGTGTGTGTGTGTTTTGACGCTAGGTTTGCCCGACCCGAGCAGGCAAACGGCCCGACCGGACGCGGGAGACGGATGGTGCGGCGGGATCGTTTTGACCCGCAAAACAGACCAAAGCGCAAGCCGGCGGAGCGGCCGGGGAGGTACGTGCTCGCGAGCCGGGCAAACCGGGGGCCTGGGTGCAACGCCGCGGTGAGGCCGCATGGCCGAATGCGCGACGGACCGAAGGGCCGTTCTCCCCTGCGACACGCGAAGCCGAGCTGAGGAGTGCGGACGACACACCCGTCAGTGCGCACTGCACCGCTGATCGCAGTTGCGAGACAACACCCAGGATGGTACTCTATTGGCGCACCGAGGGGATTTATATGAGCGTCCAGAAACAATCCGTCAGTTTCACCGATACGGCCTACGCTTTTGCCAAGGAACTTGTCGAAGCTGGGGAATATCCCACCGTGAGTGCGGCGGTCTCGGGTGAATTGGCCAAAGCCAAGGCCGAGCGTGAACGCGAACATGCCGTGCTTGAAGCAGAATTAAAACGTCGATTGTCCCTACCGCTGGATCAGTGGGACCCAGTCGGTGAAGCCACCGGGGTGACGCAAGGTGCACGGGCGCATCTCGCCACGATGACCCAAAAGGCCTGATGCGCTTTGTCAGGCACCCGTTTTTCGAGCGGGATCTCATTGGTATTATTGACCACATTGTCGAAGTCACCGACGGAGACGTGGCAGCAGCAGAGCGACGCCTGGACGAAGTCGATGCGCTTCTTGCGGCGATTGCTTCAAACCCCGCTTCCGGTGTTCGGCTCAGTGACACTCTCGACGGTTGGCTCGTACGCCACGGCGGTTCCGGTCAACGCCTGACGGTCGTATTCAAACCAGATATCGACGCAGGGCAGATTTATCTCGCGATCGTCGCCTTTGGCGGGCGCGATTGGATGAGAGTGGCATCGATGCGGCGCAGATTTCCAGAATAAATCATCGGCTAAGGGACTGAGCGGACGCCTCCAAAACGGACTTTCTCTGCGCTCGAACTGAACTGGCATGATGCGGACTTTTCTGACCTTCGCTGCATCCGCAGCAATGGCCGCTTTTTATTGAACGCTGCCCGCCGTCGACGAGCGATCTGCTCTACGAGCAACAAAAAAATATGCAGTTGGCGGAACCCGCGTCGCGTTCGAAGGAAAAATTGCGAGTTGATTCGAGACTCGTTGTAAAGTTTTAGAAATCATCAAATTCTGGAACGTTTCCAAGCCGGACAAGGAAGCTGGGTGAACCGACTTCGCCACTGTTCAGGTCCTCACTGACCATATAGGCATCAGCACCTGCACAATCTTCGGACACGGCTTCCCGTTCGGCTCTATTTTGCGCCTCTGACGCCGTTGAATATTGAAATTGTTTGTCGATCTTTAGGCTTACTTGCCCGTCACGTCCGGGTTTTCGTTCCACATATGTTTGACAGATATAGTGAACTTTTGTTGCGCTCGACATGGGTAAATCCTTGAAGCTGATGGGCGCTACTGACGCTTAGGAATGAGCAGGCAACAAAGCTATCCCAGCTCAGTAACGGCTTTGAGTGAATCTGTCTTTTCGTTACCGCTACGGCTTCGCGGGCGTGTTCGCTTCCCTTTCGAGGCGCGCGCTGCGAAGGCGGTCCATCTTAACTTGCCGCTGTTCAGATTCTTCATCTACCATTTTCCTGACGATGCGTGACGTCTTGTCCATGGGCGTTTCTGCATTGGGACCTTGCGCTTTGAACACGCTTGTTTTGGTTGGCTTTGCCAATGGGTATTTTCCTCTTTGGTTTCACCCAAGCGAGTCTGATCAAGATCGTTCGTATGCGCCGTCCCCGTCCCATTGATTTCTGCGGTTCCGTTGCACTGAGCCAACGGCGAGTTTCGTTCTGAGTATTCAGAAGGAGACGACGATGG
>NZ_FWYD01000055.1 GCF_900176485.1 Primorskyibacter flagellatus
AACCTCGGCCTCATGGGCGTCGGAACGCTCGCTTTTGGTGCTTTTATTCGTGAGATTACCCATGTTTTCGAGCGTAACATTTTGATGTCCGATAAGGCAAACTTATTGGACATATTATTGCATTGAAAAGCGGGGCGGTTTTGGCGCTATATTGTGGCGAAAAGCGCCGTGCCTGGGTAGGCTCGGGGCATGACATATGCCCGCACATCCCTCGATGACGACCCTCAGACATTACCCCGCATGCCGTCGTGGGTCACCAGCGCGCGTGCGGAAACCCCTGAGGATGTGGCCTTTTTGTCAGGGGCGGCGCTGGCGCACCTGCATCTTGTGATGGCAGACAAAGACGTCCCCATGGTCTTGTTGCGCGACCGGCTGGCTCTGGTTGCGGCGGAGGCCTGCATTGGATTTTCCGGACGCATGGAAAGGGGAGCTGCGTGACGTGGTGGCGTTTCTGCAGCCGGGTGATCTGCCCGGTCCGGCAGGGGAGACCTACCTTGCCTGGCGACGCGCGGCGGAGTGGCCGGTGTCTATCAAGGCTCTGGGCCGCGCCTTGCCGACATTCGAGCCGGGCCAGATCGCCAAGTGGCTCGACGCCGGCAGGGGGCTCCGGTCAGTCGCGCGGCAATGGTGCTGGAGGCGGTACTAAACGATGCCACCCGTGCCGAGGTGCCCGCGCTCGTTCTCGCTGACGTGCCCCTCGCTCAGGCGTTCGGTTGGGATCATCTTGTGCCGCTTTTGGCCGTTGGCCTGGAACGCGCTGATCCGGCAGACGACCCGGTGAAGATGCTGCTGGACGGCAAGCTTGATGCGGCGATCCTTGGGCTGAACAGGCCAAAGGACGAGCGTATCAAACCCCTGATTGCGGATCCGCATGCGGCCGCTCAAGACTGGTATGCCGGTGAAGGGCTGGTGCCGCCGAACCATTACCTGATGGTGCATAACGCGCTTTGCGATCAGCGCCCTGACATCGTGCGCGAGTTGTGGCGAATGTTGGTCGACAGCCGCGCCGCCGTCACCCCCGAAGGCGACATGGATCCGTGGCCGATCGGGATCGAGGCCAACCGCAAGGCTTTGGCCTGCGCGGCCAAATATGCCGAACAGCAGCACATGCTGACCGCCCCTATCAAGGTGGACGATCTGTTCCACCCGCTGATCGGGGAAATCGCCGGCTAGGTTTGCTCGGAGCGCACTTCCGCTTTAATGGCGGCTGCATTTTGGCCTTGTGAAAAATTCGGGAAATGGCGCAGCAGCGGCCATTTCCCTTTTTTCATATGACAGGCGCTTGCCGCGCGATGCGGGCGAGACAAAGGCGCGGTTTACAGTCTTATCTAGGCTCAGGACTTCGGTAACGGGACCACTTCTGTCAAGAGATTTCGCGCAAGCAGAGTGATCCGCCACAGCGGTGCTTTTGGGTCGTCGTGTCCGCCCTGCTTTCTCACACAGCCTTTGGCTGAGGTCCTTTGGGTACATGCTTCGGTTCGTGGTCAGCGCGACGGCTGCCAACATGATGCTGGTTCGATGTAATTCCGATGTGCCCATCTCATAGGCGTGCTTGACGGATGTCAGCGACAGTCCTGACCACGGCATCATCGGAACCACGTCCCTGCGGGACCTCGAAAGCTTGCGATTAATCAGGCAACGGTTCTGGGCTGTAGATCAGATCATTTTCGGGGCTGCATCTGGTTGGAAGACGGAGCCATCGATCCAGATCCGATGGAGAATGACAGCAATGCGGCGCGCGAGGGCGACCATCGCAATTTTCCGACCACGTCGCTGCGCGAGTTGGGCTCCCCATGTTCTCAGCCATGTCGATCGGCCACGGTTCATCATGACGGTCGCAGCCTGGCACAGCGCTCGCCGCAGATTGACATCCCCAGCCTTCGTGATGCCGCCGGACACATCTCGCTCACCAGACTGATTGCGCGAAGGCGTCAGGCCGACCCAGGGACCGATCCTCTTCGAAGTCCGAAAGCGCGTCGGATCATCCACGGCTGCGCGGAAGGTCAGTGCCACGACCGCACCGACCCCAGGCATCGTCATCAGACGGCGGCAAACTGGATCGTCTTGAGCAAACTGGCGCACGTGCTTCTCAAGGGTCGCAAGCTCTTGTCGCAGGGTTTCCCTGGCACGCAGCATTGGTGCTGTAGCGGTTTCCAGCATCGGATTGCCATCTGCCAATTCCCGAATCCGGGCCTCGAACCTACCGCGAGAGATCGCGCCGACCTTTAGGCCGAAGTTCCGGAGCAGCCCTCTCAGAGACATTTCCAAGGCGATCATATTCTGTTGAATGGCTTTCCGAGCGCCGAGTACAGCGCGAGTTTCCTGAGCGGAGACAGATTTACAGTGAACCGGACGGAACCAACCGAGATGAAGAAGTCGAGCGATCCCTTCGGCATCGCGTCGATCCGTCTTGATCGGCATGGCCTTCAAAGCACCCTTCACCTGGCGCGTTTCCATCAGTACAGCATCCAAGCCCGCCTCGATCAGACCACGGTGCAGCCATTGAGACAAAGGCCCAGCTTCCAGGCCAACCACTGCAACGCGCCCGTCCAGTTCGTACAGCCAACGCGACAAAACCTCGGGTTCACTCGCGGCCTCAGCCTCTCTGATTATCTCACCATGCTCGCTGATCACGCAGATCGCGGTTTTGTCGAGCGATACATCCAATCCAATAAACAGTCTCATTCCGTCATCCTCCATGTGGGTTCAATAGGGGAATGACGGCAGCGCGGCGCTGATCTGACAAGTGGCAACGGCGGTGCGTGACGCAGGCCCCGTTACAGCATCTCGTTGTCGGTTCATAGCCAGAACAAAACTGTGGCTGCGAGGGCGATGGCTGACAGGAAGACCTTCGGGCATCTGTCGTATCGCGTCGCGACACGTCGCCAATCTTTCAGGCGACCGAACATGATCTC
>NZ_FWYD01000054.1 GCF_900176485.1 Primorskyibacter flagellatus
TCGAAGGCGTCACATTCACCGACGGTGTCGCCGCAACCAATGCCGAAAACCGCGCCGCTTGATCAGGCCGCATCACCCAGAATCCCGCATAGCTCGTGTTCTGGGCCAGCCTCGCCCTGGCGGGGGCCGCGCGGCAGGGTTGTCAGCATTCTGGACCGCAGGGGCGGCTGGGCGCGGATCTTCGCGCAGGGTGACAGAGAAGTAACTTCACGCTGAGAGCTAAATTGCCTCGCTCTGCTGTTGATCGCACTGCGCTGCAGGTCACCAGTGCCAGAAACGCTCCTTTTTGGCACGTCCGCAAAGCACCTTGTTTGAAGCTGCCACATACCCCGTTCAAAACCCAAGAAGTTATTGAAGGTTCTTGCATCGACCGCGATAGCGGACATCCATGCATCACGCAGCATCCGTTACCTTGGGCTCGAAACTGACCTTTGCTGCATTGGTCTCGAAGGTCGGCTTGCGGCAGTGCACGCGGTTTCCTCACTGAACTGAAACCGGCTGCAGCATGTCGTCGGTGTCCAATTTCAGGGCGCTGCGCCAGAGCTGCGTCTTGAAGACGTGGTGCACATGCTTGCCCTCGCGCTCTTCACGGGTCTGGACGAGCAACCCCGCCCACTCAAGCGGGCGCAAGACGCAGGATGAGAACGCGGCCATCTCTCGTCCTGAACCGCCTCTTGTTTGCCGGAGGCTAATTTGTCTTAGTTACGCGGCCATGTCTGATCTTTCCATAGCTGCGTAGAAGTTTGCCTCGGCTTCAGCTGGCGGGATATTCCCGATGGGCTCGAGCAGGCGGCGGTTGTTGAACTCAGGCGTTTCTTCGACAACGCCGGTATCGACCCATTGCAATGTCGCGTATTCCACGGCGTCGAAACTGCGCCATGGCTCGCGCCGGTGGATGACCTCGGCTTTGAACAGCCCGTTGATGGTTTCTGCCAGGGCATTGTCATAGGAATCTCCAACGCTGCCGACAGATGGGGCAATCTTCGCCTCTGCCAGCCGTTCAGTGTACTTGATAGACAAATATTGCGATCCGCGATCCGAGTGGTGCACCAGTTGATCGTGTGCAGGTCTGCGTTGATGAATGGCTTGTTCCAAAGCGTCGAGGACAAACCCAGCGGTTGCTGTGCGGCTGACGCGCCACCCAACGATGCGGCGGGCAAAGACGTCGATGACGAAAGCCACATACACAAACCCCTGCCACGTCGCGACATAGGTAACCTCGCGGCATCGGACACCTCCATGCCGCCATACTTAGCTTTCAGCTTGTAGAACGTGGCGGAACTAAGACCATGTTTGCGACACACTTCAGCCGTCGGCATCCCAGCCTCTTGCTCCTTAATTATCCCGATAATTTGCGCCTCGGTGAAACGGCTTTTCCTCATTCGTCTGCTCCTGCGTGTTTGGGGCAGACTCTACATTAGGCTGAGGGATTTCGTGGTGGGCAGGTCACTCGCCAAACGTTGAGGTGGTGTTGATGTAAACCGCATAAGCAAAATCCCGACTGATTGGGTCTGGCTTTAAGTGTTTGATATTGTGTAGTAAGTTGGTTGCGGGAGCAGGTTTTGAACTCAAGCGAAGAATACTGATGTTGGCGGAGTGATCAGTTTTCGGCGTCGGGAGCGGATTGAGCGGCTGCTTCTTCCGCAGCCGCCTTGGCGGCGTCCTCTTCGGCCTTCCAGCGATCGACCTGCTCCTGTGTGCGCTCGGCGGCACGCGCAAGGACCGCCCCGGGCTGCAGAGCCTGCTGGAGGCCGTCAAGGCCAGAGCCTGCGACATCGTGCTGGTCGAGAACATTGACCGACTCAGCCGCAATCAGGAAGAGTTGCACGGCTTCTACAATCGCACGAAACACGCCGAGGCAGAGATCTACACCACCTCCCGTGGCCGCATGGATTCGCTGACGTTGGGTCTGTCGTCCCTCATTGCGGCAACCTATCTGGAAGATCTTGCCCAACGGACGAAGCGGGGCCTGGAAGGCAAGCATGCCGACGGGTTGAATGCAGGCGGCAAGGCCTACGGTTATCGCGTCCGGCGGACGCCGGAGGGCGTGATCGACAAAGGTCAGCTTGAGATCATCGAAACGGAGGCGCTCGTTGTGCGGCGCATATTTCGAGAATATGCCGCAGGCAAGTCACCCATCAAGATCGCGGCCGGTCTGAATAAGGATGGCATCCCGGCTCCCAAACCGCGGAAGAATGCGAAATTCTCTCATTGGCGGCAAACCACCATCAACGGCAACCCGGATCGTGGCAATGGCATCCTGAACAACGAGCTCTATATCGGACGCAGCGTCTGGGATCGGCTGCGCTACTCCAAGGACCCCGAGACCGGGAAGCGGGTGTCACGGCTCAATCCTCTGGCCCAGTGGAGCGTGGCAGAGGTCCCGCATCTGCGCATCATCAAAGATGAGCTTTGGCAAGCGGTCAAGGACCGTCAGACCCGTCAGCGCGCACGCTACGGGAAAACGGATCCCGGCTCGCGGAATGATCTTTCGATGAACAGGGATTTCAGGCGCCGGCGCTTCCTGCTGTCGGGCCTGTTCGAATGCGGTCGCTGCGGTGGCAACATGACGGTGGCGGGCAGCGGTAAATACAAGGCCTACTATTGCGCCAATGCCAAAGAGAAGGGAGCGACGATATGCGAGGGCATGCCGGGGCTCAAGATCGCCAAGGCGACGCCGACCGTGCTGGCAGCGCTGCGGGATCTGATAATGACTGACGAGGACTACGAGACCTTTCGGGAGCGTCTCCAGGTACACTTGGCGACGCTGGGAGGTGCGAAGCAGGAGGAACAGGTGCTGCTCGATACGCAGATTGCGGAAATCGAAGGCAAGCGCGAAAACCTTGTTCGCGCAGTCGAGGACAGCTACCACCCGACGCTGATAGAGCGACTGAAGGAGGTCGAACAGTCCCTGTCCGAGAAGCTTGCGGCGGTCGCCGTGCTTGAAGCCGAGGCGCCGCAACTCCCCGAAGACCTCTCGCCGCTCTATCGGGAGCTGATCGACAACCTGACACAGACGTTGCAGACTGAGGGGGTTATCGGGCGCGCAGCCGATGAACTGCGCGGAATGATCGACCGGATCGTGGTCAGCTGGGATCAGGCGCACCGGATGGATCTGCAAGGCAATCTGTTGGAAATGCTCAAAAAAGCAAAGCCCGCCGAGTTGGCGGGCCTTGAAGAAAGTGCGTCTTCGCTTGAGTTGGTTGCGGGAGTAGGATTTGAACCTACG
>NZ_FWYD01000051.1 GCF_900176485.1 Primorskyibacter flagellatus
CTCATTCTGAGCGTTCACGAAGGCAAAAACGTCAGCAGAATGAGCCGAGCACCCCACCGCAAGCGAAACACCAATGGGGCCGAGACGGCGCATACACCGTAGTGGCCGCGTCGACGATCTTCTAACGCAGCCGCCCACTGACCAAAACGGCATATCCCCAGCCGCGGCGGGCGGCCGTTTCGCCAGCGGCCTCTCGATTTCGATCATCAACCTTGTAACGTACTACTGCGCTGACCTTGAGGTCTGATCCGCCGGTTCCCACTCCAAACTTCTTGGCAACGCATCCGATTTGGCGCCGCAGTCCTGTCCTATCGGTATGGAACAGAGTCCACCCGTTATTACCCACCGCGATGCGATCACCAGTAATCACGCAGGTTTCGATGTAAGATTGGCAATCATTCGGATCCGGGTTGAAATGGCTACGACGAACAGCCCAACCAAGGTCAATCTGGTTATGAGCGCCAGTCAGGACCTTCTCCCCTCCGGCTTCACCGGGGTGACCGCAGGGGTCCGCTCTACCCCAAGCAAACTCCCGCTGTCCCATAAAATAGACCAGCCGGGATTTTGCTCGGGTGAGGGCCACATAGAGCAGCCTCGCCTCTTCTGCGGCGTCATCTTCTAAGGCTTCCTTCGAAGTTGCAGCGTCTCCGAAAGATGACCGAGACGGGACGACGACGACATTGTCATATTCCAGACCCTTCACCTTGTGAATTGTCGACACCACAATCTCTTGCCCGTCTCTCCTGCTTCCCATGAGCCGCAAGAGTTCATCGCGCTGCAGATTTCTGATGAAGCGCAACAGGGTTGAAAGGTGTGGAAAGACACTTTCTTCACAACAGAGTTCCCATAGATTCGTCAAATCAACCCAGGCTCCGCCCGACGAAGCAGTCTCAGGGATCGCAATTGACGCCTTAAACGTGGCAAGGAGTTCTTGCGCGAGGGAGTCATTCAGTGCGCGATCACCTTTCGCAACTTCGACTTCAAGAAAATCGCACCACAAGGCGACATGCCTTAGGTCGGCAATGCGCATGTTTTCGCTGCTCTGAACTGAAATGCTCTCGAAATGGGTGGTCAGGTGTCGGTGGATCTCGGCAACTTCGTCATTCGTGCGGCAAAGTACAGCCAAAGAACCCGGATTTTCACTTTGAAGGCGCAGGCAAGTTGCGACGATTTCGTCAATCACCTGCTCTCTGCCCCAGTCCCGGACCACAGTACGCTCGCATCGGCTTGCGCCCGCTGTCGAGGATTGCCGTAGCAGGGTCGATTTCAGGCGGCGTGACCTACTGCTTCTGGCAAAGAAACCGGAGATCATCTTCTGGCTCATTTCCACGATCTCGGCGCCGGAACGGAAATTCACGCAAAGTTCAAGGGAGCGAAGCTGATCGCCGCCAAAGTCCGCCTTGAAGCGGTCGAAATAGGTCTCCGCAAATCCACCGCGGCGCAAGGTGTCGGCCTTTCTTTGCCAGCGCAAGATATCCTGATCGTCATCGCCGATTACCATGACACCGGCTCTCTCGCCGCTGCCGCGATGCAGGTTGCTTATGATGCCATAGACGTCGTCGGTGACGTCTTGAAACTCGTCCACGAGGATGCAACGGCAACCGCCCGCCACCTGTTCGCGAAATGCCGTGTCTGAGGTAAGTCTTGCCGCGAAATTCCCGAGCAGGTTTTCCATGTCCTGACCCGCACTGCTGTCGATGTCAGCAAGGCTCAACTTCGCAAGCCCGTGAAAGGTGTGTACACGAACCTGAGAGGCATAGGCCGCATAGCCAAGCGTTCTGAACAGATCCCGTATCCGCTTTCTGATTTCAAAGACAACGGCCCGGTTGAAAGCCAAGACAACAATTTCTGCAGGCTTGATGTGCTGCTCTCGGATCAGATGCGCAATCCGGCCAACGAGCACGGAGGTCTTCCCTGCACCCGGGCCCGCGTTGACCAGGAGATGCTGATCGAAACGGTGGGACATTGCCTGCCACTGTGCGGGCTCTTCGGAGTTTTGATAGCGTTCGAAAAATTCGACTGCCTTCGTCGCACGTAACTGATCACGTTTGGACGCGATAAAGCCGATAGCCTCGTCTCCTTCATTTTCGATCTCTCCGAGCTGGCTTTCCAGAAATGTCTTCAGTTCTGCACCACTCGCCTGAGCGAAATATCCGCCTATGAAGGGTTCCCGTGCTGACTTGGGCAGGTTCGCGAAAACTTCCATCGCGAATGTGCGGGTTTCAGCCAATTCGTTAACGTCATTCAGTTCTTCGATAAGCTCGGGATGCCGATCAAGACCGGGGGACTCATTTGACAAAGAGAGAATATAAGACAGAGGTACGAGTTCAGGCTGAACGCTGACAAGGTTCAGAGATGAGGATAGGCGAAGTAGCGCCTCCAGATCGTTGATTCTGAATTGCTTTTTTGGATGCGCGGTTTCCAGATCCCGGATCAGGTCGTGGACCTCGACTTCTTTGAGCCCCCCTTCGAATGCCCGAGAAAAAAGGCTCAGAAGCGAGGGGATCAAGGCAAGAAGTTCATTGCACCTACCCGCGGCATTCCTTTGGTGAGCACTCGACAACTGAGCCTGCCAGCGCACCCCTTCATTTGGCCCCCGCACGATCTGCTTGATCCTGAAGCCGCAGGCACGAGCGAGGGTACGGAACCCATAAACGAAAGCCCGTTCGTAGCGGCGGCGCAGAGCTAGCCGTTCGGCTTGCTCCTTCGGGGATGAGGGCGTCTCATCCTGGCTCCAGAAATCGAACGCGGACTGATCCAGATAGTCGAAAGGGGTGAACTCTGCGCCATCCCGTGATTTCAAATGCTGGATCAAGTTGCGAACAGCGCTGCCGACCGTCTCGACCAGAACGGCGTTCCGTTCTTTCGGTTCCGACAATAGCGGTCGCTTGGCGAACTCGAGTGTCCAGCGCAGTTGCAGCCCCTGCCGGTGTTGCAGATCCACGAGACAGGCCATTGTCTCGTCTCTGCTAGAGATCCTGCACTGACGGCGTATCTGCGAGATGTTGAACAGCGCCGTGTCAGAGGGTGTGCCCAACCGGCGCCGGATTGGCGTGGGATCCGGCTGATCGGTCCGCACGCCAACAAGCTCGGTTAGCCAGTTGAGAATGCCTCCCAAGAGGCCGTTGCGCTGTGGATGCCTTTGAACAGCATTGTCCAGGGAACCGTCAAGGTCCTCGCCGACTGCGATAGCGTGTATGGCTTTAGCTACACGCCCAGTCGGAGAGGATTCAGCTGCAATGGCTGCGAGCCGATTGGGGAAGAGTCTGACCGATAGTAGATCAGGGATCATGCCAAGCTGAGTTAGGTGGCCAGCCTTTTCCAGCCAGTATAGGGCCATGCGAAGCTTGGTCGCATTCGCTCGCATCTGTGCCGCGCTCTTGTAGGGCTCGAACCCATGGCTGGGAACGAAAGCAATCTTGTGCCCATCGATAATTTCGGCGGCCTCGTTTATCTTGCCTTCGATCTCGTCAATTTGTGGCGAGCGTAGCTCGTTCATGGCGCGAAGGCCGCGCATGTTCTCGAAGTCAGCAGGAGAGGCCAGCAGTTTGGCCTCCAACTGATCTAGGCCGGCCCGCCGCTTTTCAACGACGCCCCGCCCGATACGACCGACTTCCTGAAGATAGTCCTCGAGGTACGCAGGCGGAGAAAGATGGACGACCCAATGAATGTCAGGAATATCCATTCCCATGCCAAAGGCTTTGGTTGCGACCAGGATATCTAGGTCCCCGTCGCGGAACCGAGTGTAAATGTCGTCTCTCGTCGCTGCATCGAGACCGGCGTGATAGCTCTCGACTTCGCATCCGGCAGTCTCCGTCAGTCGCTTGGCAAGATCGTCTGCGTGCGCGCGACGCGTCACGAAGATGATGACCGCGCTTCTTTGCCCGGTTGCACGCCTATTTTCGCGGGCCTGCTGTATTGCCTGCTGAATGTGGGGAAGACGTTCGGCCAGAGCTGTTTCAAAATCTTGGCTGTCTAGGATATTGCCCCTAACCAGAAGAGGGTCCACATCGATATGAGCACGTAGCGGGTTCGAAGATGCGTCCGCCTCGGGGCATACAGCCAACGGAAGCCGCAGATGTTCGGGCGCACCTCCTGCAAGCAAATTGCGAATGCTGCGCCGATCCGAGGCAGTAAGAGTTGCGGAGAGGAGCAGGAAAGGCGTGACTTCGTTGCAGTCAGTGCCGCGAAGACTGCGCATGAGCAAAGTGAATGCGTGGAAATAATCCGGGCGGAACTCGTATCCCCATTGGTTCACGCAATGAGCTTCGTCAAAGACTGTCTGACGTCAGCACCTATGGGACAGATATGGCGATTTGAACAACGGAGGGTTTCTGGTTCATCGTAGCCTTTAAGGAGCGAAGATGAACAAGA
>NZ_FWYD01000049.1 GCF_900176485.1 Primorskyibacter flagellatus
TCTGAAATAATGCGGAGGAACATGGGGCAAAAACGCTGACAAACAGCAGGTTTGCACAGAGTCCTCCGCATTATGGCCACCTGATGATAAGTCAAGCGTCAGAAAAATGATGCCGCAGATGCCGAGGCGATCGTTATCGCGGCCCGCCAGCCCGAGATGCGCTTCGTGGAGCCCAAGACGGTCGAGCAACAGTCCCGCGCGGCCGTGTTTCGCGGCCGGGAGCGACTGGTTCATGAGCGCACCGCGGATGTGAACGCCTTGCGGGCGCTGCTGTATGAGCATGGCCACGTGTTTCCCGTGGGAATACGCTACCTTGATCGAATGACGGCACTTGTGGAGGATGAGACCGCCGAATTGCCCGCATTGATCCGGGAGGAGTGCCAGGACCTGCTGGCGCAGATTGCAGAGAAAGCGGCGCGTATTGCCGAGCGCACCACGAAACTCAAGGCGCTGGCCTCCCAGTCGGACAGGGCGCGCCGGCTCCAGACCATGCCGGGTGTTGGACCGCTTACGGCCATCGCAGTGGAAGCGTTCGGACCTGACATGGCGCAGTTCAAGACCGGGCGTGACTTTGCGGCTTGGTTGGGTTTGGTGCCAAGGCAGCATTCCTCTGGAGGCAAGGAGCGCTTGGGTCGCATGACCAAGGCCGGTCAGGCCGATATCCGACGTCTCCTGATCATTGGCGCAATGTCACGGTTGAATTGGCTTGGGCAGCGGACCATTACGGAGGGCAGTTGGCTGTCACGCATGTTGGCGCGCAAGCCCAAGATGCTGGTCGCGATCGCGCTGGCCAACAAGATGGCCCGGCAGATCTGGGCGATGCTGACGAAGAACGAAAATTACAGAGATCCGGCGCTGGCAGTCGCTGCATGATGCTCATGTCGAACCGTTAGCGACGGTGCCAAGGGGGTGTGAGAAGACGACGACCTGAATGGGCAAAACGATCGAACAGATCCGGATTGGGAAAACCAGAACTACCGGCAGAGCAAAAAGCTCGCGCGCCAGATTTGGACCCGATCCGCTGATCACCATCCCGGCCCGCGGCTTCTGGAAGTGCCGCATAGCGAGGCCTGAAAGAAGTTCGCACTCGATCACACGCCCACAAGGTCAAAAGGTTCTTGCATCACGGGCGGCAACCAAAGAAGCCGGTAGTCGTTCAGTCCCGGCTCAGCCGCGAGAGCGAAACTTGTGCGTCCGTCATGATCACGGTCAGCCTTTTGTTTGGGAAAATATTCCCACAGCACCGACCGCGGCATTATGTGGAGGCGCAAGACAGGGGGCGGAACTGAGACGACGGTTGAGCAAGCGCTCATAACACGGGTTGGCGACCGAATGACAGTGGTTTTATCAAATGGCTTGAAAACTTCCCCTTCTTGATCTGCCTGAGGTTTGCGGGTATCGGGCGGGTGGCACGGAAGACAGGCTGCAGGTCACTAAGAAGGACAGCGTAATGTCTGAAGATAGAAGTCAGGACCAAATTGAACGATTTTATTGGATCGATGCATTGCGTGGCATTGCTGCTATCTCAATCGTAATATTTCACTATCACCATTTTTATCTTGCGGATGCCTTTGACAGATTATCTATTCCTCCAATTGAGGCGTTCCCATATGCAGATATTTTAGCACCTCTATATAACCCATTTGCGGCAAATGCAGTCGAACTTTTCTGGCTCATCTCCGGATTTGTATTTTCCCATGTATATCTGCCACGCCATGTGGACGCTTGGGTATTTGGCGTCGCCCGGTTCGCTCGTCTATACCCCCTACACTTCGCAACTCTGCTCTACGTTGCCGCGCTGCAGGCGATCAGCCTAAATTTTGTAGGGCATTGGCAGATATACGCAAACAATGACATCGAGCATTTTCTGCTGCAGCTACTCATGTCCTCAAACTGGATAACTTGGTCGCGGGGACTGAGTTTCAATGGTCCGATATGGTCGGTTTCGTTGGAAATTTTTGTTTACGGTCTTTTTTTTCTGTCTCTGTTCGTCATGCGGAGGACCCCCATCGTTGTATCATTGGTCCTGTGTGCCGCATCTTGGGGGTGGCTGGCGTTTGAATTGACCCGCCCACCTCTGATACGATTAGGTGTGTTTGAGTGCGCTGGCTATTTCTTTCTAGGAACCCTTCTCTATACGCTGCGCCCCGATAAAAATTTGCTGCGTTGTGCTGCACTCACAGCCATTGGTATGCTCGTATCGACGGCCGGTGCCATGGTGGATTTAGAACGGATGGTCATCGCGGGAGCTGCGGTCGCCGTGCTATCTCTGGCAGCTGGTTTAGACCGCGTTGCCCCTGCGTCCGGGGCCCGCCTGAGTGGGCTCGGCGATATCAGCTATAGCGTCTACCTCGTCCATGTGCCGCTGCAAATGACGGTGTTACTAGTAGCTGATCTCGCTTTCGGAGGAGCCCGCGGATTTTCTGACAGCCATCTCACGTTGCCAATTTACTTGACGACAACGGTTGCGGTCTCATTCATCGCATACAGGTGGTTTGAACGTCCCGTAGGCAAGGCTATCAAGGTAGGACTTCTCCACCGTTAATAGATCATGGCGGCTCTGTCGATGGCGTGGATACCCCATCCAACAGAGCTATGCCCGAAAGTTGGTGGCGGCGTGATCAGGCGGCGGTTTGAAGTTGCTTGATGCCGTCTTTGAATGCAATCCCTTGGATGATCTCGGGCATGCGGTTGGCTCCGTCGAGTTTGCGCCATTTGGTCTGCGCTGACATCATCAGCTTGAAGGCCATGGCGAGGCCGGTTTTTCTGCTGAGGCAGCCTTTGGTTTTGCCTGTGCGGTGCCGGACAGTGGCGAATGTGCTCTCAATCGGATTGGTGGTGCGGATGTGTTTCCAATGCTCGGCAGGGAAGTCATAAAATGCCAGCAACACGTCGCGGTCTTTGGTCAGCTTACCCACCGCCTTGTCGTATTTCACGCCATAGGTGCGACGAAGAAGTCAAAAGCAGCTTCAGCATCCACGCGCGTTTCGGCTTGCCAAATGTCATGTAGGTGACCTTTCGCTTTCGCCTGCACAGACTTCGGCATCGCATTCAGCACATTACCAGTTTTATGGAAACAGCACCGTTGTTCGCTGGTCGCGCCGATGAAAATCAAGCAGCAGTTCTCGCCAGCTTTGGGTGCTTTCGCGATAGCCGTCAGCAAGGCCGATGATCTCCTTGCGGCCCCATTCGTCCGTAAGCGGCGGCTGGAGGGCACCGGGCTTTCAGGTTGTCGGTTGAAAGTTCCAGGGGAGCAGGTCGTCGATGCGGTTTTTCGGATGGCCCTCGGCGATGGCTTCGAGTGTAGACTTCAGGTAGGCGAAAGGCTCCACGCCGTTGATCTTTGCGGTTTCGATCAGCGAGGCGATGCGGCGCCAGGCCCGGCCGCCCTCATCGTGACCCGCAAATAATGCATTTTTTCGATTGAGGGCAATCGGGCGAATGAGATTTTCGACGCTGTTGGAATCGATCTCGACGCGCCCGTCCGCCAGGAAGGTTTGCAGGCCGCCCCAGTGGCGGTGAATGTATGCCAGTTTTTCGCCGAGGCGTGACTTGGTCGAGATACGCAGGCGTTGAGCCTGAAGTCATTCCCCGAATGCAGCGACCAGAGGCGCGGTTCGGGCTTGGCGAGCAGACAGGCGTTGGCCGGGGGAAGTGCCACGGATGTCTTTCTCGATGGCATAGATTTCGGCGATCTGACGCAAGCCTTCGGCTGCGATCTCGGATCCGTCGCGGTCGAAGATTTCCTTGAGCTTGCGACGGGCGTGGGCCCAGCAATACGCCACGGTGATCGGCTCGCCTCCCTTGCGGGATGGTTTTGTCAGCCGGTTATAACCGGTGTAGCCGTCCGCTGCCCGGCAACGGTCCTCACAGACCAAGAGGGGAACGGTCCGACCCCCGCCACTGCCCGTCATAAATGACGTGCCGGGCAGTGGCTCCCTTTTGCCTCAGGAGCCACCAAAAGTCATAAGACAAGAGGGGCAAGGCACGGTTTGGCTCGAAATCCGAAAGCAGCGATCAACTTGCGCTGGATCTGGAAGAGGATCGGGCCATTGCGGCGGCTGCCGAAAACCTGGGCCCGGAACCAAGCCCGGTTGATGATACCCCGAACAAACGGCAGCACAACCGCACCCCTCTGCCCGACCATTTGGAGCGGCAAACAGAAATCCTGTCTCCGGGCGACACCTGCGCGGCCTGCGGCGGTGCGCTGCGACCGCTGGGAGAGGATGTGACAACGGAACTCGAATACATCCCGGGGCGCTTCGTCGTTCGCGAGATCGTGCGCCCGCGCGCGGCGTGTTCCGGCTGTGAGGTGCTTGCGCAAGCGCCTCTTCCGAGCCGCCCGATCCCCCGTGGCCGCGCGGGCCCCGGCCTGTTGGCGCACATCCTCGTTGGCAAATATTGTGATCATCTGCCGTTGTGTCGACAGTCCGAAATCTATGCCCGGGAAAAGGTCGATCTGCACCGATCAACACTGACCGACTATGTTGGGCGGATACTGCTTCGAACAGATGAAGGGCGCTTTCGAGGTCTTGCCTGCGGTTTTTGCCAGAAGGAAGCCACTGCCCGGCGTCTCCAGCATCTTGTTTTTCCGCAGCTCTGCCTTGCTCTGCCAATGCGTGACGCCGAAGGTGGACAGAGACTCGCTCACCACCGCCAGCGCAAGCCCCAGCCCCGCGATGACCCCGCCGCCCAGAATGACGAAGGACATATCGGCCGCGGCCGGGAAGTTGGCCCGCAGCCACCAGAAATTCTGAACGAAGAACAGATGGTCGACGCCCCGGTCAAACACCCAAGCCAGATAGACACCCACCATGAGGTAGGCCAGAGACAAGCCCACAAGAGAAAAGAGCATGTATCCCATAAACAGCCGTTTCATGACACCTTCCTCCTATTCGTGCACGTAGTCGTCTTCTTCACGTCCCCGGAACCGGTCTTCGACAAC
>NZ_FWYD01000063.1 GCF_900176485.1 Primorskyibacter flagellatus
GAGCTATGCCGGGAAATGGGTGACGGGGTCTGAGAAGGCGGCATATCGTGGCGGGTGCTAAAGCCTGCCAGAACTTCCAGAAGGAACGATACGCCATGACGAAAGATACAGAGATCATCACCCTGCGTCAGCCTGAATCTGTCGGCGATCCGCTGACCGAGATTGCCCGGGACGGGGCGCGCCGGATGCTGGCCGCGGCGCTCTGCGCCGAAGCCGACGCCTTTGTCGATCAATATTCAGAAGAAGTCCTGCCGGATGGGCGTCAGCGGGTTGTCCGGCATGGTTACGGGCCGGAGCGATCCGTCCAGACTGGGATCGGCGCGCTCGATGTACGCCGCCCGAAGGTGCGGGACCGCGCTGCCGAGCCCGATGACGAGAAGGTGCGGTTAACCTCAAACATCCTGCCGAAATGGGCACGGCGTTCCAAGAGCCTCGATGCGCTGCTGCCGGCGCTCTACCTGCGCGGCATTTCCACCGGCGATTTTCAGGAGGCGCTCGCCGCGCTGCTGGGCGCTGACGCGCCGAACCTGTCGCCAAGTGTGATCTCGCGCCTGACCGGAGAGTGGCAGCAGGAATACGTCCGCTGGCAGCGCCGCGATCTCTCGGCCCGGCGATATGTCTACATCTGGGCCGGCGGCGTCTATCTGCAGGCCCGGATGGAGCCGCAGGCCGAATGCATGCTGGTCATTCTCGGCGCCACGCCCGAAGGCAAGAAAGAGCTTGTGGGCTTTCAGGTTGGCGTTCGGGAGAGCGCCCAGAGCTGGCGCGAGCTCTTGGTCGACATCAAGGCGCGCGGCCTCTCGGTGCCGCCCGAGGTTGCCGTGGGCGATGGCGCCATGGGGTTCTGGAAGGCGCTTGACGAGGTCTTCCCCGGCACGCGCCATCAGCGCTGTTGGGTTCACAAGACGGCCAACGTCCTGAACAAATTCCCGAAATCCATGCAGCTGACAGTGAAGGTCGACCTGCGCGAGATCTGGCAGGCCGAGACCCGCGCCAAGGCCAAGGCCGCCATGGACATCTTCGCCGAGAAATACGGTGTCAAATACGAGAAGGCGGTGACCTGCCTGACAAAGGACTGCGGCGCCCTGCTGGCTTTCCACGACTTCCCGGCCGACCATTGGGATCACCTGCGCACGGGCAACCCGATCGAAAGCGTGTTCGCCACCGTCCGGCACAGGACCGTGCGAACCAAAGGCGCGCTGTCGCAAAAGACGGCAAAGCTCATGGTCTTCAAGCTCGTTCAGTCCGCCGCAAAGACATGGCGCCGTCTGAAGGGCGCGAACCGGTTGCCAATGGTCATCGAAGGCGTCACATTCACCGACGGTGTCGCCGCAACCAATGCCGAAAACCGCGCCGCTTGATCAGGCCGCATCACCCAGAATCCCGCATAGCTC
>NZ_FWYD01000048.1 GCF_900176485.1 Primorskyibacter flagellatus
CATGGATGCTCCTTCCTTTTGTGATGGCTTTAACACTCACCACAATGGCACATTGAGATGCCGTCGGGAGGGGCATCCACGCCATCAACAAAGCCGTCCGCCATCCTCAACCCAGCAAGATATCGTCCTGCAGCCCTGCGGTGCTGGTCAGGCCCTGCAGCAATATCGATTGGTCGTCGCCAAAGTCGAGCAATACGCCTGCGCTGATAACGCTGGCATAGGTGCTAACAACTTGCGCCTGCGTCAGCCCGCCGCCCCAGAGGCTTTGGGTCAGGTGGAGTTCATCAATTCCAAGCTGGAAATCGGTGATCACATCGGACGATATCACTGCCCCAAACTCAAATTGATCGGCCCCTGCACCGCCTGTGATTGTGTCTTGGCCAAACGCGCCGCCCTGCGCGGTATCGACGTAAACGTCGTTGCCATCGCCCAAAAACACGGTGTCACGGCCATTACCGCCATCGACCGTATCATTGCCCGCGCCACCGAAGATCGTGTCGAACTGATTGCCGCCATAGGCCAAATCATCGCCCAAATCTGCATAAATCAGGTCATTCCCGGACTCGCCGTGAAACACATCATCGCCGTTGTCGCCTTGAATCGTATCATCGCCATTACCTGCGAACACAGTATCGCGGCCCAACACGCCGCCCTGCGTATTGTCGACATATAGATCATTGCCTTGGTTCAGATAGACCAGATCGCGGCCATTTCCGCCATCAACGGTATCATTGCCTTCGCCACCGAAGATCGTGTCGGATTGGTTGCCGCCATAGACAAGATCATCTCCCAAACCTGCATAAATCAGGTCATTCCCAGATTCACCGAGAAACACATCATCGCCGTTGTCGCCTTGAATCGTGTCGTCACCAATGCCTGCAAACACCGTATCGCTGCCCACTTCGCCGCCCTGCGTATTGTCGACATATAGGTCATTGCCCTGGTCCAAATAGACCAGATCACGGCCATTGCCGCCATCGACAGTATCATTACCCTCGCCACCGAAGATTGTGTCAAACTGATCGCCGCCATAGAGCAAATCGTCGCCTGAACCTGCATAAATGAGATCGTTCCCTCCTCCTGTATCGATGACGTTGCTTCCATTGCTCCCATCGACCCGATCGTTGAAATTCCCGGTCAATACATTCTCAAACTGGATCACCGAGACATAGCCGAACGCAGGTAAATCTTGTGCACCTGCCTCGGCGCCAACATTTTGGAAGGCAGAAGTATCAAGCGATATAGTGGTGGCCGAATTGAAACGAGTCAGATCCAGTGTGTCGGTTCCGCTATCACCCTGCGCCACCACGCCCCAATTGGGTGTAAAGCGCGACAACGATAATACGTCATCGCCCTCACCCAAATCGACAAATCTTGCACCGAATTGGCCAAGCGTGACCGTGTCATTACCATCACCGGAGGCGATAAAATCGGCGCGCCCGTTAATGAGGTCAAGCATATCATTACCACCGCCGGATTCTATAGTTTTGGCCCTGCCTGCGCCGATTGTAATCCGGTCAACGCCACCGGATGTCATAACGGTATCCACAAATCCAGTTGTCGTGGTAACAGTATTGTCACCACTGTTAAGTTTGACTGTACCCGCACCACCGGCCCCCACATTCACCGTGTCGTTGCCTTCATAACCGCTGACGAACTGGACAAACTGGTGTCCAAGCGTTGCAATGTTGGTGCCACCACCCATGTTAATAATGTCGGTCCGGCCATCGATGATGGTTATTGTGTCTGATCCTTCGTTGGTTTTGAGAACGTTGATCTGGCCGTTGACAATATTAACAATGTTATTTCCCCCACCAAGATATGCCTGCTCAATAGCCCCACCAAAATTCACAGTCAGCCTGTCATTGCCTGAATAGGAAATCACACTCCCATACTGATCACTATTCCATTGAATCGTGTTGTTCCCGCCGCCCACGTTGAGCTGGTCAATATCGCCACCAACGCGAACAATGACCAGATCGTCATTACCTCCAAGGCTTGCCTGCTCAACGCGACCAAAGACATCAAGGATATCCACGCCATCACTGAAACCAATACTACGCACGGCGGCCATAGAACCGATATTGATGGTGTTCGTGCCACCGTAGGAGGTCAATGATCCGACAGACCCATTGTCTATATTGACCGTGCTCGTGCGAGATCCAAGGCTGACGGCATCTGCGTCTGACAAGGTGAAGTCATTCGTGCCACGTGCTCTTAGGGTGCCGATATTGCTGCCTGCGCCATTAAACGTGTTGAAGCCTGTACCGAAATCTGTGGCTATGATGAAACCGGATCCGGCGTTAACAGTATTGGTTCCGTTTCCGAGCTTCAGCAAACCGATGTCACCCGAGCCGGTATTAACCGTATGGGTGCCGTTGAAGAGATCAATCGCCGCAAGAAACTGGCTGCCAAGTGTCACAACTGCATCACTGTTACCTTGGATGAACTTCACCCGAGTGTTGAACAAAGTTACATTTGATTGACCATAATCAGATAGGAACAACGTATCGATACGCCGCATTACGCCATCGTTGGTGTCTGTGATGTTGACGTCGAACGTGTAAGATGGAACGTCATTATAAAAATTCATTGTCCGAACAACCCACTCGTCGCCTGTAAGAGCGACGTTAAGCGTGTTATTCTCGGTTGCCGTGTCGAAACCTATCGAAACGCGATCGATGCGCTGCCCCGACCAACTGAAATTGCGACCGAATGTTGAGAACGAAGTGTCTCCGTCCAGATCAATGCTCTGAGTTGTCATCTTAATGTTCCCATAATTTAAAAAGTCATTTTGTTTGACGTTAGAATAGGTAAGCGTATTAAAATGAATAATTTAGAGACTGAAAGGCCTATGGCGATTAGATACCATATTTTGGCAGAGTTGTCATTGAATACTGCAAGGGCACCTCTAAGCCGAAATTTCCGATGTGGCTTGTCGCTTGAAGTCAGTTTTGCCTATCTTGCCACCAGATTAAGTGTCTCGCGGTTCTAGCCTCGACTGCAATCGTCAGAGCGCTCGAATGTAGGTGGATTGGATCGCAAACGGCTTGGGCACTATGGTCGGCAAGAGCCGGCCCATTGTTGCTGGACCTGACCCTTCCATGGCCGTCCATTCGCGGCACATGCAGCAACATCGTAAATCGCGTGGTTCTTTCGACAAAGGTGCCGATCGCCGAGCTGTCGAGGCCGAGAATGAGATCACCTGGGATCGTCAAGTTATCGGCATTCTTGGCAGCGAAAGCCGGGACACCAGATATCAAGCAGCCTTCAGCTCACGTGTGATATCGTCCCAGATACAATGTGCGTCGGCTCTGGATTGACGGTAGCAAACGGCAGACAGGGTGTGGCGGCGCGGTCGGAAGACATTTTGGACTTGATCATGAACGGTGAGAAATTGTTGCGCTTGGCCGGGCGGTTTGAACCGGCCCATACACTTTTCTCGCCGTCGGGTCGGCCTGTGCGACCCTTCGGATCGATTGTTGAGACCAATATGGCTGCGATGCTCGATTCCCGGAGGAAGCTTCTTCAGGGCGGCCCCGTAGCTTTGGAGTTTGTCGGTGACGATCACCCGTGGTTCGCCAAACGCCTTGAATAGCTTGCGGAAAAACCGATCTGCGGCCCGTCTATTGCGCCGAGATTGGACGAGTATGTCGAGCACGTCGCCCTGGCTATCAACGGCGCGCCACAGCCAATATTTCTTGCCGTTGATCGGAATGACGACTTCGTCCAGATGCCTTTTATCCGCCACTGCCGGAGGATTCCGGCGAATTACCTTGGCAAATTTCAACCCGAATTTCGCGACCCAAGAGCGGATGGCCTCATAGCTGACGACAACACCGCGCGCGGCCAGAAGGTCCTCAACATCGCGCAAGCTCATAGGAAATCTGTGATAAGCCCAGACGGCGTAGGCAATGATTTCATGAGGAAAACGATGGCCTTTGAAAGCGCCGGATTGCTTGGGTTTGGTCATGAGGATACCTACCGCCAGGTGAGTTGACCCGCAACTTGACGATGCCCTGCACATCGCTGAAAAATACCTCTCCGAGATCGAGGAGCACCTGGCCAGAACAGGCGTCTCGCAGGAAGACATCATCAAGCTGGTGGCCATCGCGCTGTCCAGCATCTACAGGTTCGACATGCCAGACAGGGAATGGATTGCCACACGAAAGGCGACCAAGGGCGTGCTCGTCCGCTTCGCCATCCCGCAAGCGTTCGTCGAGGCCTATAATCGAAAATTCAACCTACTCGGCGTGAAACCACAAACGCACCCCTACTATGCCTGGGCCGCCCAGTACGAGGACACCGTGTACCCAAAGATCCTCGACAGGTTGAAAGGCATCTGACTTCGTCCGCCTGGGGCAGTTGCGCGATGTACACAGCGCGGCATGCGGCACAGGCAGCCTATCTCTGGTCGCTGTCATCTGGGCACCCGCAGCAAATGGCCCGTGGAAGGCCGGAGCCGCCTCTGCAACGAGGATTGAACGTTACTTGATCGCCTCACCCGCCGCTGCCTCATTCTTGAAACCCGAAATGACGTTTATCGCTTCAAAGCAAGCTCTGGAACAGCAAAACAGAAACGAAAGAAAACGCCACCAATGATCAAATCGTAACGAAGACAGCATAACGACGGGACGGGTGAAATCTCGGTGACAATACCGGGGGTGCGGACAAAAACTTGGACTGTTTTCACGGCATAAGGCCGAGGCTTTTACGGTACTCGATTGGGCTTCTGCCACCAAGGGACATCTTGATGCGTGTTTTGTTATACCAATGGATGTATGCGTCAACCTCGTCAATAAACTGGGCCACGCTGAAGGCTCGCCAATCGCGAGGATAGAAGAACTCAGTCTTCAGGCGTCCGAAGAAGCCTTCACATGCGGCATTGTCTTGCGAGCTCGCCTTTCGTGACATCGAGCGAACGAGCTTTGCTGCGTCGATACGTTCCAGCCAGCCAGGCCAGCGATAGTGGCCTCCGCGATCGCTGTGGACGATGGGCCGCGCTTCGCTGTCAGCGATGGTCTCTACCGCTGCATCAAGCATGGTATTTACGAGGTCGGCATCCGGTCTGGTCCCTAGTCACCCGGAACCGAAGTTGTCATCATAGATTTGAGGCAGCCTTGGGAGCGGATGATGAGAGGTCGTGCGGCGGTAGTTATTGATTTGAGC
>NZ_FWYD01000047.1 GCF_900176485.1 Primorskyibacter flagellatus
CTTGCATCTCGTCAGACGTGCCGAATATCCGACACAGGGCGCTTTCCTGGGCCAGCTCGATCTTGTGTCCCGTCCGGGCCGATCCGCTTACCTTCACCCCGAGATCGTCAGTCTTGGCCTTTTCGATCTTTCCCATGCCGAACCTTTCATTGCCGCTCAGAGGCGATATGCGGGCCTCTCAGGGGCTTTCCGCCGTTTCTGGGCGGGTGATGCTGTATTTTGCTGCTCTGACCTCTAGCGCGGGCTGTTCGCGCTTCTGGGCCGCTTTTCCTATGGCTTGGGATATGCCGAACGCCTTGCCCTTGATCTCTGGCGGGGCCGGGTGCTTGGCATGCTGGGCCGCGATGTATTCCGCCCATTCGAGGGCGCTTCCCTTGTCGTCTTTTCGGTTGTTCATGTTGATCTGCCATCCGCCACAGACGGAACGCGCCACCACGTCCGCCGCGTAGGGCTTCAACACAAAGTCCACAGAGCTGCCGCTTATGCGCTCGATCACGGCAACGAGCTGGGCCAGCTTGTATGAGGGCCAGAAGATCGACAGGTGAACATGCGAACCCATATCCGCGCCCACGTCCCGACCCCAAAGGGCGACAAAGGGCAATCCCTCAGAGCGACACAGACGCGCCAGCTCGTCGCGAGTGTATTTTTCTCGATCCCATTCACCGCGCCCGAGGCAATGGCCTTCGTTGCGTTCGCCTGCCGTCTCAAGAGCCGCCCAGGTGATCGTGATGCCGATATTCAGGGGCCAATCCATTGCATAGGCGAATGCCACCGCTTCACGGAACCGCATGAGCCTTTCCCTCTCTTTGCGCCTTTCATGGCGTGACGGACGAGTGCTTTTCTTCCCTACTATAGGATAGGGTCGTGCCGCTGGCCTCAGCACCCGTTGAACAAAAGGGGTTTCTGCAATCTCGTCGGAATATCTCGTCGCCAGATCAAACACGGGTATTTTACTCAGGTATTCTCTGCCGCCGCGTTTTCGTGCTGGCCTAGCCATGCCTCGAATGCGTCCCGCCTGATCCGTTGCACCGCGCCGATCCGCACAATGGGGGGCGTCCGCTTCTGGGCGACGAGCTTTTGCCAGGTGCTCCGGCTGATCCCCATTGCCGAGATCACATCTGCCACCGTCATGAGCTGATCTTGTGTGCCTTGATCCATGTTCCGCAAATCCTTGTGCCTGACACCGCATCTTGTGGGTGCAAGTATACGGCAACAGAGGGCATGGGGAAAGGGTGAACGGAACGAAAGGCGAACGAGCGTTAAAGAATATCTCTGAAAGAGATAGTTAAACAGTTACGGCAAAACGGCGCTTCAAAATGTTTCGCATTCTCAGCACCTTGCGCCTCGATCTCGTCCTGGCGAGTGGGTGATACCCCGAACGAAAGTGGGTGATACCCCGAGTGCCGGAGTGGGTGATACCCCGAGTGCTTTCACAGGCTGGGGACAAGTTATCCACAGGCTCAGAGCTTATAGCGCCGATCTTGTCGCCATTCGATCTTGGCCGGATCACGGTTGAACGCCAGGGAAGGGCCGTTCGCCCCCTCGATCTCGTTCATGCTGTATTCGGGCAGGGCGTTGCGGGTAATAGCCTTGCGCAAGTCCCTGGCAAACTGACCATAGGGCTGGGCCGATCCGCTCCGGGTATGTAAGTCTCGAAAGGTGAAGATCCACCCGGCTTGCTTGCCCACATGGCGACGAGCAAGACGATACAGAAACCGATCAAGGCCGCTCGTTAGATCAAAATACTTGGGCGAGATCGACAGAATATCCCGATCCTTTGTCACCGCCTCGAAAAGCCAAAGGGGCAATTCCATCCATGCCGCCTTAGCTTTGCCTTCGTCATTTTCTTCGATCCTGAATGCCGACAGCATGTTGAACCGCCCAAGGCTCCGGCGCTTGCTTTTCAGGGAAGGGCTTTCATAAGCGACAGACGTTGATCCGAGACGATGCAAAGCCGCTTTCAGCTCGCTATAACCCTTGCCGCCAGTGTCGCGCCCTACCGCTTTCAACAGGTTATAGGGGTGAAATTCGATCCTGGGCGAGACGGAAAGGCCAGCGTTCACCGCCTCGTTGATCTGCGACACCGCCCACAAGAGCACGTCATAGTCCCAGATCGTCGCAATCCCCGTATCCTCTGGGGCCGTGACAAGCACCTTCTGGCCGCTAGGGCCTTCCCATTCGATCCGGGTGCGCTTGTTCTTGGACAGGGCGACGAGGGGGGCGCTCATGGCCTCTCTCTCATCTCTGAAAGGCACGTCCCCGATCAAGGCCACAAACAAATCTAACTGGCGGTTTGTGCTCATTTCCGCAACCAGCGATGTAGTTTCAAAAGGAAGGAATAGCCGAAGATTGGCCAGCTTATCAGGCCAATAAAGCCAAGCCATGGTTGCAATCCGTGCCGTTCGGTGAACGCGGCAAAGATAAGGTAGCTCATGGCGAGAAATCCGATAAGGGCGGCCCAGATACTGCCCCATATGCCATCGTCTACGTTGGCGGCTTCGTCTCTTTTCACGGTAGAAAGTGAGGGCGCGACTATGCCGACGAGCAGCAGAACGACAACAACAAAAACCCATATAGGCCAGTCCAGAATGTTTTCTGAGAACACCATTCTCACGTCATCCTGAATAGCCTGCCAAAGCCGTGAAAAGCTCTCTCCTATGTCTCTAAGCGTCATGCCGCTTGGGCCTCGATCTCGTTATCCCGCGCCATGATGTTGCGCACCGTCCCCGCATACCACAGGCCACCCCGTGCCGTCTTGACCCCCCGCGCGTTCAGCTCATCCGCGATCCGCCGCAGAGACGCGCCGCCCGCCGCAATCTGGCGAATGATGGGCAGGACATTAGCCGCATGCATGCATGCATTTTCAGCATTCTTTACCGCGCCCTTGCGGGATGCCTGCCGTTGTTCCTCTTTGCGCTCAGGCATGGACCAGCCCAGCGCCACGCCACGCGCCTTTGCCGCCGCCAGAGCTGCACGGGTGCGATCCGATATGGCTTGCGCCTCATGTTCTGCCACCGCCGCCATGACGTGCAACAGGAAACGGTTGGCCTCTGGCATATCCGCCGCCGCGATCTCGATACCCGCCTCTAGCAGGTTAGCAATGAATGCGACGTTGCGGGCGAGGCGATCCAGCTTGGCGATCAAGAGCACCGCGCCGATCCGCTTGGCCTCTGCCATCGCTTGGGCGAGCTGGGGGCGCTCGTTGCGCTTGCCACTCTCGGTCTCGACATATTCCGCCGCGATCTCGCCCTTGCCCGCAACGTGATCCAGCACCGCCGCGCGTTGCGCTTCTAGGCCAAGGCCGCTTTTGCCCTGGCGTTCTGTTGATACACGAAGATAGGTTACAAACTGCATGGCGCGGCCCTCCGAATGTCAACATTCTTCAACAATGTTAGGTTTTGTCAGGTGTATAAAAACCCTACGTCCGTAGCGTGTTTATACAGATAGATGCATGCATGCATTCTAGCAAGCATTCATTGCTTTTCGTTGCCGTTTCTTGTTTCCTGCCGTCAGGACATAGGGGGTCACATGAAAACGCTCGTTATTGCCGCTCAGAAGGGCGGGGCCGGGAAAACGACACTCGCCCGCAATCTGGCGGTTGCCGCCGCCCAGGACGGGCAGAGGGTGCTTGCGCTTGATCTCGACCCGCAACAGAGCTTTCGGGCATGGTGGCGAGGCCGCGAAAGTGACGCGCCGATGATGCTGGCCGATGATCCCGCACCGCATGCGCTCAGGGCCACGCTAGACGCCGCTCAGGGCCGCTTTGATCTCGTTGTGATCGACACCCCGCCCGCCGCGCCGTCATGGCTCACAGAGACGCTCAGGGCCGCCGATCTGGCGTTGATACCCGTCAGGCCGTCCCCCGATGATCTCCGGGCCGTAGGTGCCACGATAGCCGCCCTGGGGGCCGCTGGCGTCCCGTTTGCCTTCGTCATGTCTCAGACGCCACGGGCCAAGATCACAGACGAGGCCGTGCGGGTGCTTGCCCAGCATGGCCGCATTGCGCCCGTGAATATCGCCCAGCGCGTGATTTATGCCGAGACAGCCGCGACAGGGCAGGGCGTGACAGAGACGAGCGACACAAAGGCCGCGCAAGAGCTGGCCGCAATTTGGGGCTATGTGAAAGGGCTGATCGAATGAAAAAGGGCCTCGACCTGGGCGGGATGATCGACACCGCCGCGACACCGAAAGAGACTGGCATTCCGCAAAGAGGGGCGAGGCCGCGCAAGGTGAAGGCCGAACGCCGATCCGATCAAATGTCCGTTCGCATGAAGCCCAGCACCCGCGCGTTGATCGAAAGCCTGGCCGATGCCGAGGGCGTCCCCATTGCCGAGATCGTTGAGCGGGCGATAGCCGCCTATGCCAAGAGTGCATGAATCGCTTTGAAGGTGGCAAGAAATAGGGCCGTTAACTTCAAAACGCGCTACCGCAAAGCATGCGCTCGATCTCTCTGGCCTCTCGCACCAGCTCGTTGATCTCTGCCCTGGCCTCGATCCATTCCCGCGACCGCATGCCATGACGCCAGGACGGGTGATCCTTGCCAGGTGAATGCCCGCCGCCAGCTCCATGAAAGCGACAGACGCGCCACCCACGCACCGCAGGGCCTTTGCACCGCTCGCCCGTGCGCTTGGACGTTGCCGTGCATCTGGGGGCCGCATGCGCCTTGCTCATGGGGTTGTCGCCATCATTCATCGCTGCCCCTCCCCCCCGTTTTCACGTTGCCCACGATAGCCTGCCCGCCATCCGAGACGTTGACGTGCTGCACCGTCACCCGTTGTTCGCCGCCTGTCCGGTGTTTTCTCAGGGCCTCGACCTGGGCCGCAAATGTCCGGGCGAGCTTGTTGAACCCGGTGTAATGGGCTTGGACCTGGGGAATGTTCTCAGTGTTCGCCAGCCATCGCGCCGAACGGATCGTTGCGACGTGCGTTGCCGCCATCTGCACCGCAAGCATGCGCTCGACAGGATCACGCGGGGCCAGATCACGGATCACAGACAGCATGAAAATGCGCTCGTCATTGCCGGGGTGCTCGTCGCTGGCCTCGTCCGCCTTCAAGGGCTTCAGGCAATGGCTCAGAAGGGCGTTCGCTTGCATCTCGTCAGACGTGCCGAATATCCGACACAGGGCGCTTTCCTGGGCCAGCTCGATCTTGTGTCCCGTCCGGGCCGATCCGCTTACCTTC
>NZ_FWYD01000022.1 GCF_900176485.1 Primorskyibacter flagellatus
CCATCGTCGTCTCCTTCTGAATACTCAGAACGAAACTCGCCGTTGGCTCAGTGCAACGGAACCGCAGAAATCAATGGGACGGGGACGGCGCATACGCTGCAAGCCCCGATCTTATGGAAGAAAAGTATCAGCCAATTATGGCTGGCCGATGATGCGCAAGGGATGGAAGCCGCATGGCCGAGATCGCCGCAGGCGGGCTCGGTTCACAACAGCCCGACTCGAAGAGTGCGCGAATACATCAAGTCACAAGTTCAGAGGTAGTTTCTGAGCATTATCTGTGAAGCAAAGTTAGGCAAACAGATCTGCCAATGGCTCTGGTCCAAAATATCGCAGAGCAATACTTCCGGAATTCGATGTGGTCTTGGCTATCAGTACACCGCGAGGCGTTCGAGCCAAAGTGTCATAAGCCTCACCAATAGCCTTCATTGATGGCGAAAATATCAACGTGCGCGCTCCACTTTTTATAACCCGAACAATCGATCCCTCCGGTAGCGCTTGTTCAGTATCAATCCAACTGACCGAAATAACAGCGTCTTGTCGTTTCCAAACGGACCGCTCGGGGGGGACAAATTCTGTGATGAACTCTAGCCAAAGGCCACGACTTTCCGGGGTAGGCCACCCGTCATCATTGTTAAGCTCTTGAACTAATTCAGAATCTAACCATTCTTTTAGATCATGCGAATTTAAGAAAGTGGCGTCGGTATCATGGACTACTTTGATTGCAGCTTGTCTTGAATTAAATCCAGCTTGCATCAGCGTCGCGGCACTTACATTCAATGTACCAGTTTCAATCGCAGGTACAGCAAGACCTACTTCGAAATCATCTATTGTAAACATTCCTTCCTCGCCAAAGGTATCGCCGTTGGCCTGTGCCCGAACCCGGATCGCGTCAATTCCCCAAGGTAACTTGTAGATGAGCCCATTCTCTACGAACCGCAGGATATTGGAGGTATTTTCGTTAGCCAGTTGTGAGAGGGGTTGACCCAGCAGCCAAGCACTCAAGACCTCTCGCCAGTTGTCTGGAAAAGGATCAGGTATAAAAGGTGAAATGTCGAAAATTGTTTCAGCCAAACCTACAATTGCAGAAACAGAGTTCTCTTGGTCACCGTTCAGTATGGCGGCATTGGCTGCAATAAGAAGGTCATTGGCATTTTTAGCCACCGCGTCAAGCCGCTGTCCCGTATGCAGTCCAACGCCAGCGAGAAAGTAGCCACGTCTCTGTGGTGCAGTAGTTTGCCCCCAGATGATGTTTGCACGCGCCTTCAAGGTTCCAGTTAAGAGGTGTTGGATATCCTCATTGTGGCGAAGAAGGCAACGTTGCCACAGAGATGATTGTAACACTTCATCTACAGAACGCTGTGCACCCTCAATTTGTGAAGGCCAAAGTTCAATTTCTGAACGTTTCCGGCGGATGAGTGAGGTGATAAAGAGTGAACGAAGCTCGACCCAAGAAGCACTGTCTTCGCCAATCACATCTGGCGGAAGCACTGCGTGAAAGCTGGAATTCCAAAGATCATCAAGCAAATGAATAGCTATCCGAAAGCACCACCACTGCGGTACCATGTTTAAGGTTGCCGCGCTCTCCAAACCCTTCGTAAGCTCACCGCGCGCATGTTCAACGAGTTCGGGTGCCCCTGTCTCCAGCGCGAGAATGTACGCTCCGAGACCACCGTAGAAGGCATCACAAAGGGCGCGATCTAAGGCATCAGAAAGTGGGTCAGAGTCCGCTTGAGCTTTGCTACCTTGTTCGGCTTGGGCGAGGTCGGCAATAATGGCTTCTTCCGACCCCATTCCTCCAAGACGCCACGTTAATATCTCGCCTTCAAGATCGTCCAAAGCACGGAGGATGAGCATCGCAAGTCCACGCTCCATGCGGGACAGGTTCAAATCCTCAGCGGTCATATGAAGCAAAGAGAAAGCACGTGCCGATAAACTCGCCAAGTGGAACGAAGACGCCGCAAGCAATCTGAAAAAACCTCTACGAGGGTCATCAGGATCACCTTTTGAAACGACAGCTTCAATAGCTTCACCAGCGTGTTCGAAAGCTGAGCGCATCAATGATTGATCGCCACCTTCTTCACGAAGCCGAATTCCGAGCAGCAGCAGAGAGTGACCATAGCTGAGCAGGTCGTAAGAGAGCGTTGAAATGAAATCAGGCGCGCCCTCAGGTAGAAGCCCGTCACGCCAAATCATGGCACGGGCTTGTCCGCGCGCCAACAACTTGCCCCTGTAGCCGGGTTCAACTGCACTGGAGACAAGATTCTGAATCTCCTCAAGATTCATCGTCGCCTCCAATTGCTTTAAAGATACTTCTTATGAAATCCTGGTGATAGGAAATTCTGAGGCCAATGCTAGATTGCGTAACCGGTCCAGCGTAATTTCCCAAGTCGGCACGTAATAATGCGTCCGGATCGTTGCCGCTGAACGTGAAGAGCATATGTTGCACTTGATTAGCTGATATGCCGTCCAGCAACTGAGCACGGCGCACTTGGTCTGACAGTTCGACGTCGCCAATTTCTTGAAGTCTATCGGCGATAAACGCGAGAGCATGAGGTGCCGGAAAACTGTTGTCACCATCCAGTGCGACTCTGGCCTTTGAGACAGTTTTTTCCGACAAGTCTTTCTGACTCTTTGCTTCAACCTTTAGAAATTTGATATTTTGGCCTTGATCGGCTGTACGTATGCCAATGACGTCATCGCCTTTCATCGGCCAGTTGCGGTGGTCACGCCACCAAAGCTTCTTGATTGGAGCCTCGAATTCAGTCTTCTCAGATATATATTCCGAAGCAAATATCTCACCGAGGTCGCCGGAACGTAAGTTTTGCTTGGCTGGAAATTTGGTTCTCAAGTATTTTGCGGCAGCCTCTTTCCCAAGCTTTTCAAGAATGTCCGCCACGTCCGCTGAGCGCGCGTAGTGATTGGGTACGACGGCGATCGTTTTGTCGTGTGCTACTTGATCCTGTCCGTCACGCAAGCTCAGAAGGTGCAAGGAGTTTCCATTGACATCGTGCTCTTCATCGTCGCTCCAGTCTTCAAATGATGCCATGCAGCTTACCCATTCTTTTCGTTGATGACTCGCTCCATGCTTTGTTGCCATGCCGCCTTAAAAGCAGGATCGCCAGCGAAGAGCTTATAGAGCTCTAATTCGTCTTTTCGACGCTTCAACATAACTTCGCGGAGCATTTTTTCGAAAGCTAGACCTCGGTTTTGAGGGTCGGGATTGTTCTCATACTTTGACTCGAAATCTGGATGCTCGCGGACGCTGTCTGCAATGTTTACGAATTTGACGCGCTGTTCTTCTGGTGTTGCACTCCAGCCCTGAAACCAGCGTTCATTAAAGCTGCTGATAATTTCATCAAGAGGGTCTTTTTCGATCTCTCCTTCGCGATAGCCCCGTGGGTTAGGGTTTTGTGGTTCGACCTCGGCCTCCGAAGCATCAAGGCCAATGTTGTGGCTCAGCTTGACTCGTTCTAGGCCGTAGGTTGAGAGATCGACGGCCTCAAGTAGCTCGTCAAGTGTATCCTGATTAGGGTCTTTGATAATGAGCTTTGGAACCAAGAATTTCAAAAGCCAGAATAGCTTCTCCCATTCGATGACCTCGAACGGCATAATAGAAGCCATTTGCCCGTAGATTTTTACGAACTGCTTCACCTTGATCTTGAAATCAATTTTCGCCGGATTTTCAAGTTCAAGTCCAGTGTTAAAGCGCGCAGCGACGGTGTCGATGATTGGGCTCAATTGCTGCGCGTCTTCACCATTGAAATAACGAGCGACGAAATCTTCAACTTCGTGCCATTCGTAAACGCCAACGTCATCCAGATTCGCCTTGAGTTCATGCAGGACATTTACGTCTGTAGCCCCAGACAGGCTGGTTGCGGTGTAGAACGGATCGAATGCGGTCTTTATATCTTCCACCGGATTGAAGAAATCGAGAACGAACAAGTCCTCTGTCCGTTTGCCCAACTTCGGCGCTGATCGGTTGAGACGAGAAAGCGCTTGCACGGCCAATACGCCCTGAAGCTTCTTGTCCACATACATTGCTGTCAATTTTGGTTGGTCGAAGCCGGTCAAGTATTTGTTTGCAACTATCAGAAGGCGGAACGTATCCTCGACGTTCTGGCCATTCAGCTTCATCGGCTTGCCGTCTTGGTCATAGCCATCAAAATAAAACCGCGTGTCAGACTCGGAGAAGCCGTTGATCCCCGATTCCGAGTATGAAATCCCGTCTACCGTCTTGTCACCGGAGAACGCGATAAGGGCCTTGAACGGCCATCCGCGTGCTTCAAGAAGCTTGGTAGCCGCCTTATAGTACCGTATCGCGGCTTCGATGTTTTGTGTGATGATCATGCCCTTCGCACGACCCCGCAACTTTTTGGCATTCACCACATTTGGGATGAAATGGTCGAGCATGATCTCGGCCTTAGTATCGATAGTATGCTGGCTCCGCTCCACGTACGCGCGCAGTTTCTTCTGCGCTTTCTTGGTGTCGAAGTCAGGGTTGTCTTGAATGGATTTTTGGATTTCGTAATAGCTTTTGTAAGTCGTGTAGTTGGCCAATACGTTGAGGATAAATCCTTCCTCGATGGCCTGCTTCATGCTGTAGAGATGGAATGGCTCGAAACTGCCATCAGCCTGTTTCTCTCCGAACTTCTCCAGCGTCGTGTTCTTGGGGGTGGCAGTGAAGGCTAGGTACGAGGCATTGCCGCGCATCTTGCGCGTTTGCATGGCCTTCAAAATTTTGTCCTGTGCGTCCTCGGTATCGGCATCTTCGCCGTCCGCACCCATTGCACGGTTCATGTTGTCATGGGCACTACCGCTCTGACCACTATGCGCTTCATCAATGATCACTGCAAAGCGCTTCTCGCTGAGGTCAGAAATTCCATCAATAATGAAGGGGAACTTCTGGATTGTCGTGATGATGATCTTCTTGCCGTTCTCCAAAGCGGTCTTCAGATCAGATGACTTAAAGGCTGGCGCGACGATGTTCTTCACTTCCGAGAAGTCGCGAATGTTATCGCGAAGCTGCTTGTCCAGCAGACGCCGATCCGTAACGACAATGACGGAATCAAAGAGCGGCTCATCTAGGCCGTGCCCGCCCGCCGCCTTCTTGGACTTCGGGTACGCCTCTATAAGTTGATAAGCGCTCCACGTAATCGAGTTTGATTTGCCCGAACCGGCTGAGTGTTGGATCAGGTAGCTGTGACCAACACCATGCGTGGCCGCGTGATCTAGTAACTTCCGAACCACATCAAGCTGTTGGTACCGAGGGAAAATCAGGGATTTCTTTGCGAGCGAATCACCGGCTTTGCCCTCCAGCAGGGCGAAGTGCTGGATGATCCCTGCAAGGCTTTCTTTAGCAAACACTTCTTCCCAAAGGTATGCAGTCTTGTGTCCGTTTGGGTTCGGCGGGTTTCCCTCGCCGTGGTTGTCCCCCTTGTTGAAAGGTAGAAAGTAAGTGGATTGTCCCGAAAGCTTGGTCGCCATAAAGACTTCATCAGTGTCCACGGCCATGTGAACAAGAGCGCGTCCGAACTGCAGCAAAGGCTGCGTCGCATCGCGGTCTTGACGGTATTGCTTCTGACCGTGATGTCGCGCGGTTTGTCCTGTCCAGGCGTTCTTCAGCTCTAAAGTGATCAGCGGCAAACCATTCAGGAAGAGGACCATATCGATCTCTTGCAAAGGGTTGGCCTGAGAGTAGCGCAGTTGCCGCGTCACACTGAATATGTTTGCTCCAAAGTTTTCATGCACCTTGGCGGAAGAACTGGCCAGCGGCGCGGGATACATCAGTACGAAGAAGGCATCATCGACCTGCAAACCCTTCTTCAGAAGGTGCAGCGCGCCGTTCTTTTTTATCATGCGGTCGAAGCGTTCGAGGATTTTCCGGTCCCAATCGGACGGATTACGGGTCTTTAATTTCTCAAGTTCCTTTCCTTGCGTCTCTTGTAGGAACTGCCAGAATAGCTTGGTATCAAGTGCGTACTCAGCATTGAAATCCAGCGGGTTGCCAATCCGATACTTGCCCGCACTCTCAGGCTGTGGCTGTCCAGCAAGCTCCTCACTCGTCCAGCCGGTCAGATGCTTCTGAATGGCCTGTTCGAGTGCGATTTCCTTGGTATTGCTGACCATGCTACCCCCTAAATGACTTTGATCTTGCCGGTGACGGCCGCGTTGATCAGGCTGGTTTTGTATTCCTTGAGCGCGGTGATCTGTGCTTCTTTGATCGCTATGCCATCTTCGATTTTCTGAGAACTCCATTTGATATGATCAACTATCTGATCCTGCTCTTCGAGCGGTGGAAATGGGATGGACAGGTTTGACACCTTTCCACCTGTGATCAGTGGCTGCGCATTGCTCTCGTTCAATCTGTTCAAATTTGCGGCTTGTAAAGCTTGCGCCAGAAACGGCGATGAGATGGCTCGGGATATTCTCAGGATCAATGCATTATCACTTACCCAGCGTTTGCCTTTCGCGAGACGAATATTGCCACAATAGGCACCGACGCGGCCGATCACGATGTAATCACCGTCCACGTTGAACTTGTCTGAGAAGCCCATGAGGCCGTTTCCGCCCCAAACTTCGTAAACGCCTTCGTCGGTAAGTTGGCTATTGGTCACGCCATCGCCGCTGCGGTTCCTACCAAAGTGTTTGACCTTCTTGATCTCCCAATGCGCGGGGATTTGGCTGATCCAGTCGATGCCGCTGTCCTTCATCGGGGCGGCGGGGTTCAGGCCGCGGGTGACGGCGTCCTGAATGATGATCTGCCGCCGCTCATGCAGCAGCGCGATCTGGCCTTCCTTGATCTTCGCCGCGTCGTCGATCTTGGCGCATTTGTCATCAAGGAACGCCGCGATGGCGCGCTGTTCTGGAAGTGGTGGGACCAAGAGCGGGATTTCCCTCATCCGTGCCTTGTTCAAATCCCACTGTCCAATGCGCACGCCATCTGATGCCGATCCGAAATATGAGACATACAGTTTGCTCCGGATCGCACGGTTAAAGAAATCTGGATCAATTTCCTTGGTGAAATCGAAAATGAAGTAGGCGGGGCTGACGATGCCGGTGTGTTGCGAAACGCCATATGATCCCTGCCAAGCCTTCATTTTGTTCATGCCGAACTGCCCAGCGCGCAACACCTTATAGCCGCTCAGGTCGTCAGGAATGAAGTTGTGGTTGCTTTCCTCGTCGTCGAGGTCGCGTTCAATAACCCCTAGTTCACGGGTGATGGAAAGAAGGGGAAGATCTGGCCGGTTCTTTTCCGAAACGGACCTCAGACTGGTTCCGAGCTTTTCAACACCCCAATGTGATGGAACGTTGCCCACCCAGTCGTAGCCTGATGGCTTGTAGCTTTCATGCGCAGGATAAGTGGCTTCCATCATTCGACCTCCGACAGCGCCGCTACCGGCACACCCAGAATATCTGAGATCAGCCCGTCCGCCTGCTGTTCCAGCGCCAGAATATCTGCCGTCACTTTATCCAAGCCGCGCAGGGGTTTGTGGCGGTAGAAGTACTTGTTGAAGCTGATCTCATACCCGATCTTGACCGTGTCGAGATTGATCCAGGCCTCTTCGACATGGGGCTTCACCTCGGCCCGGAAATAGCGGTGGATGCTGTCTTTCAGCGGCACAGACTCAGCATCACGCAGGTCGGTGTTGGGGGCGTAGGTCAGCCAGCTGCCATCCGCCTGCCGATAATAGCCGAAATCCGCCAGATCGCCCACCTCGCAGCTCAGATGCGCGGTCAGCTCGTCCAGGTCCTGTTCTGTCATTTTGGCCCGTTTGGCGATGACCTTTTCGGCGTCCTCGGCATACCAGCTGACGGCATTCAGGATCGCGTTCTTCTCGGTCGCCGACAGTTTGATCTTGCGTGCCTTCAGCACCTTGTTCACGCGGTCACAGAAGGCACTGTAATCGGCGGTTTCCTCGGTGCCTATGGCCTGCATCAGCGCGTTGCCGTGATTCAGCAATGCGCGCAGGCGTTTCCAGTTGGCGGTATCGATCAGCTTGGCGCGGGCCTTGGCGTTCAGTGTGATGCCTTGTTCTTCGCACCAGACCATGATCGGCTTGGCCTGCGCTTTCAGAAAGCCCGCTTCATAGACCGCCTCGCCATGGGTTTCCCACAGATGCTCCATCGGTTCGAGCAGGGTTTTGTCGAACCGCAGGGGGGCCAGCCGTTCAGCGCTGAACTGGGCGCGGCGGCGGTCGGGGCGTTCGATGGTTACTTTGTGATAGCCGAAATCGGTGTTGTCGAATATCCGCACGGCAATGCCGGTGGGATCGTCATTGGCATCCAGCGCCCGCTCGACCGGCTGGAAGGCGAGGTAGGCGGTGGTGATCGCCTCGATATGTTCAGGCGCGAATTCGCAGTTCTTGTCACCCAGGTTCTTGCGCAGCTTGCGGTACAGCAGGTTGGCATCGATCAACTGCACGCGGCCCTGCCTGTCGGCTGGTTTGGCGTTGGTCAGCAGCCAGATGTAGGTGGTGATGCCGGTGTTGTAGAACAGGTTGTTCGGCAGTTGTATGATGGTGTCGAGCATGTCGTTTTCGATGATGTGGCGGCGGATATTGGACTCGCCGCTGCCCGCGTCACCGGTGAACAGGCTGGAACCGTTGTGCACCGATGCAATGCGCGCGCCGACGGCGCTGTCCTTGGTGGATTTCATCTTGCCCACCATTTCCATGAGGAACAGCAACTGGCCGTCGCTGGAGCGTGGCGTGGCGTCTTTGGTTTCCTTAGTACCCCAGTAATCGGTTAGGTCGACCTTGAAGCGCGGGTCGATGACGTCATTGCCGTCCTTTATATATTTCAGTTCGCTGTTCCAACTTTTGCCGTAAGGCGGGTTGGACAACATGAAATCGAACCGGCTACCTGCAAATTCATCTGTTGAAAGCGTCGAGCCGACTTTGATGTTCTCGGGGTTGTTCCCCTTGATCATCATGTCCGATTTACAGATCGCGTAGGTCTCGTCGTTGATTTCCTTGCCGTAGAGATAAACATCGCCGGTGGCGCGGATCGCACCTTCAACATCTGTGATGTAGTTTTGAGATTCTGTCAGCATGCCGCCACTGCCGCATGCTGGATCGTAGATCGTCATGACCGGCGGCAAGCGGTCTTTGATTGAATCGAAAATGAGGTGAGTCATGAGGTGGATCACCTCACGCGGCGTGAAGTGCTCTCCAGCTTCCTCGTTGTTTTCTTCATTGAACTTGCGGATCAGTTCCTCGAAAACGTAACCCATCCCAAGGTTAGAGAGACCAGGCAATTGATTGCCGTCGGGGTCTTCGCGGTCATAGGGCGTCAGGTTGATTTTTGGAGAAACAAATTTCTCAAGCACGTCCAGCAGCACGTCCTTGCTGGCCATGTGGCGCATCTGATCACGAAGTTTAAATCGTTCAACAATTTCTTTGACGTTGTCGCTGAAGCCGCCGAGATATTCTTCGACATTCGCAAGAAGAATTTGCTGGTTGTTTGTTGCGGTACTTTGAAGCTTTTGAAGTGTCCACTTACTCGTGTTGTAGAATACATATCCGGAGGCGGATTTAAGTGGCTCGTTGTCCAACTCAACCGAGTGCATCTCGCCGCGCTGGAATTCGACCTCTTCCAAGACGGCTTCTTTGGTGGGTTCCAACAGCGTATCAAGACGACGAAGCACCACCATAGGCAAGATTACGTCGCGATATTTGCCGCGTACGTAAACGTCGCGAAGGCAGTCGTCGGCAATTGACCAGATAAAGGAGACGAGTTTGTTGTGGGCTGCTAGATTCATTTTACTCTCAGTATCGATCTTGTTCATGGCGAAATTTTAGGCGAGTAACAGCATGTGCCATGTTGCCGCTGCAGGAGATTTCACCCTCAAAACCAGAGCTTAGCATAGTAGGTGACTGAAGCCAGTCGCTATCCGGAAGTTATCCACAACAGTTGACCTATTCCCGATTCTGAAGTGCCGATTGTGAATGCGGATTGGGTCTTAACACCCAAGGTCGATGGGAAGGTACCGAGGAAGGGCAGCGCGAAAGCTCCTTTGCTTGGTCTCGATGAAGTTGGCACCATGAAATGGTCTGGGGTCTTGGGGGCAGGAACGCCCTCCAAGTCGATGGGGTGCAGGGGAGAAACGAAGTCTCCTTGCGAGTGGGTTTCAAGGGGCGGCGATACGCCCTTTGATCCATGGTTCGGTGGAGGTGGAGAGGGACGTCTCCAAGCCCTGCGAGTGTTTGACCGGTGATACGGTCTGCTGGCTCTGAATGGGTTCAACGCCCAGAAAGAGCCAATGCCGGGGGGATGCAACGGGGGCGCGCAGCGGGCCCCTTGCCAAGAGGGTGTTGTAGTACAACACACATCTTGCGGTCTGCACTAAGTCGGAAACGAAGAATGATCAATCAGCGATTCACTGGACCAAGACTGGGTCACGAACCATTGGATGAACCTAACAGCTATGGGAAAAATGGACTTGGTTCGTTGTCAGAATAATCGATGCTGTGATCCTGATCATCAAGCACTGCGTACATCGTCTCATGGAGTATTCCGTGTCCTCGGACATTGTTTGTTGCGGTGGCATGGTCAATAGCAACACGCATATTATCGTCTCGGAGCCACGGATTGAAGGATTCATGTTGCGAGGCTGCACCAAGAAATTCATTGCTGTGCCTACCTGCTGCCACGTGGACGGGTGTCATCATGAGAAACATTGCACTCTGCTCATCAAGCCTTTGGCCATCAGCAAGCGCAGCCAGAAGCTCCGCCACATCATTATTTTGCGCTGCATTGAATATATTTGGCGGATTGTTATCCTCTTTGGTTTTCACAATGGCATCAGTATTCATTAATATATGTATCCTTTGTAACCTTTTTCGAAAATTAATTCAAGAAAATCAGTTTTTCCCAAAGGACGCTGAAATGTTACAAAGTTTGCATGTTGGCTTGAACTGTTTAACGAAGAAGATTGAAATCTATTGTCTTGAAACTCATAGGAGTCTGATGGGGATACTAAGGTATTTGGAGGTTTAATTTCTATTCTTGTTCGTTGATCCTTAGTTCCTGACATTGTAATTAGAGAGTATTCGACTAATCCATCAGCTAAGCCGTTCAATATGCTTCCTCTGAATTGTGGGCGAAACAGCTTTGTCCAGCAGAAAATACTATCTGAACTCATCCCAAAGGCACTCGCTTCCTCTCCCCCATCCACAGACTTTTTCGGAATTGGAATAAGAAAACCTTCGTAAAAAAGCGTAGACGGAATGTCAGAAAGATTTGCGGCGTTGATATCATAGTTGCAGTAGGCGCAGGTTATTTTGAATAGGCCGGAAGTTTCAAAGTCGAAACGAAATATTGCTCTTCGAAAAGCCGAACTTTGAAAGCTCCGCGAGACAAGAAATCGACCAGACTCCGAAGTAACCTTTTCCAACAACCCTTCTTTGATGCGTCGTCTCTGATATATTTGCGAGAAAGTTTGGGCGTAGACCCGTTTTACTCAATCGCCGCGATGCAAGAGGCATCGGAAGCATCAGCGCATCTGATAAAGCAACGCCGGATGCTCCGTAATCCTGATGAGGTCATGCGCACGCCTAGAGACCTAATGTACCTGTTTTCCGACGACCTGCCTGGACCTCTTTGCGCGACGCGCATTCCCTATTGGGAGCAATCTTCGATGGCAGGTTCTTTCCATCCAAACCCTTATCATCCGCCGCTAGACAGCGTTTTTGTGCAGACCTTCTGGGGGATGCGCCGCCGCAAAGTCATTGTGGAACCTGTTGCCGAGCCCCTTGCCCACCTGCCGCAATATAAGAGCGGCCTCTGGTCCTACATTGAGGGATATCGCCCATGTTGACGAAAGGCTTCCAAAGATCAGGCATCGTCGACCGGCTTCCAAACTTCGCGGCCTTCGCAAAGGGCGGAAAAATCCAGTTGGTCACGATAGCTATCCTCGAAATCCTTCAAAAGCTCCCGGCCATGTTCCTGCATCCAGAGCATATGATCGAAGTATTTCGATGGCCCGCCCTTGACTGCCTCAAGAACGCTCACATCCAGCAAGAAATTATAAAATACGCGGTTGGATACGCCTGCCTCCTTCGCCCTTTCGCAAAGGGCCTCAATTTCACTTTTGCAAAAGCTGTGTAAATCAATCTCATCGGGGTTTTGTGTCATGTCTCTAAATTCTCCTAAAAATGGAATCGTACCCGAGTTTCAAAGCGGGACGCAAATTTCGCAAAGCGAGCTTCTGAAATTTCGAATTTCTCAAATACAGGACAAGGCTGCGCGGCAAACTCATGAACTGGCTTTCCTGGCCGCCGAGCAAAGGGTCAGTGAGTTGGACGGACGCTTGGTCCGTGCCGAAACTGGTTATATCAATCGTCATCTCGATCTTCGGCCCAGGTATCAGCCGACGCCTTATGGTAATCAGGACTCTTACGAGGATCGGGCCCAAGAACTCGGCAAAAGTTTTCGAGAGTCGCACGTCGCGAAATCACTACAGGAACGCATAGCCGCTGCGGAAGAGCGAACCTGGGACCGACGCATTAAGAGCGTTAATCAGCAACTAAAAATCGAGACCGACAAGCCGGTCAGTCGGGAGGCGTTTTTCAAGATGCGGGATACGCCAAAAGACAGTCCCAGCCTTTCGCCCACCTTCAGGAGGGCAACGGATCGATCAATATGAGCATGATCTAATCTACTGAAAGGAAATAAGTTTTTCTTGAAACTCACTATCTGAATCTGATATGTTCACTATTCGTTCTTGCTTGATAATGGCATGACTGCCAGCGAGCCGAACAGAACGCACATCTTTAGTTACTGAACCCCAAACCAAGGAAGGAGTGATTCCATGGACAGAGAAACTGTGCCCAATTCACCTATTGAAACCCTGCGCGATGGACGGCTGAAAGCCAGTTTGTGGCTGAATGAAAATGACAAAGGCAGCTACTACACGGTCAGCCTAGCTAAGGTCTATGAAGACCGTGACGGCAAGTTGAAGGAGACAAATTCCTTCTCTGCCGGAGAGTTGCTGCGCGTTGCAGAACTTGCCCGTGAGGCGCACGGAGAAATCCGTGAGCGAAACCGTGAGCATGCCATTGAACGGCGCGTTGAGAATCAGTCCACAAAACACGTTCCTGAACGTTTTCAAAGATGACGCAAGAACCGAAACGGTCGCCCAGCCTTGTGTGGGCGGCGTCCGTTTCTGAACGCAAAAAAGCAACGAGGGGAAAAAGAATAACCTAAGAAAGGACTTACTATGACCGAACATCCAAAAGACATCACAGCGCCATCATCTGGTGGTGAGCCGCCATCGCTGGAAGAACGCCTGCTTAAAAAATACGGCCACTATCTTGAAGGGGAGGACCTGAGCGCAGCGCAGCGCAAAGAATGCCTGCTTGCCCTTTGGCAGATCATGTACGCCTTTGCGGAGTTTGGTTTCTCTCTGAAAGCTGGGGAAAAGTTCACAGCGTCAAGTGACCACGGCATGGATGATGTGCTAGAATATCTCATCCTTGAAGATACAGCGCATGAAACAGTTGCACCCCCTGACCCCGAGCCAAGCAAGGAGCAACCATGAGCGAAAGTGCCATCAAACCAAACAGACACAAGCAGGCCGTTGTCTACGCCCGTGTGTCCAGCATCAAGCAAACCACTGAAGGCAATGGTCTCAGCTCGCAGGAAACGCGGTGCCGCGAATACGCGAAGTACAAGGGCTATGAGGTTATGGCTGTGTTCTCAGACGATATGTCTGGATCACATGCCTCCCGTCCGGGTATGAGCGATATGCTGTCATTTTTGCGCAAGCAGCGTAAAAATCCGCATGTCGTTATTATCGATGACATTTCCCGGCTTGCACGGGGACTAGAGGCGCATCTCAAACTTAGAACTGACATTGGCATTGCTGGCGGCATTCTTGAAAGCCCGTCAATCGAATTTGGTGAGGACTCGGACTCTATCCTTGTGGAGAACCTGCTGGCTTCGGTTGCCCAGCATCAACGTGAAAAGAACGGCGAGCAAACCCGCAATCGCATGCGGGCCAGAACGATGGGCGGCTATTGGTGCTTTTATCCACCTGTTGGCTATCGCTATGAGAAGGTTGCAGGTCATGGCAAGCTGCTGGTCAGAAATGAACCGCTCGCCTCTATCGTGAAGGAAGCCTTCGAAGGCTTTGCCTCGGGGCGCTTTGCATCGCAAGCTGAAGTGAAGAGGTTCCTTGAAGCTCAGCCCGCCTTTCCCAAATGTTTGCCAAACGGTGAGATCCGCGCGCAGCGCGTCGTAGAATATCTGAGCCGTCCAACCTATGCCGGATATATCGAGGTGAAGAAGTGGGGAATTACCCTGCGCAAAGGTCATCATGAGCCGCTGATCAGCCTTGAAACATGGAAGAAGGTGCAAGACCGCCTGCATGAAAAATCCAAGGCCCCGTTCAGAAAAGACATTGCAGAAGACTTCCCGCTGCGCGGCTTTGTGAACTGCGCTGATTGCGACAAGCCGATGACTTCCTGCTGGTCGAAAGGCTCACGCAAAACCTATCCGTACTATCTTTGCGATACGAAGGGCTGCGCTAGCTACCGCAAGTCATTGCGGCGCGCTGATATCGAAGACGGCTTCGTGGATATTCTCAAATCAATGCAACCAGCCCAGCCGTTACGTGATCTCGCACATGCCATGCTGAAGGATGCTTGGGAGATGCTTCAGGCTCGCTCTCATGGCGATGAACAGACGCTCAAGCGTGATCTCAAGGCGTTAGAGAAGCAGACGGACACATTGCTAGAGCGGATCGTGGATGCCAGCAACGACAAGGTCGTCATTGCCTATGAAAAGAAGATTGAGCAGTTGGAGCAGAAAAAACTGCTTCTGGCTGAAAAACTCGAAAATGTTGCCCCGCCTGCGGGACGGTTCGATGATATGTTCGAACACGCTTGGAGATTTCTCTCAAACCCTTGCAAAATATGGGATATTGGAAGCCTGACTCTCAAGAGAACGGTCCTGAGATTGGCCTTTGCAGACCCACTCACCTATGATCGGAATCAGGGTTATCGAACACCAAAAACGTCATTGCCGTTCAAGGCGTTAGGTGGATTTCACATCGACAAATGTGAAATGGTGCGGGCGGCCGGACTCGAACCGGCACGGGCTTTCGCCCCAAGCATTTTAAGTGCCATATGTCTACCATTCCATCACGCCCGCACAAAGCTGATGTTACGCTTTCCTAGCGGGGGCGCGCGGCGAAAACAATGCGGTTTGACGCAGTTCTTCTACGGTCAAAGCTCCTGGCCATCCGGTTCCGTCAAAAACTGGCGTTCAGCCAGCCACGGGTTCAACGACAGGGCCTGTCGCAACACGGTCTGCGCCTCGTCTTGACGTTTCAGCCCGATCAACGTCAGCGCCTTGCCCGCCAGAGCGGCGACGTGGTTTGGCGACCTGTTCAGCGCACGGTCCAGATCCTGCAAGGCGATCTCGTAATCCTGCCTGATGAAGTTGACGAACGCGCGTTGATTGTAGCCCTCGGCATAGTCAGGGCAGTAATCGATCAACCTGTCAAAATCCGCGCGCGCGCCAAGCAGGTCAAAGGCTCGGCGTTTGCGCAACCCGCTATCCAGGATTTCCTGTGCAGTCTCGTCAGGCGCATCAGCCCAAAGATCCCACATCTTGTTTGATGCCAGGCGTCCATCCATCTCCGTCGGCGCGGATTGCGCCTCGGCGATAAGCTGAGCCAGACGTTCTGAATGATCTGGTGCGGGCGGGCAGGACTGCGCCAGCGCAGACGTGGAGGTAAGAGCAAGGGCGGTCAGGCAGGCGCGTATCATCCGCCTATCGTGCGCGCGCACAGCCTTGCGTCAAGTCACATCGGCGAGATCGCCCTCTTTGACCGACTGCATCGCAACATAGGTCGAGGTCGAGGAGATATATGGCAACGGCGAGATTTTTTCGGCCAGAACGCGACGATAGGCAGGCATATCCTGAACCCGCACCTTCAGCAGGTAGTCGAAATTTCCCGCGATCAGATGCGCTTGCTCAATCTCGGGAATGCGGGCCACGGCGGCGTTGAACGCGGCGAGCGCGGCCTCTCGGGTATCTGTCAGGCGCACCTCGACGAAAGCGACGTGGTCAAGGCCCAGGCGGATCGGATCAAGTATGGCGCGGTAGCCAAGGATAAAACCCTCGGCCTCCAGCCTGCGCAGGCGGGCTTGCGTCGGGCTTTTCGACAGGCCAACCTTGCGTGCAAGATCCGTTACCGTGATGCGCCCATCGGCCGCCATTGCCGCCAGAATCGCCCGGTCAAACCCGTCCAGGCCCGAGAAGTCATTCTGAGCCAATTTCCTCTCCAAATTCAGCACAACCGGACGGTCGCAGACAGATTTACAGTCAGATCGCCTAGCGCCACCGCGATAGTGTAAGACAAAAGAACGGAGACCGCCATGCAAAACCTGTTTGACCTGCGTCAGGCCATTGATGCCGCCACCTATACCGATAGCCTTGCCGCATTGCGGGATGGCGGTGCCGACAGGGCGTTTTCGCCGGAACAGCGCGCGCGCATCAGCACCAGCGCCGCCACGCTGGTCACCAAGATCCGGGGCCATGCCCGCCCCGGATTGATGGAGGCGTTCCTTGCCGAATACGGGTTGTCCACCGATGAAGGCATTGCGCTGATGTGTCTGGCCGAAGCGCTGTTGCGCGTGCCGGACGCGGCCACGATCGACGCGCTGATCGAAGACAAGATCGCGCCATCGGATTGGTCCAAACATGCGGGACATTCCACCTCTCCGCTGGTCAATGCCTCGACATGGGCCTTGATGCTGACCGGCCGGGTGCTGCGCGACCGTCAGCCCGGCCCCGCCGCGCATCTGCGCGGCGCGATCAAACGTCTGGGCGAACCGGTGATCCGCACCGCCGTGGGCCGCGCGATGAAGGAAATGGGCGCGCAATTCGTGCTGGGTGAAAGCATCTCCAGCGCCATGATCCGCGCCGCGAAGATGGAAGCCAAGGGCTACACCTACAGCTACGACATGCTGGGTGAGGCCGCGCGCACCGAAGGCGACGCGCGCCGGTATCACCTGTCCTACAGCCGCGCCATTGCTGCGATTTCCGAAGCCGCGAACGCCAAAGACATCCGTGACAACCCCGGCATTTCCGTCAAGCTGTCCGCGCTGTTTCCACGCTATGAAGAGGCACAGCGCGACGCTGTGATGACCTATCTGGTGCCGCGACTGCGCACGCTGGCAGGTTTGGCGCGCACCGCCAATATCGGGCTGAACATCGACGCCGAAGAGGCCGACCGGCTGTCCCTGTCCCTCGATGTGATCGAGCGCGTTCTGGAAGATCCCTCGCTTGAAGGCTGGGACGGGTTTGGCGTCGTGGTGCAGGCCTACGGGCATCGCGCGGGGCCGGTGCTGGATTGGCTCTATGCGCTGGCCGACCGGCTGGACCGGCGCATCATGGTGCGGTTGGTCAAGGGCGCCTATTGGGACACCGAGATCAAGATCGCGCAGGTCGCCGGTCTGGGTGCCTATCCGGTCCATACGACCAAGGCGGCGACGGATGTGAACTATATCCTGAATGCGCAGAAATTGCTTGGCATGACCGACCGGATCTACCCGCAATTCGCCACGCATAACGCCCATACCGTCGCTGCCGTGCTGGACATGGCGACCGACAAAAAGGCGTTCGAGTTTCAGCGCCTGCACGGCATGGGCGAGGCACTGCACGAGATTGTGCATGAACGCGAAGGCACGCGCTGCCGGATCTACGCCCCCGTTGGCGCGCATCGCGATCTGCTGGCCTATCTGGTGCGCCGCTTGCTGGAAAACGGCGCGAACAGTTCTTTCGTAAATCAGATCGTGGATGACGAAGTGCCCCCCCAAGAGGTCGCCCGCGATCCGTTCGAGGCTTTTGGCACGCGCTCCACCCTGCCGAAAGGCACTGACCTGTTTCTGCCGGAGCGGCGCAATTCATGTGGCTGGGATCTGGCGCATCGACCGACCCTGGCGGCGGTGGAACAGGCGCGCACCGCCTTTGTGCAAGCCGAATGGACGGCGGCACCGGTGCTGGCCACAGACGCCCCTGTTGCCACGCCCCGCAAAGTCACCAACCCCGCCAACCCCGAAGAAACCGTGGGCGAGGTCACTTTTGCGACGCCGGAAACCGTTTCTACCGCCGTGACGGCGGCCCAGCCTTGGGACACTGACCCGACACAGCGTCGTCGCGTGCTGGAAGCTGCCGCCGACCTCTACGAGACGCATTATGGCGAGATCTTCGCATTGCTCGCCCGCGAGGCCGGGAAATCGCTGCCAGATGCCGTGGCCGAGTTGCGCGAGGCGGTGGATTTCCTGCGATACTATGCGGCGCGCGCCGATGCAGAGCCCCCGCGAGGGGTTTTCGCCTGCATCTCTCCCTGGAACTTCCCGCTGGCCATCTTCACCGGGCAGATCTCCGCCGCGCTGGCGGCTGGAAACGCGGTGCTGGCGAAACCGGCCGAGCAAACCTCGCTGATCGCTGCCCGCGCCGTTGCCCTGCTGCATGAGGCCGGTGTCCCGCAAAGCGCGTTGCAACTGCTGCCGGGCGAGGGCGATGTGGGCGCGGCGCTGACCTCCGATCCCGGCATTGACGGAGTGGCCTTCACCGGGTCGACCCAGACAGCCCAGCTGATCCACCGCGCGATGGCCGAAAACCTGGCCCCCGGCGCGCCGCTGATTGCGGAAACCGGCGGTCTGAACGCGATGATCGTCGACAGCACCGCCCTGCCCGAACAGGCCGTGGATGCCATCGTCGAAAGCGCGTTCCAATCCGCAGGCCAGCGCTGTTCCGCGCTGCGCTGCCTTTATGTGCAGGAAGACATCGCCGACGGCTTTACCGAAATGCTGACCGGCGCGATGGATGCGCTGAAGCTTGGCGCGCCGTGGAACCTGTCCACGGATGTTGGTCCGGTCATCGACGAGGAGGCCCGGCAAGGCATCGCCGACTATATCGAGGCCGCCCGCGCCGACGGCCGCGTCGTCAAGGAACTCCCGATCCCCGGTCGCGGTCATTTCGTCCCGCCCGTCCTGATCCGCGTGAACAGCATTGCCGACATGGATCGCGAAATTTTCGGCCCGGTCCTGCATATCGCCACCTTCAAATCGCGTGATCTGGACAAGGTGATCGATACGATCAACGCCACCGGCTACGGGCTGACCTTCGGGCTGCAAACCCGGATCGACGACCGCGTGCAGCATGTGACCGACCGCATTCATGCGGGCAACGTCTATGTCAATCGCAACCAGATCGGTGCCATTGTCGGCAGCCAGCCCTTTGGCGGTGAAGGCATGTCCGGCACCGGCCCGAAGGCAGGCGGGCCGCATTACCTGCCGCGCTTCCAGAGCCGGACGGTCGATGCCGTGACCGGCGAATGGGACAAGCCCGCCGACGCAGACAAGGTGCAGCGCCAGATCGACGCCACACCGATCCCGAAAGAGCGCCGCGACAGCAGCCTGCCCGGCCCGACAGGAGAGCTGAACCGCCTGTCCAGCCACGCCCGGCCCCCGGTGCTGTGCCTTGGTCCCGGCAAAAGTGCCGCAGATGCCCAAGCCGCGCTGGTCCGCGCGGGCGGCGGGGTTGCCGTGACACCTCCGGGCCTGCTGAACCCGGACGCACTGACGGCGCTGACCGGCCATTCCGGCGCGATCTGGTGGGGAGACGACACGCAGGCCCGCGCCTATCGCCATGCGCTTGCTGCAAGCGATGGCCCGATCCTGCCGCTGATCACCGATGCGCCGGACGGCGCCCATTTGCGGCACGAACGTCACCTGTGTGTCGATACCACTGCTGCGGGCGGGAATACGGCCCTTCTTGCCGGGACCTCTTGACCTGATCCGAACATGGCCGCAGCTTGGCGGCCATGTTCCCGATCAAAGATCACAACCCTTCTGGCCGCACGCCCTATGTCACCTACGCGCTGATTGCGATCAATGTCGCGGTGTTCCTCAGCTATTGGGGATCGCTGGGCGACATGCGCGTGATGGGACAGTTTTACTGGGACTGGGCCCTAATCCCTGCGCGCGTCAGCGAGGGCGCAGGCTTTACCGGCATCGTCACCTCGATGTTCCTGCATGGTGGCTTCATGCATATCGCAGGCAACATGCTGTTTCTGTATATTTTCGGCGACAATCTGGAGGATGAGATGGGCCACCTGCCCTATCTTGGCTTCTATCTTGCGTCTGGGATTGGCGCGGGGCTGACGCATTATCTGGCGGCACCGCTTAGTCAGGTTCCTACCGTTGGGGCCTCGGGCGCGATCGCGGGGGTGATGGGCGGCTATCTTCTGCTATTCCCAAAGGCGCGTGTCGATGTGCTGGTAATCTTCATCGTGTTTTTCCGGATCTTTCCCATTCCGGCGTGGATCACGCTGGGGCTTTGGTTCGCAATCCAGATCTTTGGCGGGTTTGGCAGCCCGGCCGATGAAGGCGGCGTGGCCTATTGGGCGCATGCGGGTGGTTTCATCATCGGTATTCTGCTGACCATCCCGATCTGGCTGAAACGTGGCGGCCCCGGCTTCTGGAACCGGACAGACGGCCACCCGCCACATCCCGAGGCGCGCTATGCCGTTGCGCGCACATCCATCCCCAAAGTCCGGAGACGCCGATGACCGACTATCGCCTGACCTGCCATTGCGGCGCTGTCGAATTGAAGCTGACCATGCCCGAAGGGCTGTCCACCGCGCGTCGCTGTGACTGTTCGTTCTGCCGCAGACGCGGGGCAGCGGCGGTGTCGGCACCTTTGGACGGATTGCAGATCGTTCGCGGCGCAGAGAATCTGACACTCTATCAATGGGGCACAGGGACGGCGCGGCACTATTTCTGCAAAACCTGCGGCATCTACACGCATCACCGCCGCCGGTCGAACCCGAATGAATACGGCGTCAACCTTGGCGCGTTGGAGGGCGTCAATCCGCGCGATCTGGGTCAGATCGACTGGGTCGATGGGGTCAACCACCCGTCCGACAGGTAGGCCACCTTGTGCCTACGGCCTAATCCTTGCGGATGATTTTCAGGAAATCGTCGTAAAGCGCGCCATTGGCCACCAGCGGATCGCCATGTTCAAGCGGGTTATGTCCTTCGCGCACCGGGCCAACCAGACCGCCGGCTTCTGACACCAGCAGCAGACCTGCGGCAAGATCCCAGATTTTCAGCTCACGCTCCCAGTAGCCTTCGAAACGACCGGCCGCGACATAGGCCAGATCAAGCGAGGCCGCGCCCCACTGCCGCACACCCGCACATTCGGGCATCAACCGTGCCAGATCCTGCAATGTCGCGGGCAATGTCCGCCTTGTCCCAAACGGCACGCCGGTTGCGAAAATAGCATCCGTCATCCGCGAGCGGCCCGACACGCGCAGCCGGCGGTTGTCGTTCAGCCAAGTGCCAGAGCCCTTCTCGGCATAGAACATCTCGTCCTTGGCGGCGTCGAACACCACGGCCGCAACGATCTGACCCTTGTGTTCTAGCGCGATGGAAATCGCCCAATGCGGCAAGCCATGCAGGAAATTGGTCGTGCCATCCAGCGGATCGACAATCCAGCGACGGGTCGGATCCTTGCCCGGAATCTCGCCGCCTTCTTCTGCCAACCATCCATAGGTGGGGCGGGCTTCGAGCAGCGCTTCTTTCAGGATCTCTTCAGAGGCCAGATCAGCTTTGCTGACAAAATCCCCGGCTCCCTTGCGCGACACCTGAAGGTTTTCGACCTCGCGGAAGTCCTTGACCAGCGACCGGCCCGCCTTGCGCGCCGCCTTGATCATGATGTTGAGATTTGCACTGCCCTGCATCGCGCCGGTTCCTCATGTAATCAGGCCGCGCGTATACGCGCACTGAACGGCAATGCCAAGGGGCGCAGACGTAAGGTCGGAAAGTGACGTTGCCTGATGCGGCGGGTTGGTTTGGGGCTGCCAGCCAGAGGACGAAAGCGCGCGGAATGAACGTCGGACAGCCAACCTTTGATCAAAACATTCGTCAATGCCCGACATGGGGTCGAGCAATCCAGGCTGCTGGCCTGCGCGCCTTGCCTAGTGTCTGGCACCACATCCTTGAACAAGCATGCGGAGCAACTCTTCGGATGGAAATTGCCGTTCGTCGCTTTGTTCTGTTGGTTCATCGAGGTGCAGAAACTGGTGAAGTGTCCATGCCATGTGTCGCTCCATCATAGAAAGCCATGATTTTACAAACTCTTAAATGTCAGTCTTCATGAGATCAGTCAAGCGAAGGCACGCGTGATCAAAACGCCGGCCAACGCGGATACTCCGGTCAGAACCGTTCCCCATACAAGGTCTGTCGCCACCATCTGCCAATGCCAGTTCTTCAACGTGGCGAAATTCGTGAATTCGTAAGTGCCGTAAGCCATCGCGCCCAGCAATGCCCCGCCCCACAGCGCCTGCGTCGGTGCGTTGTCGCGCAGCGCAGGCAGAGAAATCAGATAAATCACGCCGCCGACGTAGAAAAGATAGAAGACGGCAGCAGCACCAAGGTTCAGCGTATCGCTCAGCATATTGCCGATATGCCGTTCAAACAGAGGCCGCATCACGCTTTTCAGTATCACGGCATCAAGCACCAGAAACACCACTGCGGTCGAGACATAGAGGATGACGATCTGCATGGATGCTCCTTTCAGCGCGTGTATCCAACATACGCTGCTCAGCGCGTGTCGGATCTGTTTGGTTTCGAAAATCCGCCACGCGGCGCGGAAAAGGGCAGCCCGATGGGCTGCCCTTTGTAGATGCGAGGCACGGATGCCCGGAACCGCCGCGCCGCTTTAGAAGCGGTAGTTTACCGAAACGTTCGCGGTTGTTGCATTGGCTTCCACGTCGGAAATGTCGAAATCGTCAAACTGGTGATACAGGATCTCACCGCCCACGGTGACTTTCTCGGTCAGGAAGTGCTCGGCACCCAAACCGACGAAATAGCCGTTGGAGTCGCCAAGCGATACAGCGTCATCTTCGGTGAAGGCCTTGGCGTAGCCGCCTGTCCCATACAGGAACGTACGGTTCAGATCGACACCGGCGCGCAGACCTGCGCGGAACACCTTGTCGAGCGTTGCGGCACCGTCAATGTCGATATCGGATTCGTCATACTGGATGCCGCCGCCGACGACATAGTTGCCGAAGTCATAATCGTAATAGGCGCGCAGACCGTACAGGCCGCCGTCACCTTCGACGCCACCGGCATTCTCAGTCTCTATATCGCCAAAGCCAAGCTGGGCACCGATGGAAGGACCGGTCCAGTCATAAAGCGGCGCGGGCGCAACAACGGCGACAGGCGCGGCGGGCTCTGGCTCGCTGAGGGTGTTGTCCAGGCTGCCGGCAAAGGCCGGTGCTGCGATGGCTGTCGACGCGGCAAGCGCTGCCGCAAGGGTCAATCTGGATGCAGACATGGTCATGCTCCTCGTTCTTTGTTTCATTTCAGCGCCCGTTTGTGCCGGGCGACTGAAGAAGAAATAGGTATCGGCCGCACACAGTTCCTTCACGGCGCAATCACGAATTTGTTCTGTGTTTCGAACGCAACAGTGGCAGTTTTCAGCGCATGATACCGGCGTTGGGAAATGACACGGCGAGCAGAGTTGCAAGACCTTTCGGGGCGGCACAAAAGGCCCCGGGTCAGAGCCCGGGGCGGGTTATGCCTGGCCGAACGGGTGTGTTCCGAAGCTACGCTTGTGCGCGCAAACGACAGGGACAGACAATTTGGTCTTCCCTGTCGCTCTTGAACCAGCTTCGCCGCGTGCCTAGCTGGGATCGCTTTCGAGAACGCCCATGAATTCGCGCCATTCGCCTTTGGACATGCCCGAGGTTTCCTGAGTGACGGTCTCGCCCTTCAGCATCCGACGCACGCAGTCCAACGCGCTTGAGGACAGGGTTGCGCCACCCATGCGGTAATCCGCGAAGGCCTTGTAGGCAAATGGCACCCAATCGGCGACCACGTTGCAGATCGCATCGGCATAGACGCGGATTTCATATTGCGCATGGGCATCGGCGCGCAGCCGCAGGAAATGCAGCAGGTTGTGCAGATCCACCTTCCAATACCATTGCGTATAGATATTTGCTGGCAGGTTCATCCGCGCCAATTCCCGCGCCAGACCCTGTTGACCGTCCTGGCCAATCATCTCTTCATAGTGATCATAGGCGCGCATCGCATCATCGCGCAGGTAGCGCAGGACACGATCGGCCTCTTCGCCTTGCAGGGCCTCGCCCCGGCCCTGATTGTTGACCACCGATTGGGCTGCCAGCGCTTCGGGCTCGGGGATATAGAACTCCCGGTCCAGGATCGAGTAGCGGGCAGAGTATTCGTTGACGTTGGCGGTGCGGTGCCGAATCCACTGCCGCGCCACGAAAACCGGCAGCTTGACGTGCAGCTTGACTTCGCACATCTCGAACGGCGTCGAGTGCCAGTGACGCATCAGATAGCGGATCAGCCCCTCGTCATTCTGCACCGATTTTGTGCCACGGCCATAGCTGACCCGTGCGGCCTGACAGATCGCGGAATCGTCGCCCATATAGTCGATGACCCGCACGAAACCATGATCGAGAACCGGGATCGCCTTGTAAAGATGCTGCTCCATGCCGGGCGCGGTGGCACGCAGCGTTTCGCGCGGGGTGCTGCGCAGATCGTCGATTTCGGCCTGCTGGTCGGGCGAGAGGGGCATGGGCGAATCCTTTGGCGCTAGATGAGTCGAGCCAGACCATATCTTGACGAAGCGGCGCGATAAACCACTAGATCGGGTGAATGCGTTTTGCGGAGAAATCCCATGTCATGCGTGTCCCCAACGCGTCGATGCCGCAGGGGCGCGGCTGATCCTCTCGACATCCCGGTCGGCGGCTCTATCGTGAAGGGCGATCCAACAATTCGGAGAATGAAATGTCCCTACGCTACCTGCACACCATGGTCCGGGTGAAAGACCTTGAAAAATCCATGGCCTTCTACGCTCTTCTGGGCCTGCAAGAGACCCGCCGCACCGAAAGCGAAAGCGGTCGCTTCACGCTTGTTTTCATGGCCCCCCCCGGACAGGAGGAATGCCCGGTTGAACTGACATGGAACTGGGACGGCGATGATGGTCTGCCGTCCGACAGCCGCCATTTCGGCCATCTCGCCTACCGGGTCGAGAATATCTACGATCTTTGCCAGCATCTTCAGGACAATGGGGTGACGATCAATCGACCCCCGCGCGACGGGCATATGGCCTTCGTCCGTTCGCCCGACAATGTGTCGATCGAGCTGTTGCAGGAAGGTGATAGCCTGCCGAAACAAGAACCCTGGGCCAGCATGGAAAATACCGGCCATTGGTAAAGGCACTGGCGCTCTTGCTGGCATTGTGCGCGTCCGGTCCGGCCGCAGCGCAATGTCGGCTGGCGCTGGCTTTGGCGCTTGATGTGTCCTCTTCGGTGGATGCGTCAGAGCATCTGCTGCAACGCCGGGGACTGGCCGCAGCGCTGAATGACGCGGATGTGCGCAGGGCAATCCTGTCCGGTGCCCCGCGGCATGTGGCGCTCGCAGCTTATGAATGGAGCGGGCGCGACCAGCATCAGATGCTTTTGAACTGGACGGTGCTGGACGGTGACACATCGATTGACGGCGCGGTTGCCGCAATTCTGTCGCCGCCGCGCAGCCATGACAACTTTCCCACGGCGCTTGGCTATGCATTGGGCTATGGCGCAACCCTGCTGGCGCGCGGGCCGGACTGTACGCGGCGCGTTCTCGACGTATCCGGCGACGGGCGCAACAATGAGGGCTTCGCACCGGATCTGGCCTATCAGCATTTCCCCTTCGCCGGGGTCACCGTCAACGGGTTGGCTGTGCTGAACGACAATCCGGCACTGGCCGGATATTTCGAGCGCGAAGTGATCCGTGGCCCCCGCGCCTTCGTCGAGGTTTCGCAAGGCTATGAAGGCTATCGTGAGGCGATGACCCGCAAGCTGTTCCGCGAGATCAATGATCTGGTTGTCGGTCAAACTTTGCAGATTCAAAAGGATCCGCGCGGATGAGCGATTTGCGCAGGATCATTCGGGGACTGGCCGTTGGGCTGACACTGGTCTTGACCGTCACAGCGGCCCAGGCCGCCTGCCGGCAGGCACTGGTGCTGGGGCTGGATGTGTCCGGCTCTGTTGACGCAACGGAATATGCCCTTCAGATGCAGGGTTTGGCGAATGCGTTGATGCACGCCGAAGTGCAGGCCGCATTGCTGGCGATGCCGTCGGAACCGGTCCGCTTGTCGGTCTTTGAATGGAGCGGCCCGACCAGCCATCGCCTGACCTTGCCCTGGACAGAGATCGAAAACGCAGCCTCCATCGCCGCCGCCGCGACGGCCCTGCGGCGGGCGACTCGGCCAGCGGGAGACCCTTCGACGGCAATCGGGGCGGCAATGTCCCATGGCGCTGCGTTGCTGGCGGGCCAGTCCGATTGCCGCAAACGCACCCTTGATCTGTCGGGTGATGGCAAATCCAATACCGGTCCGCATCCCCGCGAGATCGACGGCACCGCACTCGGCCGGATCACTGTCAACGGCTTGGTGATAGGGCCGCCCGCCGATCTGGACCTTGGCGAACTGGCCGAACTTTCATCCTATTATCAAGCCTATGTTCTGCGCGGGCCGGATGCTTTTGTCGAAACCGCACGCGGCTTTGCGGATTTTGAGGCCGCGATGGTGCGCAAGCTCAAACGCGAGCTTCAGGGTTTGGTCATGTCCGCCAATACCCCCTGACGCGACTGCTCAGTAAATATAGCGGATCTGATCGGTCCAATACCGTTCCACCCGGCGCAGGGAGCCGGTGATGTCAGCGATGCCTTCGTTGCTGAGCACGCCCTTTTCGATCAGCCCATCGGCATGGCGGGCAAAGAGCTTCGTCACGACATCGCGCACGTTGCGCCCCTTGGGCGTCAGACGAACACGCACCGACCGGCGATCAATCTCGCAACGCTGATGGTGCATGTACCCCATCTCGACCAGTTTCTTGAGATTGTAGCTGACGTTCGACCCCTGATAATAACCGCGCGATTTCAGCTCACCCGCAGTGACCTCGTTCTCGCCGATATTGAACAGCAAAAGCGCCTGAACCGCGTTGATGTCCAGCACGCCGACGCGTTCGAATTCGTCCTTGATCACGTCCAACAACAACCGGTGCAATCGTTCGACCAGCGCCAGCGCCTCCAGATAACCCGCCATAAAGCCCTGTTCCGGACCCTGCCCCATATTTGAATGGATGCTCATTATGTCTACTCCGCCATGACTTTCTTGACGGAGAGAGTCCGCTAAAAAACCGAAAAAATTGTTAAGCAACAAATTTGCTGCAATTTTTCGCGCAGGCTTGATTGTCGGACGCCGATCAAGCAGGCCTGAACGCAGTAAAATCGGGAGGATACTCATGCGAATTCTGTTCACCGGCGGGTCCGGCAAGGCCGGGCGTCACGTCATCCCGTATCTTCTGGAACGCGGCCACCGGGTGCTTAACGCCGATCTGGTGCCGCTGGATCACCCCGGCGTCGACAATCTGACCGTTGATCTGACCGAGTCTGGTCAAGTGTTCAACGCCATGACATCGCTTGCCAATTTCGGTGAGCTGGACCCCGGAACCGGGGTACCCAAATTCGATGCCGTGGTGCATTTTGCGGCCCTCGCCCGCATCCTGATAAAGCCCGACAACGAGACCTTTCGTACCAACACCCTGTCGACCTACAATGTGATGGAAGCGGCCGTCAAACTGGGCATTCCCAAGGTCATTTTCGCCTCATCCGAGACCACTTACGGGATATGTTTTGCAGATGGCGAGGTCAAACCGGACTATGTTCCGGTGGACGAAGACCACCCCACCGTGCCGCATGACAGCTACGCCATGTCGAAGATCTGCAACGAGGCTTGCGGGCGGTCCTTTCATGCGCGCTCGGGCATCGACATCTACGGGTTGAGAATCAACAACGTGATCGAGCCTCATGAATATGCGTCGGACTTTCCGGCCTATATTGCGGATCCAGACCTGCGCCGCCGCAATATCTTTGCCTATATCGACGCGCGCGATCTGGGGCAGATGGTCGATCGTTGCCTTGCGACCGACGGGCTGGGCTATGAGGTTTTCAACGTCTCCAACGACGATCATTCCGTCGCACTGAGCAGCGCCGAGATATGCGCCCGCTACTATGAAGGTGTGCCGGTCACACGCGAGATGGGTGAAACAGAAACGTTCTATTCCAACGCAAAGGCCAAATCGATGCTTGGGTTTCAACCGAAGCACAGTTGGCGGGATGTGTTGAAGGGCTAAGCTGAACAACAGCGCCCAGACAGGCGCGGCCCGCACAATCCTAACCCGACCGACCAAAAGCGTGCGTGGCTGGATGGGACGCGTCATTTCTTTGGATCAAGCCACGCCCTGCGCGCGCCAGTTGCCATCTTGCCGACATGCAAGAAGCGGCATACTGCTACGCAATGACCGGTGCGATGACACTGCCCCAGCATCTGCGGGCGATCCTTTTTCTTGGCGTCCCGCTGATCGGCGGGCATCTGGCGCAATTCGCCATCGGCTTGACCGACACCGTCATGCTGGGCTGGTACAGCGTCGAGGCGCTGGCAGCCGTCACCCTCGCCACTACGCTGTTTTTCGTGCTGTTCATCATGGGGGCGGGGTTCGGCTGGGCGGTGATGCCCATGGTCGCGCAATATCACGCCAAGGGGGACGAGGTGATGATCCGTCGCGCGACCCGTATGGGCGTGTGGCTGTCCTTGGGCTTTGCTGTGCTGGTCCTGCCGCTGTTGTGGTTTTCCGGGCCGTTACTGCAATTGCTGGGCCAGACCGAGGATTTGTCCATCGCGGCGCAATCCTATCTGCGCATCACCGGGCTGGGCTTGATCCCGGCACTGTCGGTCATGGCGCTGAAAAGCTATCTGGCCGCAATGGAACATACCCGGATCGTCTTCTGGATTACCGCCTGTGCTGCGGTCCTGAACGCGCTGGTCAATTACGCGCTGATCTTCGGCAATTGGGGCGCGCCGGAATTGGGGCTGCGCGGCGCGGCGGTGGCGTCGCTCGTCACCAACTCTTTGTCGCTGGTCGGCGTGATGATCTATATCAACATCGTCTTGCCGCAACATGCGCTGTTCGCACGGTTCTGGCGGGCCGATACGGAAATGCTGGCGCGGGTGTTTCGGCTGGGCTGGCCGATCAGCTTGACCAATCTGGCCGAGGTTGCCCTGTTCGCCGCCTCCGCCGTGATGATGGGTTGGCTGGGCGAGGTCACCTTGGCCGCACATGGCATCGCGCTTCAGCTGGCGACTGCGGCCTTCATGGTGCATCTGGGCCTGTCCAATGTGGCGACCGTGCGCGCGGGCAATGCCGTGGGGCGCGGGGACATGGCGCATCTGTTCCGCGGCGCTGCTGCCGTGGCCGGGCTGAGCATCGCCACGTCGCTGGTCACGGTCACGGTATTTCTGACTGTGCCGGACCTGCTCGTATCAGCTTTCATTGATCCCGAGGACGAGCGCTATGGTGCGATCCTGTCGGTCGGCATCAGCCTGTTGGCAATGGCGGCGCTGTTCCAACTGGTAGACGGTGCGCAGGTGGTCGCGCTTGGACTGTTGCGCGGACTGCAGGACACGCAGGTGCCAATGATAATGGCGGGCGTTGCCTATTGGGTGATCGGGGTGCCAGCCAGCTATGTGCTGGGCTTCCCGATGGGCCTTGGCGGGCCGGGGATCTGGCTTGGTCTGGTGATGGGCCTTGCGGTTGCCGGCTTGCTGATGGTGAGCCGTTTCGTGCTGAAAATGCGGGCGGCGGATCTGGGCTAAGGCGATTTTTGTTGAGCTTTGAGGTCATTGCCTGTGGAACAAGAGGTCCCGGCTCGGGGCCGGGACGCGCTGCGCATCGAACGGGCGGCGGCCATTGGTGGCATTTCTCGGTCTTGCGGACGTCAGTGGGAAGGCCACGTGTCGGACGTGGATGAGCGTCCCTCTTCCGGTCAGGCCAACCTACGCCGCCTGACTGGCCCGGTGCCGCACAGGACGCTGGACGGCAGGTCAGCGGAACGTCAGGTCAGGTTTTCGCAGAAGCGGCGGATGCGGTTGCAGGCCTCTGTCAGCACGTCCTCGGAGGTTGCATAGCTGACACGGAAGTTGGGGCTAAGTCCGAAGGCGGCACCAAACACCACCGCCACGCCGGTTTCCTCCAACAATGCCGTCGCAAATGCCTGATCCGTATCCAGCAGCGTGCCTTCCGGACTGGTCTTGCCGATGCACCCGGCAATCGATGGGTAGACGTAGAAGGCGCCATCCGGCGTGGGGCAGGTAATGCCCGGCGCTTCGTTCAGCATCTTCACCACCAGATCGCGGCGGCGCTGGAACATCGCACGAAACCGCGGCAGGAAATCCTGCGTTCCGTTCAGCGCCTCGACGGCCGCCCATTGGCTGATCGAACTGGGGTTGGTGGTGGATTGCGACTGGATCTTGCGCATCGCAGCGATCAGACGCTCTGGCCCCGCCGCATAGCCGATCCGCCAGCCTGTCATCGCATAGGCCTTGGACACCCCATTGCAGGTCAACGTGCGGTCATACAGCGCCGGCTCGACCTGAGCGGGTGTGCAGAATTTGAAATCGTCGAAGACAAGATGTTCATACATGTCGTCGGTCATCACCCAGACATGGGGATGGCGCAGCAGAACATCGGTCAAGCCCTTCAGCTCATCGCGGCTGTACCCTGCCCCGGTAGGATTTGACGGGGAATTGAAGATCAGCCATTTGGTCTTTGGCGTGATCGCGGCCTCAAGCTGCTCGGGCGTCATCTTGAAGCCGGCCCCGATCCCGCATTCGACCGGCACCGGCGTGCCGCCGCCCAGCAGGACCATATCGGGATAGCTGACCCAGTAGGGTGCGGGAATGATGACCTCGTCGCCGGGATTGAGCGTCGCCATCAGCGCATTGAACAGGATCTGCTTGCCGCCTGTCGCGACACTGACCTGTGCAGGCATGTAGCTCAGCCCGTTCTCGCGGACGAACTTGGCGCAAATGGCGGCCTTCAGTTCCGGCATCCCGTCGGGGGCAGTGTATTTCGTGCGGCCTGCGCGAATCGCCGCAATGGCCGCGTCCTTGATATTGTCGGGCGTGTCGAAATCCGGCTCGCCTGCGCCCAGACCGATGATATCGCGTCCCTGCGCCTTCAATTCCTGCGCAAGCGTGGTCACAGCGACCGTCGGAGACGGCTTTACACGCGAAAGTGTCGCGGAAAGGAAGCTCATGGTCGCACCCGGTTTGAAGCCAATTCGGACATGTTTTAGGGTGCCCCCAATGGCCGATCAAGCCCAATCGCTGGAAGGACACTGCATGACCGACACGAACGACGCCTGGTACGGCCCCGACAGGGCCACATTCGGAGACCGCGTCGCCGCCGCCCGAGAAGCGGCCAACATGACCCAGAAGGACTTGGCCAAACGGTTGGGTATCAAACTGTCGACCCTGGAAAGCTGGGAGGCCGACACGTCAGAACCACGCGCCAACCGTCTGTCGATGATGGCCGGACTGCTCAACGTCTCGATGATGTGGCTGCTGAATGGCGACGGAGAGGGCGTGGACGCGCCCGAAGATGAGACAGAGATGCCCGAAGGGCTGGACGAGATCCTTGCCGATATCCGCGAGGCCCGCGAAACCTTTCGCAAGTCCGCCGCCCATATGGGACGTTTGGAAAAGCGCCTGCGCACGCTGATGCAGGACGCAAATCAATGACCGAACCCCGTGAGATCCGGCTTAAACGACTGAAGATGCGATCGATGCGGCGCGGGATCAAGGAGATGGACATCCTGTTGTCACGCTACGCGGATGCCCGACTGGCGCAGTTGGACAGCCTCCAGCTTGACAGGTACGAGACGCTTCTGGACGAGAGCGATCAGGATCTCTATCAATGGGTTTCGGGCCAGAAACCGGCACCCGAGGCTCTTGCTGCGCTGATCGAAGACATCTCGCAAACGGCATCGGCCGGGTGACACGCGCCCCGGCCATCGAGCCGGGGCCTCCGGCACCTGTCGCCACCAAATCGCTTGCAAGACAATATGCTGTAGGATCGGGCGCAACGCGTGCTTTTCCCCTGCTCCGTGCTCTGCCATAATGGCCGCAAGCAAAAACACAGAAAAAGAGCAGCACAATGGCCGAAGACCTCCTCTCGGGCACCGCCCCTTCCGATTATGACGCCTCGTCCATCGAAGTTCTCGAAGGGCTGGAACCGGTGCGCAAACGGCCGGGCATGTATATCGGCGGCACAGATGAACGCGCATTGCATCACCTCGTGGCCGAAGTGCTGGACAACTCCATGGACGAGGCCGTGGCAGGTCACGCCAACCGCATCGAGGTCGAACTGCACGAGGATTACGCCCTCACGATCCGCGACAACGGGCGCGGCATTCCCATCGACCCCCACCCCAAATTCCCCGGCAAATCCGCGCTGGAGGTGATCCTGTGTACGCTGCATGCGGGCGGCAAGTTTTCGGGCAAGGCCTATGAAACATCCGGCGGTCTGCACGGCGTGGGGGCCTCGGTTGTCAATGCGCTGTCGGATTCGATGGTCGTTCAGGTCGCGCGCAACAAGGAACTGTATGAACAGCGCTTCTCGCGCGGCATTCCGCTGGGCGGCGTTGAAAAGGTCGGCGCGGCCCCCAACCGGCGTGGCACCACCGTCACCTTTCATGCGGACGAAGAGATCTTTGGCCATCACAGGTTCAAACCGGCGCGGCTGTTCAAGTCCATCCGTTCCAAAGCCTATCTCTTCTCCGGCGTCGAAATCCGCTGGAAATCCGCCATCGACGACGGCGAAACGCCAACCGAGGCCACATTCCACTTCCCCGGCGGGCTGGCCGACTACCTGAACGAAACGCTGGGCGGTGCCACAACCTATGCCGACCGACCCTTTGCCGGGCTGGTCGATTTCCGCGAGAAGTTCGATGCGCCGGGCAAGGTCGAATGGGCAATCAACTGGACCCCTGCCCGCGACGGCTTCATCCAGTCCTACTGTAACACCGTGCCCACGCCCGAAGGCGGCACACATGAGGCCGGGTTCTGGGCCGCGATCCTCAAGGGTATCCGCGCCTATGGCGAGCTTGTGAACAACAAGAAAGCCGCGCAGATCACCCGCGACGACCTGTCCACGGGCGGCTGCGCACTGGTCAGTTGTTTCATCCGGGAACCGGAATTCGTCGGGCAAACCAAGGACCGTCTTGCCACGACAGAAGCACAGCGGCTGGTGGAAAACTCCGTCCGCGACCATTTCGACAACTGGCTGGCGGCGGATACCAAATCCGCGGGCGCAATCCTTGATTTTCTGGTGTTGCGCGCAGAAGAGCGGCTGAAACGGCGTCAGGAAAAGGAAACCGCGCGCAAGACGGCGACGAAAAAGCTGCGCCTGCCCGGCAAGCTGGTCGATTGTGCGGCCACGAACCGCGCCGGCACGGAGCTGTTCATCGTCGAGGGCGACTCGGCCGGCGGATCGGCCAAGATGGCGCGTGACCGCAAGACGCAAGCCCTGCTGCCCCTGCGCGGCAAGATCCTGAACGTGCTGGGGGCGGCCTCCGCGAAACTGGGCACGAATGCCGAGATCAGTGACCTGACCCAGGCGCTTGGCGTGGGTCTGGGCACGCGGTTCAACGTCGATGATCTGCGCTATGACAAGATCATCATCATGACCGATGCGGATGTGGACGGCGCACATATCGCCGCCCTCTTGATGACCTTTTTCTTCACCCAGATGCGTCCGATGATCGACGCCGGACACCTCTACCTCGCCTGCCCACCGCTTTACCGGCTGACGCAGGGCGCCAAGCGCGTCTACTGTCTGGACGAGGCAGAGCGCGACGCGTGGTTCGAAAAAGGCCTTGGCGGCAAGGGCAAGATCGACGTCAGCCGCTTCAAGGGTCTGGGCGAGATGGACGCAAAGGACCTCAAGGACACCACGATGAACCCCGAAACACGCAAGCTGATCCGCGTCACCATAGACGAGGACGAACCCGGCGAAACCGGCGATCTGGTGGAACGGCTGATGGGAAAAAAACCCGAGCTACGCTATCAATACATTCAGGAAAACGCGCGGTTCGTGGAAGAGTTGGATGTGTGAAACGGCGCGCCCACCGGTTGGACACACTAGCCGTAAATTCAACAAGAGACCCATCTGACTAACAAAAAATTTATTATTATTTTATATTCGTTTATGCTAATTTTGCGTTCGGAGCACTTCAACTTGCATCAATTTTTCTGGATTCGCGCTTCGGAATATGCCATTAATTGACCATTAACTTTAATTGAGCTTCAGGAGAAATTTATCTGTTGGCTTAAATTATTTTTATATGGGGTACGGATATGATCGCCAAAAATTTAAGAACAGCCGTTTCGGCTGTCGTGATAGGTTTGTCATCAGTTGCGTCGGCGAATGCAGCAACAGTAGATACGCTTCTTTCTCTCGTTATTGATGTATCTGGCAGTATCGACAGCACAGAGTACAATCTACAGAGCCAAGGTTACATTGACGCCTTCAACGACGTCGCAATCCGCAACGCCATATTCGACACATCGAATGGCGAGCAGGGTGCTATAGCAGTGAACGTAATCCAATTTGGTTCGAATGCGCATCAATCGATAGGTTTCTCACTGATTGAAGACGCCGCAAGCGCGGACGCCTTCGTCGCGGCACTGAACTCGATGGGCCGAGCAGAGTCTGGTTCGACCAACGTTGCCGCTGGTGTGAACTTAGCAACGTCTTCGATTACCTCTTGGCTTGGAACCGCTGGAAATAGTACGGGCCGTGTTGTCGTTGATGTTTCGGGCGACGGCGCACAAAACACCTCATGCGGTGGAAATTGCGATGCGACGTTGCAGTCGGCTAGAGACACTGCAATTGGAGCAGGCGTTGATACCATCAATGCTATTGCAATCCAATCCGCAGGTTTGCAAAGTTATTTCGACACGAATATCGTGGCCGGCTCGAACAGCTTTAGTCTATTCGCAAGCGACTTTGATACTTTTGGAACCTCAATTCGTACAAAGCTGCTGTCCGAAATCGATGGCACCGTTCCGGCCGTTCCGCTCCCGATGCCAGCCTTTCTGCTTCTTGCAGGATTCGGCGGCCTTGGACTTATGCGACGTCGCCGCAAAAATTGCTAAAGCTTAAATTAAAAACGAGAATACAACGCGCCGAATAGTCGGCGCGTTGTTCTTGGCTGGAGTTTCATAGGCAATTAGTGTGAAAAGCTTGCCTGCCGGATAAGAGGTCAACGTCCCGAACATTCTTGTGAGGGCGTGGTTGTCCAATTCTCAGCCAGATGCGGTTCACATCCGCGCTTGCCACTCGTCGACTTCACGCTCGGCTTCTTCCTTGGTCTTGCCGTAGCGCTCTTGCACGAGGCCTGCGAGTTGCTCGCGGTTGCCGCGGGCTTGGGCCAGTTCGTCATCCGTCAGCTTGCCCCACTGCTCGCGGGCGTTGCCTTTGAATTGTTCCCATTTACCTTCGATTTGATCCCAGTTCATAACGATCTCTCCTGTCGCTGTGTCATTCGAAAATATAACTCGCAGACGCGCAGTATGTTCCGTTTGGTTACCGTGAAATGTACAAACAGTAACAGTGTGGGACGGACGACCGTCGCCGCCATCAGACCGAGACCAACCCGTCGCGCACCGCCCGGATCAGCAGTTGTGCGACGGAATGCACCCGCAGCTTGCGCATCAGGGACGCGCGGTGGCTTTCGACGGTCTTGGGGCTGATGGAGAGCGCCTCGGCGATGCCGGAATTGGTCAGGCCGCGCGCAATCATCTGCAACACTTCCAATTCACGCTCCGACAGCCCGTCGGCGGCGGTTTCCTCGGCGATGCGCATCGCGATCTCGGGCGCGATCACCGTCTCGCCGGCGACGATCCGGGCAATGCCCGCGCAAATCTCTTGCGGATCGGCGGATTTCACGAACAGCCCGCAGACGCCAAGTTCCTGCAACTGACGCAAAACGCCCGGCGCGGGGGTGCCGGTCACGATGACGCAACGCGTGCCGGGCGACCACCGGCGCAGTTCCACCACCACCTCCAGCCCGTTGGCGCCGGGCATGGCGATGTCCAGCACGGCAATATCGGGGCGATGCGCACGCGCCAGGACGATTGCCTCAATCCCGTTATGGGCGGTGGCCACCACCTGCACCCCGTCGATCCGTGACAGCGCGCGTTGCATACCGTCCAGCGTGAAGGCATGATCATCGGCAACCAGAAGGGTTACGGGCATCGGTCCTGGCCTTTCCTGCACGAGGGCATCGAATGCGAAGGCGCGTCCCGCTAACGGGGCTGATATTTGTGGCGCTCTGCTGGGCAGCAGCGGCGCTGGCCCAGCCGGTTGTCGAATTGCACGGCCCGCTTGCCGCGACCCAGTTGCAGGGACATATCATGGCGCTGCGCGATCCGTCCCGCAACCTTTCCCTTGATGATGTCAGCGCCGCGGAACGCGCCGATGACTGGCAGGCCGTCAGCGGCCCAAGCGCCGATTTCGGCTATACGAAGGATGCGATCTGGCTGCGGGTCCTGCTGAGGAACGAAAACGCCGCGGTGACCGAATGGCGTCTGCATGTCCGCGAAAACTTCTTTCAGGGGTTCCGCGTCTACCTGGCGGGCGCGCAGGGCACACAGCTTCTGGAGGAACTGCACTCTTCCTCGCCCTTTTCCGACAGGAAGATCGCCTATCCGGAACTGGTCGTGCCGCTTCCCCTGCCCTTCGGTGAACCTGTCGCGGTCTATATCCGCTATTGGTCCGGTGGTTCTTCCGAAGCCGCCTTTGCCATTCGCACCCCCGAAAGCTTTGCCGTTCTGGCCGAACACAAGACGGCGAAGAATTTCATCTATTACGGGATGATGCTGTTTCTGGTGCTGGCCGCCACCGCTGCCTTCGTGGTAACGCGCCAGTTCATCTTCGCGGCCTATGCCGGATATGCGACCTGCGGAATGCTGTTCATCATGCATGCCGACGGCAACACGTTTCGTTATCTTTGGCCGAATGCACCGCTATTCAACGGCTACGCCTCCGTGTTGCTGGGGTCGGGGATCATCCTGTTCGGCGGGAATTTCGCGCGGCATTTCCTGCAAACCTTCCTGTATCACCCGATGCTGGAACGGATCATATTGACGATGATGGGGGTCACGCTGCTGGTGGTCGGCGCGACATTGTTCGTAGACACGCAGACGGTCAAGAAGCTGCTGGTGCTGCTGTCGCTGATCTCGATGCTTTTGTATTTTGCCAGCGGGCTGGCCGTCGCCCGGACACGCTTTGCCGAAGTGCGGTTCTATGTGCTGGCCTGGGGCGGTGCCGTGGTTTCAGCAGGGATCATGACCGCGCGCCACTGGCTGGGCATCGAGATTTCCGAGGAAGTGCAATTCGACAGCATTCGCGTGGTGCTGGTGCTGGACGCCGCGCTGATGGGGTTCGCCATTCTCGACCGGTTCAACCAGATGAAACGCAACCGCGAAGAAGCGCTGGAAATGTCGCTGTCCGAAGCGCGGCGCAGCCTGTCCCTGTCGGGTCGCCTGCAAGAGTTGGAACAACGCTACGCCCTCGCGGTGGAATTGACCCGGTCCAAAGAGCGCAAGCTGGCCGATGCGGTCCATGATCTGCGCCAACCGATACATGCATTGCGGTTGAACGTGCAGGCCTTGCTGCCGGGAGAGGATGCGGCCCGGACCAAGCCGCGCCCCGTCGATATTGAAGAGACGTTCGATTATCTCGAAGCCTTGGTGAACCGCGAATTGGCAAGTGCCAGCGGACCCGGCGGCGTCGACGTCTATCTGGACAATGACGCGGCGGCCGACACAAACGGCCATCCGGCAGAGAATGTCCGCCTCGATCAGGTGCTGGATGCGCTACGGGACATGTTCGCAGCCGAAGCGCGCGACAAGGGGCTGGATCTGCGGGTCGTGGACAGCACGGCGCAGACCGCGCTGCCGCCGCTCGCGCTGATGCGTCTGGCCACGAATCTGGTCTCGAACGCCATAAAATATACAGCCACCGGCACGGTTCTTGTGGGGCTGCGACGGAGCGGCGACGGCCACAGGCTGGAAGTGCATGACACCGGTCCGGGCCTGACGGAGGTTGATCTGCAAACAGCGCTTGGCCGCAACATCCGGCTGGCCGGGGCAGAGACGGCCCAGGGCAGCGGTCTGGGTCTTTCGATCGTCGCAGGTATCGCCCGCGAGTACGGCCTGACATTTGGCCTGCTGCCCCGTCGCGGTGGCACAAGCGTATATGTGAATCTGCCACCCGCCACCTGACATCCTGCGCAGGATCCAGCCCGCGCCGTTCCAATTTGGGGTGATCACCTGATTGGGGCCAATGCCTTCCCCATGGTAAACTTGTCCGCATCGGTGGTTTTTTCCCACCACGGCGCAATCTGCGCCGCGCAAAAGTTGATTTAATCGAGGAATTGCAAATGGCGGCCGGACAAGACCTTCTCGACTACAGAACCAACCTCAACCACACGCGGTCGAATGTCACCGACCTGCGCGACGAGGTTGAAAACATGCTCGACGCGGTGGAGATCGCGCAGGAGGCATTGGAAGCGGCCGGCTATGTGGAGAATCAGTCCAATGATTTCCTGCGCACCATCCGTTCGATGCAGTTTTCACTGAAGGTGCTGGAAAAGGTCGGACCGATGAAGGCTGTGGCCAAGGTGATGGATGGCGTTCTTGACCGGCTGGAGACCGCCACGATCCGGATCCGCGACAAGGCTCGCGATCTGGACGAACGGATCGAGCGTTCGGGCTGGCCCGACCGGCTGGAGGACGCCGAGGACAAGCTGGAGGATTTCGACGCAAAGCTGGCGATCAGCAATGCAAGGCTTCAGATTGAGGTCAATCGCGCCAATAACATGATCCTTGTTTTCGATTTCGTGGGCAGTTCGATCAACCCGCTTTCCCGCGCGGTCGACACCACGGTAAGCCCAATCAATTCCGCGATGGAGCGTTTGAACGGCATCTATGACGGCATCGAGGCCGAGATCGACGGTTTCCGCGCGCAGTTCAACACAGGGCTGTTCTCTCCGATGAACTCTGTCGCCTCGGCCTTTTCGCGCATCAACGACTCGCTCGGGTTCCTGTCCGGACCGCTTAACGCGGCCTATTCGGCGCTGCGCCCGCTGGAACCGGTGCTGGACGCCGTTGGATTCATCTACAATATCACAGTGGGACCAGTGGTGGACTGGATCCTCGACAGTCTGGGCATCACCGATGTTCTGGACCGGATTGCCGACAAGATTGCCGATCTTATTCCCGGTGCAAATGTGCTGGACCGGATCGATGCGCAGATCGACGGCGCGTTTGTGCAGGTCGATGAATTCCTGGGGTCGCTCGGCTGGAACACCGATATCAGCAGCTTTATCGACGATCTGACCGATGACATCTTCAACCTGCTGGACGGCGATGCGACCGGGGCCATACGCGGCGGAAGCCAGGACGACGACACGCTGATCGGGCAGGAAACCGCAGACGTGCTGGAGCCCGGCGCGGGCAATGACCTCGTGCGGGCCAATGGCGGCCATGACGTGATCTATGCCAGTATCGGAGATGATACGGTCTATGGCGGCGCGGGCACGGATCGGCTGATCTTTGAGGAAAACTTTATCAGCTACAGCTATTCCCGACCGCAGGAAAACGGGCCGATCGTGTTTCTGCATGAAGGCGGCGGGCGGCAGGGGATCGAAGTCGCCTATGATATCGAACAATTCGTCTTCAATGATGTGAAGCTGACCCAGACCCAACTGTTCAACAGTGTGTTCCGTGTGACCTCTTCGCCCTTCACCGGAACCGGGAATGCAGACTTCATCTATGCCGCCGTCAACGGGCTGGTGGCTTTCGGTCTGGGCGGCGATGATCGGTTCACCGGTTCGAACAGCGCGGATTCGCTGACTGGCGGCGAAGGCGACGATGCGTTCGTGACCCTGCTGGGCGCTGATACAGTCAATGGCGGCAATGGCAGCGATACCTGGATCTATGCCGAGAACGACGCTTCCGGAAATTCGCGCACCACCGTCGATCTTGTGACCGGTCAGGCCTGGGACGGATCGGACCGCGATGTGCTGGTCAGCATTGAAAACGCCGAGATGTACGACAATCGCGACATTGATTTTCGCGGCAACGGTGCCGGGAACCGCCTTGTCGGCAACTCCGGCCGCGACTTCATCGACGGGCGCGAAGGCAACGATGTGATCTCGGGCGGTGGCGGACGTGACCTGCTGATCGGGGGGGCGGGAAATGACACCGTCTCGGGTGGCGAGGACAGCGACATACTTGTCGCCGGTGGCACGGTCGTCGGGCGACGCGGCGAGGTTTATGACGGCAACGAGGGCTTTGACATGCTGATTTATTCGCGCCAGTGGAACAACTACCGCGTCGGGCGTGACCATAGCCAAAGTCGAATCGACACGCAGGAATCCTCGGGCCCGCTCAGGGTCTTTGCCGAAAACGGCATCGTGCGCCGGCTGAATGATGCGGGCACGAAGATTCTGGCAACCGACAGGTTCGACAACATCGAATCCTTTGTCGGCTCGGACATGGGGGATGTCATCGTGGGGCGGCTCGCCAGCTACGGCGACCGGTTCTTCGTTGACGGCGGCGGCGGCAATGACACGATCCGTTCCGAAGGCGTGACAGAGGCGGCCGGCGGCACTGGCGATGACCTGATCCTGGTGACCGGAGACCGCGGATCGTTTGACGGCGGCGGCGGCGGCGGCGACGACACGCTGGATACGCGGCTGATCGACAATGCCCGCTGGTCGATCCGTCTGTCAGGGGCCATCGGCAGCCGTATCAGCGCCGCCATTGCCGACGAGTCCGGCGATCTGGGATCTTCGTCCAGTTCGGGCACCACCACCACATCCGCCTTCTCGCGCGGCAACCTGCACAGTATGGAATACATCTATCTCGGCGATTTCGCCGACGAGGTCTATCTGGACGGCAATGACCGGGTGACGGTGTTTGGCGGTGACGGAGAAGACCGTCTGATCCGCGCAAATTCGAACGACGGCAGTTCCGAAGCGATCCTGTACGGTCAGGATGGCGACGATTATCTGCAACTGAACCTCGAAGGCGAGATCTATGGCGGAAATGGCGATGACCATCTGCATGTGCATGCCTCCGGCGACGATCATGTGGTGAACGGCAACAAGGGCGACGATTACATCTATGTCGGACGGATGGACGGCACGATCTATGGCGGCGGCGGATACGACACGCTGGCGCTGGACGCCAGTTCCCGCTTCGTCAGCCAGTTGCAGCTGAACCTGCGCACCGGCGACCTGACCACCCCCGGAACGCTGAACGGGATCGACGCCAAGGTTTACGGGATCGAAGAAGTCATCGGCGTTGTCGACGTCTCCGACCGCATAATCGGACGCGATGTCGGCGAAAGGTTCATCGGGCTGGGCGGCAATGACATTCTCGAAGGCTATGGCGGCAACGATGAATTGATCGGCGGCACCGGCAATGACCATCTAATTGGCGGCGACGGTCGTGACGTGCTGCATGGCGGCGCGGGAAATGACACGCTGGACGGCGGCACCGGACGCGATACGGTGTCCTATGCCAACGCGGTCGTGCGCAATACCGCGGGCGATGTGCTGGCCGCCGATTTTGGCAATGTCGTCGTGAATCTTGACCAGATGACCGCATCCGGTGCGCATGGGTCGGACCGGTTTATCAGCATCGAGAACGTGATCGGCGGCGCAGGCAATGACCGCATCACCGGAAACGCCGGTGCAAATGCCCTGTCAGGGGGCGCGGGCAATGACACGCTGGATGGCGGCGCAGGCAATGATGTGCTTGTGCTGGGTCTGGGCGACGATCTGGCCTATGGCGGCACCGGGCGCGACACCTTTGTGTTGGATCAGGGCAACGCCACGCTTTTCGGCGGCGCGGGCATCGACACGATCGACCTGGGCAATCTGGAGGGCGACATCTCCATCGACTTGGTGGCAGGCACCTATTCGGCCACGCTGCGTGTGGATCAGCCGGTCTGGGACGATACCGGAACCCGCGAGGCGCGGGTGTTCAACGGCCAGATCATGACGCCGGAACTGGTCGAAGAGGCCAACCCGACCTTTGCCAACTCTGCCGACGATGCGAACCGCGTTCTTCCCGGCGCTGACAATCCCGAGGCCGAGGCTTTTTCCATCCGCTATGTGCAGGTCGATCGCAGCTACACGGGAGAATTCCACGACATCGAGCGTGTGATCGGCGGAACCAGCGCGACTGTCGTGCATGGCAGCGCGGCCAATGACGTGATCGATGGCGGCAGCGCGGCGGACCGCATGACCGGTAACGCGGGCCGGGATATTCTGCGCGGCGAGGATGGCAAGGACACGATCAGCGGCGGCGACGGGGACGACGAATTGATCGGCGGCACCAGCAGGGCCGACCTGAGCGACATGATCTTCGGCGGCGATGGCGATGACCTGATCTATGGCGGGTACGGCAATGACAGGCTCGTCGGCCAAAACGGCAATGACACGATCTTTGGCGGGTATGGCGCTGATACGGTGGTCGGCAACAATGGCAATGACGTGCTGTCCGGGTCTGACTTCGGAGATATGCTTGTCGGCGGCGACGGGAACGATTTCCTCAATGGCGGCTTCGGCTTTGACAGGCTTGCCGGCGGCAACGGTGCCGACCAGTTCTATCATGGTGGCATTCGTCTGCACGCGACGGACTGGGTCCGCGACTATGACGCGCAGCAAGGTGATGTGCTGATTTTCGGTGCCCGCGCCAGCGTTGACGATTTTCGCGTCAGCTATGCTCAGACACCGGGCGCAGGCGGCGGGGCGCGTGAAGCGTTCGTGGTCTATAAGCCCGCAGGCCAGATCATTTGGGCACTGGTCGATGGCGGCGCGCAAAACGAGATCAACCTGCAACTCCAGGGTCAGATCTATGACATTGCGTAAGGCCGAAACGACGCAAAGCTCCGGTTGCTGCCCGCACGGATCGCCGGGCATTCCTCAGATGGTGGCTGCCCCATAGTGGCGTCTTTGTATTGCAAGGGGCGAACGCGATGGTCCTTCCCTTGCACCATTGTCCGCGCGAATGTCCCGCCATTGCGACCAAATCCGATGACAAGCGTAGGGATACCTCAAAGGCGGATAGGTGCCTTGTCGTTCAGACGGCGCGCAGTGCCGGTCGCGGCGAGCCAGTGTTGCCAATGTCGGACACAGGGCACCCGTTTATCGAAATCTCCGCCCGGACAGAGCCGCAGGCCCGACGCCGGGCCGAGATCCGCACAGGTTTGCCATCGAAGGAGATAAAACCCAGATCGCCCGAGGCGCGACCGGATTCAGCAAGTTCCGACAACAAGGCCATAGCGATACGCTCTCCCTTGCGCAGCGCGGCCAGGTTTTCTAAGTGGAAATAACCACCCGTGACCAGCCGCCCCAGAACCATGTTCGAGGCCAGTTTGTCGAGATCGCCGGAAAGCCCCGGACGGCGCGGCAGCATGTGGGGGGAGGAACCCATATGCGCCGCGCCTTTTCCGGTCCGCTGCCTGTGGGAAGAGGTCGACAGCGGACCGGCGTAAACAGCTTTCAGAATGGTCAGGCATGCGCCTGCGACGGTGCCCTGCGACTGCGCATCCAAAGGACGCAGCGTCGCGTCACCCTGCGACAGATGCGGCAACATCAGATTGTCGCCCCTGCGCGTTGCAGGGGGCAGACGCGGACCGGCATCAACGGTCACCGCGCTGTCTATTGATGCGGACCCGTCGACAGCGTTGCGCCGCGCAACCCATGTCAACAGACGTGGCGCAAAGCGGCGCAACTCCTCCAGAATCTGACGAGAAGAGACATCCGCCGGATTGGCAGGCACAACCGAAGCGTGATCGACCATTAGCGAGAGGCGCGCTGCCAGCAGCGCCGGTCGCGGCATTGGACCCGCCAGTGCGGCTTGCGCACGCGACGCCTGTTTGGCAAGCAAGACTGCCTCTGCCATCACCGACAATAGTTCTGCGCCACCCCACCCGCGCCCTGCCAGGGCCGTAACAGGTGGCAACACGATCGATGACATCGCCAGCCCCAGCGCCAGGACGGCGCGTCCCGGCGACGCCGGATGACCGACGACCGCCAGTTCGCGCAGCGTCCTCGGCATCCGTTCGGCAGGCGTTTCTGCCTCGCAACATTTTGCGTTCAGCCACATCTTCCAGATCACCGCAGGCGCATCAGGCGCTGGCAGAGTTTCGAATACACGGTCCAGGTCAGCCCCGTCCGGGCCGGCCTGCGATGGCTCAAGGCTTGGCATCAACTGTGACAACAGCGGCCCGCAGATGTCCGTCCGCGTTGCCCCCCGCACCAACATGCGCAGGGTCAGTTGGCCGTCCTTGTTCCAGCGACTTGCACGGCGCATGTGTTCGTCGTCTTGCGCTGCGTGCCGGGCGGGCTCATCGGGCTGTTCTGCAAAGCACGGAATGGCATGGCGGTCCAGCCATGGCAGGCTGCGCAACTCGCACAGCAATTCATGCAGCGTGAATGAGGTCTGCGCATCAATCCGAACACCGTGATGCGGGTTTTCCAGATCGGTCAGCGCCACATCGCGCAGCAGCGACAGCGCGTAGATCACCGCCATTTCCGCCGCCAGCTCTGACACACCGACTGTTGCGTTCAGGGGCCGCATCGCTTTGGCACGGCGCGCAAGTCGGAAATCGTTTTCGTCACGCGCCCCCTCAATGACGCGAAACCGCGTTTGATTAAGCTTTGCTTGATCGGTCATCTCGGCATCCCCCGGTGTAGCGGCACGCCGCCTTGCCCGTCAGCCTTGTTGGTCACGATTGATACGAGACGTCGTGAATAGCAGGCCGTCCAGGCAGCGTGGTTTCGAATATGTTGATGCCAGTCTGCCTCCCTTCCGTGACTGCAAAGTGAGTATACCGTGAAACGACTGTGAACCGCGCAAGATTCCGCAGTCGTATCTGCTCTTTCAGCGGACTCAGCCGTTGGATTACGCGCAAAGCTTCTACAATAGCTTGCCCCATGGGCGATTTAGGGGGCTTCCGGCCAAATTGCTTCAAGACAGCAAGTGGGATTCAAGTCGTCGTCGTGGAACCATGCCGAATCGGCACGATTTCACGATGCCCATCGACACCGGTCACGCCCAAAGGCAAGTCGTCATGCGTCAGGGAACACGCCGATCCCATCTTCATGCCGCGTAGGCGGCTTTTGACGAAGTGGCGCACTGTTTTCCGGGCAATGCCTGCGCAGTGGTTCCCGCAAATTGGCACGCTCCGTTTCCGAACGGCTAGGGCGTTTCACAGGATTGGTCTGTTTATTGATCAGGTCTGGCGTCGAGCAGTTTCTTGATCAGGCCCGCCTTGGAAATCTGCCCGATTGGCTGCCCTCCCGAAATCACTGCCAGCGGCATTTCCAGGTCGACAATACTGCGCATGGCTTCCTCCACGCTTGCGCCAGCGTCGATATGTTGCGCGGGCTGGCAGTCCAAGGGCTCCATCACATCGGCGGCGGTTAACACGCCCAGCGGGTTCATATTGGCGACAAAATCCGCGACGTAGTCATTGGCCGGGTTGGTGAAGATGTCCTTGGGCGTTCCCTTCTGAACGATACGGCCGCCTTCCATGATGGCGATGTGATTGCCCAGCTTGAACGCCTCGTCCAGATCGTGACTGACGAAAATGATCGTGCGTTGCAGTTTTTGCTGAAGGTCCAAAAGCTCATCTTGCAACCGGGTGCGGATCAGCGGGTCGAGGGCCGAGAACGGCTCGTCCATCAGCAGGATCGGCGCGTCGGTGACGAACGCCCGTGCCAGCCCCACGCGTTGCTGCATACCGCCCGACAATTCGCCCACCTTGCGGTCGCCCCAATCGGCAAGACCAACCAGATCAAGCTGCTCGTCAACCTTCTTGGCGCGCTCGGGCTTGGCCATGCCGCCCAGTTCCAGACCCAGCCCGACATTTTCGCGCACCGTGCGCCATGGCAACAGACCGAATTGCTGAAACACCATCGCAACGCGACTTAGCCGGATCTTGCGAAGCCCTTGCGGCGTGGCATCCGTGACGCTGACCATCTGTCCGCCGTCACTGACCCGCACCTCGCCGCGCGCGACGGGGTTCAACCCGTTTACCGCGCGTAGCAATGTCGATTTTCCGGACCCTGACAGCCCCATCAGCACGAGGATCTCGCCTTCTTCCACGGTCAGGGAACAGTCATGCACACCCAACACCTGATCCGTCCTGTTCTGGATCTCGGACCGGTCAAGGCCTTCATCCATCAGCGGCAGGGCCTTGGCAGGCGACTTGCCAAACACGATGGACACATTGTCGATCTCAACAGCCGTGGTCATTTGCGCGCCCCTACATTGAGCATACGGTCAAGGATGATGGCGACGACAACAATGACAAAGCCGCTCTCGAACCCCAGTGACGTGTTCACCTGATTGAGCGCGCGGACCACCGGCACACCCAGTCCGTCTGCGCCCACAAGTGCGGCAATCACCACCATCGACAGCGACAACATGATGGTCTGATTCAACCCGGCCATGATTTGCGGGAACGCATAGGGCAATTCCACCTTCACAAGCGTCTGGCGCGGGGTTGCCCCAAAGGCGCGCGCGGCCTCCTGCAAGGCTTGCGGGGTCGAGGACACGCCAAGCCATGTCAGACGGATCGGCGCGGGCAGCACGAAGATTACCGTGGCGATCAGGCCCGGCACCATGCCGATGCCGAAAAAGACGATGGCCGGGATCAGGTAGACGAAGGTCGGCAGGGTCTGCATCAGGTCCAGCACGGGCCGCATCGCGGCATAAAGCCTTGGGCGATGCGCCGCGGCGATGCCGACGGGCACGCCCACCCCCATGCACACCACGCAGGCAGACAGCACCAGCGTCAGGCTTTCGGTGGTTTCTTCCCAATAATCCTGATTGAGCACGAACAGAAAGCCCAGCCCCACGAACAGGCAGACCTTCCAATTGCGCTGCAAGACCCATGTCAGCACAACGAATGCAGCGATGACGATCAACGGGTTCGGCGTTTGCAACACCCACAGAATACCGTCGATCATGCCTTCCAGAATGTCGGACAGGGAATCGAAAAATATCGCGCCCCGGCTTTCAAGCCAGTCAAAGGCATTCCCGGCGACCTTGCCCACGGGAATCTTGTTTTCGGTCAGCCAATCCATGCAGGCGTCCTTCTACGTGACCGCGCGGGTGTTACACCCGGAACGGCGCGGCGGGCGGCCCTTTGAGGGAACCGCCCGCCATTGAACTTACTCGCTGAGCGCCGCGTCGATCGCCGCTGCGGCATCACCACCGTCCTTGGTGGTCACACCGTCCAACCAGCCTGCATAGGCGTCCGGATGGGCGGCCAGCCAAGTGCGGGCGGCATCCTCGGGGTCTTCGCCGTCATCAAGGATCGCCGCCATGATCTCATTTTCCATGGCCAGTGTGAATTCGAGGTTCTGCAACAGCTTGCCCACGTTCGGGCAGGCCTCGACATAGCCGGCGCGCGTGTTGGTGTGAACCGTCGCGCCGCCCAGATCGGGGCCGAACCAGTCATCGCCGCCTTCCAGATAGGTCATGTCGAAATTGGCGTTCATCGGATGCGGCTCCCACCCCAGGAACACGACCGGCTTGTCGCGCCCATCCGCCCGCGCGACCTGCGACAGCATCCCCTGTTCAGAGCTTTCGACAACCTCGAACCCGTCCAGCCCAAAGGCATCGGCTTCGATCATGTCCAGGATCAGACGGTTGCCGTCATTGCCCGGCTCGATACCGTAGATTTCGCCGTCCAGCGCGTCACGATGCGCGGCAATGCTGGCGAAATCGGTGATGCCCAGTGCCGCGCCAGCCGCGTTCGTGGCCAGCGTGTATTTCGCGCCTTCGAGATTGGCGCGCACGGTATCGACAGTGCCCGCCTCGCGGTAGGGCGCGATGTCCGCCTCCATCGTGGGCATCCAGTTGCCAAGGAACACATCCACATCGCCGCCCTCAAGCGCGGTGTAGGTCACCGGCACGGACAGCACCTTGATGTCCGTCTCATAGCCAAGCGCCTCCAGCACAACGCTGGTCGCGGCCGTGGTGGCGGTGATGTCGGTCCAGCCCACATCGGACATGACAACCTCGTCGCAATTGGCAAAGGCGGCACCCGCGCCAAGCGCAAGAATGGAGGTGGCGGTAAATAGCTTCATTGGGATCTCCCTATCGGGCGCTTTGGCCCGTTTCCTGATTGACCAGTTAATCAATCACTGATTAGGGTCATGAATACAACATTTTTCTGGCAGCCGGAGACCCAGATGAGCATTGAGGTCAGACGCAGAAAGGAGCTTGTGATTGCCGCGATCGAAGAAATCGGCGTGCAAGGGTCGCTGGATGTGACGGTCAGCAAAATCGCAAAGCGCGCCGGGGTTTCCTCGGCTCTGGCGTTCCATTATTTCGGTGACAAGGATCGGCTGTTCCTCTCTGCGATGCGTTTCGTGCTGACAGTTTATGCGACAGAGGTGCGCAAGTCACTTGCCACCGCGGACGGGCATCATGCAAGGCTTCGGGCGCTGATCCATGCCAGTTTCACCCCGTCGAATTTCTGCAACACCGCGATTGCGGCCTGGCTGAACTTCTACGTTCTGGCGCAGCGGTCCGACGAAGCAAAGCGGCTGCTCTGGGTCTATCAACGCCGCCTGCATTCGAATCTGGTGCATGACCTCAAACCCCTCACCGGCACCAACGCCCAAGCGATCGCAGAGCGGATCGGCGGGTTGATCGACGGGCTTTACCTGCGCTTTGCGCTCAACCCGGCGGGTCTGAACGGCGAAAGCGCCACAGCATTGGTGCTGGACGCGCTGGACCACGAGATCGAGGCCGTGACATGAGCCAACCGAATATCCTGATCCTCATGGTGGACCAGTTGAACGGCACGCTGTTTCCCGATGGTCCCGCCGATTTCCTGCATCTGCCCAATCTGACCAAGCTGGCTGCACGGTCCACCCGGTTCAAATACGCCTACACCGCCAGCCCGCTTTGCGCACCCGGACGGGCAAGCTTCATGTCCGGGCAGTTGCCCTCGGTCACGGGCGTCTACGACAATGCGGCTGAGTTCCCCTCGGACCTGCCCACCTATGCGCATCACCTGCGCCGCGCGGGCTATCACACCTGCCTTTCGGGCAAGATGCATTTCGTCGGCCCCGACCAGATGCACGGCTTCGAGGAGCGGCTGACAACCGACATTTATCCGGCTGATTTCGGCTGGACGCCCGATTACCGCAAGCCGGGCGAACGCATCGACTGGTGGTATCACAACATGGGGTCCGTGACCGGCGCGGGCGTGGCCGAGATTTCCAACCAGATGGAATATGACGACGAGGTCGCCTATAACGCGACCCGCAAGCTTTATGATCTTGCGCGCGGCAAGGATGACCGCCCGTGGTGCCTGACCGTCAGCTTCACCCACCCGCATGACCCTTATGTGGCGCGGCGTGAATTCTGGGACCTTTACGAGGATTGCGAGCATCTGGAACCGCAGGTCGGTGCCATCCCCTACGAGGATCACGACCCCCATTCGCAACGCATCTTCGACGCCAATGACTGGCGCAGCTTCGACATTACCCGCGAAGACATCCGTCGTTCACGCCGTGCCTATTTCGCCAACTGCTCTTATTTGGATCAAAAGATCGGAGAGATCCTCGACGTGCTGGAACGCACCCGGCAAGAGGCGATCATCGTTTTCGTGTCGGATCACGGCGACATGCTGGGCGAGCGTGGCCTGTGGTTCAAGATGAGCTTCTTCGAGGGCTCATCCCGCGTGCCGATGATGATCTCTGCCCCCGGCATGGAACCGGGGCTGGTCACCGATCCCGTGTCCAATATCGACATCTGTCCGACGCTTTGCGATCTGGCAGGCGTGTCGATGGAAGAGGTGGCCTCCTGGACACAGGGCGAAAGCCTTGTTCCCCTTGGAAAAGGTGCGGCCCGCGACACGCCCGTTGCGATGGAATACGCGGCAGAGGCGTCTTGCGCGCCGATGGTATCGCTGCGCTACGGCAAGTGGAAATACAACCGCTGCGCGCTGGACCCCGATCAGCTCTTTGATCTGGAAAACGACCCGCACGAGATGACCAACCTCGCGGATGTGCCTGCCCAGGCGGGCACGCTGGCGACGCTTCGCGCAAAGGCAGAGGCCCGCTGGGATCTGGACCGTTTCGATGCCGATGTACGCCAAAGTCAGGCCCGCCGCTGGATCGTCTACGAGGCATTGCGCAACGGCAGCTACTACCCGTGGGATTACCAACCGCTTCAGAAAGCCTCCGAACGGTTCATGCGCAACCACATGGATCTCAACGACGTCGAAGAAAACCAGCGCTTCCCGCGCGGCGAATGACGCCTATCTGAAAGGCACCCCAATGACCTACCCGACCCAGCCCACCGCCAGCCATTACATCAATGGCGCTTATGTCGAAGATGCCTCGGGCACGCCGCTTTCGGTGATCTACCCCGCCACCGGGGCCGAGATCGCGCAGCTTCACGAAGCGACGCCCGATCTGGTGGATAGCGCGCTTGCCGCCGCCCACCGCGCGCAGCCCGCATGGGCCGCCATGTCGGGGACAGAGCGGGGCCGCATCCTGCGCCGCGCCGCCGACATCATCCGCGAGCGCAACCACGACCTGTCGGTGCTGGAGACTTGCGACACCGGCAAACCGCTGTCCGAAACGCTGGTGGCCGATGCCACCTCTGCCGCCGATGCTCTGGAATATTTCGGCGGCATCGCGGCCAGCATCGCGGGCGAGCATATCCAACTGCCAGAGGGCGACTTTGTCTATACACGCCGCGAGGCGCTTGGCGTCTGCGTCGGTATCGGGGCGTGGAACTATCCCACCCAGATCGCCGCCTGGAAAGCCGCGCCCGCGCTGGCCTGCGGCAATACGATGGTGTTCAAACCCTCTGAAACCACACCGCTCTGCGCGCTGAAACTGGCAGAGATCCTGACCGAAGCAGGTGCTCCTGCGGGTGTGTTCAACGTTGTGCAGGGCAAGGGTGCGGTCGGTGCGCAGCTTGTGGGCGATGCCCGCGTCGCCAAGGTCTCGCTCACCGGATCGGTGCCGACGGGGGCACGCGTCTACGCCGCAGCCGCCGCCGGGTTGAAACACGCCACGATGGAGCTTGGCGGCAAGTCGCCCTTGGTGATCTTCGACGATGCCGATCTGGAAAGCGCCGTGTCTGGCGCGATCAACGCCAATTTCTACTCCACCGGACAGGTCTGCTCCAACGGAACGCGGGTCTTCGTACAGAAAGGCATCAAGGACGTCTTCGTGAAACGCCTCGCCGAACGGCTGCAAGGTGCCGTGATCGGCGATCCCATGCAAATGGAAACCACCATCGGTTCGATGGTCAGCGAGAGGCAGCTGGAAATCGTGTTGGGCTATATCGAAAAGGGCAAGGCCGAGGGCGCGCGGCTGGTCGCAGGCGGCAAACGCCTCAATCGTGACGGATTCTACATTGAACCCGCGGTTTTTGCCGATGTCACCGACGACATGACCATCGCCCGCGAGGAAATATTCGGGCCAGTCATGTCGGTGCTGGATTTCGAGACCGAAGAAGAGGCGCTGACCCGCGCCAATGCCACCGAATTTGGCCTTGCTGCGGGCGTCTTCACCCGCGACATCACCCGCGCCCACCGCATGGTTGCCGGGTTCGAGGCAGGCAGTTGCTATATCAACACCTACAACCTGACGCCCGTGGAGGCACCCTTCGGCGGCTCCAAAATGTCCGGCGTCGGGCGTGAAAACGGCAGTGCCGCCATCGCTCATTGGTCTGAGATCAAATCCGTCTACGTCGCCATGACGCCCTGTGAGGCGGCCTTCTGATGCAAGCCGATTACGTCATTGTCGGGGCCGGCAGCGCAGGCTGTGCGCTGGCCTACCGGCTGTCAGAGGCCGGGTATTCCGTGATCGTCATCGAACATGGTGGCTCCGATGCGGGCCCATTCATTCAGATGCCCGCTGCGCTCAGCTATCCGATGAACATGGCGCGCTATGATTGGGGCTATCGCACCGCGCCGGAACCGCATCTGGGCGGTCGGCAATTGGTTGTTCCGCGCGGCAAGGTGATCGGCGGATCGTCCTCGATCAACGGCATGATCTATGTGCGCGGCCATGCCCGAGATTTTGACACCTGGGCCGAAATGGGGGCGCGCGGTTGGTCCTATGCCGATGTGTTGCCCTATTACAAACGGCTGGAACATTGGCACGATGGCGGCCATGGCGGCGATCCTGACTGGCGCGGTACGGACGGCCCCTTGCATGTCAGCCGGGGGCCGCGCACCAACCCGTTGACCCGCGCCTTTGTCGAGGCCGGGCATCAGGCCGGATACCCGATCACGGATGACTACAACGGCTGGCAGCAAGAAGGGTTCGGCCCCTATGATGCAACGATCTGGAAGGGCCAGCGCTGGTCTGCCGCCAATGCCTATCTGCGCCCGGCGTTGAAGCGCGAGAATTGCACCTTGATCCGTGCGCTCGCCCGCCGCGTGGTGATCACAGAACGCCGCGCCACAGGTGTCGAGGTCATGCGTGGCGGTGCAACCGAAGTGATCGAGGCGCGGGCCGAAGTGATCCTCGCCGCGTCATCCCTCAATTCGCCGAAACTGCTGATGCTGTCAGGGATCGGGCCAGCCGCGCATCTGGCAGAACACGGGATCAAGGTCATCGCCGACCGTGCGGGCGTCGGTCAGAACCTGCAAGACCATCTGGAGCTTTACATCCAGCAGGCCGCAACCCAGCCCGTCAGCCTGTTCAAGCACTGGAACCTGATGGGCAAGGCGATGATCGGCGCGCAATGGCTGTTCACCCGCACCGGGCTTGGCGCGTCCAACCAGTTCGAAAGCGCCGGCTTCATCCGCAGCCGCGCAGGCATCGACTATCCCGACATCCAGTTCCATTTCCTGCCCATCGCCGTGCGCTATGATGGCAAGGTCGCCGCCGAAGGCCATGGCTTTCAGGCCCATGTCGGGCCGATGCGATCCAAATCGCGCGGCGCGGTCACGCTGCGATCCGCTGACCCCGCGGACGCCCCGAATATCCTGTTCAACTACATGTCCCACCCCGATGACTGGGAGGAGTTCCGCACCTGCATCCGTCTGACGCGCGAGATCTTTGCACAGGACGTCTTTGCTCCCTATCGCGGCAAGGAGATCCAGCCCGGCGCAGATGTGCAAAGCGATGCTGACCTGGACGGCTTCATCCGTGAACATGTCGAAAGCGCCTACCATCCCTGCGGCACCTGCCGGATGGGGAGCGGCGACGATCCTTTGGCCGTTGTGGACCCCGAAACCCGCGTCATCGGCGTGGATGGATTGCGCGTTGCCGACAGCTCTGTTTTCCCGCAGATCACCAACGGCAATCTCAACGCGCCGTCGATCATGGTCGGCGAAAAGGCCGCAGACCATATCCTGGGTGGCGCGATGCTGGCCCCTTCCAACGCACAGCCCTGGATACACCCGGATTGGGAGAAGGCGCAGCGATGACCCCGCGCCACAGCGAAACCCGCCCCGGCCCCCGAGCCGGGGCCTCGCGCCGCCCTGACCGAATCACTGACACTGAGCGTGTTCAGTCCGGTAGCACAGCGAATCCCTCACGCTCAAAGATCGTGCGTGCCGCATCCGAGCGCAGGAAATCCAGAAACGCGACTGTCAAAGGGGTATCGCGTTCGGTCACCGCCGCCACCGGATAGACGATGGGCGGGTGACTGCCCTCCGGAAAGGTGCCGATCACGCTGACATGTGGCTCTGCCACGGCGTCGGTCGCGTAAACGACGCCAAGCGGCGCTTCTCCCGTAGCAACCAGGGCCAGTGCCGTGCGCACATTATCGGTCTGCGCCACCCTGCCTTCGACCAGTGGCCACAGGCCCAGCGAGTCCAGCGCCGCCTTGCCGTAGATGCCCGCCGGGACGGCCTCGACCAGCGCCATCGCCAGCCACCCGTCACCCAGCATTGCTGCCAGATCCATACCCGGCACTATCTCGACCGGATCCGCGTGCCCATGCGCAACCAGGACCAGATGGTTGCCCAGAAGGTCGCGGCGCGTGCCTGTCGCGATCAGGTCGGACGCGTCCAAAGCATCCATCCAGGCCACATTGGCGGAGATGAACACATCCGCTGGCGCGCCCTGCTCTATCTGCCGCGCCAGTGCAGAGCTTCCGGCATAGGCGATGACTGCCCGGTTGCCGGTCTCCGCCTGCCAGGCTTCGGCCACATCATCCAGCGCGGTCTTCGTACTGGCGGCAGCAAATACCGTCACCTCTGCGGCCACAACCAATTGCGCAACCACACAGAACACCAGCGCGCAAAGCAATCGAATAATATGCAAGGATCGGATCATCATCGCAGCATGAATGCGCCCCGGCCCAAGCGCAAGCGGCCCGAAAGTAGAAGGCGCGCCCCTGCGCCGGAATTGCCAGTGAAACGCCCTTTTCGGGCGCGTCGCCCTCCGTCGCACGCACGCCACTGCGTCAATAACGCCATCAGCGGTCGTCTTTCCGCCCGGTGACGGTGCGCGCCTCTGGAAAGCGTGGCCGGACAGGCGTATATGCCCGCCATGGATACGCGTGATGATACCGGATTGCCCTTCATGAAAATGCACGGGCTGGGCAACGACTTTGTCGTGCTGGATGCCCGCGTGCGACAGACAAAGGTGACGCCTGCACTGGCACGCGCCATAGCCGACCGGCACCGGGGCGTGGGGTTTGACCAGCTTGCCCTGATCGAGTCGCGCGGCACCGGCGATGCGCATCTGACCTTCTACAATTCCGACGGCTCTACCGCCGGGGCGTGCGGCAACGCGACCCGCTGCATCGCGCGCTACCTGATGGACGAAACCGGACGCGACAGCCTGACCCTGACCACGGATCGCGGCACGCTTTCGGGGCGCGACATGGGCGATGGGATCACCTCGGTCAATATGGGTGCCCCGCAGCTCAATTGGGATGAAATCCCGCTGGCCGAGGAAATGGACACGCTGGAACTGCCGATCGAGGGCGGCCCGACGGCCACTGGCATGGGCAACCCGCATTGCACCTTTTTCGTGCCGGATGCAGAGGCCGTGCCGCTGGACCAATTCGGCCCCCGCTATGAACATCACCCTCTCTATCCCCAACGCACCAATGTGCAGGTCGCCAGTATCATCGGCCCCGATCATCTGCGGATGCGGGTCTGGGAACGGGGCGTCGGGCCGACTCTGGCCTCTGGTTCGTCCTCCTGTGCCACGGCCGTTGCCGCCGCGCGGCGCGGGCTGACCGGGCGCAAGGTGCGGGTTGATCTGGATGGCGGATCGCTGGAAATCGACTGGCGCGACGATGGCGTCTGGATGACCGGCGCCACCACGCATGTCTTTGACGGCGTGTTGACCCCCGCCTTTCTGGACAGCGTCCGATGACCAATCCACCCAAATTCACGACGCTCGGGTGTCGCCTGAACGCCTACGAATCCGAAGCGATGCGAGAGCTGTCCGAGGCCGCCGGTCTGGACGATGCCGTGATCGTCAACACCTGCGCCGTCACCGCCGAGGCCGTGCGCAAGGCGCGTCAGGAAATCCGCCGCCTGCGCCGTGAAAACCCCGACGCGCGTCTGATCGTCACCGGCTGCGCCGCCCAGATCGAGCCTGAAACCTTTGCCGCGATGGACGAGGTTGATCACGTCATCGGCAATACCGAAAAGATGCGCCCCGACACATGGACCGCGCTCGCCGCTGATTTCATCGGGCAAACAGAGCGTGTGATGGTCAATGACATCATGTCCGTGACTGAAACGGCGGGCCACCTGATCGACGGGTTTGGCCGCCACCGTGCCTATGTGCAGGTCCAGAACGGGTGCGACCACCGCTGCACGTTTTGCATCATCCCCTATGGTCGCGGCAATTCACGATCCGTGCCTGCGGGCGTCGTGGTGGACCAGATCAAGCGGCTGGTGGACAAGGGCTTTAACGAGGTCGTGCTGACCGGCGTGGACCTGACAAGCTGGGGTGCCGATCTGCCCGCAGCGCCGCGTCTGGGCGATCTGGTAATGCGCATCCTGAAACTGGTGCCGGACCTGCCGCGCCTACGAATTTCGTCGATCGACTCAATCGAGGTGGACGAAAATCTGCTGGCCGCTATCGCGACCGAACCGCGCCTGATGCCGCATCTTCATCTGTCGCTGCAACATGGCGATGACCTGATCCTGAAACGGATGAAACGCCGTCACCTGCGCGACGATGCCATCCGCTTTGCCGAAGAGGCCCGCCGTCTGCGGCCCGAAATGACCTTTGGCGCCGACATCATCGCGGGCTTTCCGACCGAAACCGAAGAGCATTTCGCCAACTCGTTGAAGCTGGTCGAGGATTGCGGTCTGACATGGCTGCACGTCTTTCCCTATTCGGCACGGCCCGGTACGCCAGCGGCGCGCATTCCGAACAAGGTCAACGGTGCCGTCATCAAAGAGCGCGCCGCACGGTTGCGCGCCGCCGGCGAGGCTCAGGTGCAGCGCCACCTTGAGGCGCAGATCGGACGCAATCACCGTGTCCTGATGGAAAAGCCGCGACTGGGGCGGACCGAACAGTTTACCGAAGTGTCCTTTGCGCAAGATCACGCCGAAGGCCAGATTGTCGCCGCAACCATAGTGGGGCGTGACGGCAACCGTCTGACAGCGTGAACGCCGCGCGGGATTTACAATCCCGTCTGTTTTGCGCCATGACAGTGCCATGACCATTCAAACGCGCGCGCTTATTGTTCATTTCCTGACGGCCACAGGGGCGGTCTTTGCCATGCTGGCGATGCTGGCGGCTGCCGACCAACGCTGGGATCTGATGTTTCTGTGGCTGGTGGTGGCCTTCGCGGTCGACGGTGTCGACGGGCCACTGGCACGCAAATACGACGTCAAGACCAACGCGCCGCGCTTTGACGGGGTGCTGCTGGACCTGATCATCGACTATATCACCTATGTGTTCATCCCGGCCTTTGCGCTGTTCAAATCAGACCTGCTGCCGGGCTGGACCGGCTGGTTTGCGATCATCGTGATCACCTTCGCCAGTGCGCTTTATTTCGCCGACAACCGAATGAAGACCGAGGATAATTCGTTTCACGGCTTTCCGGGCTGCTGGAACATGCTGGTGATCGTCCTGTTTGCCACCCGTCCGGATTTCTGGATCATTCTGGCGCTGGTGGCCGCGCTGTCGGTCGCGATGTTCCTGCCGCTGAAATTCATTCATCCGGTACGCACTGATCGCTGGCGCGCCGTGTCCCTGCCCATCGCTCTGGCCTGGACCTTTTTCGCCGGCTGGGCAGCCTGGGTCGACTTTCATCCGCAAAGCTGGGCAATCTGGGGGCTGGTGGCCACGTCGATCTACCTATTGGGGGCAGGCATCACGCAACAGCTTGTGACCGCGCGAAAATAACGCCCATGCGCAAGTGACAGAACGGGGTGTCACCGCACACGCACTAATGTGCCCCATTGCCATCCCAACCCCGACAAACAGGCTTGCACATCGCCACGACGTCCCGCAAAGCTGGCGCGCATGTTCATTCCCACCACCGCCAATCCCGCCCTCGCAGCCCTTCTGACGCTCTGCGCCTCTGCCTTCGCGGCGGGCACAACCTTGCTGGCCAAGGCCATCGGGACGGGTGCGCTTGGCGATCCGCTGCATCCTTTGCAGATCAGCCATGGCCGGTTTGCGTTTGCTTTTCTCGCCATTGCGGTGACGTATTTGGCAACACAAAGCAAAATCCACAGTCCGGAATGGACCACCCATGCAGCGCGATCTGTGTTCGGCTGGGGTGGCGTGACGCTGATGTTCGCTGCCGCCGCCTTCATTCCGCTTGCCGATGCGACCGCAATCAGCTTTCTCAACCCGGTCTTCGGAATGATCTTCGCCATCATCTTTCTGCGCGAAAAGGTCGGCCCGGTGCGCTGGACTGCGGCCTTGATCGCACTGATCGGCATGGCGATCCTGCTGCGCCCCGCGCCCGACAGTTTTCGGCCTGCGACGCTTCTGGCATTGGCCGCAGCGGTGACGCTTGGGGCGGAGCTTATCTTTATCAAGCGCCTGTCAGGCCGCGAACCGGTGCTGCAAATCCTGTTTATCAACAACGCCATCGGGCTGGGCATTGCCAGTCTCGCGGTGATTGCCGTCTGGCACCCGCCCAGCTGGCAGCAATGGGTGGCGCTGGCGGGGATCGGGCTTCTGATGGCCTCGGCGCAGTTCTGTTTCGTAAATGCCATGGCACGGGCCGATGCCAGCTTTGTTGCACCGTTTTTCTACGCCTCGCTGGTCTTTGCGACGCTCTACGACTTTGTCGTGTTCCGGGTGACGCCGGATGCGATCTCTGTCACCGGTGCCACGGTCATTATGGCCGGGGCGGCCCTGCTGGCGTGGCGCGAGGCCCGGATCAGGACTTGAGCCGGGTGCCGTTTCGGAACAGCATCCAGGCGATGGAACTGACAACGGCAACAGAAAACACCGAGACCGCCAAACCCAGAGCGGGAGGGCTGTCGGACACGCCGATCATGCCGTAGCGCACGCCGTCAATCAGATAGAAAATCGGGTTCACATGGGTGATCTCTCGAAGGCCAAGGGGCAATGCGTCGACCGAGTAGAAGGTGCCCGACAGGAAAGCGAGCGGCGTGATGATGAAGTTGGTGATTGCCGCCATCTGGTCAAATTTCTGTGCAAAAACACCCGCGATGACGCCAATGCCGCCCATCAGGGCCGATCCCAGGATCACGAATACCAGCATCCAAAGCGCATGGGCCGGAACAAGCCCGGTGGCCAACGCCAGACCCAGGGCGATGGCCAGCGCCACGATCAGCCCGCGCGCAATGCTGCCCACCATATAGCCCACGACCAGTTCGGCCGGGCTGAGCGGTGGCATCAGTGTGTCGACGATATTGCCCTGCACCTTGGAGACCATGATCGAGGACGCGCTGTTGGTGAACGCGTTCTGGATGACCGTCATCATCAAAATGCCGGGCGCGATGAAATCCGTGAAGGCCACACCCATCACATCGCCCCGCCGCGGACCGATTGCGATGGTGAAAATCAGCAAAAACAGCCCCGACGTGACCAGCGGCGCCAGCAGGGTCTGGGTCCAGACCACCACGAAACGCAGGACCTCGCGTTCACAAAGCGTATACAGCCCAAGGGTGTTCCAGCGTCCGAACCGCCTGACGCCCTGCGCCAATCCCTGTCGAGTGCTCATCTCATTCTCCGCAATGGTTGCGTTAGCCTTGTAACTCGTTGCTCAGTGATTAAAATAGGGGCTGATCCGAATTTACCGGCGGCCCCCAAGTGTGGCCGCCTTTTGCCTAAGGAATTTCCATGTCCTGGACCGATGAACGTGTCGAGCTGCTCACGAAGATGTGGAGCGAAGGCCAGTCTGCCAGCCAGATTGCCAAAGAGCTTGGCGGCGTGACCCGCAATGCCGTGATCGGCAAGGTCCACCGGCTGGGCCTGTCCAACCGTGCGGGCGCGACGCCCGCCCCTGCCAAGACAGAGCCAAAGCCCGCCGCCCCGGCAGCCAAGCCCAAACCCGTCCCCGAGGCGGAAGCCAAACCCAAGCCCGCCGTCGAAGCGCCCGCGCCCGAGACCCGTCCGGTCGTGTCGCATATCCGCAAGGCGATCATCCCGGCGGGCCAGCCGTTGCCGCCGCAGCCGTCGGCCAACGAGATCAGCCCCGAAGCTTTGGCCAAGGTCAGCGAGATCGAGAAAAAGGCCAAGAAAATAAGCTTGATGGAGCTGACAGAGCGGACTTGCAAATGGCCCGTGGGCGATCCGGCGACGGATAACTTCTGGTTCTGCGGTCTACCTGTACAAGCAGGCAAGCCCTATTGCGAGGCGCATGTCGGCGTGGCGTTCCAGCCCATGTCTTCGCGTCGCGACCGCAAGCGCTAGGACGCAGACTGATTACTGCGCCATGGGTCTGCCATAGTCTCGCCATGCGGCCTGCACCCTGAGATCTGAGAATTTACAATCCGTCTGCTTTTGACACAGTTTCGGATCGCAAAGCGATCCGACCGGGGGCGCGAGGCGAACCGCCTCGCGCCCCCGGTCGGTAGCAGACCCAAGCTCTGTTGCATGGATAGGTCCGGGAGTGAGGGGCCAGCCCCTCACACTCCCCGGAGTATTTTTGCCAATGAGAATTTGAAAGAGGGGCTGGCGAGAGAAGGCGGGGTTCGGGATGACGGAGGCTGGAATATGGTTTTCTATGCCTCGGCCGACTGGTTCTGGACGGCCCGTCTCTGCATCGTTTCCTGTCAGAAAGTCCGCCGGAAAGTTATGGCCTGCCCCCGACGCCTGTCTGGGGGCAGGTGCTGGATGCCGCTTCAGATGTCCGGGTAGATCGGGAAGCGTTTGCACAGCGCCTCGACTTCGGCCCGGACCTTGGCTTCGACCTCTGTGTTGCCGTCTTCGCCATTGGCTGCGAGGCCGTCGACCACCTCGATGATCCAGTCGGCGAT
>NZ_FWYD01000015.1 GCF_900176485.1 Primorskyibacter flagellatus
GGTGCGTCATCCCGGCGGAAGTTGAATTCGCGCTGGTGTTCGCTGTGGAACCCGTCGATCAAGGCCTCAATATCGGTGACCTTGGACGGCGCAGATACTGCCAAGGCACGCCATTGGCCCTGATACATCATCTCGACCGTGCGCTGCATGACAATGTCCTTGGGCGCTACGCCTTCGTGCTTCAAACGATCAGCGGCCATGGCCTCCAGCCGCTCGAAGGCGGCCTCCAAATCCTCCGGCTTGGTATCAGCCGCAGCAGCCATGAAGCTGTCTGAGAAGTCGTGCTGGATATCGACCAGCAGGCAACCCAGAGCCGATGTCACACCCGGATTGGGCGGGATAATGACAGTCGGGATCGACAACTCCTTGGCAATTGCCGCACCATGCAACGCCCCGGCTCCGCCAAACGCCACAAGCGCGAAGTCCCGTGGGTCATAACCTCGGCTAATCGACAGCAAACGCACCGCATTGGCCATATTTGCGTTTGCAACCGCAACCACGGCTTCGGCGGCTTCGTGCAGCTCCATTCCGAAAGGCTCGGCCACAGTCTCTCTGACCGACGCTTCGGCCAGGGCGGGATCAAGGGTAATCTTGCCCCCCGCGAGCGATGTGCCAAGGCGGCCCAGCACAACATTGGCGTCCGTGTTTGTGGCCACTTCATTGCCGTTCTTGTAGCAGGCAGGCCCAGGGAAGGCGCCCGCAGATTGCGGTCCGTTGCGCAGTGACCCGCCTTCGTCTTTCCACGCCAGAGATCCGCCGCCCGCACCAATGGTCAGCACTTCGATCGACGGGAACCGGATCGGATAGCCATATTCGATATACCAGTCTTTGGTGACACGCGACTTGCCTTCATACACCAAGGATACGTCCGTGCTGGTCCCGCCCATGTCAAAACCGATAGAATTGTCAAACCCGCAAAGGTTGCCAATAAAGCGGCTGGCAATCGCGCCCGCGGCAATGCCCGACCCTGCCAGACGCGCGGCAAAGTCTTTAACGCTGGCCGGGGTCATCACGCCGCCGCCCGTGTGCAGCAACAGCAGATCGCGTTCGTAGCCGCCGTCAGCCAGCTTACCCTCAAGGCGCGCTACATAATCAACGACCGAAGGCGACACGACCGCGTTTGCCATCGTTGTCGAGAAACGCTCGTGCTCAAAAATCTCCGGCAGGACCTGTGAAGAGATCGACACCGGCACATCCGGCATCACACTCAGCAGAATGTCTCGCATCCGCTCTTCATTGGCCCCATTGGTGTAAGAGTTCATAAAGCAGACAGCAACAGAGGCGACTTTGCGCTTCTTCAAAACATGCGCGATGCGCAGCGCTTCTTTTTCGTCCAGCTTTTCCAGAACCGTGCCGTTCGCGTCGACGCATTCACGGACGGTCAGACGGTCCCGACGCGGGATGTAGGGCTTGGCCACATCTTTGTAGGTGTCCCACAGATCCTCCTTGTTGGCCCGGCGGATTTCGACCACGTCGCGGAACCCTTCGGTGCAGATCATCGCAGAGCGCGCCAAATTACGTGTGATCAGCGCGTTTGTTGCCACGGTTGTCCCGTGCGAAAACATCGACACCTCGCTGAGGTCGATGCCGCCCTGATCAATCCCGTTGAGAATGGCAACCATCGGGTCATCCGGTGTCGATGACGTCTTTTCGATGCGGATCGCACCCGTTGTTTCGTCCATAATGACGACGTCGGTAAACGTCCCACCCACATCTACGGCAACTCTTGTGTTCTTCATGTCTACATCCTTCAAAAGACAACAGGGCATCAGGAAGGCGCCGGCGAAAGCCGACCCTACTTGGGGGTTTTCGGTTTTAGCTAAGGGTTACGGAGGGGCCGTCTTCTGGCCTTGCTGCGCGGCTTTGCGCGTTTCGGTCGGTGTGCAGCCGAACTGCGCACGATAGGCTTTGTTAAACTGGGATTGATCCGAAAACCCCCACCGATGGGCTATCTCGGCAATTGTGATGGGCCCTACGACGCTCAGGTCCTCGCGCGCGCGCACCAGACGCTTTTCGCGGATGAACCCGGAAACCGACCTGCCCGACTCCGAGAACAGTTGTTGCAGATAGCGCTGCGACACATTGCAGGCCTCTGCCACAAGACTTGAGGAGAGATTCTCATTGAAGAGGTTGTTGCGGATAAACTGTTCTGCGCGGTGCAGATGTGCTGCGCGGATTGTCGAGGTTTCGCTGTCCAGCACACGGTCATCTTTGCGGATTGAGAGGCACAGCAGATCAAGGATGTGCTTGCCAGCGGCCGCGCGCGCCTGCTCATCAAGCAAATCGACGTGCAGCGCCGTTGTCTTGACGGTATCCAGAAAATAACTGGCCACGCCGGCTGTGCCATCAAAACTCAGCGCGCCCAAACGGTCTGTTGGGCCGATGCGGGCCCGCACGCTTTCGGAAGACACCTTCAGCACCAACAGCTCGTTCGTCTGTTCATGCCAGAACTCGTAGGGCAAATCGCCCCGTTCTACCAGAAACTCGCCCGGTGAACATTTCGCCTGGCGGGCATTCTGGTCAAAGCCGACCGTCCCCAATCTTGGAATGGTAATCAGCAGACTGCTTTCAACTTCGTCCAGAAAGTGCCGCTTGTGCCTTTTGTAGAGAATGCCATCGCAACGCATCTGCGACAGACCGACGATACCGAGGTTCCAAGTATTGAGATCACCTGAAAAGGACTGGTCATCCGCCATCGTGGTCTCTAGGGGAAAGAACGTATCTGAGACAGCCGCCTGCCACTGGGTGGCAGTCATGAGCTTGTTTGCAGTTTTGTCCTTCTGATTCATCTAACGTCCCCAAAACACAAATGGCGAAAACACAACTGTCTCATGTGTTAAAATGATCGTAGCACCGTTCCGGCCAACCACTTTGGCAAAAAACGCACAAACTCTTGTGTCACGTGTCAATTCGCGCACTTGCGATTCTTTCATCGGGCCCAGAAAGGCCCTGGAAAATCCTAAATATCTAACTAAAACATATTTTTACCAACCATTTGCAGCGCGAGAACACCGCCAAATCGGGTCTTGGTTTTGTGAAACGGAAAGCTGCGAAGGCAACAACCTGAGCGGGATTGGGCCGCATTTTCCCCAAGATTCACGGCCGCTGCGCTTCAAAAAAACGAAGCATCCAAACAGAATCACAGGATGGAAGTGTCCTCAAACCACGACCGAAATCCCGGCGGGCGTTTCTGCTTCAAATGGGCGGCCTCGCTGGCCCGCAGACAGGATGCTCGGAACAAAACTGCTTGCTAAAAGCAAGAAAGCGGCGATAGCACTGAGGGCAAATCGCGGCCCCCTGCCGCGTGAAAAACGCCAACTTACAAGAAGTGATGCCTGCCATGGATGTGCGACCAAATTCAGACGAAGCCCGTGATATCGCTTATCATTTTCACAGCTATACCAATGCCGAAGCGCATGAAAAAATTGGTCCGCTGATCATTGAATCAGGCGAGGGAATCCACGTCACCGACTCAAACGGCAACCGCTATATCGAGGGCATGTCCGGCCTTTGGAGCGTGGCAGTCGGGTTCAACGAACAACGCCTTGTGGATGTCGCCAGCCGGCAAATGCAAAAGCTGCCTTACTACCACAACTTCTCGCACCGCTCGCATGGTCCGGCGATTGATCTTGCTGAAAAGCTGATCGAAATAGCCCCCGTGCCAATGAGCAAGGTTTTCTATACCAACTCGGGCTCCGAGGCGAACGATACGATCGTCAAGATGGTCTGGTATCGCTCGAACGCGCTCGGCAAGCCCGAGAAAAAGAAGATCATCTCGCGCCTGCGCGGCTATCACGGCGTGACAGTCGCAGCCGCGTCGATGACGGGTCTGCCCTATAACCACAAGTCCTTCGATCTGCCGATGGAGGGCATCTTGCACACCACTTGCCCGCACTACTGGCGCGAAGGTCAGGACGGCGAAAGCGAAGAAGCTTTTGCGTCACGCTGTGCCCAAGATCTTGATGACATGATCCAATCAGAGGGCCCCGAAACTGTAGCCGCATTCATCGCCGAGCCTGTCATGGGCGCGGGCGGTGTTGTTGTTCCTCCGGCGACCTACTGGGAGAAAATCCAAGCGGTTCTGGCGAAATACGATATCCTTCTTATCGCAGATGAAGTGATTTGCGGTTTTGGCCGCACGGGCAACATGTTTGGCTCTACAACCTTTGACATAAAGCCCGACATTCTCACCATGTCCAAGCAGATCACCTCCAGCTATTTCCCCTTTTCGGCTTTCATGATCAACGATCGGGTCTATCAGCCAATCGCCGACGAAAGCGGGCGCATCGGTGTTCTGGGGCATGGCTATACGGGCGGTGGCCACCCCGTCGGCGCAGCCGTAGCGCTGGAAAACATCAAGATTATCGAAGAGCGCGATCTTGTGGCCAATGCCGCCGAACGCGGTGCAGAATTGCAAGCTGGATTGACCGACCTGACGTCCCACCCTCTCGTTGGAGAGGCACGTGGCATTGGCCTCATAGGCGCACTTGAATTGATCGCCCCAGAGGGTAAATCAGGCGATTTTGCCCCTGGAAAACTCGGCGCCCAAATGAACGCAATCATGCTGCGCAACGGCCTCATCTCACGTAATATGACAGACGCGATGGCATTTTGTCCGCCATTGATAGTGGGCGCGAATGACGTGCGAGAAATCATCCAGATCACAAAAAAGAGTCTGGAGGAACTGGCCGCAGACATAAACGGGGCCGCCTAGTCAGGGGAACGACAAGCCAGAACTCTTACCCTTTCCCATCCGGGAAAAACTTGGGTCGGCCTGTCTACACATTTTCCGGGTGGCGCCTGTCACGCGAGCTGATCTTTACAAATCTCGTTCAACCAAGAGCTTCTTCGGGTGAACCTTTGCTGAGCGGCTTTCAGACCGGCGAGACTCCGTTCTTGTTGACGGCCTCTTCGTTGCTTTGGTGCGTTGCGGCGGCGCGGGCCGAGCTGTGACGCGCAGGACGCGGACGACATGCGCGACGCGCTTCTGCATGAGGCGGCAGAGGCGCGCCGCTTGCCCTCTGATCCTGACTGGGACGTCATCGAAAACTCCGGCCTCACCTGGGGCGGGCCGATCAGGGAGCAGGGTGGACCGTGGTAGGATCACCTGGAACGATTGGGCGGTTTGGGAGAGCGCACGCCCGACAACTTCAAGACGTTCGATTTCTTCGACGAAGATCGAGGCCTTGCCACAAGCGCAAAGACGCTCGAAACCCGCGCGCCGGGATATGCGGACCGGCCCAGCCGTATCTTTGGTGCATTGAAGCGCTATATTGATCAGATCGACAAGTTTGGAGGGGGTGTCGTAGGAGAAACAGTAATACTGCAAGCTCTCTGGGATTTCACCGTAAAGCCCTTCATCTACAAACTTCTCGGCCAGCTCCCGCAATGTCTCGACATGGTAGATGTCAATGTCATGCTGACCGAGCATTTCCTCGAAAGTGTATCCGCATTGTAAGCATCCAGGGAAGCCCCTCTGCACTGTGATCATAGCAGCTCGTTGATTGTCATTCGGCGCTAATGATTGGCCGTGGTTCCGACCAGTTTCAGCCCAACAATCCCAGCAACAATCAAGAGAAGACAGGCGACACGAGCCAAGTCTTTTTGCTCTCCCAAGATGGTCATTCCAATAATAGCAACGCCCACAGCCCCAATACCTGCCCAAACGGCATATGCAGTACCTACGGGAATGTCTTTCATTGCTTCAGCCAAGAGCCAGAAGCTTGCGATCATTGCGAGCACGGTCAGGACAGATGGCTGAAGTTTCGTGAAGCCTTGAGTGTATTTCAGACCAATTACCCACCCACATTCAAGAAGACCCGCAAAGAACAAGTAAACCCAAGCCATTTTACCTCCATAGGCGTCAATGAAAAGTTTGATCAGGCGGCGTGTTGATCCCCGACCTCAGCATTCTGCGCGTTGATCATGCCCTGAGATGCCCAAGGTAGCAACAGGGGGATGCGATTGACGGGATGATCCTGGATGCGTTCGAGCACCCAAGCGAGCCAGGCTTCGGGATTGACGTTGTTCATCTTTGCGGTCTCGATGAGAGTATAGGCGATTGCTGCGGATTTGCCGCCTGCCTCTGACCCCATGAAGAGGTAGTTCTTTCTTCCAACGGCCACAGGACGCACTGCCCGCTCGGCTGTGTTATTGTCGATTTCCAAGAAGCCGTTGTCGAGATAAGGCCGTGCCTTTGGCAGGCGCGCGAGGGCATATCGGATGGCCTTAGCCAGTGGCGTCTTGCCGGAGATTTTACCCAACTGCTCCTTGAGCCAGATCTCCAGATCATCAAAGATGGGCTTGGCGAGTTCCTGACGCAGGGCCACGCGCTCATGGGGTGGTAGGAACCGTGCCTGTGTTTCAACGTCATAGAGCTTTCGAATGCGCAAGACCGCTTCGCCCGCCACAGGCAGCTTCAGGCTTTCATACAGGGCATAAAACTCCCGTCGCACATGGGCCATACAGGCCATCTCCTTGATGCGCCCCGTGCGGTAGGCATCGTTATAGCCTGCATAGGCGTCCGCATGGGCGTAGCCCGTGTAGGATTTGAGATGTTCGCTCGGGTGTTCCGCACCTCGGTTGGTGGAGAACTGATACCACACGGCGGGTGGCGCGGCCCCGGACCAGGCGCTCTCATCTCGGGCATAGACCCATAGCCGTGCGGTTTTGCTCTTGTTTTTGCCACGCCCTTTGCCCTTCTGGAGCAGCTTGACCGTGGTATCATCCATGAAGATGGCTTGTGCCTCAAACACATGGTCACGGATGGCATCTGCCACGCGTTCAAGCAGCTTGGTGCATTTGCCCACCCAGAGGGCCATGAGCGATCCGCTCAGGTCGATGCCTTCGTTCTCAAACATCTGGCTTTGGCGATAGAGCGGCAGGTGATAGCCGTATTTGCAGCACAGGATATGCGCCATCAGCGCGGGACCCACAAAGCTCTTGGGGATGGGGCGGCTTGGCATCTCCGCCTGAACCACCTTGTCACAGCAGCTACAGGCCAAACGCGGGCGGTTGATCTGATTGACGATGTAATGGCCTGGAACATATTCCAACTCTTCCAGAACATCTGTTCCCAGCTCCCTGAAGCGGCCACCACAGTCTTCACAGGTCTCACCGGGGGTGATGGTCTTCTTGACCCGCTTAAGCCCCTTTGGGAAAGGCTTGCGTTTGCGCGGGGTGCGCGGCGGCTTTGGGACGTCTGCCTCGGAAGACGTCTGGCCCTCACCATCACCTTCAGTCTCTGCGGCTTGCTCGATCTCCAACTCTTCGAGGATCAGTTCCAGCGCCAGTTGCGCGCTGCTTTCCGACTTTGACCCAAAGCGGTGCTTTTTGTGACCATGCAATTGCAAGCGCAGATCAGCAATGAGGGTATCTCGGCTCTGGATGGCCCGCGCATGGGCGGTGCGCTCGGCAGCAAGGGCGGCTTCCATCTCATCCTTGAGGCGTTTTTGGGCGGAGGCATGGCTCAACGATTGGCCCAACAACTCCGCATCCTTACGGGCCAGTTCCGCCGCTTGTGCGGCTACAAAGGCCTGCACGTCAGGTGGCAGATCAGCCAGATTTGGAGGGGTCTTACGCATGCCATTCCATAGCAAAATCGGACATCAGGGGGAATCCCAAAACAGCAAGAAAGCCCATAAAACATTGCCTCAGCCCACCATCGCGGGCCGCCATGTCTTCTGCGGCATGCGCCAGTCTATGCCTTCCATCAGCATGGCCAACTGCGCGCGGCTCAGGTTGATTTTACCCTCGCTGGCCGTGGGCCAGACAAACCGACCCCGCTCCAAGCGCTTGGTGAACAAGCATGCACCCTGACCGTCCCACCAGATCATCTTGATCTGATCACCTCGCCGTCCCCGGAACAAAAACAGATGGCCGGAATAGGGATCGCCCGCCAGAACCTGCGCGGTCTGTGCCGCCAGACCGTTGAACCCACGCCGCATGTCCGTCACACCCGCCGCCAGCCAGATCTTCGCATCCGCCAGAACAGGGATCATGCCGCCAGCCCCCGCGCCAGTTCCAGCACAAAGCCAGCATCAACCCCGTCGCTAACGCTCAGCTTGCGCCCATTCTCCAGCGTGATCTCTATCCGGGAGCTGGCTGTAGGCCGCGCTTCCGGCAGCATCGGTACTGCATCGTGATCGCCGCCTGAAATCTCAACAGGCATGAACCCGGCATCATCAGACCCATCGGGTTGAAACCTGTCATCGCTGCGCCACGAATAAATCCGGCTTGTCGGCACGCCATGACGGCGAGAAACCATCGGCACACTGACACCATCGGCTTGGCTCTCTGCCACCAACCGCCGCTTGAACTCATCCGAGTATTTGGAACCCCGCCCAACCCGCCGTTTACTCATCTCAAAACCCTCATATTGCGCCAGTCAAATCGCCAGCCTCGCGCAATAATCGCACCTCAAATCAGCCCAAAATAGAGGGGGTTCCCTTGATGCTTACACGCAAACGACTTTTTTAGGGATATGCTGTACAAATATGAACTGGGTGACAAGGTAACCAATGAAGACGCCGAAATACTAACGCATCTCATGCATATGCATCCCGAAGCCGCCGAAAAGATCGGCCCGGGAATTGAAAGCTTCAGTGTAAGAACGGCGGATTACGGAACGCGCTGCTTCTGGGTCAACCGCGTCGATGGAACGACAGAAAAATTCTCCTTTCGAGCGTGTTACTGATCATCAACACAGAGCTGCCATCGGCTATCGCTCATTAATTGGCTCGTATTCGAGTTTATGCTCTTCCTGGTGTGCGGTGACCTGCCACTGGGCTCTGATCCAGCCATGACTGGTGCCCGGTTGGTCTTAAGCTGCCTACGGATTCTGGACCGCCGAAAGGTGGAGGATCCGGTTGCCGAAAACAAACGCGAAATACATGCTATGCGAAATCTTCTTCTCTAAAATTCAATCTTAGTTCTGCGCCACGGCTGCCCTATACCCTCGCTGCTTTTTGCTAGCATGGAGCTTCATGAGCGCCGTGACAGCCTTGCCCTCGTCATCATGAAATTCGATCATCATCTGCCCTCGAAACCCGATACGGCCCCATTCCCGCACGAGGCATGCGCCGCCAAACAGGTCTGGTTGAACACTCATTCTATAGAAGCGCCGCATGTTGATAGACAGGTCGACCCGCTTGAGATCGACTGTCGTCGGGAACACTTCCATTTGCTGCATCGTATCCAACATATTGGGCAATCCCTTCTCATGTGTCACAATATCAGGTAGACATATGTGTTTCCACTATGTTCTAATTTTTCCCGACTCGGGCGAAACATTTCCGCTGCACTCTCTCCTAGCTTGGCAGAACTGCTGCAGGTTTAGGATTTTGACTGTACTTCGTGTTCTTGAATAGGGCGACAAATGGTAAAGAACATCTGCATATTCTCGGACGGAACCGGCCAGATGGGTGGCGCCAGGCCAGACCAACGGCTGTCGAATGTTTACAAGATGTATCGAGCCATGCGTCCCGGCCCAGATTCACCAATTAGCCCTAAGGACCAAGTGGCTTTTTACGACCCGGGCTTGGGAACAGGAGAACGCGGTGGGTTTTTCGGTCGGATCAAGCCCATCCTGGAAAGCGCCGTCGGAACTGGCATCGACCACAACATAATCGATTGCTACGAGCAGATCATCGCCCATTACGAGCCCGGCGACCGTGTGTTGCTGTTTGGGTTCTCGCGCGGGGCCTACACAGTAAGAGCACTTGCAAACGTTATGAACCTCTGCGGTGTCCCGACGCAGATGCCAGATGGTTCGCCGGTCCCGCGTTACGGCCCCGGATTGCGCAAGATCGCCAAGGACGCTGTAAAATTCGTGTATAATCACGGTGCTGGAAAACCGCGCGGACAAGATCCTTACTTCAAGAACCGTGAAGAACTCGGCAAGCGATTTCGCAAGAAGTATTCGAGCTTTCCGCTCGTAGGCGAAGAAAATCAGGGAAACGTTCAGCCAACATTCATCGGGGTCTTCGACACGGTGGCATCACTGCGAACGGCAGTTGTCCGCACCTTGGTCTGGGGCGTCACGTTCGGGGTCGGGGCGGCTTTGGCCGCAGGCGTTGCACTCGGATGGTCTTGGCTTTTGGTTGTTCCGCTTGGCGTACTTCTAGTCGCGCTTCTTTGGCAGCTAGGTTCCCTGTTGCTCGACAACTTCAAGTATTTCTCGGACGATCCCGAGCGCAAACTGAAGCTCTGGCGCCCAACCGATTGGCCGCAGATTCTCAAGACGGGTCATTTCGCGGCTTGGAACAAGCGCAACTACGACAAGTGGCTGGATCCCGATGTCCAACACGCCCGTCACGCCATGGCGATCGACGAAGACCGTGCTGACTTTCCAAGGGTTGGATGGGCATCGAAGGCGGCCGCGATTGAGACCAAAGATCGAGAGCCGAAGTGGTTGAAGCAGGTCTGGTTCCCGGGCTGTCATAGCGACATCGGTGGAAGCTATCCTGAGGCAGAGTCCCGCCTGAGCGATATCGCCCTCGATTGGATGGTCGACGAATTGAAAGACTGCGTGCCGTCGATCCAGATCAACGAGAACGTCTTGAACCGCGCCCCTGACCCTCTGGGTTTGCAGCACCGCGAAGACGCGATGGTAGCATTTGGCCCCCTCCGCATCCGCTGGAAGAAGGGAATTCGCGCAGTTGGCGACGACTTCCCGCTCCATCCTTCAGTCGAAGAGCGCATGCGAGCCAAGGCCGTCGCCCAGTGTGGCGAGGTCAAACCCTACCGACCTGCCCAATTGAAAGAGCGACGCGACTTGAAATTCTACTACGACGAATAGGGGACTAGTCGACGGCGCTCACCCTCCCAACAATTCCTCGATGAAGTCCTCCTGCCGGTCGAGCGCCGCCTTCCAATCCTTCGGCACGGCGGCTTCCCTTTCGAGCGTCTCGGGCTCGGGCTGCCCGCGTCCGGCCTCAATCGGCATCACGCTCATCGCGCGCGCTTCGCGCCGCTGCGATCGATCCCGGACAGGCGCACGTTCGGCTAGTTTCGCCTGGTCGTCTGCGCCGACCTCAAAGTCACCGCCCCAGGGCCCCACGCCCTGCACACTCGGCGGATAGGGGAACGGCTTGCCGTCCTGGCGGGCCAGCATGTCCTTGAAGAACGGATCGTCGTAATACTTGATCCGGCTAGCCTTGATAGGGTGCTGGGGCGAAGCGAGGATTATGACCTCGTCGGGATCCATGAGGCGCGCTTCCGTCTCGGAAAGTAGCGGCCGCTCTTCCAGACGCGCCGAGGTCGAGGTCGCGCCAAGGAAGCCCTTGTTGCGACCGTACATCCGGGTCACCGCCTCGCGGGTGGTGCTGCCGACCGCGGCGGAGACCTCTTTCACCGTGCGCTGGTCCCGCGGGGTGATGTAGAGCTTCAGCCCTGCCCCGTTCTCGAGACTTTCACGGCCCTCGGGCCCGTAAATCCGATCAAGCGAAGCCAGCGACTGCGCGATCATCGCGACGCGGCCGCCATAGCTTGCCAGCGAATGGATCGCCCGCTCGAGATAGGGCATCGCCCCCATCTGCTGGAATTCGTCGATCATCATCATGACCGGCCAGGGCTCGTCCGGGCCGGGCTCGTTCAGCCGGATCGAGGCGATGAGATCGGCGAACATCAGGCGCAAGAGCGGCGCCAGCGTCGCGATGTGATCCTCGGACACCGCGATGTAAAGCGACTGAGGGGTCTTCCGGAAGGTCGAGAAATCGAAGTCGCTCGCCTCGGTGGCCGAGCGCACCGCCGGGTTGTCCCATTGCTTGAGACCGGCCGTCATCAGCGCCTGAATGTTCGAGGTCAGCAGCCGCGACGAGGCTGAGGCCGCATTGGTCCAGAGCTCGCGCAGGATGTCTTCCTCGGCCTCGTCGGCATAGGTCTTGTACTGGGCGTTCTTGTATTCGCCCCCGGCGACGATCTTGTTCACCTCGCCGAGGTTCGGCGTGCCGCGTTGGATCGCCAGCAGACAGGCCGCAACGAAGATCGACTTGCCGGCCTCGGAAAAGGTGTCGAGCGTCTTGTTGTCCTTGTCGAGGAAGAGGTCTGCCAGGATCGAGACCTCGGTGAAGCGCTGCGCGAATGTCGGGGCCTTGGCAATCCGCGCAAGCGGGTTGTACCGATGCGTGGCATTGGCCCAATCAAACGGGCTGAACCGATAGACCTCGTCGCCGTTGAGCGCCCGGAGCCGCGCGGTCTTCTCGAAGTTCTCGCCCTTCACGTCCAGCACCACAACCGAGCCCGCAAAGCTCAGAAGATTCGGGATCACGAAGCCAACCCCCTTACCGGCCCGGGTCGGCGCGACCATCATCACATGCGGGATGGTGGTCGAGGAGATGAACTCAGCTTTGGACGTCGGGGCTCCGAGCTTGCCACAGACAAAGCCCTTGCCAGGCGCTTGAAGCATGTCGTTCTTCTTCAGCTCCGCCTTGGTCTGCCAGTGGGCCGAGCCATAGTCGTCCCGCTCCTTCTTCCAGGTCCAGGCAAGCGCCAGGGCGCCGAGGCCAATCGCCCCGAAGCCTACGGCGCCAAACCCCACCTTGAACGCTTCGGGATGCGCCGCTCGGGTGCCCGCGCTGGCTTTCCAGAGCGCCAGCATGTCAAAACTACCAAACCCGGTTTTCAGGGCCAGGGTCAGGTAGAAGGCGGCGACGATGGTGCCGATGACGGCGCCGCAGATCACCCCGAAGAGGAGCGCGGCCCAAAGGGGGAGTGTCTTGGTCATGGTTGTCATCTCCCCCTTAGAATTCCATCTCGTCATCGAGACCACGATCTAGTGTTTTGTTTCGGGCAAGTTCACGCCCCATTTCCTGCGCCTCTTGCTGGCCGCGCATCCGCGCCACCTCCGTCGCCTTGTCCTGCTGCAACCCGGCGGCGCGGTCGGTGAAGACTTGGTCGCCGGTCTCCTCAAACGTCATCTCGAGGAATTCCTGCGTGACGGTGATCTGGTCGAGCTTGCTCGGAAGGGCCGCGTCCAGCACCTCGTAGTTGCCGCGGCGAAGTGCAGCCAAACCCTCCTCACCCAACTCCTTGAAGAGCTCGGATTGCAGGGTCCGCTCAACCACCTCTTCCTGTTCCTCGGTGAGCTTGCCGTCCCGAAGCATGTCGGCCAGGTCCTGCAGGTAGGGATTGGGCGTCCGGTCGTCTTCGTCGATGAGGGGCAGTGTCGCCTCCTCTTCGTCCGCGAGGGTTCGGCCGATCTCGACGCCCAGTTCCTTCGCCCGCTCCATCAGTGCGTCCATCACGCCGTCGACCTTTTCGAGCGCGGCATCGAGCTGGTCGTCACTCGCGGTCTCCACGCTGAGACCGTCCTTGGCCAGCACCGCGTTCATGTCGCGCTCGACCCAGTCTTGCGCCATGCCGTAGTTGCGCGTGCCGCCGGCAGTGATCCGGGCTACCAGCTCCTCGCTGTCCATGCCCACCTCCTCGGCGCGCTCGAGCACGTAGCGCAGCCCCTCGTCATTGCCGGATTGCAGCGCCGCAATCAGCACTTCGCTGCCCGCCCCCGGCGGATAGGGTTCTTCGAGCTGCTTTCCAAACCGTGCGCGCAGCTCCGGGTCAGGCACCATCTGCGAGAGGTCCGCGATGATCGGCGCGGCCTTGGCCTCGAAGGCGGCGCGCTCGGCCGGGTCCAATTCCTCGGCCTTGAGCCTCAGCGCCTCGATCGTGCGCTCGGAATAGTCGATCGCATCACCGACGGTCTTGATGTCCTTCATGTCTATCTCTCCTTCGGTGAAGTTCCAGGGCGTGCCGGAGCCGAGACCGTCTGCCATGCCGCGCACGGCGCGCGCCATGTGACGCTGGTCCATCCGGTCCAGCAGGTCGGCGAGGTACTTGTAGTCCTTGGCGAAGCCCACCACCTGCGCCTGCGCCATGGCGGATTCCTGGGCCGTCATGACGATCTCGCGCGGAAGGCGGGCCTCTTCCTTGGCGCGGTAGATCTCCTCAATCCCGGCGGGCTTCTCGAAAATGCCGCGCTCGAGCCGGGTGGTGGCGTCGAGCGTCACGCCGTAGCCTTCAGCGATCTCGGCCTGCTTCTCGCGCATCAGCTGCGGCGACATCACGCCCTCGGCCCAGCAAGAGAACCAGGTGCCGTTTTCGACGCCGCGATTGTTCAGGATGATATGGGCATGCTTGTGCGCCCGGTCGTCATGGACCGCGAGGACATAGTCCCACTGATCGCCATATTCCCCGCTCTCGAAGAAATGCTCCGTCCAGTCCATGGCGATGTCGCACACCTGATCGACCGTCACGTCGGTCGGGAACGAGAGCAGCATGTGCGAGGTGAACCCGAGCTTGGTCGAGCCGCGCCAGGTCCCGGCCCAATCCTCGATGATGTCTTCTTTCTGCTCCTCAGAAAGCACCGCCGCATCGGTCAGCGCGTTGGTCATCGTCGAATAGGTGTATACCGCCTTGTCGTTGATGTAGGAAATCTGCGCCCCGAGGCTACACCTCGTCTTGCAGCCTCCTGCCCGGATCCGTTTGAACACCGCAGCCCGGCTCTGCCCTGAAGCCACTTTCAGCGCGTTGCGCGCCGACATGGATCCGACGCGCGAGAAACTTCGCCCCTGCCGACGCCCCGCCAGCCGCGCGTCGATCCGCGCCGCGGCCTGACCCCGGATACGCTCATCCTCCCAGAGCCGGCCCATGACCGAGGCATAGAGGGCGAGCGGATCAGCCATTCCTGACGAGCCTCAAACCTGTCACGGTCTCGCGCGGGGTGCCCTCCAGAACCGCGCCATCCGCCCCCTGCCCTTCTTCCCTTTGCGGCCACTCCTGATGACGCAGCGCTTGCGCCGCATCCTTCATCCGGCCCATCTCACGGCTCATCGACTGCGCAAGATCGAGCAGTTCGATCAGCACTGCGCGATCCGCCGCCGAGACCTCCAGCCGACCGCGATGGACCGCCTTGGCGAGCACCATGCCAGCGTCGCTCACATCCTTCGCCTGTCGCCATGCGGCGCAAAATTCGGCGACCAGATCACGGGGCACATCGAGGAAACCGCACCGTCCGCGCAGCACCGCATTGAGCGCCTGTGACCGGTTGGAAAAACCCCGTTCGCGCCACTCGGCATCGAACGCTGCAAGCTCAGACTGACTAGCCCGGAAAGCCACTGTCTCGCTCGGATCGCGCGCTGCGATCCCCTCGCCCGCCTCCTCTTTCGCGAGCCGGTTCACGTGGCGCGGAGAGATACCGAACGCCGCCGCCAGCTCCTTCGCGCTCTCGCCCGCCGTGAAGCGCCGCGCCACTTCGATGCGCTCTTCAAGCTTCAGGTTTTTCGCTGGCCTCGGCACTAGGGCGTTCTCCCGCTGCCAGAAAAAGATTGCATGCGCAGACGCGCGCGAGGCAGCGATTGCTCGCAATCGCTTTCGCGTGCGGCGGAGCATTCAGCTTTGCGGGAAACGCCCATGACAGACCCCTCGGACAAAATGTGCAAACATTGGCCATATCCTGCCAACGTCTTCCTTCTCTCCTTTGCTTATACTTCAATACATCACATTGCGCAATATAACGTTTTGCATGCTGTGTCTTTTTGCTGGCAATAGGGTGCAGTCAAGACTGCTCCGCAGCGCGACATGGAACGCCGCCGTCCTCATCGATGCGCGGCAATCTGGTCGAATTAATCTGCCTAAACTTGCGCTGGAGCAGCACGCGATGTCAGGCAAACCGAGCGCCCGAGCCGGTAACGGATCGGGCGCGAAGAACACGAAAACGGCCCGCGCGAGATAGCGCGGGTCCCACCATTCGAGGGCGTCACGAAGCTTCTGAGAGACGGTGTCAAACCCCTGCGGATCAGTAGACCCGCAGGGGTGTCTGGGTCAGTGACCCAGTCCCTGAGAGCGCAGGTCGTCGTAGCGGCTGCGGGCGATCAGCGCCTCGGTCTCGAGGCTGTCGAGTGTCTCGGGATGGGCGTCTTCATCAAACGCGGCGAGGTAGGCATCAAAGGCCATGTCGGCTTGCAGTTCGGCGAGGTCGATGGATTGTTCGAGTGTCATGGTGTGATCCTTTCCGTTGATCGTCGTTGGACGGATCGTGGAAAAGACCGGGGGCATGAGAGCGGGCTGCACCCGGCACGGGGCGGAATGAAATGGAGCACGCCGGGGGCAGGTTTGTTGTGAGCGGTGCACCGCAGCGCTCAAGGCGCAGCCGTCCAGAAACCTGCCCCCAGCGTTGCCGGCCGCTCGACCCCGGGCTAGCGATCTGAGAGGCCAACAGGTCGACGGAAAGGCGCGCGACGGTGGCCCTGACGTGAGACGTCGCCCCCCGGACGCATGACGTTGATCTGCGGTTTACACCCTCGCGGCAAAGGGTGAGTTCGGCACCCTGGCAGCCTCGCCAACACGACCCAAGCGCGGGTTGCTCGACTGAGAGAAGGGGTGCGCTTACCTCGCACAGTGGGCTCCCATTTTTCCCCTGCTGACTTTCGGCTCACCCTCGGGTTCGCGCGATCCACTCTGTCCCTCAACAGAACGATCAAAGCTGCTTCTGCGATCGATCCAGTCAGACTATCCGCCTCGGTGTCAGCGTCCGAAATATGCCGCATCCTTCTGACACGGGTTTCGGACCCGAACCGCTGCCATTCCTCATAACGAGAAATAGCCAGACCGCCGGAGCGGTCTGGCCCTTGGCTTAGGCGGCGTCTTTCGGGCCCCAGGGGATGACGGCCTGCAGGGACAGATCGTCCTGGTTCGCGGCCTTGCCGAGGTTGGCGTTGAAGCCGTGGTCGCGGATGGTCAGCGTGTAGTAGTCGGCACCGGTCTCCTTGTTCTGCTTCTTCCAGATGCCGCCGCACTCGACCAGCTTGCCGCGCGGGGAGCGGCCGAGGACGCGGTGCGTGGGGGCCATCGGGTTCGTGCTCGCGACGGGCTCGACCGTGATGTCGAGGTCGAAGGTCAGGGTCGAGATGGAGCCTGTGCCCTTGGCGGTCTCGATGTCGGCGCTGGTGAATTTGATGCAGTTCGTGGTCATTGCTCTTCTCCTTGTTTGCGTTGCAATGATGGTCACCTTGCAGCTGGCCAAGGCCCGGGCACACCGAAGGCGAAGCGTAGCGGAGAGGGGCAGGTGCCGGTCTTTTTGCTCCGCGAGGAATGACCCGCAGGGTCAGGGGAAAAAGATCGGCGGCAACCTTTGTGGACGGGACGACAGCTGCGACCAGCATGTCATGCAACTCAGACAAAGGGAGAAGTGCGTTGGCCGCTAAGGAAGGATGGTGAACAGCCGTCAAAGATGCCAGAGGGCGCATGTTGATGCATGGATCATAGCTGGAGCAGGCATTTTCGGATCCATGTCACTTGCCAGATTCCCGACGCACCCACCTTGCGACGACAGCGAAAACTTGCTGTGACAAAGAAGTGCTACCGGGGGTATCGTAAGAGCGAAATTTTGGACCAAATCGTTTTCGGGCACAGACAAACTAAGCCGAAGTACAAGAAGTGAGGCAAAATAGCTTTGGAACTAGAAGAACTCGCAAAGCAGTGCCAAAACTGTGCACAGCATAGCCCAGTGATAGTCTTGGGCAGCGGGGCCTCGATACCGCATGGCATTCGTGGCATGGGGGATTTGGCCGTTTGGCTCCGCGATAATGTACAGGCCGACGATGGACCGGAAGTCGATGCCTGGACACTTGTTAGAACAGCCTTGGCCGCTGGAGATCATTTAGAAGCAGCACTAGAAAACAAGCCTCTACCCGACTCCTTGGTTGTCAAGATTGTCCGAAGTACCTGGGACTTCATCGCTCAGGGCGATTATAGCCTGCTCAAATCAGCTATAAAGACCGAGACCATTTTTCCGCTCCGCACCCTATTCACAGGTTTATTCCGAAGTACAAACCGCAATATCCATGTCGTAACAACAAACTACGACCGCGTTGCAGAGTATGCAGCCGATTCAGGCGGCTACATCCACAACACGGGTTTCCTTCCGGGCTATCTGCGACGGGCCGATGGGGCGGAGAATCTGATTTTCAAACAAGGGGCCAATTTGGCGCGGACGGTCACAGTCTGGAAAGTCCACGGGTCTCTTGATTGGTTTTCAGACCCGCATGGGGGTGTGATGTCGCTACCGATGACGAGCGAGTTGCCCGATGGTTTGGTTCCGTTGATCGTCACGCCAGGTGTAAGCAAATATCAGCGGACGCACGACGAGCCCTTTCGGAGCGCGATACAGGGCGCCGATCGTGTGTTGAGTGCCGCGACCGCATTCATTTGCATAGGATACGGGTTCCGCGACGGCCATATCCATCCGAAGCTGATGACGCGTTGTCGTGTGCATGACGTTCCCATCCTTGTCGCAGCGCGCACCTTAACGCCCGAAGCCAAGGATTTTCTCAAGAACAACGCCGGGCGTCACTACCTCGCGCTCGAGAACCACGATGAGGGGACGATGGTTTACAACCGTGACAGCCCAGACGGTATTGTTGTTACCGGGGGCAAATATTGGGAGTTGCCTGCATTGAACGAATTGATTGGGTTTTAGGAGGAAGAGTTGGGCATACTTGATTTCAACGATGATGAAAGTCTCGGCAAAATTATTGCCGTCGATACTGCCACTGTGACGGTGCGAGTCGATGAACTTGAACGCCTCAAACGGATTCAGGTCAATCGGTTGACCGCGATCAGAAGCTCGAAAGCCGGGCAGCACTTAATCGGGATAGTTTCGCGCATCACACGCAAAGCAGGTGACGAAACTGCAATAGACGGGTCTGAGGAGGATCCGGAAGCCGCGCTCCCCGAAAACAACCTCGTTCGGGTCGCTCTGATTGGAACACTCGTAGACAAGGAGGGGCTGAAAGAGAACGTCTTTAAGCGCACCCTAGAGACTGTGCCCGAAATCGATGCGGATTGCTTTTCCTTGGAAGGTCAGCGCCTGACAGACTTCATGCAGGTCATTTCGCAGGTTTCCGGCGACGGCCCGCAGCTTGATCTTGGTCGCTATGCTTTGGACGAGGACGCGCGGGCCTTCTTGAACGGCAACCGTCTGTTCCAACGTCATGCCATCGTGGTCGGTAGCACTGGCAGCGGCAAATCGTACACAACTGCGCGGCTCCTAGACCAGATTGCCGGTCTTCCACAAGCCAACGTAATCTTGTTCGATATCCATGGTGAGTACCAGACCCTCGATAGCGACGAGTTTCGGCATCTACGCATCGCTGGGCCGGGGGACATTGGACACGATCGCCGACTGGCCGACGGTGTTCTACATCTACCGTTCTGGCTTCTCGGCTATGAGGCATTGGTCGCTTTGTTTGTAGATCGGTCCGATCAGAACGCTCCGAACCAAGCCATGCTCATGACGCGCTGTATCACCGATGCGAAGCGCGCAATGCTTGATCCGGGAAAACACGCCGACATTCTTGCAAATTTCACTATCGATAGCCCCGTGCCTTTCGATATCGACAGTGTCCACAAGCAACTATCTGACTTGAACGAACAAATGGTTCCGGGCGCTAACAACAAGGATAAGCAAGGACCATACTTCGACAAGCTCAGCCGCTTAATCGCGCGATTTGAAGCCAAACGAAATGATCGCAGGCTTGGGTTCATATTTCAGCCGCCAGCAGCCTGTATGGATATGGCCTGGCTGTCGGAGGTAACGCATTTCCTGATAGGCGGGCGCGGATCGCAAGCTGATGGCAAGGGTGGGATCAAGATCATCAATTTCTCGGAAGTGCCGTCCGACATCCTGCCGCTCATGGTCAGCTTGATTGCTCGGCTGATATTCACAGTCAGCCAGTGGACGCCACCAGACAACCGTCATCCCATCGCATTGTTCTGCGATGAGGCACATCTGTATATCCCGGAGCGTGCATCGTCAGAGTCAGCCGATGAGATCTCTGTCGGGATTTTCGAGAGGATCGCCAAAGAAGGCAGGAAATACGGTGTTGGACTAGTGGTTATCAGCCAAAGACCATCCGAAGTGAACCGCACCGTTCTGAGCCAGTGCAACAATGTCATTGCGATGCGGCTGACCAACGGCGACGATCAATCCGTGATCAAACGGTTGCTGCCTGACAGCCTCGGCGGGTTTGGTGATCTTCTACCGGTCCTCGACATCGGTGAGGCATTGGTGGTCGGCGATGCGAGCTTGCTTCCGACGCGAGTTGTGGTGTCCGAGCCGCGCTTCAAGCCCAATAGCGCGACAGTCAATTTCTGGGATCGTTGGAGTGACGCGGCACCAGTTGCGGGAACGGAAGATGCCGTCCTTTCTTGGCGGAGACAAAGCAATCACTAGCCCTAGGAGCGATGAAAACAGTCAACGAGTATTGCCGCACATATTATGCTGGGACGATTCTACCGACCATCGCGGTAAGAGTATCGGGCGCAAGCTTGGAAGAAATTGCATCCAACTCCAAGAGGGGCTGCGACAGGTAAGGATGAAACTTCTCCGACATTAAATTCCCAGCTCCAGCGAACAGATCGACAGGTTCGCCAGATCGAATGTGCGCTAGTACCGTTTGAAGATCGGGGGTTTCGTCCCCGGCCTCCACCATCAGAAACCCGTCATGCAGTTCGACCGAAAACCCCTCACTTCTCAGTGCTAGCGCGAGGGTTGATGTCTTCACAGTACCGACCCGCGTCGCAATGACTGATGTATGCTCGCCAATGGTGTGTAGGTTATTGGCCCTAAACCCCAGCTGTTCATAGTGAGCACGCGCTTCCTCGAGCATCATCAAAGAGACTGTATCCATGTAAGCTGGGCTGGAATCCCCCTCGAGCACGGCGAACATTCGGTCGATCACTTTGTCATGAATGTCCCCCGCATCGCCGCCGAAGACGGGCGGCACACCAGCCTTCGCGGGTTTGACGACGATGACCTTTTCACGATCATGGATTTCTTGAACAACCCAACGTCGCCCAGAGAATATTAATAGCATCCCAGGGGCAAGAACATTATCGATCGGCAGGGTTCCAAGGTCCCGCCCCTCTGCGACCAACCGGAATTCCTCAGGCGTCTGAAACACCGCATAGAAGCTGTAATGCTCAACCAGTTTTTCGCCCGCGGGTCCCAAAAGCAACAGCCCGCTGCCGACCTGTTCGATCAAGCCGGTTTCTGGGTGGCCGATTGCACGCAACACATCTGCGAAGACTTCGGTTGTGACCTTCCGAAAGGGGCCTTCGCGGCAGAGCACATTGTAGACCACGCTTGCAGACGCACCGCCGCGCTGCGCTATGACTGACAGTATCTGGTGGACGAGCGTCGAGAGATGAAGCGCCTGAGGTTTTGGAGGTTCGCACCAGCCTTCCAGCAGCAAGTCTATCATCGCGATGGACCTGATCAGGCCGAGGCGAAGACGATCCACGAAACTGCTCTCCGGCGTCAACTTGGCTTCGACAGCATACTGCCTGAGAATGGCCGGCTGTCCTTCACGCCGGCCTGATCGGCCAAGCCGTTGTCGCAACGCGGCGACGCTGAATGGCGCACCGATTTGAGCCACGCAGGTCACGTCACCGATGTCGATTCCAAGCTCGAGCGTCGATGTGCAAACGGCTGTCGTCGGTTTCGCAGGGTCCTTCAAGCGCCGCTCAACGAAGTCACGGTGTTCTCGGGAGAGGCTCGCGTGGTGGGGATAGAATTCCTGTGGCAGGTGCTCCCGTTCGCAAAGCTCCCGCAACCGATCTGCGTAAATCTCGACCCGTTGACGCGCTCCGGCGAAGACCAGGTTGTCGCTGCCTCGAAGGTGTTTGAAAAGATGTGCTGCGATCGCGTCCGTTGCGGATGGGCTGTTTTCATCTTCATCGCCGGAAAGGTAACCGCGAAGCTGAAGCTTCAATTCAGCCTCGCCGCCATCTGCTTCGATCAGCTGGACAGCGTTTGCGGCGTCAGGGCGAAGATAGGCCTTAGCGAGGTCCATGTCGCCTAGCGTAGCTGACAGACCTATCCGACGGATTGGGCGCTTTATCGCGAGCTCGAGCCGTGTGAGCAGTGAACGAAGCTGGACACCGCGTTCGCTGTCCAGAACTGTGTGCAGCTCGTCGATCACGACCGCCCGTGTCGCCCCAAACAGGCGGGCAATTTCCAAACCGCGACGAATGAAAAGCGCCTCAAGGGACTCTGGGGTTATCAGAAGGATCCCTTTTGGAGATATCAACGCGCGCGTCTTGATGGATTGCGAGACATCTCCGTGCCAGGGAACAACCGGAAGCTCTGCTTCCTGGCAGATGCCCTCCAGCCGCATGGCCTGGTCCGTGATCAGGGCTTTCAGCGGACCGATGTAGAGCAGGTCGAAGCCGGTGCCGCCCGACGGCTCGTCAAGCACCTGTGAAATCAACGGCAGGAACGCCGCCTCGGTCTTTCCGCCCGCCGTAGAAGCTGCAACGATTAAATCGGCATTGGATTCGCAGATCGTCCGGATGGATCGCGCCTGGATGTCGCGAAGTTCGCGCCAACCTTTCTGGCGTATCCATTTCTGCACAGGCCTCGCCAGTTTGTCGAACGCACTGCTCATCGGCGTCAGAGCTTGAAGCTGATCAGATCATCGTCACCGGGGTCTTGGGCACCAGTCGACTCGTCTACCTCGTTCATGTCTTCGCCGAGGTCTTCGGAGACCTCGATCTTTTCGATCAGATCGCTCCACTCGACACCGGGGTTTTGCTCAAGCACGGAAAGCAGGTTCACGAATGCCGTCACCGTATTGCGCGGGGTGCGGAAGTAAGCTTCACCGATCCGGTCCGAACAATGCGCCATGAAGGCCTCGAGCGCGTCGTCCGGCAGAGCACCGGCATCGTCCTGCATGATCCGCCGCACATTGGCCAGAAGAACGAAGAGATCTTCAGGGGTCAGGCTGGCCAGCCGGACAACCGGTCCTGAAAGGTCGACCAATCCGTCCCGCGCGAAGGTGTTCTCGGCCAAACGCGATTGAAGGGCTTCGTAGCTATAGAGCCCTCGACGGGTGTTCATCAGAAACTCCGGGGTTCCACCCATAAGGAATCCGAGGTTCTCGGCGCTACCCTGCAGCACATCGTTCAGGATCCGGAGGATCTGTTCGTAGTTTGCATTGCGGGCCTGCGACGAAGTGAGCTTGTAGAGGTTCACCATCTCGTCGAGGCCGACCAGCAATCCTTTATACCCGGCCTCGCACACGAATGCCGACATCAGCTTCAGATGGTCATAGACACTGGCGTCGTCGATGATCGTTCGCACACCAAGTGCTTTGCGCGCGTCGGTGCGTGTCGCGAACTCGCCGCGCAGCCATCTCAGGGCTGCGGATTTCAACTCGTCGTCGCCGGTCTCATGGCCTTCCCAATATCGACGGATGACTTCGGCGAACTCAAACCCTCCGGTAAGTTCTTCAAAGTGGCCAAGGCGTTCACGAATGACGGTCCCCGTGGGCAAATCCCGTTCTTCAGCATCTCGGTGAGCCTGGCTGACAAATCGCTCCACCACGCTGGCCAATGCCCCGCCATCGGGCTTGGTCCGCGTCGAGAGGTTTCGGGCCATCTCGGCATACAGCCCGCGAGCTTGTCCGCCGGTCGCGTGAATGCGCCGATCTGGCGCTAAATCCGCGAACATCACGACCAGGCCTTTCTCCAGAGCCACGAGGCGGATCAGGTTCATGAAGAACGTCTTGCCCGATCCGTACTCCCCGATGATGAACCGGATCGCCGATCCGCCATCGGATATCCGGTCCATGTCCTTGACGAGCTCTTCAATCTCTCGGACGCGGCCAACCTGAATATGGCGCAAACCGAGTTTGGGCACGACCCCGGCCCGAAGCGCCTGTACGATTGCATCGCGTTCACGTGGTTTCAACTTAGACATCCCTGCCCTCCGCACTCATCTTTTCTTTTACCGCCTCCGCAATTTCCAGAGACACGTCATATCCATCATACTCGTCGAGCAGTGCTTCGTTGTAGGTCTCAAAAGCCCATTCATTCACGACTTCCAAAGCCCCGGATGCCATCAACCCATGCGAGGCGCAGATCGTCTCGAACTCGGTTTCAGACCAATGCTCTCGAGTGACCAGTTCGAGGACAAGGGCGCCGTGTTTCGGGTCAAGCCCTACCAGCTGGCTTTGGCTGGCAGGCGCGGAGGCACCACTTTCTTCCTCTTTGACATCGAAAATCTGACCGAGGACGGACGACACGCGCTCTGTGTCCGAACGAATTGCTGCGATCCGTGAAGCGTCGAGTTTCGGTCCGCTGGCTTTTTCGAGCGCGGGTATCGCTTCGCCCGGGCGACCCGGTTGCGACGCGCGAACAGTGCGTGGACCATCCGCAACTTCGCCAGCATGCAGGTCGGTGTAGGCAAGCGCAGGATCAAGTCCCAAAGCCTTGTAGATTTTCTCGATGCTTGCGACTTCGTCGGAGTGAATAATGCCATCGGCATGTGCTGCACCGACCAGCGCTGCCCGCATAGCGGCTTGGCTGTCTTGGCCCACCTCCTTCAGTTTGCGCCGCAGAAGCGTCATGTCCGGTGGCACGGCCAGGAACCATTCAAGGTTTGCACGCAGCCTGCGGCGTTCCTGATCGCTGAGGGCCGTGGCAGAAACCTGATCTTCCAACGCCCTGCGTTCAGGCTCCGCGATGCGACCATCAGCATGGGCGACTAACGACCCAAGTGCCAATTCGATCAAGGCGCTTCGATAGCTGTCGGAAACGTCCTCCAGTCTTTCGATGGGTTCGCCCAGACGAAACAGCACAACAGGCTCCTCCGTCTTGGGCGACCGGAGCGCAAACCGAGGGTCGGGCGCCAGACCGAAACCGAGGCGCGCGAGCGCGTCGGCGGCTCCTGTCATTTGCCGTTTTCCGATCTTCTCGTTCGTTTCTCCCTCCAGTCGTCCGATCACCTCCTCAAGCGGCACCAATCCCCCGCGATCGACGATATCGCTTGCCCAAGATTTCAAGCGGTCCATTTCCTCTGATGGGAAAGCATCCCAAAGTTCAGAGGGTAGCAAGGCATGCGCTTCCACACTTCCGCGGCCGTCAGGGTTTCGGCCCAGGAAGCGACTGAGCTTGTCGAGGTCGTTCATCACCTCGTCAGCCAGCTCTTGCGCAATCTCGACCGGCTTGCGCAAGCCGGAGATGTCGGGCACGGGTTTGCCATCCACGGTCGGATTGACTGACCCCTGAAACTCGCTGGAGGCGGCGCGATAGGATGCCGTGAGTGATTTCCGGGGTTTTGTCACTTTGAGCCCATCAGGAAAACGCCGATCAAACCGCATACGGAAAAGAGCGACGAACTCGTCACGGCACCGCGTCGCGGGAGTTCTCAGATTTGTTTCCGGATGGCAGATGAACCAACTCAGCAACCAGTCAGCCGTCAGGTTCTCGCCTTTGTCGATCCGAGCTCCGATTGCGTATTTGAGTGAGAACGGAAGTTCCCAGCCCTGCTTCTCGAAAATCGGTTCGATAGCGTCGAGGTCGGTTTCGGCAAGCATCGCAATGTCGAGGAACTCACCCAAATAGCGCCTGACGGAGTGGTTGTCAGGGTAAAGTGACTGCAGCCGCCGAACTTCCTGGACGATATCCTTGGCATCTTCGTTGGACTGATCGACGAAGAAGCGACGCTCCAGCCCGTAGAAGTACAGGAACATGTATCCGGGGTTGTAGGAGGCGTCGTTGCGCCCGCTGGCCAACCAGTCGAGGTAGGTCGCCCGGCACTGAGGTGAGATATCCGCGTATCCGGGCCAGTAAGGCATACCTTCACCAGCTTTGTCGGCTCCAGAGCGCGCGACAGACAGAGACGGATCGATATAGGCTCGGCACTTGTCACGATACCCGTAGGTGTTCAGCAAGGGAGCCGTGCCGACATAGACCATCCCGCCGATGTTGCGGCCGGCGACGCTAGCTGTTTCATAAGACGGGACCCACCCGCTTTTCGATGATCGGACCGATGCGCTCGATGCCACTCGCGAGGGCTGATTTCGTTCAGCGGCCGCGGCAAGTGCCGGCGCCGCAGACTTTCCAGCCCGAACGATTTCAGCGTAGTCCTGCTTTGGTGGGGAGTAAGCCTGCACGGCAGCCGGCTGTTTGGACGCGTTGGCTTCGCGAGTTCGTTCGCGCTCACGCTCGATACGCTTGTCGTAGGCACTTGGGCGCGGCACCGGCTCAGGTCGGGGGGGTAGATTTTCGGAACTCCCCTCAGCTTGCGCCTTTGCAGCGACTTTCCGCGATCTCCGTTTTTCTTGCCACCAGACCAGAATGACGGGAACACCAAATGCAAACAACATCTGGCCGCCAATCGGCCAACCCTGAAGCATTGTGGTCACCACGACCATACATAAGAAAAAATACAGGACGAGAAAGAATGTAATTCGGAAAAACTTGATTATTGAAGACATTATCGGAACCCTCTCCGAACCACACTATTTTGCACAGCCATCTTTGCAACGACTAACGTCATGGTTGAAGCACTTCCCATGCTTTATGCTTGATTGGGCCGATGGCCACATACATCTGTTCGCACCGTTGCGGGCACACCCCTGCCCCAGTGACCGTAACCGGAACGGCCGAGATGAAGCGTTGCCACGACCATGCGACGGCTGGTCGGGCTGGCTCCGGAGGAGACGGCCGGGCCAGCGGCACGTCGCAGGGAGAGGCGGCGTTTCAGCTCGGGGAGGGCGGCTGCGCGCAGCCGACCGAGTAGGGCGCGGTCCTGGCCAAAGGGCGGGAGGGGCCAATGTTCCCCTTGAATGCTTCAACTTAAGAATCAAAAGTTACTTCAACGGCAGGGCCATTGAGACAGGCGGAACACACTTTGATTGAGCTGAAAATCGAACTGGTTGGCATCAAACCACCCATCTGGCGCCGTATCGTCGTGCCGAATGACATCAGCTTGGACATCCTGCATTCCGTTCTCCAGGGCGCTATGCCTTGGCAAGACTATCATTTGCATGAGTTCGAGATTGGCGAAGACAGGTTCGAGGCCCGCGACGAAAGTGACGACAGCTGGGACCCTACCGATGGGCGGAAGGACGAGAAGAGGTTTACTCTTGGAAAGCTGGTCAAGAAAGGCAGTCAGTTCACATACACTTATGATTTCGGCGATGGCTGGCGGCATCTCGTCACCGTTGAGAAGTTTAGCAAACCAACCGGAAGACCAGATCTGGACTTTCCCGCCTGTGTTGACGGAGAGCGAGCCTGCCCGCCAGAGGACTGTGGAGGACCCTACTCTTACGAAGAGTTTCTCGACGCGCTGACCGACAAACACCACCCGGAACATCGCGATACAAAGCAATGGGCGGGCGCGTTCGAACCGGAAGTGTTCAGCGTGCAGCAAGCCAATGCTGCCGTCGGTGCGATGTTTGTATGGGCAAAAGAACGCCACAATCGAAAGTGAAACCTGACTCTGGTTTGGCGCAGCGGCTTCGACAGGGGCACATAGCTTCGACTGTTCGATCCGAATGGCCGGATGTCTTCTCAGCCCTCCGAGGGCATCCACGCCCTGCTTTGCTGGTGAGCTTCAGAGCTGACAACCACCAGTCTCTTTGAAAATTCCAGAATTTGTCGATCCTTGACGGACTATCTCACAGGTTATCACAGAAACAAGTGGCGGCATCTTTAAAAATACATCATTATGTCGCCCATGAGTGGACAAGAACACGAAAAACTAAAGAGTCTTCTTGAGGCTGTCCCCACGGGGTTCCTCGTGGACTCCGCCTGGCTGGAGCACCACGGGATAGGTCGGCGTTCGTCCTACGGCTATGTGCAACGCGGCTGGCTAGAACGCCTAGGACGCGGAGTGTTCCGCCGTCCCGCACCAAGCAGCGCCACCACGAATACGCTCGACTGGAAGACCAGCCTGCTCTCGCTCCAGCACATCATGCACTACCCTGTCCATATCGGGGGGGCGACGGCATTGGGCCTGCAAGGCTATGCGCACTACCTCTCACTCGGCGACAAGAGCACAGTCTGGCTCTACGGCTCAAAAATCCCCAACTGGCTCGAAAAACTGCCGCTCAACACCGAACTCCGCACACGCAGCGTATCGCTGTTCTCCGATCCAGAGTTGGGTGTCAATGACGCGCGAAATAATCTCAACGAGACAGCATCGTCCCTGCCATGGGACTGGAAACTGGTGATGTCCTCGCCGGAACGCGCCATCCTCGAAGCGCTTGACGAGTTGCCGGATCAGGAGAGCTTTCACAACCTCGACATGGTGTTCGAAAGCCTGACGACGTTGCGCCCAAGAACCCTCTCGGCACTGCTCAGAAGTTGCAAGAAGATCAAGGTCAAACGCCTGTTCTTCGTGTTCGCCGACCGCCACGACCATGCCTGGCGCAAGCGTCTCGATCCGGAAGACTTCGACCTCGGCAGCGGGGATCGCGCATTGGTCAAAGGCGGCAAGATACATCCACGCTACAGGATCATGGTGCCCGAAGAGTTTGTAAGAAAGGAACGTGGTGATGGCGCGTGAAGACTATGCCGCCCAAGTGGCCCTGCTCGTACGGGTACTTCCATATGTGGCGAAGGAGGAGATATTTGCGCTCAAGGGCGGGACGGCCATCAACCTCTTCTATCGCGACCTTCCGCGCCTCTCGGTCGATATCGATCTGACCTATCTGCCTGTCAAGGACCGCGCCGACAGCCTCGTCGAGATCAACGACGCGATGGACCGGATTACCGCCGCCATCGAAGGCGGCATCGCCGGCGCCAAAGCGCAGCGAATTGCCGGCGGTGGCGGCGGCGCCACGCGTGCGCTCGCCCGCCTCGGCACAGCCGAAATCAAAATCGAAACCTCCCCCGTTACCCGGGGCGTCGTGCATGATCCGGAACAACGCGAAGTCTCCGAAGCCGTCGAGGAGGCGTTCGGATATGCGACGATGAACATCGTCTCCTTCGAGGATTTGTTCGGCGGCAAGCTACATGCGGCCCTAGATCGCCAGCACCCGCGAGACCTCTACGACGTTAAACTGCTCTACGAGAACGAAGGGTTTACCGACGAGTTGTTCCGCACGTTTCTGATCTACCTCGCGAGTTCACCACGCCCGCCGCACGAACTGCTGAATCCAAACCTGATCGATCTAGATCAGCCCTACGCGCGGGAATTCGAGGGCATGACGAAGGAAGCAGTCGACCTAACGGAATTGGTCTCAACGCGCGACCGCCTGATCGGTGATATCCAATCCCGCTTGGATGAGGGCGCGAAGAGGTTTCTGAGAACCCTGCATGACGGCGATCCAGACTTCGACGCGATCGACCGCCCTCAAGCGGCCGAGCTTCCAGCGGTCCGATGGAAGCTCATCAACGTGAACAAGCTGAAAGCAGAAAACCCCAAGAAGCATGCCGCCCAAGGGGAAGAGTTGGAGAAGCTCCTCGGCTGAAGATGGACCAGAGATGACTGATTTCGAGAACGACCCCGACTACGAAGAATGCCTTGTGACCTTTTTTGATGTCCTCGGTTTCAGGAACCTCCTGCACACGCGAAGCGGTGCAGAGATCAGGCACTTGCTTTCGATGTTTCGCAGGGTGTCCGAAGGGGATGCCACGCCGCCCACCCGCTCCGACGAGATGCGGATGATCAGCGAAGTCCATGCAGAGATCGTGTCTGACGCGATCGTAAGAACCAGAACCATTGAAACTCAGTACCAGGCTGGCCCTTTGGTCTGGGAACTCATCGATCTGCTGCACATCCAGATCGAATGCGTGGCGAACGGCATAATGGTGCGCGGCGCGATGACCATCGGCCCTATGCATCTCGGCATCGACTTCAGTGGTCCGGTGTTTGGGCCTGCCCTCGTTCAGGCTTATTTCATGGAAGAAGGCGAGGTCATCTTCCCGCGCATTGCGATCCATGAAGATGTCATCGAACGCCACCGACAGGACCAAACGCTTTGGCGGGAAGGACATTCCTATGAGGATGAAGAGCGTCACCTGAACAACCTCCTGCGCCAGGACGAGTCAGGCCTCCACTACATCGACTATCTTCGCGCCAGTCTGAGCGAGCTCGACGGCGAATACGCCGGCTGGATCGAGTTTCTGGGTAGGCACAAAACGTTGGTGGAGAGCGGTCTCGCCGACAGTCCCAACGCGACGGTGCGGCGCAAATACAGCTGGCTCAAGAACTACCACAACGCAGTCATCGACGAGAACATAGCAAACCTGGAACCGGGCGCGATGACCGAGGATGGGGACCCTTGGGAAGCTCTGTTCAGAGGGCTCAGGATCGAAGCCTGAGTTCTCTCAACAAGTCACAACTGAGAGCGTCACGAAATGTCCACGACATGCCTCACCGTTTGGCCAATACGGGGATCGCCAGCCCGCAACCATTCCTATGACCCGCCATCCAGACCTGCGTCCTCCAACTGCTCCCGCTCTGGCAGATCCGCGAGAGTCTCCAGATCAAATGCAACAAGGAACTGCTCGGTCGTCACAAATGTGTATGGCGCACCGCGGCGCGGCGATCGTGGCCCGGTCCCGATCAAGTCGCGCGCATGCAGCCGACCGATCAGGTCGCGGCTGATCTCCTTGCCGAAGATGTCCTTGAGCCCGTCGCGCGTGATCGGCTGGTGATAGGCGATGGCGGCCAAGACCGCGACGTCGAATTCACTCAGGTCGAGTAGCTGATCCTCGACATCCGCGGCGACCCGGATCGCGGGAGCGTAGGCCGCCCGCGTCCGAAACATCCAGCCGCCAGAGACCTGGGCGATCTCGAAGGCCCGCCCTTCCAGATCGGCGACGAGATCCTCGACCAACAGATCCACCGAGACCCCCTGCCCCACGACGCGGGCGAGGTCTTGGCGCGGGACAGGCGAGGCGGAGGCAAACAGCACCGCCTCGATCCGGCGCATCCATTCCCGCCAGCGCAGCTCAGGCGGCAGGTCGGCCAACTCACGGTCCAGGTCCGGCTCTGAACGATCCTTCGCCATCGCTACACCCCGTAGAGCCGAAACGTGTCTCGCCCTGTCAGCTCGCGCACCGCGCCGAGATCGACCAGTCGGTCGCAAAGCCGCCGCGCGGCGCGATCCGACAAGGGCAAGGCCAAAGGTGCCACGGCATCGCGGGTGAGGAACATCTCGACAGCGGCATCCGCTCCCTTGGCGCGAAGCTTTGGCGCAACGGCCTTTAGGTGTGCCGCCCGACGCGCGAGGTCGGCGGAGAGACGCACAGCCTCGACCGCCGATAAGATGAGTGCCCGATGACAGACGAGACGCAAATCGTCGCCCTGCTTGCGCAGGTCGGCACGTTTCAGACCCGCGGCCAACAACGGCACGAGATGATCCCAACCGAATGTTTGGGCGAGAGCCGCATCCGCGAGGACCAGCGAAGCTACGTCAGCGCGTGGCGCCTCCGTCAGCACCGCCTCCAGCACCATCGCGGCCCGAGTCACCGGCGCCCCCTTCCCTGCATTGAGCCACATCGCGATCTTGCCCGACTCGAAGGCCGGCAAGGCTCGATCCAGAGCCTTGGTCGACACCGGCCGCTCCACCGCGCGCCGCCAGGCGAGGCAGGTCTCGCCAGCCGGTCCCGGCAGATCGCCAGAACGCAACAAATGCACCGCGTCGCGCAGATCCCCTGCTCTCTCCAGGCGCCCCGAAAACGCGACACAGGCCTCCGCTGCGCGCAGCGCGAGCCGATCCCGCAACAAGGCTTGGGGCACCTCCTCGCGCTCCAGCACAACATGCAGGTGGCTCAGCGCTGCGCCCGACAAAAACGCAACATCTTCAAGGCTTTCAGCCCGCGCTGAGGTGACCCAGGCGGGCATCCGGGGTAATGTGTCGAGGTCGCTGGTGTGATCGAGCCGAGCATATGTCATGCTTGGAGCCTACGTCATCGCGGCGCTTTTCACCAGAAAATAGCGTTAGAACCGCCGCAGCCTGCAAGATCGCGCTATGTCCAATAAGTTTGCCTTATCGGACATCAAGAGATATGCTAGGACGCAGTTTAATTTCACCACCGGATTCACTGGAAAATGCCCTCAGAGGACGAGAAGTCGACATCATCAAACTCTGGTGCGTTTTGTATCGCTCAGAACGGCGACAGCGATCAAGAAAAAAGCGACGACATCTCCCTACCCGCCCACGTCGCGGGATCCGGCAGCCTTGATCGCCTGGTCGACGCCGCCCGAGATTATGCGCGCGCCGCAGCTTCTGACAATACGCTGAAAGCCTATGCCAAGGATTGGGCGCATTTCGCGCGGTGGTGTCGGATGAAGGGCGCGGAGCCTCTGCCCCCGTCGCCTGAAATGATCGGGCTTTATCTCGCAGACCTGGCGTCCGGAGCGGGCCCCTCCCCTGCCCTATCGGTCAGTACCATCGAACGTCGCCTCTCCGGCCTTGCCTGGAACTATGCGCAACGCGGCTTTGTCCTCGATCGTAAGAACCGCCACATCGCAACAGTGCTGGCCGGGATCAAACGCAAACACGCCCGTCCGCCGGTGCAGAAGGAAGCGATCCTGGCCGAGGACATCCTCGCGATGGTCGCCACCCTGCCCTACGACCTGCGCGGGCTCAGGGACCGCGCCATCCTGCTCCTCGGGTACGCCGGCGGGCTCCGCCGCTCCGAGATCGTCAGCCTGGATGTCGGAAAGGACGACACGCCCGATTCAGGCGGCTGGATCGAGATCCTCGACGACGGCGCCGTGCTGACGCTCAACGCCAAGACCGGCTGGCGCGAGGTCGAGATCGGTCTGGGATCGTCTAACTCCAGCTGCCCTGTGCATGCGCTCGAGCAGTGGTTGCACTTCGCCAGGATCGACTTCGGGCCGGTCTTTGTCGGCACCACTCGGGGTGGAAAGAAGGCCCTGGAGACAAGGCTGAACGACAAGCATGTCGCGCGGCTGATCAAGCGAACGGTCCTGGACGCCGGCATCCGATCCGAACTGCCCGAAAAGGAACGCCTGGCACTGTTCTCTGGCCATTCTCTGCGCGCAGGTCTCGCCAGTTCGGCCGAGGTGGACGAGCGGTATGTGCAGAAGCACCTTGGCCACGCTTCGGCACAGATGACCCGCCGCTACCAACGCCGCCGCGACCGCTTCCGCGTGAACCTGACGAAAGCCGCTGGATTGTAATCTTGCGAACTGTCATCCTGTCATTAATCCTTGGCCGGTCTGAGCTGATGAAGTCAAGAAGATCTGCATCTTCAGCCTGCTCGGTGTCGGGAACGGGCTCAGGCAAGGGCTTCAACGCACCATCGTCCTCGTCGTCGCGTGCGTTCGCGCCAAGCGCTTGACCAGCAGAAGTGATTTCCGTACCGTGGCCGATACCATCCGCGTAACTCCCCGTTGAAAGCTCAGCGCCCTGCTGTCGGTTCACAGCTGAAGACATCAGCGTATTCCCGAGGCTCATCCTCGGGCCGGACAAAGCCGCGATTAACGACAAGCTCGCCATGCGATAAAGCGTCACAAAAGCCCCTGCCCGCGCGATCTCTTCATCGTCGAAGATCAACGGCCGAGTCTCGAGCTTCTCCATCGCAATTTCCAACTCGCCAAGTCGCGCGTCGACTTCCTCGGGGAATTCATCCTGGCCCTCGTATTCCTCTTCGAGCGCCCGGTATTCGGCAAGAAGCTTGGCATGGGCCGCGCCTTCGTCATCCGTCATCGGTGCCGGGTCTCCGCTCAGCCGCCGCAAACCGTGGCTGTAGCCATAGGGCAGGTCGAGCGAGACCTCGATCCATTTCCAACCTTCGGTCGCAATGGCTTCGGCTTCAGCCTGAAGCTTCTCGCTGACCAGACGATCGAACAGGGCGGGGTCTTCCAGCCAGCCGCCGTCATCGCCCTGGAAGAGGTCGTGCAACATGGTGCCGCCAGCAGACTCATAGGCATCGATGCCGACAAAGACAGCACGACGATCGGATGCCCGCACCGAGGTTTCCGTCAGCATCCGCCGGATCTGATAGGGCTCCTTGTTCCAGGACGAGCGGATCGCCTCCCAGACCTGAACCTGGCGCTCATGATCCGGGTTAACCGTCAAGGCCATCAGCTGCTCCAGCGTCATTTCATCCTCGGCATAAAGCTCGAGCAGGGCAGGGGCCACGACGGCGAGTTTCAAGCGCTGTTTGATCACCTGCGGCCTGACGAAGAAGGCGGTTGCGATCTCTTCGTCGCCCTGACCCTTCTCCTGCAGCGCCACGAAGGCGCGGAACTGATCGAGTGGATGCAGGACAGCGCGCTTCATGTTCTCGGCGAGCGAGTCGTCTTCGGCGAGGATCGTGGACTTCGCATCCCGCACGAAGCAGGGAATGGGCGTCGTCTTGGCCAGGCGCTTCTGCTTCACCAAGAGTGACAGGGCCTGGAAGCGCCTACCGCCAGCGGGTATTTTGAACTTGCCTGTCTCGGACCCATCATCCGCCAGAACGGGCCGGACGCACAGGCTTTGCAGCAACCCGCGGCGGGCGATGTCTTCGGCCAGTTCCTCGACCGAGATGCCGGCCTTGATGCGCCGGACGTTGGACTGGCTCAGCACGAGCTTGTCGAAGGGAATGTCCCGGAACGGGGACTGGGTGACTTTCTGGGCAGGTTTCGCCATCAGATCTCCTCCACGACGGGCGCCGGAAGCCACTCTTCCGATCTCACTTCCCGTCACCCTCAAACCAACAACCCTTTCCCTCTCATATTCTGACGCTCGCGAGGCAGGACTTTAACAGCTGTTAAGTCGACAGTCCCGAGGTGGCGGAAAAGTACGCAGTCTCTCAACCTTAACAGCTGTTAAGCTGCAGATCGTCGCCCAATCAATGCCATGACCATCGGCCCACAGGAGAACTCGCCGGCCGCAGCTTTGGCAGTCAGAGCTCGCAAGTATCCACCAGGCGATCTTATGTCGGCGAAGCGTTCCAGCATCGCAGCAACGACGATCGACGCTTGCTCCGGACCCATGAACCGCTGTGCTTCTTCCCATGCAGACGCACTGATCCCCATGGCTGGCCGCACATGGCCCGCCGCATCGAAAAGCTGATGCCAATGCCGGATCTCACCTTGGTAGAAGGTCTTCAGCGAGGGACATGCCGCTATCACTAGGTGAAGCGGGATCTTTGGCAGATGTCTTGTGTCCTGTTCATCAACGTCAGCCACCGGCTCATTCGTATCCACATCTGGCACACCCGCCGCCGCCCCGCTTTTTTCTAAAGCCGGCTCAAAATCTATAGATTCTTTATTTGAATTATGATGGTGACGCTCAGATTGGGCATCATTGGTGTTCATTTCTTCTGTTTCAGGGCCATCAATGATGTTGCGTGCCTGGTCAAGGAGAGCTTCAAGATCGGCTCGATAGGCCGCGAGGTCCTCAATTGAAAGCTTGCGGCGAAGCGCGCGGGCTGTGAGGGCAGCCTTGTCGCGAAGCTGATCCCAGAAGCCTAGGCCTGGCTGCATCTCGTCTCCGAACTCGGCGAGGGCCGCGAGATCGCGTCGCATGAGGCTTACGACCTCTCTCAGGCGCCTGACGCGCTCCTCAGCCTCACGTACGGCCTCTGCGGCCCGTGCTATCTCCTCGGACTGGCAGTAGAGCGGGGAAAGATCGAAGCCAAAGGCGACGCGGTCTTCGCCGTGCTTGCGGACGTAGCGCTTCCCATTGGGGCTATCGCGCCGCTGGAGCAAGCCAGCCTCGACGAGACGCGCGAGGTGACGACGCATCGTTGAGCACGGCATGCCATTCAGGCGCTCGCAGATCGCCTTGTTCGAGGGGAAGACGACCATCTCGGCGTTCCCGCCAAGCGCATCGTCCGGAAAGAAGCTGAGGAGCCCCTGCAAAACAGTCAGATCACGTTCCGAGACCCCAAAGGCCGCTTGCGCCTTGGAGAGCTCGCGCAGGAGTTCCCACTTGTTAACGGGTCTGGCCGGAACAGATGCCTCGGGTCGCTCGATGACGCGCAAATGAGCGTGCGAAATCGGCCGCATAAACGGCGAAATTGGTGTGTACTCCATGAAAATGTTCACGAAGACAAAAATTCTAGGGCCCGCGAATCGCTTTGCGCTTGCGGGGTAGGGGCCAGAACGCTACATTCAGAAGTGCGAAAACTGAGATTTTGTAGCGGGCTGATCCCGGTGCGAAACCTTACAAAGGTCTCGTGAAGCTAGCTTCTCGGGGCCTTTTTCTTTTTGCCTGTATCGTGCCTCCTTCTTGTTGGTTGCTCTTCCTCAGTCTTCTGAACGCTTCCAGCGCTCATGAAGCTCGGTAATCAGCTTTGGGGCATTGCCCTCCAACCAGCTGATAAAATCAGGTTCATCCGTAGTCAGATCGAGTTTAAGCTGCTTGCCTTGGCGGCTGGTCTTGACCGTCGCAGCTCCGACACCGGGGATCGCCAAAGCAGGCACGCCTTTTCTAGACGGGCTTGCTTTCTTCTCTGCGCTCTTCGCGGCTGCCAGAACTGCGAGAAACGCACGCTCAGAAACCTCATCGACCGAGCCGGAACTTTCGGACTTGGCTGCATGAGCTACGGCTTGCAGTTGGTCTCGATCACCGTCGTAGGCACCCAAAGCCTTTTTGAGCTCTTCCCATCTCGGGCGACCAATCCCGGGAGCCGCACCAATTGCCTGGATGAGTTCCTCGCCGACCGTCCGAACGACACTCAAGAGTTGTGAAACCCCGGCTTCGTGGAGGTTAAGGACTTCGGCGACACCTCGATTGGTGCGCTCAGCCCCTTCCAAATGATCACCGTCCAGAAGTGCCGTCGCAACGAGCGCACGCTCAATAAAGCTCAGATCACGACGCTCTTGGTTCTCGAGAAGCTGATCTCGAAGCGCTTGATCACCCTCAACCTCTGTGACGATGGCTCGAACTTTGATACCGAGTTCGCGACATGCTTCCAAGCGTCTGCGGCCATAGATCAGGTTGTAGCGATCGCCTTCCAGTGGGCGCACCAAGACGGGCACACGCTGACCGTTCTTGGAAATAGAGTTCTTCAGGCCCTCAACTTCAATCTGAAGCCTGTCATCCAACCGTCCTTCGGTAAGGATCTGCGCCGGATCGATCTCAAATACACCGCCACGCAGTCGGCGCCCTTCAAGAGCGTCAGGAGCGTTGCGAAGGGTCTGCAGCGGCAGGCCAAGTTTAGGCTTTCTTGCCATTCCGACCCCATGTGTTCTGGATGATTTCAGCGATCTCATCGTTCACTGCGTTCATGGATTCGATCGCACGATCAAACGTCTGACGCGTGAAGTCCTTTTTGTCAGCTTCGTAGAGCGTTTGCTTGGTCAAGCCGGCATCAGATATTGCGGTCGATTCAACCATGTGATTGGTCAGGACCGACCTCCCAAACAGCCCGCGAATGAAGGCGATGACTTCGGTTTGTGGCGCGTCGCCGACTTTGTATCGCGTTGGCAAGAAGCGCAGCCAATCGAAGCGCAGATTTGCGCCTGCATCCCTGATCACTCCCAGGAGATCCGCAGTCATTCGCAGGAATTGAGACATCGACATGAGGTCAAGCATCTGCGGGTGAACCGTCACGAGGACACCCGAGGACGCAGAAAGTGCTGACATCGTCAAGAAACCAAGCTGCGGCGGGCAGTCGATCACAACAACGTCGTAGTTTGCTTCAACACTATCGAGTGCGTCATGAACTCTCGCGAAGAACGCCTTCGCTCCGCCTCGCTGGATAGCAGCAGGCGTCTCGTGCTCGAACTCCATGAGTTCAAGGTTGCCCGGGATAAGATCAAGGCCGCGGATGTAAGTCTTGCGGATCACTTCGGCGATCGGAACCGGATCGTCGTAGCGAACGGCATCATAGAGGGTTCCGCCCTCCATAAGGTCGAGTTCTGGCTGGATTCCATGAAGAGCCGAAAGAGATGCTTGGGGGTCGAGATCGATCGCAAGAACCCTGTACCCCTTTAGCGCCAAGCGCTGAGCGAGGTGAGCAGACGTCGTCGTTTTGCCGGAGCCGCCCTTGAAGTTCACCACTGATATGACTTGAAGCTCGTCACCGTCGCGACGCCCAGGCACGTAAGTTCCAGACTTTTTTGCATTTCCTTCAAGCGTCTGCCGGATTTCCCAGATATCGTCGAGCGTATAGCGGCGATGACTTCCCGCCGTCGTCTCGACGTCAACGATCTTTCCTTCTCGATGAAGCTTCCGAAGATAGGTATGGTCGACGCCAAGGAGCTCAGCAGCTTCGCCGCTGGTCAAAGTGCGCATCACCTTCTTTGCATCTGGTGGGAAGTGCGCAGCGCGCTGAGCATGCAGGTTCGACGCGAGAAGTTCCGCGTAGTGCCCGATGGCGATATCAAGATCCTGTTCTGCTTCGCTCATGTCTGCCCCGATCCGTGGGCGCGTTTTTTATGTGACCGCGCGTTATTTTTCGAGACTATTGCCCGACCAGCCAGATTCGTGCAAGCACTTTCTAGATATTGCGTCGTGCACCAAGTCCACCACAAGGGTAGCGTTCCATTACTCCGAGGCTGTGGTCGTGCGGGATCTCCTGCGCGGTGCGTGAACCGGGGCCTAAGCCCCGATCCTCTTGATGCGGATGCCGAGTTTGCGGGCCTTGTCGACGATATTCTCGGTGATGCCCGAACCGGGCGTGGCGATCAGACCCTGGGGCATGGTCTCGAGCATCTTGTCGTTGCGCTTGAAGGGGGCAGCCTTGCCATGGCTCTTCCAGTCGGGTTTGAACGCCACCTGCGTGACACCACGGGTATCTGCCCAGCGGGCAGCGATCATCTCGGCACCTTTTGGTGTGCCGCCGTGTAAAAGAATCATGTCTGGGTATTTCGCATGGGTGGCATCGAGGACGGACCAGATCAGGTCGTAGGCGTGATAGTCCCCGCCCGAGAAGGCGATCCGCGTGCCTTCGGGGCAGTGAACCTCGGTCTCCTTGCGCCGCTTGGCCGAGAGATAGGCCCGGCTGTCCACCACGGCGGAGGTGAGACCGCGATGCGAGACCTTGGATCCGGTGCGGGGCAGCCAGGGTGAACCGGTGGCGGCCGAGAAGTGGTCCACGGCCAGATCGCGCATCTGCTCGAAAGCGTCGCGATGGTCCCAGAGCTTCAGCCCGATCATCTGGAGGCGCTCGAGTTCGACCGAGGCGACCTCGGAGCCGTCCTGGATGGCCAGACTTTCCCGGACCTCGAATTCGTTGTCATCGAGGAGCTTCTGGATATGGGTGAGCCGGCGATGGAAGATCGAGGTCAGGGACCAGAGCATCTCTTCGAGATTGTCTTCCAACTGGCTTCCGGTGAGGAGGCCGATGGTGGTGTCAAAGAGCGTCGCCATGGCGAGTTCGACCTCGTCGGGCTGGGGCAGGGGGCGATGATCGGTCTCGCCGGGCCCGGGCGTTGCGACGTGAAGTGCGAGGTGGTCGAGGATGGCGGAGGTCACGCCGGTTTCCTCTTGGATGTCTGTCTGATGGGGCATTGTCTGGTTCCTCTGTTTGATCTGACCCGATTTGGATGGGGCGATAACAGGACCGGCGGCGACCGGGCCGCATCCGTCAGGATCGGAGCGCAGCGGAGAATGTGACCCGGACCGGAAAATTGTTCCCGCGAGGAATGGCCCGCCACGGTCATGTGGTGGGGCAGGGGAATTTTCCGGGTAGCGGGCGCATTGCTGCCCGGGCGAGGAGCACTCTGCTCCGACCCGCCGGTCCATCGCTCCCCTTGTCCAAACGGGATCAGATAGAACCGGCGAAACCTTTGCCCGGTCAGGCATCCCCGGGGAGGTTGGCGGTCACCCGTCCTCGATCTCCAGACCTTGTGCTTTCATGGCCTTTAGCAGAGAACGGCGCAGCGCATCTTTGCCAAATGCCCGCAGATCGTCGTTGAAATCGCCCATGTTTGGTACGAGATCACCACAGGTAATTCCAAGCGATTCCAGTTGGTTAAGCAATCTTATTGATGCGTCGCGTCCAGCTTCGTCATTGTCCCGCGCGATCCAGATACGCTTGATCCTCGGCGGCGGGATGAAGAGGCCGAGATGGGTGGCAGTGAGACAGGAGGCGAGATCGAACTCGGGGAGAGCCGTGCCGACCGAGAGGGTGTTCTCGAGACCTTCACCGACGATGAGATCGCTGCGCGCCTTGCCGGACCAGAAGCGGATGGCATGGCCGTGCAGCTGTCCGAGGATCCGCTTCGGGCTCTCGATCTCGGCCAAACCGCCGGTGGACGGGTCGAGAAAAACCCTTGCGCATCCGGTGATCTGGCCGCGATTGTCGGTGATCTTTGCCAGTAGGGCAGGGGCCCGTTCCAGCAGATCGGGGTCGTCCTCGCCCTGCCGCAGGAAGACACGCGCGTGATAGCGCAGGGCCGGGCCGAGCCGTGTGATCCCGCGCCCCTGCAGATAGGTGGCGGCCAAGGTGCCAAACACCGGCTTGCCAGCAGCGAAAAGTTTGCGCGCCCGCGCGATGCGTTTGCTGGAGGCTGCATCCGGGCGCTCAGCCCTTTGGGTGTCTCGAGGTACGGCAGGGCAGGGGGCTTCGCCGAGGAAGGATCGAGCCTCCCTCAGGGTCTCCTTGAGCGTGACAGACCCAAGCCGTTCATGCAGCAGGTCGATCAGGTCGCCATATTCACCCGTCGCGAAATCTTGCCAGGACCCGGCTTTACGACCAACCTGCGCCTGCAGACGGATGGCGAGGCTCTGGCCCTTTGCACCGGACGTGTCGCCGACCTGCCAATAATTACCCAGCTTGCGCCCCTCGGGGAAATACTGGCGGCAGAAACTCTCGGCATGGTCTGCCAGATCGGCCGAGAGGTCCGCGATACTGTGGCGCGCGCTCATGCGGCGGCCTCCGATGTGCCGGCGCCAACTGGATGCTCGGCAAGGACCCGTGTCAGCACCTCGATGCCGTCGACCGGAATGAACACCCGCGTCTTCCACTGGATCACTTCCGTGAAACAGCCCATTGCCTTCAGTCCGGGCAGGGCCGCGCCTGAAGCACCTATCAGCTCAAGCCTCGGCTGCCCCATGACCAGCGACCGGCGCAGCTGATAGCCGCCGAGGAGGTTCAGCGTCGTCCTGGCTTCCATCACGGCGGCGAGCACTTCCCGCGGCGTCATCTCGATCTGGCAATCGAGACCAAGGCGTGCAAAGACATTGAGAAGCTGCTCCTGGCTGACCAGTCGACCGATGGCGCGCTCCCCATCCTCGGTCTGAAGGCGGTAGATGCGCATGTTGTCAGCGGGAAGCCGATCCCAGATCGGCAGGAGAAGCCCGCAGATGAGCGTAATCTTTGAGGTGGTGAACTCCGGCACTGCCTCGACCTCGGCCTGCCAGAGCTGTTCGAATATCGCATCATCGATCTCTTCCCAGTGCGACTTCGAGAACTCGGTCAGCGCGAGGATTTCTGTGGCCATCGGACGCAGAAGCTTCACCCGCAGGATCGGCACGCCGTCCTCGTCCATGAAGGCCGGCGCATTCACCATCAGCGCCGCGCGTTTGGAGGAGGTGTTCCAGCACAGCGTCGCGCCGTCCGTATTTGCGCAGATCGATTTGATCCGGGGCAGGGTGAGCGGATCGTTGCGATCGGTACGCTCCACGGTCAGCGCAGTTGCCGTTGCGCCCGTAGCCCCGTGCTCGAAGATGACCTTGCGGTCGACGATTTCGAATTTCTCGGCCTTGAGCGTTTCGAGGCCGACATCGAGCGTGCCTGCCTGGCGCGCATCTTCGATGATGGCCGAGAGGAACCCGCCGAAGGCCTCGAAGATCGCGTCCTGCATGTCGATGCGGAGCGCGAGGCAACGATTCAGGAACTGCTGGATCGGCGGCAGGGTCTCTTTCATCGTGCCATCCGCTTCATCGAGCGTCAGCCCAGTCATCTCCTGGAATTTCGCATAGGAGCAGGCCTCGATCTTACCCGCACGCAGCTTGTAGAAGAACTGGCGCAGCGCAGCGCGTGCGTAGGGGCTCTCAAGGTTGTCCTCGGCACGGAACATGTTCTGACCGCCGGTCTCGCGCTGTCCCTTGGTGATGGCACCCAGCGTGTCGAGGCGGCGGGCGATGGTGGAGAGAAAGCGCTTCTCGCCCTTCACGTCTGTGGCGACGGGGCGAAAGAGTGGCGGCTGCGCCTGGTTCGTGCGGTTGGTCCTCCCGAGACCCTGAATCGCATTGTCGGCCTTCCACCCGGGCTCCAGGAGGTAATGCACCCGAAGGCGCTGGTTCTTGGCCCCGAGATCGGCGTGGTAGCTGCGCCCGGTGCCACCCGCATCGGAGAAGATCAGGATGCGTTTTGCATCGTCCATGAAGGCCTGGGTTTCGCCGAGGTTGGAGGAGGCGGGGCGGTTCTCGACCTTGAGCCGCCCCTCACGCGTCTTGACGATGCGCCGCTTGCGCCCCGTGACCTCAGCCACTGCATCGCCTCCGAAATGCCAGAGGATCTGGTCGAGCGCGCCCTGCACCGGGGCGAGGGCCCCAAGATGCTCGACAAGATCATCCCGCCGCCGCTCCGCCTCGCGGCAGATGATCGGGTTGCCATCGCAATCGAGGGCGGGGCGCGAGCGCAGATCGCCATTCTCGTCGGTGTAAGGCTCAAAAAGCTGCGTCGGGAAGCTGTGCATCAGGTAGTCCATGATGTTCTCCCTCGGCGTGAAATCGACCTGCAGATCGTCCCAGTCCGAGGAAGGGATCTCTTCAAGGCGGCGTTCCATCACCGCTTCGCTGGTCGAGACCACCTGAATCACGGCCGAGTGCCCTGCTGCAAGGTCCGCCTCGATGGCGCGGATCAGCGAGGGACATTTCATGGCGGTGATGAGATGGTTGAAGAAGCGCTGCTTGTTGCTCTCGAAGGCCGAACGCGCGGCGGATTTCGCTTGGGCGTTCAGCGTGCCGGTCTCAGAAGAAATACCCGAGGCCTGAAGCGCTGCCTCAAGGTTGTTGTGGATGATCTGGTAGGCATCGGCGTAGCTGTCGTATATGGCGACTTGAGCGGGGCTCAGCTCATGGACCAGCATCTCGTATTCGACCCCGGCATAGGAGAGGGACCGCGCCAGATAGAGCCCAAGCGCCTTCAGGTCGCGCGAGATCATCTCCATGGCCGCAATGCCCCCGGCCTCCATCGCGGCGACGAACTCGGCCCGCGTCACGAAGGGGAAATCGCCGGTGCCCCAGAGACCGAGGCGCGAAGCATAGGCAAGATTGCCGACGACTGTGGCACCGGTCGCCGAGACATAGAGAACCCGTGCATCGGGCGCGGCGTTCTGCAGCGCGAGGCCAGCGAGGCCCTGCTGGGACGCCTTCTTGTCGCCGCGGTCGGACTTTTCTCCGGCAGCATTCGCCATGGCATGGCTTTCATCAAAAGCAATGACCCCGTCGAACCCATCGCTGAGCCAGGACGTGACCTGATCGAGGCGGGAGGCTTTGCCCTCACGTTCAGCCGAGCGCAGCGTGGCGTAGGTGACGAAGAGGATGCCCTCGGGCAGGCGGATGTCGCTGCCCTGGCGGAACTTCGAGAGCGGCACGATATCGCTTTCGCGTCCCCCGAGCGCTATCCAGTCGCGACGCGCATCTTCGATGAGCTTGTCGCTCTTCGAGACCCAGACCGCCCGTCGGCGCCCTTTGAGCCAATTATCGAGGATGATACCGGCAACCTGTCGCCCTTTACCGCATCCCGTGCCATCACCCAGAAACCAGCCCTTGCGCAGGCGAAACGCGCCTTCGTCGCCCTCGGCCGCCGCCATCAACTGGCCTTCGATCTCGCCGCGCTTGAACCAGCCCTTGAGATGCGTCTCATGCGCGTTGCCCGCATAGATGACACTTTCCAGCTGCGGCGCAGAAAGAAGGCCGTCCTGAACGAGGTTCTTCGGCAGGATGGGACGATAGGTCGGCACGGGCGGCGGCACCGAGGCCATGGCGGTGGATTGCACCAGCGCGGTCGGATGTTCCGCCGCGCCATCGATCCTGATCGCCTGAAGGTCATAGGCCTCGTAGACCGTGTCCTGCAGCGTGCCGTCGGGTTGGCTCCAAGCCTTCGGCAGGTAGTCGATCGGGGCCGTCGTGATATCGTCAAACGGGTGCCTTGCGCGTTCTTCGGCGAGGGCACGGGTTTCCTTGCGCGCGGCATTGCGCAGGGCCTGCAGGTTGGTGCGGGTCGAAGCGGTCGGAGCCGACAGGGCCGTACTGGTGGGGCAGGGCGAGGGGCTGTGGCGCTGCGGGCAGTGGGTGAGCACTGCGTTGAGAAGGTCGGCGGTGGTCGCGCAGATCGGATGGTAGACGGCCTCGCTTTCGACCGATGCGATCTCATCAGCGCCAGTCGCACGCTTGTCGATCACCGTCAGCCGTGTGTCGATCGTGGTGCCATGCCGCGCAAAGACCTTGCCGTCGATAGCGGCGGAAAATACCACATCGGCGCTTTGTGCGATCCGCTGAAACGTCGACTGAAAGGATTTCGTCGAGGGGCGGAAGCTCTCGCCGGTGATGACGACAAGCCGCCCACCCGGCGCGAGACGCGCTAGGGCGGACAGGACATGTTGGCTGGTGGCCTGCCGGAACCGGCCGTCGACATGGTTGGCCGCAGAAAACGGTGGGTTCATCACGATGACCGAGGGCGTGATCGACCGATCCAGCCGGTCATCGATCGAGGCGGCATCGTGATCCGAGACGACTGCACCGGGGAACAGATGTCCCAGCAGGGCGCGGCGGGTCTCGGCAAGCTCATTCAGCGCCAGGCGAGCGCCTGCAATCTTTGCGAAAATCGCCAGCAGGCCGGTACCGGCCGAAGGCTCGAGCACCAGGTCGTCGTCCCGAAAGCCCGCCGCCTGCGCAACGATGGCCGCGAGGGGCAGAGGGGTCGAGAATTGTTGCAGGCGGACACTGTCTTCAGAGCGCCGCGTGTGGGAGGGGGCCAGACCGGCGAGACGCTCGATCATGGTGAGAAATGCCCGCGGCGCGGATACCTGGCGCTGCATCAGCGCACCGTAGCGCGAAAGCATCAGGATCTGGGCGACCTCTGCGGCTTCGTAAGCATCCTTCCAGATCCAGGAGCCGCTGGTGTCGCTGGCACCGAAGGCTTGCTCCATCGCAGTGCGAAGGGCGGCGGCGTCGATGGACCTGCCCGCCTCGAACAGGGGGACGAGGGCTTTCGCAACCTGCATCAGGTGTTGGGCGAAGCCCGGAGCCTCTGGCAGGGCAGGGGCGTCGGGCTCGGTTGCAAGTTGGACGGAATGGGGGTGAGCGTTCATCGGCAATCTCCGGGGTTTAGGGTTGGCCCCAAGCCCCGCGCGCACTCTCTCACCCGGGAGGGGTCACCCCTCCTGCCCTGCCTCTCGCTCTTTCATGGCAAAGCCCCGGTGCGAATTCGCCCGTTATCAGGACGACCGCAGATGCCTCGGCACGTCCATGGACTGATGCAAGACTCGGATCACGAAGATCCTGTCCGGGTCCACCTCGTAGAACACGAGGTGCCGGCCCGTGATCAGTTTACGCGCACCCTGCAAGAGATCGGAACAGTCAGACCCCATTTGCGGGTTGGCGATGAGACCCTTCAGGGCGCGATCGATATCATCGAGATAGCGGTCCGCCTGCGCCTCGCCCCACTGTCGGTCTGTCTCGACCCAGATATCGACGAGGTCGGATTTTGCCGCCTGAGAGTGATGAATGTCACGCATCAGAAGCGCCAGAGCGGCTCCGCGCGTCGCGCTTGATCTCATCCATGTCAAGCGGACCGGCGTCACCGGATTGTTTGCCCTCCATCAGCGCAACGCGAAGCCGCGCCCGCTGACCTTCCTGCTCCTCCATCAGGCGCAGAGAGGCGCGGATCAACTCGCTGGTTGACCCGTAACGCCCCTCTTTAAGCATCAGGGCGATGAATTCGTCCCAATGGGGGCCAAGTGTGACGCTTGTGCTTGCCATGCTCACCTCCGTAATACGCATGAATAAGATATATGAGTATTGCGGGCGTTTCAACTCGGGGGTGGGCTTGCGCCCTGTTCCGCAGCGGCGGGTCTTTGTACCTCTCGCAAAATCAGAGGATCTACAACCGCCCGCGCCTCGGACAGGCAGTCCAGATCATAGTGCTCGAAGAACCCCCAACAGGCGTCGATCTCTTCACCGTCACGCTCGACGACATAGCCATAAACCCGTCCGCCGAGGTAGGCATCGAAGGTGACGATCTCAGCGCGCAGAATGTCCTTGGCCTTTTCGCGCATCGCCTTGGTGACGCGCTTCGCGCCGAACTCCTTTCGAACCGTTTCGAGCGTTACGTATACAAAGCCAACTTGGCCGGAATCCCACGGACAATGGAACTCGATGGTGTTCATCGCGAGGCCGGAATGGTCGTAGAGGTACACGGGCAAGATGATTGCCTTGCGCTCGGCGCGCTCGCGGAGGCGATCCAGTGAAAGATCGCTCTGATCCGAGACGCCCGCAAGATCGCGCAGGAACGCCTCGGGGCAGTCGAACCGGTGGCTGTCCCCCAGCCGGTATCGGCGGTGCCAACAGATCAGCGCTCCGAGGTTGGACCACTCCCTTGGGTTCTCAGAATCGGGGTCGTGATAGATCTTGATGACGTGGCCTTGGTAGGCCTCCTCGTAGACAGGGTCTTGCATGTCGATATCCTTTCTTGAAACGCAATCGACCCGCCAAGCCGGTTGTGGCGCAGGCGGGTCGAAGTGGATGGGATCCGGTGGTTGGTGAGTTTTCTGGCCGGCGGATCAGGCAGCGGCGCGGTTTTGGCGATGCTGGATGTGCTCGACAGAGACCTTCAGCAGCCAGTCCTCAAAACCGAGAATGGTCTGGTGATTGGAGACCGCCTCGATCCAGACCGCACGCGGATCGCCAACAATCTGCGTAGGATCGTTGTCGATCCGGCCATTGGCCATCCACGGTTCCGGCTGAATGCGGACAAGCCAGTCCGCCAGCGACGGGATCCGTCCCTGGCAGTCCTCGCGCACATGCTGCTCACCGATCCAGCGGATCGGGACGACCCGGCCCGCGCTGTTGGTCAGGCTGCGGCCGAAGTGACGTTCGGCATCATAGATCCCGACTGTATGATGTTTTTGGGCTCTGTGAACAAAGAGACCTAGGTGCTCTTTGGATGAGTCAAACCAGTCATGCACGAACTGATAGTCATCTGGAACACCGCCGAATTTTCGGGCGGAGCTTTCGGCGTGGTGGAGGGGATGTGCCATGTCAGAGCCCCTCGTGTTCGGTGGTGTTGGTTTCGATATAGCGGTTCGAGTGGCTAACATCGATCTTGTCCGTCTCGAGCGCCCAGGTCAGCTCGCCATAACCGCCCTCGTTGTTCTCGAATCCGGGGCTCAGCGCATAGGCGAAATCCCAACCAAAATCTTCAACCCGGCGTCGCAACTCTTCTGTCAGCGTGATCGTGTCGGGTGTCACGACGACATCCTCGACATTGCCGGAATCGCCGTAGCCTTCATATTGCACCTCGATGCTGGTCACGCCGAAGGCACGCAGCTCGGAGAGAAGGGCAGCGCGAGTCTCGCCCCGCTCTTCGGATGCGCGTCTCTGGGATTCGAGCATCTGTGCGTAGAAATCAGTCGCTTGTGTCATGTCTTTTTGTCCTTTGGAATTGGGAGAGGGGAGGGCGACCGTTACGCGAGGCCGCCCCGGAGTTTCCTTTGGGGGGCTTCAGGCCGCAGCGTCGCCGCGGTTTTCAGCCGTCCGGTCAACCAGGTTGAAATACAGATTCTCGGTCGCGCGCTTGAACCCCGGCGGTTTGCGCGGGGCGAGGCAACGCACCGAAGCACTGCAACTCTCACCATGCTCCATTGCGAACTGCGTCACCTTGTCGATCAAATCGTCCATGCCCGCGGCCTGGACGCGCTTTTCGGGGTAGGTCGCCATCATATGGAACTGGGTAACAACGAAGGCGCCGTCACGATGCGCGGGATAGAGGGTGATCTGGTAATCGAGTGTCTTGGCCATCTCTGGTCTCCTGCAGCAGGCCGGACGCGATCATCGCGCCCCTTGAAACCCGCCAGCCCGAAAGGACCGCCCTTTATGCAAGGACGGCCCGGGGCGGCGATTGGGGGTGGAGGGCGTCAGTATTCCGACGGGAGAAGCAAGGTCAGCACGCGACGCGTCTGTTTCGGGTCGGAAGGCTCAGGCGAGCCGTACTGATAATCGACGTCGTACAAGTCGATCTTGAACCAAACCTTCGTGCCATTGAATTCGATGACCCCCATCTCGTGCAATCCCTGCGGGTCACTGTCGGCATTGAAGGCGTCGAACGCGGCAACGCGGCGTGTGAGTTCCAGTTGTGCGTCGGGTCCAAGCGCGGCGACGCCACATGTCATCACAAACTGTCCCTGCGGGGCATCGGCAACGGAAGGATTGCCGAGGATGGAATTGCGAAACGCGTCATTCTGCGCGGCGATGCGTGCGGCTTCCTGAACAGGATCGAGGTCGAGTCTGGTGGTCATAGGATGTCTCCGGGACGGGCCAGCCGATCCGATATCGGCTGTCGGCAACCCGTCAGCCGGAAAGAGCCGCCCTCGATGTGAGGGCGGCCCAAAGCTCATGTCGTGATCAGGTCGGTGTTCGCTTCGTCAGGCCGCATCTCCGCTAAGGAAGGCGGGCAAGGACGATGGTTCATTGCTCTCCGCCTCGGCCAGAGCGTCTGCGGCAGGCACGTCGCCTTCCTCCGCCTCGGGCGCATCGCCAATCATTTTGGCGTCGGCCTCCGCCGCACCGGCAAACACCATCCCGTCTGGCAGCCAGCGCGTTGTCTTTGCTGCCGTCGCCGCGTCGAAACCTTCCGTCTCGCCGGCCGTTTCCGCGAAAGCGCGCTCCATCGCGGCTGCGAGATCGCCCTTGCGTTCGCGATTGCGATCCTCGGCGTAATCATCGCCGATGAGCTTGCGCGCCGTGGCCACCGCATGCCCCTTGTTGACGCGACCCCAGTAGTTCTGGGCACTCGGGCGCCAGCAGGCCGCCACATCGACGTCGAGCCGCGCACCAATCTCCTCAATGATGTGGGAGGGGCGATTGTCAGAGGAGAGCTGCGGCTTGACCGCGAGACCCGTCGCCCAGGCGAAAAGCGCCTGCTTGTCCGCAATGGGCAGGGCCGACATCGCCCGGAAGTCATCGGGTTTCTCCAGCTTCATCCAGTCGGTGGCGAGGTCCTGCTCCAACGCCTCAAGCATCTTCTGAGCGACGGTGTCCGCATGCAGCACCTCGCGGTTTTGCGCCTGGAAGGGCCGGATGGAGATATCGAGCGCCTCGTTGTTGTAGGACCGCCCCAAAGCCTGCTCGCAGAGCGCGTAGAGCATCGCATCGAAAGCCACCTCGAAATCCGCCGCCAGATGCGCCCGCAGGATGTGCTGACGCGTGGCGCGCAGATCGTCGGCCAGGCTCGCCGAAATCCCGTCCGCCTTGCGCAACGTCGCGGCCGGGTCGGAGCTCGGCACCGGCGTGGAGGAGGTCGGCGGCGTCACCTGTGGGCGGGCAGGGGAGGGAGCGCCATCCGGATCTGCGGTGGTATCGTCCGGTTCGGGCGCAACAGGAATGTCCTCGGGCCGCACCAGGCCTTTCTCGACGCGCAACACCCCGTCATGGCCGATGGTCAGGACTACACCGGCGATAGCGCGATCTGCCTCGGCATAGGGTTGCCGTTCGCGCTGCATGGCTTCAATTTCGCGCAAACGCGGCTCGATGGCGTAGTATTCTTCGGTCTCCGCGTCGGTCCAGTCCTCCCCGTCGTTCTGCGCCGCCAATTCTTCCTCACGCGCGATGAGACGTTCCTCCTCGGCCAGCATGTCCGCATCCGGTTCGATGTCCTGCGGATAGACCCGCCCGAAACTGCGAAACGCGCCATAATCCACCGAAAGATGCACTTCGACCCATTTCCATATCCCTTCGAAGGGTTTGGCCGCAGCCTGCAGTTTCTCAATGGCGAGACGCTCCAAGAGGTCGGGGTTTTCCATATGAGCGGTTGCCCGGTCGTCGAAGAGATCCCGCAGCAGAACCCCGCCCGCCGCCTCATACGCCTCGATGCCGACAAATCGACCAATTGCCGAGTTCGCCGAATGTGCGGCCCCGGTCAGCTGACGTTTGATGCTCTGCGGATGGATGTGATAGCCGCCCTTCACGGCGTTCCAGACCGCGAGCTGGCGGTCATGGTCGTCGGTCAGCGTGAAAGCCATCACGCATTCGAGGGTCAGATCACCGGCACGAAACTGCTCGATGATTTCGGGTGCGACACGGGCGAGTTTGAGGCGACGGCGCACCAGGTCGACGGAGACGCCGAATTTGAGCGCAATCTCGTCTTCGCTGCGACCCTCGCCGATCATCTTGTCGAAGGCCTCGAACTGGTCTGCCGGATGCATCGCCGCGCGCTGGAGGTTTTCTGTGGCCGAGGTAAGGATGGCGTTGCGCTCGTCCTCGACAAGGCAGGGCACTGGATGATCAGCGGGGATCACACCGTCCTCGGCGAGTTGTTTCAGCGCCTTGAGGCGACGACCGCCTGCGTCGACGGCAAAACGTGTCTCGGAAAGTGCGTGAACCACCAGGTTCTGCTTGATTCCCGTCTCGCGGATGCTCGCAAGAATCTCGGCATCGTCGCTGGCGCTTGCGGCCACCTTGCGGACGTTGAGTGGGCTCGGCTCCAGCTTGTCGAGCGGGATCATCCGGATGTCGGCACCGCCGTCAGGCGCGGCCGATCCAACGGCTTCGGTCTTTTTTGAGGTGGTGGGATTCGGGCGGGTCGTGGTCTTGGCCATGGTCAGGGTCCTTGTCTCGCCGGACCCGGATGAGCCTCTCTCTATCCTTTCAAGCCCGGCACCCGGGCTTCCCTTTCTCTGGCTTTCACTGTGCGTTGACGTGTGAAGTGGTCCCATCTTTTCGGACAGGTTTGCAGCGTTTCTAAGGTGTATCGGGTTTAGGTTTCATGCTGCGTGTCGCTCTTCCAAGCCTGCCCAATATGCGTCGTCCGGCGTCTGCCGATCAAGCGCGGAATGGGGTCGGCTGGTGTTATAGAATGCCATCCAGCCCTTGATGACACGACGGGCCCGGAAGCCTTCATTGATTTCTTCGAGATAGATGGCCTCCTGCTTCAGGGATCGCCAGAGGCGTTCGATGAAGATGTTGTCGAGGTAACGCCCGCGCCCGTCCATCGAGATGCGCACGCCCGCCTCGGTCAGCGTCGTGATCCAGGCCGATCCGGTGAACTGCGATCCCTGATCTGTGTTCATGATCTCAGGCGGGCCGTACCTGGCGATGGCCTCGCTCAGTGCTTCGACGCAGAAGTCGGCGTGCATCGTGTTCGACAACCGCCAGCTCAGCACCTTGCGCGTCGCCCAGTCCATGATTGCCACCAGATAGAGGAAGCCATTTCTGACTGGCACAAAGGTGATATCGGCGCACCAGACCTGGTTCGGTCGGTCAATCACCATCTTCCTCAGCAGATACGGGAAGACCGGGTGCTGAGGATGCGGCTGGCTGGTTCGTGGGCGCTTGTAGACCGCTTCAAGACCCATCTTCGCCATCAATCGCCTGACGCGATGGCGGCCAACAACAATGCCTTCCCGGCGCAGATAGGCCGCGATCTGGCGCGACCCGAAGAATGGGTATTTGGTGAACACCCGGTCGATCTCTTTCATCATCGACAGCGTGTCGGCGTCGATCCCGGCGGGCGTGTAGTAGAACGCCGACCGGCTCAGGCTCACCAGCTTGCACTGCTGGCTGATGCTCAGCTTGGGGTGATCCCGGTTGATCATCGCGCGTTTCTTTCCAGGGCTCATCGCTTCAGCCCTTCCGACAAAAAATCGTTCTCGACCGCCAGCCTCCCGATCTTGGCGTGAAGTTCCTTTACTTCCGCCTCGGTCGGGCCGCTCTGCTTGCCACCCGAGAACACATCGGCCATGCCCTCGATGGCCTGCCGCTTCCATGTGCTGACCTGATTTGGGTGCAACTGATGCTTCGCCGCGATCTCCTGCACGGTCTTGTCGCCACGCAGCGCTTCCAACGCCACCTTGGCCTTAAACTGATCTGTAAAGTTCCGGCGCTTTGCCATGTTCGTATCCCTTCAAAGGTTCGGGAAACACCTTAGCTGACTGTCCGGTTTCCTGGGACCACTTCAGACCTCATCCGCTGACCTTCGTCTCTGGCCGCGGCTTTTCAAAATGCCATTCTTGAAGGCCAGATAGAAATTTGCACTCGGTCACACGCAAACGGGGCGAAAAACCTCTTTGATTACAGGCGGCAACCTCAAAGGTTGCTAGCTCACTGTTTGATTTTCCGAACCCACTTCCGCGAGCAAAATCTGCCGAATTGAGCTTTCAATTTTGACTTTTCCAAATGTTGAAGCATCTCGGAAAACTGACTTCGTTTCGCATTCGAAGCAAATCAAGTCATGCTGACGGCCGACAACTTTTAGACCAACTGAACTTTCCCCGACATGGACCACATAGACCTCGCATGCTAGGTTCGCGCCTGCTTTCACCGGCGCATGGAATTGTAGGTCCATAGAGACAAAAGGCATGGCCGTGTTTCTTTCCGTGAGTAGAAAAAGCCAGCCCCGGCCTGAAAGCAAATCGTCCCAGAAAGTCTCGATCGCTTCCAGCGCGAAATTCGTGATCCGGCCAGTAAAGGCGATTCCCAGCTGGTCACAGTCGCCAAAGAAAATCCTGCGTTCGAAGGCAAATCGTGGTTTAAATTCTGTTTCTGGTACATTCATTGCAGCGTTACGGGCTCAACATTTCTTTGTCTCTGGTGCGTGACAGCGATAGGAAGGAATAGTTTTCCGGTAATTATGCCATGCGCCGGAATTCGGCGGGGGTCGCGCCTGTCATTTTTCGAAAAGTTCGACTAAAATGACTCTGATCTGCAAAACCGCAGTCAAGCGCGACCACTTTCAGGGGGGCATTACCCTTTCTCAGCATCTCCTGGGCCTTCGATATTCGCTTGCGCAAAACATATGCATACGGTGCCAACCCAAACTCCGCCTTGAACTGACGCGAAAAGTGAAACTGGCTGAAACCGATAGATGCGGCCATGTCTTCCAGACTGAGGTTTTCACCTAAGCAGCTTTCAACGAGATCGATGATTCTCTGCCTTTGAGCAGGGCTGAAGTTCGAGTTTGCGTCGCTGGTCAAAGAGACCTTGGCGTACTGACGCAGAAGGTGAACGGCGATCTGGATGCGCAGGGCGTCGATGATCAATCTCTGGCCGATTCCACCGTTCTTTAGCTCATTCTCTAGCAATTGGATGCAGTTCAGGATACAGGGGTCCTTCGCAGACAGACAATCATTGATCTCAATGGACTTCGGGTCACGATCAAAGACCGAAAGGGCCGTGTTTTCGAGTTCACTGTGACTGAGATAGACGTGTCTAACCGTGATAGGCTCGGACCAACTCCAAGTGGATTCCTCTGCACGCGTGAGCAAGGAAATCCTACCTTTCTCTACGCGCGCGCTTTGCCATGGGCCGCCACTCGTGCGGCGCATAGTGGTTGGCGCGCCATCATATGCAACAATCATATAGTCGCGCATGGGGGGAATTGCCGCGTCTTGTCGCTCATAACGATAGCCCTTCAGGGTAATGCCGTTCCAGTTGCACCCGGAACTGTCCAACGTAGTCGTGCCGGGAATCCATTCGGGTATCCGGTCCGGTGATATGAGCAGTCTTTCCATCTTGGCCTCCCTGAACTTTTTCACGATCGTCCGCTTGAGCTGAAATTTCGGCTTAGGTCGTCTCGCGCATCCGCGGTTCTTCTCGAACGATATTCGCTTGAGTCAATCTATCGATTTCAGCTTCTGTCAGTCCAGCCTCGCTAAGCAACTCCCTACTATGCTGCCCGAAGCGAGGCGGTGCCGCGCGAACCGCTCCGGGGGTACGCGACAAGCGTGCTGGCACGCCGGTGCCGCGGTAGGTGCCAACTGATACCACCATGCCGCGATGTCGGGTGTGTGGATGCTCCAACGCTTCATTCACATTCCGAACGACTCCGGCGGGAATCCCAGCTTTCAAAAGCACCGGCTCAAGTTTGAAGGCGTCATGTTGCACCAGGCACTCTGACAAGACCTCTGTCATCTCTGACCGATGCGCAAGACGCGCGGCATTGTCGGCAAATCGTGGATCGCAGGGCACCTCAGGTAGGCCAAGCACGTCACAGAGTTTTGCGAACTGACCATTGTTACCGATAGCCAGATAGAGTTTGCCATTACTTGTTTCGAACATGTCGTATGGTACGATATTTGGATGCCCATTGCCGGTCGCCATTGGTATCTGTCCGGACATGAGGGAATTAGCCGCTTGGGGATGCATCATGCTGATCGCGCAATCATATAGCGGCACTTCGATGGCTTGGCCCAATCCGGACCGGCCCCGTTCCAAAAGTGCGGCGAGAATAGCGTTACAGGCGATCAGACCGGTGCCGATGTCCACGATGGGCGTACCCATGCGTGTCGGGCCTTCGGAGGGATTGCCGTTGATGCTCATGAGGCCCGTCATAGCTTGTACCACGGCGTCATAGCCGGGAAAACCGCCAAGTGGGCCATCGGAACCAAATCCAGTCACATGGCAGAGTACCAGTCTAGGAAAACGTGCCCTGAGAACATCAGCATAACCAAGCCCCCATTTTTCAAGAGTACCAGACTTAAAATTGTGAACTAAAACATCCGCATCCTGAAGAAACCGCAAAATCAGGTCGCGCCCTTCCGGTTGCTGCAGATCGATAGCGATGGACCGCTTGTTGCGGTTGGCGCCAGAGAAATAAGCGCTGAGTTCATCATTGAAAGGCGGGCCCCAACTGCGGGTCTCGTCGCCCAGAGGCGGCTCCACCTTGATGACCTCAGCGCCATGATCCGCAAGCATTTGGGTGCAGTAAGGCCCGCCCAGCACGCGGCTGAGGTCGACCACCTTGATCCCGTCCAATGAGCCAGCCATCAAAGCGCCTCCTGATAGAGGCGCGACACATCTTCGGCTGTCATGTCGCGCGGGTTGGTCTCCAGCAATCGCGTGATACCGGTCACGACCTCATTAGCCATTCCGGGAATGGCTGCCTCGGTCACTCCGACACCAGAAAGTCGAGACTCAAGTCCGCTTTCGACTAGCATCCGTTCCATCTCGTCGATCAGGCCATGGGCCGCAGCCGCATCAGAGTTGAAAGGCCGCGAGGGCAGTAGTAACCGCGATAGACGAGCATATTCAGCTTCTGCAACGGGCATGTTGAACCTCATCACTGGTCCTGCGACCAGAGCGTTTGCGTGCCCGTGAGGAACCTTGAAACCTGTTCCAAGTGGGTATGACAAGGCATGAATCGCCCCCACGCTGGCATTAATGAAGGCCATCCCAGCCAGTGTCGCCCCCAACAGCATGGCCTCTCGCGCTGACAGGTCCGAAGGCGTTTCCATGACGATTGGTAAGTTCTGACCGAGAAGCACCAGCGCTTTGTCCGCCATTCCATCGGAAATGGGATTCTTTCTGGTGCGACTGGTTACTGCCTCAATGGCGTGAACCATTGCGTCTAACGCCGTGGCCGCTGTGATGTGACGAGGCATTCCCAATGTTAGCTTTGCATCTAGCAAGGCAACGTCAGGCAGAAGCTGCGGTGCATATACCGCTTTTTTTTCGTGGCTTTCCGAAGTCAGCACGGACACCCATGTTACCTCTGATCCGGTCCCTGCCGTGGTTGGCACCTGGATCAGTGGCAAGCGTTTATCGGTGACCTGATTAATCCCGATCATGTCCGTAATCGGTTGATCGTTGGCTACCGCCGCTGCGATGACCTTGGCAGTGTCCAGTGAACTGCCGCCGCCAAGTCCGATGATTCCGTCAGCACCAAAGGCCCGCGCGACCTCTACCGCGGCCTCGACGACAGCGATCGGGGGGTCCGCTTCGACTTTATGAAAAATCTCAACCTCGATGCCAGCAGCCCTAAGTGAGGCGGCTGCCTCGTCCGCAAAACCACAGGCCAATATGCCCGGGTCCGTCACGACCAGCGCACGGGTGCAAGACAAATCTTGCATCAGGCTGCCGATCCGGCCAAGCCCACCGCTCTCGCAGACGATCCTCGGGGTGGAAAGGAAATTGAAGTCCATAGTTTGTCTTCGCTCCTGTTAAGCTGCTGCAGTGCGGATCATATTCCGCGCGATCAGTATTTGCTGAATCTGGGTTGTCCCCTCGTAGATGCGGAAGAGACGCACATCGCGATAGAAGCGCTCGACCGCATATTCGGCCATGTATCCTGCACCGCCGTGGATTTGCACTGCGCGATCGGCCACTCGACCTACCATCTCACTGGCAAACATCTTGCAGCAGGCAGCATCAGTCGACACGTTCTGACCAGCGTCCTTGCGGCGTGCTGTTTCTTCGATCATGCAACGCGCTGCGAAGGCCTCGGCGCGACTGTCAGCCAGCATGGCTTGGATCAGTTGCTTTTCAGCGATGGGTTCACCGAATTGTTTGCGTTCCATCGCATAGGATAGGCTGTCACGGATCAGCCGTTCGGCGGCGCCCACACAGACGGCAGAAATATGCAGTCGGCCCCGGTCAAGGACTTTCATTGCTGTCTTAAAGCCCTTGTTCAGACGGTCCGGCCCGCCGATAATGTTCGCGGCAGGCACGCGGACATTGTCAAGGATGACGTCGCATGTGTGCGAGCCCTTCTGCCCCATCTTCCTGTCAGGCTGGCCAAGCGTTATGCCTGGCGTCCCTGCCTCGACGAGAAAGGCGCTTACGCCGGCAGAACCTTCCGCCTCTGGATTGGTCCGGGCAAAAACCGTGAATAGATCGGCACGCGGTGCATTGGTAATGTAGCGTTTCGTGCCGTTCAGAAGGAAATCGTTACCGTCACGCCGCGCCGTAGTGCGCAGACTGCCAGCATCCGACCCAGCATCTGGCTCGGTTAGGGCGAAGGATGCGATCATATCTCCGGACGCGAGAGCTGGTAGATACTGCGCCTTCTGCTCGTCGGTTCCATCGATGATGATTCCCTGAGAGCCGATCCCGTTGTTGGTGCCAACTAGCGACCGGAACGCAGGCGAAGCCTGGCCAAGAACGAAAGCGGCTTGCACTTCCTCTATCATCGACAAGCCGAGCCCGCCGAAATCTTCCGGGATCGACATGCCGAAAAGGCCCATCATGCGGATTTCATCGACCAGCATCGGCGGAATCACATCCTCGTCGGCGACGCGATCCTCGTAAGGGATTAGTCGCTCTTTCACGAAGCGGTCGAGCGCGTCGAGAAACTGGGAAAGGGTATCTTTATCAAGGGCCATGATGCTCTCTATTGTTCAGGGTGCGACCGCCGCAACGCGGCGGACAAGATCGACAAGGCGGTGCGCGACGTCGCTTTCGATCCAGTCGCGCGTAAGGGTTTGCGAAGGGCCACCGCAGTTGAAGGCAATAATGGGTGAGCCGTCCTTCGGCACGAAGGGCACCGCTACAGCGTTCACATCACGTTTCCACTCCGTGAAGGACGTGCAGTAACCGTGCTGTTGGTAGTCTGCGATAGCTGCTTCGATTCCGGGCTGCACATTCGGCCAGTTGTCGCCTTCATGTTCCTCCACAAGGGCCAGAATTCTGGCCCGCTCATCCGGGTCGTGCGCCGCTATGCAGGCGCGACCAACCGCGGTCGTGGCCAGTTTAATATGGGCACCAACCTCGATCGCCAGCGTGACGGCATTAGTGCCCTTGCACCGCTCCAGATAGACCATCGATAGCCGGTCACGACTGGCCATGGCCACCGGCATGCCTGTGTAATCAGCCAGCTCCTGCATAAAGGGCTTCGCCAGTTGCCGCAGCGGAATCCCTGCAAGGCAGGAGAAACCCAACGAAAGCACTGGAGGGGCCAGTCGATAACGTGCTGTATCCGGGTCGTAGCTGAGGTATTCCAGCTTGTTCAGTGTATAGGCCAGCCGGGAGACCGTCGATCTGCTCAGGCCAGTGCGCTCGGCCAACTCACCGTTCCCCAGAGCCTCCCCTTCCCGCCGAAAGGCCCGCAACAGCTCCAAGCCGCGCGCCAACGCCGTGACAAAATCGCGATCCTGTTTCTCGGCATCCTTGGTGCGGTCTTTCCTTGGTCTCACGATATCCCTCCTCGGAAAGAATTATGCGTCTTGAAACACACCTAAACGATCGATAACGTCCGAGTCAATACTGCGGTAAACTTTCCCGCTATGCGGAAAATTAAGGTCGTCCACCTAGTCCCATTCGTGCCGGATCCTGCGGATGACACAACTAAGCGAGGGCATAATGCCATGAAAGAAATGAATTATCCGACCATCCAGCACCTCATCGGACGAGACTGGATCGCTTCTCCCACGCCAGAGGATCGTGCAGTCATAAACCCTGCAAACGGGCAAACTATCGGACAGATTCCGCAGGCTAGCGCCGCAGATCTAGACCATGCGGTTCACTCGGCCGAATCAGCTTTTCGCCGATGGAAAAACAGCTCTCCCATGGAACGAAGTGCGATTTTGCGGCGGTTTGCCGACCTGCTGCGCCAAAATGACAGACTGATCGCTGGCTGGATCACTCTCGATGAAGGCAAGCCGCTGGCTGAGGCTTTGGCTGAGGTCCGCGCCTCGGCTGACCACGTTGACTGGCACGCCGAGGAATGTCGGCGCATTTATGGGCGCATCATTCCATCACGCAGCCCGCGGGTACAGCAGCTTGTCGTGCGCGAACCGATAGGCGTCTGCCTTGCCATCACGCCTTGGAATTTTCCGCTGAGCCAAGCGGTACGCAAGGTCGCGGCGGCGCTTGCGTCAGGTTGCACGATGATCTTAAAAGCCCCGGCAGAGGCTCCGGCGGGTTGCATGGCAATTGCTCGCTATCTGCTGGATGCAGGATTGCCCGAAGGCTGTCTGAACCTTGTCTGGGGTAATGCGGCCTTCATTTCGGAAACTCTAATTGCGCGCCCCGAGGTGCGCAAAATCACCTTCACCGGTTCGGTCGAGGTGGGCAAGCATCTGGCAGAATTGGCTGGCCGCCATATGAAGCGGGCGACGATGGAGCTCGGCGGTCACGCGCCCGTATTGGTGTTCGACGACACCGATGCCACGGCCGCGGCGCGCGCCTTGGCGGTCAACAAGCTGCGCAATGCAGGCCAGGTGTGCATCGCCCCAACCCGGTTTTACGTACAACAAGGCATCTACGATCGATTTCTGTCCGAACTAGTTTCAGCATTTGAGAGCGTAAAGGTGGGCGCTGGTTTAGCCGAAGGCACGCAGATGGGACCATTGTGTCATCGCGGACGCGTGAATGCGATGGAAAAGCTCGTCGAGGATGCCCGCGAAAACGGCGCACGGGTGTTGACGGGAGGCAAAAGGCTTGGAAATCATGGTAACTTCTATGCCCCGACAATCGTCGATACGCCCAACGACGACATTGACTTGATGCGCGAAGAACCCTTCGGCCCGATTGCTGTCGTCTCGTCTTTTCGTGACATAGAGGACGGACTGTCGCGGGCCAACGGGCTACCCTTCGGGCTGGCGTCCTATGTCTTTACCAATTCGTTAGAGCGTGCAGATAAAGCAGCTGCGGGTTTGCAGGCAGGTATGGTAAGCATCAACCAGTTCGGCCTCGCTCTGCCCGAGACTCCGTTTGGAGGCGTGAGAGACAGCGGCTATGGGACTGAAGGCGGGACGGAAACCTTCGAAGGCTATCTCATTACCAAATTTATCTCGCGCAATCGCGCGCCAGTGCTGTGAGGATGCCCATGCCTGTTGAATTAAGCTTCTCAAATGACGCAGCAATTCTGACCATAGACAATTCGCCGCTTAACCTAATCAACGCGGAGGTTCGGGCTGGAATACAACACTGTATCTTCAAAGTCCTCGAAACTGGGGCTACCAGGCTGATTATCACCGGCACAGGAACGACCTTCGTCGCGGGCGCGGATGCGAAGGAATTCGGTAAGTTGCCTGTTGATCCACAACTAAATGATGTGCTGATGCAACTTGCACACCTCCCGATTCCTACTATCGCAGCAATCAACGGGGCTGCGCTTGGTGGGGGACTAGAGATTGCTCTGGCTTGCTGCTATCGCATCGCCTCAACTTCTGCCAAACTGGGCTTGCCAGAGGTAAACTTGGGGATCGTGCCTGGCGCAGGGGGAACCCAAAGACTGCCGCGACTTATCGGTATTGAAGCTGCGCTTGACATGATTGTCACCGGGAAGGCTGTTTCCGCCGAGCAGGCACTGAAAATGGGACTGATCCAGCTGCTAGCCGATGACCCGCTTGGCGCGGCCATAGCTCTCGATGACGATGTACTTGAGGCGGCACAGGCACCCGACAATCTTCCTTCACCAAAGCCAAACCACGTCGCAGCGGAAGTCGCCCGAGCGCATGTAGCGCGGCGTATGCCTGGCCAGAATGCCCCGCAGGTTGCGGTGAACCTAGTCGCGACCAGTGCGACGACGCCGCTGCACGACGCACTAGCCAGCGAGCGCTCTGCGTTTTTGGACCTTCGTACCTCGGATCAGGCGCGGGCCCTTAGGCACGTTTTCTTCACCGAGCGTACCGCAACCAACAAGGGGCGCGCCTACCCCCGACCTTCCCGAGATGCTGAAACCGCCATCGTGGTCGGTGGTGGCAATATGGGCGCAGCTATTGCGTACACGCTGGCGACCGCAGGGATCTCGGTGACTGTCGTCGAACGTAGTGCCTCGTCCGCCGAGTGGGCCAGTAAAAACCTGCAAAAGCTGATTGATCAGGGTATCAGTCGCGGTATTCTGTCCGTCGATGCGGCAAAGACGGTTGAAGACCGGCTGGTTACGGTCTCAGGCTATGACGCTCTGCCACCAACCGATCTAGCAATCGAGGCGGCCTTCGAGGATTTTGCGGTTAAGACCGCGATCCTGACCGAACTCGAAGGCGCACTGCCACCCGAGACCATCATTGCCACAAACACATCCTATCTCGATGTAAATCGGCTCTCTGATGGGTTGAAACACCCGGCACGCTTTGTAGGGATGCATTTCTTCAGTCCTGCGCATATTATGAAACTTCTGGAAGTCGTCAGGAGCGACCGAACGTCAGACGGAACATTAGGTGCAGCACTTGTGCTGGCGCACAGGCTTGGTAAAATCCCGGTACTGTCTGGTGTTTGCGATGGCTTCATCGGAAACCGAATTTTGTCGAGCTACCGTCGCGCCGCTAATCGCCTTCTGGTGGAGGGGGCTAATGTCGACGAGATCGACGCGGCTATGCGCGGATTCGGTATGGCGATGGGTCCATATGCTGCACAGGACATGTCGGGGCTGGACATCGCCTACGCGAATATCCGTCGCAAGGCAGTTGCCGAAGGGAACTGCTGTGGTCACGTGCCCTTGGTCGAGCGGCTGGTCGAAAAGCACAAACGCCTAGGACGCAAATCGGGCGCCGGATGGTACGACTATGGGCCAGACGGCAAACCCTCACATTCGGAGCTGGTCGCTAGCGAAATACTCCGTGTCTCAGAAGAAATGAACTTCACTCGCCGCGAGTTCTCAGCTGACGAAATCGTAGAAAGGCTCTTGCTCACAATGGTGGCGGAAGCCTGCGATATCCTTGACGAAGGCGTAGCAGAAAAACCGCAAGACATCGACCTAGTAATGATTCACGGCTACGGATTTCCCCGCTGGCGGGGAGGCCTGATGCACCACGCCAAAAATATCGGCAAGGATCGGTTGACCGCGCTCTTCAGCGCGCATGTCAAAGAGGATCCTTGCGGCTGGAGGGTGCCTCGTTATTTAGAAAGAGTTTTCGCGACCGGGGAGGAACATGTCAGCATGTTTCCCACGATCACCGGCAGATAAGTTGTCTTTCTGTGGTAGAGGGAGTCTGTTTTGCAAATGGGGTGCAAGCGACCAAGCAAACCTGAAGAGGTTTCGAATGCGGTCCTGTTCCTCGCATCGGATGAGTCATCGTTCGTTCACGGAGCAGAGATTGTAGTAGATGGCGGTTATACTGCGAATTGACAGGGACCCATCCCGAGTAACGGCTCGGAATCCGGGCCGTTACCACCATTGCAAATTTTGAAAACGATAAAAGCCAATGAAAATAATTGCTCCTATAAAACGCCTAATTGACCACAACGTGAAGGTTCGCGTTAAGGCGGACGGGAGCGGAGTTGATCTCGCGAATGTGAAGATGTCGATGAACCCGTTCGACGAGATTGCGGTCGAAGAGGCGATCCGGCTGAAGGAAGCGGGCAAGGCGGACGAGGTTGTCGTCGTCTCGATCGGCGTGAAGCAGGCGCAGGAAACGCTGCGCACGGCGCTGGCGATGGGCGCGGACCGGGCGATCCTGGTTGTGGCCGCCGATGACGTGCACCAGGACATCGAGCCGCTGGCGGTGGCCAAGATCCTGAAGGCCGTGATCGACGCCGAGGCGCCGGGCCTGGTGATCGCGGGCAAGCAGGCGATCGACAATGACATGAACGCCACCGGCCAGATGCTGGCGGCGCTGCTGGGCTGGGGCCAGGCGACCTATGCCTCCGAGGTCGGGATCGAAGGCGATCATGCCGTCGTGACCCGCGAAGTGGATGGCGGGTTGCAGACGATCAAGGTCAAGCTGCCGGCGATCGTCACCGCCGATTTGCGCCTGAACGAGCCGCGCTATGCCTCGCTGCCCAACATCATGAAGGCCAAGAAGAAGCCGCTGGATGAGAAGACCGCCGCCGATTACGGCGTCGATGTCACCCCGCGCCTGGAGATTGTGAAAACCGCCGAGCCCGCCGCACGGTCGGCAGGCGAGATGGTCGGCTCGGTCGACGAGCTGGTGTCGAAACTGAAAGAAAAGGGGATCGTGTAATGGCTGTTCTTCTCCTTGCAGAAATCGCCGGTGGCGCGCTGGCGCTGGACGCCACCGCCAAGGCGGTGACCGCTGCCAAATCGCTGGGCGATGTGACCGTTCTGGTTGCGGGCCCTGCTGCTGCGGGTCAGGCCGCGTCGCAGATCGACGGCGTGGCGAAGGTTGTGGTCGCGGATGACGCGGCCTACGCCAACGGCCTGGCCGAGCCGGTCGCCGATCTGGTGGTCAGCCTGGCAGGCAATTATGAACATATCGTTGCTCCCTCCACGGCAAGCGCGAAAAACATCCTGCCGCGCGTTGCGGCGCTGCTGGATGTGATGGTTCTGTCGGACGTGACGGCCATCCTGGACGGGTCCACGTTCGAGCGCCCGATCTACGCGGGCAACGCGATGCAGACGGTAAAGTCCAACGATTCCAAGAAGTTACTGACCGTCCGCACCACCGCCTTCGACGCGGCTGGCCAGGGTGGCTCGGCCGCCGTCGAGGCCATCGCAGCAGCCGGCAACGCGGGCCTGAGCGCCTGGGTCGAGGACAAGGTCGCGGCGTCGGATCGTCCGGAACTGACCTCGGCCAAGGTCGTGGTCTCGGGCGGGCGCGGCGTCGGTTCCGAGGAAAATTTCGCGATTATTGAAGCACTTGCGGACAAACTGGGTGCTGCCGTCGGCGCCTCGCGCGCGGCTGTGGACTCTGGGTTCGCACCGAACGACTGGCAGGTCGGCCAGACCGGCAAGGTCGTGGCGCCCGAGCTGTATATCGCGGTCGGGATTTCCGGGGCAATTCAACACCTTGCGGGGATGAAGGACAGTAAGGTCATCGTCGCCATCAACAAGGACGAAGAGGCCCCCATCTTCCAAATCGCCGATTACGGCCTCGTCGCAGACCTCTTCGACGCAGTCCCGGACCTGACAAAGGCACTCAAAGAATGACAAACGTCTATATCTGCGATTACATCCGCACACCAATCGGTCGCTATGGCGGCGCGCTTTCTTCTGTGCGAGCCGACGATCTTGGCGCAATCCCACTCAGGGCCTTGGCCAGCCGAAACCCGGGGCTAGATCTAGCGACCATTGACGAAGTGATTTTTGGCTGCGCCAACCAAGCGGGAGAGGACAACCGTAATGTTGCTCGCATGTCGCTTCTACTAGCTGGATTTCCGGATTGTGTACCGGGGACAACAATGAATCGGTTGTGCGGGTCGGGCATGGATGCGATAATCACGGCCGCCCGCGCTATCAAATCAGGAGAGGCCGATCTCATTGTCGCAGGTGGTGTGGAAAGCATGTCGCGTGCTCCGTTTGTGATGCCAAAAGCTACAACAGTATTCTCGCGCGAGAATAGTGTGGAAGACACCACCATCGGCTGGCGCTTCGTCAATAGACTGATGAAGAGCCAATACGGCGTCGACAGTATGCCTGAAACGGCCGAAAACGTGGCTGAAGTCTTCGGCATCAACCGCGCCGACCAAGATGCTTTCGCCCTACATTCCCAGCAAAAGGCGAGCGTTGCTATGGCGAACGGTCGTTTGGCCCGTGAAATTGTCCCGGTAGAGATTCCTCAGCGAAAGGGGGAGCCAAAGATCGTCGTACAGGATGAACACCCTCGCGCGAGTACGACTTTGGAAGCGCTCGCCCAACTGAAAACTTTCGTAAAAGCGGATGGCACGGTAACCGCAGGGAATTCTTCAGGCGTGAACGATGGTGCCGCAGCATTGATCCTTGCCACCAGCGACGTCGCAAAAAAATTTGGCCTCACGCCGGTCGCAAGGGTCTTGGGCGGCGCAACCGCCGGCGTTGCACCGCGCATCATGGGTTTCGGGCCGGCACCGGCGTCGAAAAAGCTGATGGCGCGACTTGGACTGAAACAAGAAGACTTCTCGGTGATCGAACTTAACGAAGCCTTTGCTTCGCAGGGTCTGGCCACACTACGGCACCTGGGGATCGCGGATGATGATGCCCGCGTGAACCCAAACGGCGGCGCTATTGCTCTCGGCCATCCGCTTGGCATGTCGGGTGCCCGCATCACCGGCTCAGCGATGCTGGACCTCAAACCTGGAGAAAAGTCGTTGTCGACCATGTGTATTGGCGTGGGACAGGGAATTGCAATCGCACTCGAAGCTGTCTGAGGTGCCGTGACAGCCTAAAAATTACCATAATCATGATTACGCGATTATTGGTCGACCCCAAATTTTCCGTGTAGAATTCGCCCTCTACCACCTCCCTGTGGGCGATACCCTGGCGGTACCGGAACCTCTCTCCGGTGCCGCCCTTTCCTGAAAGAACGATTGAACGGCCCATAATGTTTGCGAGACGGATCATCACGTGACCTGCGTTTCGGCAGGCATTCCATTCCGGCGATCTCGCGCCATCCCAAGATTTCTTCTCTGCACTTCCGAATGTAACATATATCGCGTGGCGATATTTCGCGCATCGTGTCCGTTTCAACGGCATGAACTTGCGGGACCGTGTAGCACTAAACATCCAGGAATTGAGACGCGCCCGCAGCCTCAGCCAGGAGGAGCTTGCTCATCGGGCCGATGTGAGTCGCGGCCATATGGGCAAGCTCGAGAACGCCAAGTTCGCGGCCTCCCTCGACCTTCTCGAACGTATCGCCAAAGCACTGAACGTAGATCCAGCAGAGCTCTTCACAAAACGCTAGCCAGTTTTTGCCAGCCCCTGATGCGTCCTGGAGCGGAACGTCTCAAGAGGTAGTCAAATGGAGTGCAGAGAGTTCGATGGGTAAGAAGAAGACAGGCTGGCCCTTCCAGAACGGGTTTCTGAACGACGGTGCGCAGGAGATTCACCTGTTCACCGATTACCGTTGGAATGATGGCTCGGTGAGCCGCCGCTGGCATGTCGATCCAGAACGCTTTGATGCTTGTCTGGTCGAGCTTCGCCCAGTTTCCCTGAAGGCATCAGACCGTTCGGATCAGTAGGAGAACCACTCCGAGTGGCCCATGTTGCCCTCGTAGTCGCCGTATTCAACCATGATACTGCGCAAATAGAAGTACGAGGAACCTCCGCCGGTCGGATAGGCGATCTCCTGACCGCCTTCCGATACGAATGCCTCGGGCCAGGGCGTGTGGGATCGGTAGACCCGCTGGATGTACCGGCAGGTGCGGTTCTCTCGGTCGCAGGAACGGAGAGACCAGTCCCAATACTGTTCACCTCCCCTTTCTCTATAGGCTTGACCGGTGAACCAGATCACATGGGTGCGGTTCAGCCATTCGTATTCGGGCAGAGTGGTGTCGAGCTCGCCCTCCCCGCCGGGCCCGCCCAGCTCGACCGGCACATGTGCGAAGGTGCAGACCCCGAAGGGCGGCAGGCTCGGCCAGGGCGTGATGCGGCGGATCATAGTGCGATAGGCCCGTGCACAGACTGCGCTCGGGGGGAAGCCGCCAGCCATGCAGAGCATGATGGCGCAGTCGATGTCATAGGCCTGCGCCTTCCCCGGGGCTCCGAACACCGCCATCACCCCCATCGCCGCTGCCATCGCCTGTCGCTTCATGTCGCTCTCCCGCAAAAGTTGCGCAGACTATCGCGCAATATGTATTTTTCTGCAATATGTCGTATTGACTCCATATGACTTTATGGCCTTAGTGTCGTGCAGTAGAAGGGCTCTCGTGGGGAGAGTCCGAACATGCCGATAGCGCGCAACCAGATCCTGATCACCATCGATGGTGTCAAAGACCTGTCCGAACAGGGCATCGCGTTCCGCTGCCGGTATGAACTCGTGGGGTTCACGGACGATGGCAAGCCGCGCTACCAGTGCATCTACCTGCGCGAGGGTGAGCCGGAAGCCATTCTGGTCTCGACCCGGATCACCCCGCACGGGCCTGAGCCGCGGTATTTCAACATATGGCCAGGGCTCTTCAAACATCATCTCGAGTTCGGTGACGGGCGCGATCTGCGCTTTGGTCCTGACTACAGCATCACCCTCGAGGAGCGCGGCTGACGTTATCGCCTTCGGCCGCGACGGCACAGCCCGGACTTCGGGCTGGACCTTTCACGGTGAGCGCCCTGCCTGGGCTGGTTTGGAACATAGCGCTGAAGCCGAGGTCGTTCTGGCCTCGTTGGACGCCACGCCGCCTTCCAGTCGCGACGACACCCTCTCCCTGATCCGCACGACTGCCGTCCGCCACCAGGGGAACCGTGCCCTGCGGCAGGTCAGCCTTGATGCGGACGACTGGCAAATTCTGTTCCGCGCCCTGGTCGAGGCTGAAAGCAGCTACAACCCGACCGCCGTCAGCCCGAAGGATGCCTATGGTCTTGGCCAGCTGATGCCGGATACTGCCCGTGCGCTCGGCGTCGATCCGCGCGATCCCTCCCAGAACCTCGACGGCGCGGCGCGGTATCTGCTCGCACAACTCGGAACGTTCAAGGACATCGACTTGGCGCTCGCGGCCTACAATGCCGGACCGCACCGGGTGGTCGAGTATTCCGGCATCCCGCCTTTCATCGAGACCCGCGACTACATCGCGCGCATCCACCGGATCCGGTCCCGACTTGCGGGTACACCTGTTTCCGCGCCGGACATCCGCGTCGCAGACCGGGTTCCAGCCCGCGCGCCGGTCCTCATCGATCTTCAGTAAAACAAGGGAACTTCGCATGCTTCGACATCGCCTCAGCCGCCTCTTGCCTGCCACCACAACCTTGGCGGCTCTCGCAAGCCCTGCCTTCGCGCAGGACTTGTCGCCGATCCAGACCATGCTGGAAACCGTCGAGGCCGCGCTGACCGGTCCGATTGGGATCGCGGTTGCCACACTCGCCGTCATCGGCACTGGTTTCATGTGCATGATGGGGCGGCTGAACTGGGGCTGGTTCGCCTCGGTCATCATCGGGATCGTGCTGATCTTCTCGGCCGGCACCATCGTCGACGGCTTCTCCTGAGGTTGGAGAATAGAGTTGGCAGAACGATCCCCCCTTTTTCTGGGCCTCGCCCGACCGCCCAAGTATCTGGGCCTCCCTGTCGGATACCTCGTGGTGCTGGCGACCGGGGTCGTTCTGCCGTTCATCTGGACCAAGTCCATGGTCTTCTTCCTGATCGGCCTCGTCGCCTATCCGATCCTCTGGTTCGTCGCCGACCGCGAGCCGCATTTCTTCGAGGTCCTGCGCGTTTCCTACGGCTCGGTGCGCCCGACGAAGAACCGCGCCCTGCATGGAGGCGACAGCTTTGGCGCTTGATGCGGGCACACTTTCCACTCACGGAACCGCTCTGCTTCAGGCTGGCGGCGGGGAGTTCGCGCGGGAGAGCTATCTCGCTGATCACCTGCCGTATTTCGCGCTTGCCGATGACGATGTGATGGTGCTGCGCGAGGGCGATCTGATGGCGACCCTGCGCCTTGATGGTCTGAACCCGATGACCAGCGAAGACGCACGGCTCGATGCGCTCAAGCGCGCGGTTGCCGCCATCGTCGCCCAGACCGGCAATGCCTTCGGCTTTTACATCCACCGCATCTCCGTGCCACAGGATCTGGGGATGCGCCCCATCGAGGGCGACAGCTTCGCCGCCGCGATAGATGCCCGCTGGCAGGCCCATGTGAAAGACCTGCGCCCGGCCAAGCGCCAACTCTATCTCAGCGTGATCCGGCGCCCCGATATCTCCGCGCGCATTCCATTCCTTCGGACGCTGGCCCGCAAAGCCTGGGTCAAGGACCGCGCGACGCGCCTGCAGGAGCTGAACGAGGTCATGGGCTTTTTCGAGGTGGCTCTGTCTTCGGCCAACCCTGTGCGCCTGACCCGCACGGGTGGTGAATGGCTGGGCTATCTAAACACGCTGAACGCGGGCAGCTTCTCCCCCATAGCCTTCGGACAAAGCGCTCTGCCTCTTTCACATATTTTGAGCAATTGCCGCGCGACCTTCGACGGCGACGTCGTCACCCTGACCGACGCCGTGACTGGGCGGGTCAAATACGGCGCGCTCTTTTCGATGAAGACCTACCCGGCATTGACCGATGTGACGCTGCTCGACGCGCTCGACCTGCCGCTCGACATCGTGCTCACGAACTCCTTCAGCCCGATCCCGAACAACATCATGGCCGAACGCATCCAGCGCATCATCCGCCAGATGCAGGCCTCCGACGATGCGGCCGTCTCCCTGCGCGAACAATTGGGCCAGGCTGCCGACGACCAGGAGGCAGGACGCATCGCCTTCGGGGACCATCACCTCTCCATCGCGGTCTACGCGCCGGACCGCGACACGCTCGAACGGGCCGCCGCCCAGATCAAACGCGTGGGTCAGGAGATCATGTCCGTCATCGTGCGCGAGAACATGGCGCTGAAAGCCACCTACTTCGCACAATCCCCCGGCAATTTCGGCTACCGCGCTCGCAAGACGCCGATTTCCTCCATCAATTTCGCCGACTTCGCAGCTCTGCATGGTAGCGTCGAAGGACGCGGTCCTGATCAGTCGCCCTGGGGTCAGACCATTTCGGTCCTGCCCACGGTCGGCACCTCTGGTTATCGCTTCAATTTCCACGAGGCGGGAGCCCCAGGCAAGGAACCGACCGTTGGCCATACGCTGGTTCTGGGGCGCACCGGGACCGGCAAGACGCTCACCACTGCCTTTCTCGCAGCGCAGGCGCAGCGGGTCGGCGCACGGCTTTTCTTCTTCGACAAGGATCGCGGCCTGGAGATGGCCGTGCGCGCCCTCGGCGGGCGCTATAACGAAATCCGGGCTGGCGTGCCGACAGGTCTGAACCCGCTCGCCACCGAAACCGACGAGCGCGGCCGCGCCTGGCTCTCGGACTGGCTTGCGACACTTCTCACACGGAATGGCACGCTCTCGGGCGAGCAATCCCGCCATATCCAAAGCGCGGTCGGCCAGAACGCCGATGCGGGGGCGGCGCTGCAGCGTTTCGCCAGTTTCGAGACCCTGTTCCAGTCACTCGATGATGATGGCGAGCTGCAATCCCGCGTTGCCGAATGGGCCCCCGGCGGGCGCTATGGCTGGGTGTTCGACGAGCCCGAGCGCGGCGCGGGCCTCAAGCTCACGGGCGACATCGTCGGGTTTGATATGACCGAGATCCTCGACATGACGACCGAGCGCATGGCGGTACTCTCCTACATCTTCCGCCAGATCGAACGCGTGGTCGAAGACCGCCGTCCCACCATCATCGTGCTCGACGAAGCGTGGAAGCTCTTGGACGATCCGTATTTCGGGGCGCGGCTGGAAAACTGGCTGGTGACGCTTCGCAAGATGAACTGCGTCGTCATCATGATGACGCAGTATCCGAGCCAGTTGCGCGACAGCCGCGTCGGCAAAACCATCGTCGAGACGGTGCCGACGCAGATCCTCTTCCCGAACGATCGCGCCACCGTCTCCGATTACGATTTTCTCCGCGTCAACGCCAAGGAGGCTGCCCTTCTCGTGCAGCCGACCATCGGCCAGCGCATCGCGCTTATCCGCTCGGCGGGCGACAGCGTCTTCGTCGATGCCGATCTCTCCGCACTTGGCGACCTCCTTCCCATCCTTGGCGGCGGCGCCACTGGCGAGGCCCGCGTGCCTGCCGATTGGCGCGCCAATCCCGATTTCTGGAGACATGTGATATGAGTTCGAAACCCCTCCTCGCGCTTTGCGCCGCCGCGAGCCTTCTTTCCGCTTGCGAGAAATACACCGAGAAAACCTCGCCCTGTTTCGGACGCAATGGCGAGCCGCAAGTGACGCGGTCCGCCCTGTCCTTCTCGACCATGGGCGCACCGGTGCAGGAGACGGCCAAGCCTGACTGCACCTTCGAGCCCCTGCCCCGTTCGGAATGAGCCGCGCCGCGATCATATCCGCCGGGCTCTGCCTCGGCCTCAGCGCCCTGCCTGCGCATGCCCAGGGCGTGCCGACACAGGACAATTCCGCGATCGGTCGCGCCATCGCCCGGGTGAGGGCATTGGCCGAGGATCTAAGCGTCCAGCAGGACAAGGATCGGACCGAGTCCACGCTGGCGGATGTGCAGGCCGACCAGCTGCGCGTCCTCGAGGAAATGACCGCTGCCATTACCGGGCCTGGCTTCGACATCCGTGCGCTCGAGGGCAATGCGGATTTCGGGGTGGCGGCGGTCTATCCCAATACCGATCCAAGCCCGATGAACAGCCGCCTCTTCGGCGAGGGCCGCGAGACGGTCGAGATGATGATCGTCGAGGTCGCCGGCGAGTTCGCAGGCGCGCCCGGTGTGGCCCGCGCCGGTCTCTCGGCCACCCAGTGGCGCTGCCTCTTCCAGGCTCTGATTAAACAGGAGAGTCGCTTCAACGTCGCCGCTGAAAGCCCGGTCGGGGCTTATGGCCTGACCCAGCTCATGCCTGGCACCGCCTCCGATCTCGGCGTCGACCGCTATGACGTGAAAGACAACCTCCGCGGCGGCGCGCGCTATATCACCACCCAGCTCAACCGCTTCGGCAACATACCCCATGCGCTCGCGGCCTATAACGCGGGGCCGGGTCGGGTCATCGAATACGGGGGCGTGCCGCCCTTTGCCGAGACCCAAGGCTATGTGCGCAACATCTCGAAATTCTACAACGAATACCTCGCTGTGGTGGGCGGTGCCGACGCGCTTGGCACGCTCTCGCCCTCGGATTTTGCGCTCGCCGAATATGCCAGCATCTCCGAGGCGGGCGTCTATTACGCCGCCGACAGTTCGGCAACGACCGAGCAAGTGATCAACCGCCTCCGCGCGATCATCCTGCAGATCGATGCGCAACCCAATGCCAAGGCGGCCTGGGAACTCAACACCTACGCCAAGGCCGAGATTGGCCGCATCCTCAACCTTCGCGTCCGGCTGATGGCCGCCAACCAGCAGCGCGAGGCGGTCTATGCGCAGCACCTCGTCGCAGACCGGTTGGCGGAGCGCGACTTCATGCAGATGGGAGTTCCCGAATGAGACAGCTTCTCCTGACCGTGGCCGCGGTCGCCACACTCGGGTTTACCTCGCCCGCAACGGCCCAGGGCGTCCCAACCTTTGATGGCTCGCAGCTTGGTCAACTCGTGGCGCAGCTCGAACACATGGCCGAGGACCTGAATGTCCAGATGCAGCAGCTCGCCACAATGCGGCTGGAACTGGAAACCCAGCTCTCGCAGCTCACGAACCTCGAGGCGCAACTGACCTCGCTCATTGAAGGCAGCGGGCTCGGAGAACTCTTCGCCACGGTCGAAGAATTCCGAGCGCTGCGCGGCAAGCTGGTGGCGCCCCTCAATACCGCACAATCGCTGGCAAGCGGCGATTTTCTCAGCGGCTTCAATCCGGGTGCAGAACTCTCGGCCTCGGTCGAACGGGTGCTTTCGGGCAGCGGGTTTACTTCGGAACGCCTGAGCACGCTTTCTGGCTCGGATGAGCCCGCCGATAACCGCATCGCCGCTTCCGCCGGGGCCAGCGCCATGCTCTCCGTCGCGGCACAGGAAAGCCACGAAGAAGCGGGCCAAAGCCTTGAGCGGCTCGAGACCATGGTCGGGCTCATCGACGATCAGGACGGGCTGAAGGCTGCCGTCGATCTCAACACCCGCGTCACCGCCGAGCTTGGCATCATCCTGACCCAGATTTGGCGGCTGGAAGCGGCGCAAGGCGTGAGTGCCGGCCAGCTTGGCGTTGTCGATGCCGCGACCCTCGCGGATGAGCGCAAGTTCCGCTCGATGGCGGTGGATCCATGAGGCAAACCATGACCCGCAGCTTGGCTCCAGGCCGGGCGCTCGGTCTCGCCGCCCTTGTCTTGAGCATCCTGCACAATGCTGCGTCGGCCCAGACCCCGAGCACGAACCCTTCCGGCGACACGCCCTTCAACTCGATGGCCATCGCGCGGGATCAAACGGATGAATGTCGTGTTCCGAAACCCCCTACCGATCTGGCCGAAACCGCCTATCTGCGCAATGGCTACCGCGCGATCTTGCGCATCCTGATTGCCGAAGAGGCGCTCGCTTCGGAAACCTGCACCTGCCTGCTGGATCAGTTCGCCTGGGATCAGGCGCTTGCCGCCCTGCCCCGGTTCCAGACCTCGGACAACCCGCGCCTGCCCTTCAACGTGCTCGAGCTCTACGCCAAGGCGGACGCGCTCGAGGCGCAAGTTGTGGAGGCCTGTGCGGAGTAAATGGGGGTCATTCGCGACATCCTTGGCCAAGTCGACGCCGCGGTGAACACCGTGGCGCAGGACGGCTTTATCTCCTCGGCGGCCTCGGTCGGTAATGTCATCTCGGCGGGCGCGACGCTCCTTGTCGTGCTCCTCGGGATCAACGCGGTCATGCAGCTCCGCCCCCTGCCCTTCGGAACCGGGTTTGCCTTCGGGATGAAAGTGGCCCTGGTCGGGATCTTCGCGCAGAGTTGGGATAATTTCAGCGTCATCTATGACATCGTCACGCGCGTGCCCGACTCCGTGGGCGCCTCGATCCTGGCGCTTACCGGCTCGGGCGACGAGGCAGGGGTCTATGAGAGCCTCGACAATATGGTCGCCCGCATCACCGCCTATGGCGATACGATCGGCGACCGCGCGGGCTGGGTCTTCGGCGCGGTTCTGGGTGCCATCTTCTTCGTCCTCTCCGCCGTCTTCGCCGCCGTCACCGCAGGGATCATCGCCTTCGCCCGCATCGTCTTCGCGCTGATGATCGTCATCGCCCCCTTCATGATCGTGACCTCGCTGTTCAAACCGACCCAGTCCCTCTTCGAGGCCTGGACCCGCGCCACCATTGGCTACGCGCTCATGCCGGTCGCCGCAGCAGGCGCCGCGGGCATCATCGTCGCCATCGCCGAAGCGATCGGGGACGCCTCCGCCGATCCGGGCGATGTCGAAACCGTCAGCCTGATCCTGCCCTTCCTCGTCATTCTGATCCTCAGCGCCGGGATCATGGCCTCGGTGCCCTACATCGCCTCCAATCTCACCGGTGTCGTCGGCATCGCGTCCAATGCCGTCGGTCTCACGGGCCTTGCGCGCCAGGGGTTCGTGAACACACGGGAGTATGGCGCGGGCGCAACCTCGCGCCTCGTCACCGGCAAGTCCCCGCATGAGCTGAACCAGATGGCCAATGCGGGTGTGGTGAAGACCGGCGAGCTGATCCGGCAAAGCCCCGGCGCGCTTCTCTCCGCCGCCAAGGCCTTCCGCAAACCCTGATGTGAAAGACGACGACTTTGAAGAAGCTTGTGACCAGTTCCTCCGCGCCTGACCGCGACGCTTTCGAGGCGGATTTCATCTACGGGCCAAGACGGCGTGAGCGTTTCGCCTGGTTCGTTGCGGCGGCAGGCGTGCTGGTTGGTGTTGCCGGCATGGTCGCGGGCGCGAGCCTCTTTCCACTCAAATCGACCGAGACCTTCGTCGTCGTGGTCGACAAGGAAACCGGAGAGATGGACCGGGTCGCCGCCGTACAGGCGCTGACGCTTTCCGAGAGCGACGCCATCATCCAGGCCAATCTCGTGGCCTATGTCGATGATCGGGAAACCTATGACCTGACCGATGGCGAGCAGCGTATCAACTCGGTGCTCAACCGTTCCGATGGCGATGCCGCCCGCACGCTGCGCGATCTCTGGTCCTCGACCAACGAAGACTACCCGATCACCGTCTATGGCCGCGACGCCAAGATCGAGGTGGTGATCAAGTCCGTGAACCAGATCGAGCGCGGCGTGGCCCAGGTCCGCTTCACCCGCACGCTGCGCCGTCCCCGCGACACCCGCACCGTCACCCGGTCCTATGTCGCTACCGTTGGTTATGACTTCCAACCTGAAACCCGCCAGCGCCTTCAGGACGTCTGGGCCAACCCCTTGGGCTTCGTGGTGACCTCCTACCGCGTCGACGCCGAGACTCTGGAGAACTGACCAAGATGAAATCTCTGCCCGCGCTTTTCCTGGCGCTTGCCCTTCCTGTTGCCGCAAACGCCGAGGCCACGCCGCAAGGCGGCCCGCTCGACATCCGCATCCGCACCGCCGTCTATAGTGAAAACCAGGTCTATCGGATCGAAACCGATCTGAGGCATTCGACCACGATCCATTTCGGGGCGGGCGAGCGCTTCGAGGCCGTGATCGTCGGCGACACCGAAAGCTTCCAGGTCGATCCGATCCCAGAGCTTGGCAATGTGCTGACCATCAAACCGCATGTGGCCAATGCCTCCACCAACATGACGGTGATCACCAACCGACGCACCTATTCCTTCCACCTGCGCGAAGGCTCGATCCCGAACCGCACCGGCATGTTCTTCGAAGTCCGCTTCCGCTACCCCGATGAGGAACGTCGAGCGACGGCGGCTACCCAGCCCAAAGGCTTTGAGGCGCCCCGCAACTACAACTACCGCGTCTCGGGCGAAGGTGATTTCCGCCCCAGCCATATCTATGACGACGGGCGCTATACCTACTTCGTCATCCCGGAAAACGGTCGCCAGCCCGCCCTCTTCAAGGCCGATGACCAGGGCCGTGAGCGCACGGTCAACTGGACCCAGCAAGGCAACACGGTCCGGGTGCTTGGGGTGAACACCTACTGGTCGCTGCGTATCGGCGATGAGGCGATCTGCGCCTGGCGCGACGAGAGCGCCATCTACGTGAGCAACTGACCATGGCCGAACAAACCCCTCCCGACCTTCAGGACCGTCTCGACCAGTTCAGCCAGCGCGGCAAGTCCAAGCCCCGCGGAAACAGCCTCGGGGTCGGCGCGCTCGCGGCCGCCCTCGCCCTTGGCGGGGCCGGGGTCGCGTATTTTCTGGCCACCGGTCTGCAGGAAGGTGACAGTGCGCTTGAGACCTCCGATGTCGAGACCTTTCAGGACCGCCGCCCCGGCTCCGGCGGGCGGCTGAAGTTTCCGCCCGACGAGACCGAGCAACGGGTCAATGACGCACTGATCGCCGTCGAGGAAGCGCTCGACGTGCCCGCCGCCCCTGCCCCGGAACCGAGCGCCGAGGTGCTGGCCGAAATCGCCAAGCTCCGCGAAGCCCTCGCCGCCAGCCAGGCTGCCCGCAACTCGGAAATCCAATCCGCTGTCGCGGACCTGCGCGAGGCCTTCGACGAGCAAAAGGCCGCGCTCGAAGCAACGCTCGCCGCAAAGGAAACCGAGCTGGCAAACCTCCAACGCCAGACCGAGACTCGCATCGAGGGGCTGCAGGCCATGCTCGATGCCGAACGGGCGCAGCGCGAGGGGCTTGAGGCCGAGCTCGATCGCGAAGGGGTGATCGCCGATCAGCGCCTTCTCGAACAACGCCGGCGTCAGGAAGAGGAGCAGCGTCTGCGCGAGGCCGAACGCATCGCCGAGGAGCTTCTGACTGCCCAGATCAAATCCCCCGCCGTGGTCTATGCGGACGGTCCACGTGGTGGTGCGAGTGGCGCGGCGGTGGCCGATCCTGCCGCCGCTGGCGCAAGTGGACCGGCCCTCTCGGGCAACGAGCAGTTCTTGCAGAGTGCGCGACCGCTCGAGGTGCAGGAGGCCGCCCGCCTCATCCATCCCGAACGCACGCTGACCCAAGGATCCGTCATCCAGGCGGCGCTGCAAACCGCTATTAACAGCGATCTGCCCGGCTCCGTTGTCGCGGTGGTCTCCGAGCCGGTGCTGGCGTTTTCCGGAGACCGGATCCTGATCCCCCGGGGCTCCCGCCTTTTTGGCCAATACCGCTCCGGGATCGAAATGCACCAGAAGCGCATCCTGATCCTTTGGACCCGCGTCCTGACCCCGGACGGCACCTCGATGGAAATCGCCGCTGTGGGCGGCGACCAGCTTGGCCGCTCGGGCCTCACTGGTCTCGTCGACACCAAGTTTGCCGAGCGCTTCGGCGGGGCGGCGCTGATTTCCGTGATCGGGGCGGCGCCTGCCGTGGCGGCGGAGAGTGCCAACAACGAGACGACAAGCATTGTCCTGGGCGATGTCAGCAGCGACCTGCAGGACGCTGTCGGGTCGGTCATCGCCGATCAGGTCTCGATCGCGCCGACGATCTATGTCGATCAGGGCGCCTCGGTCACCGTGCTCGTGGACCGGGATGTGGTGATCTACGGGGGTTCCGGTTCACAATGAAAAAGAAGCATCAGGTTTCGCGTTCGAGCCGCAGGCGAGAGGCAGCGAAACCAGGTTCAATATTACCGGAATCACCGAATTGATGGATCAGGCCTCGCCAGCCTCATACCTCGAGCGTTATCTCGACCCGTTCCGCGATCTCCTGCGGCGTGACGACGTGGTCGAGATCGCGATCAACCCCGACGGCAAGGTCTGGCTCGAGGTCGCGGGGGATGCCAGCATGCGCCACGAAGGTCAGACCGTGGATCGGACCACAGCCCTCAACATGGCCCAGACCATCGTCGGCGATGCCAAGGCCCGCGTCTCTGAAAAGAACCCCCTCGTCTCCGGCAAGGTGGAATATGCGGGCCGCCCGCTTCGGGTCCAGGTCGCCGTGCCGCCCGCCATCGATCGCGGTGCCTCGATCACCATTCGCCTCTTCGCCTCTGGCAGCATTAGGGACTACGCCCCGGCTTATCTCTTCGGCAAGGCCGTCTCGCTCGACGCCCTCCGCGCGGAGAAGATGAAAAACATCGCCAGTCTAGCGGAGGAGAACCTTGAGGCCGCGCTGCAGACTCTGGTCGAGGCGCGGCTCAACGTCCTGATCAGCGGCGGCACCTCGACCGGGAAGACCACGTTCGCCCGCCACCTCCTGACCCATGTGAGCGAGCACGAGCGGCTGATCACCATCGAAGACGCTTTTGAGCTCTTCCCCGGCCAGCCCAACACCGTCGCCCTCCTTGCCGACCGCGGTGCCGGTTCGCAACGCAGCGCCAACGCTCTCCTTCAAGCCTCCCTCCGTATGCGACCTGACCGGATCATCGTCGGCGAGCTGCGCGGTGCCGAGGCCCTGACCTACCTCGAGGCCATCAACACCGGCCATGGCGGGTCGGTTTCCACCATCCACGCGGAAACCGCAGAACTCGCAATCGATCGACTGGCGATCATGGTGCTGCAGGCCGGCACACCACTGACCTTTGCCGAGGTTCGGGAATACATCCGGAAATCCATCGATGTGATCGTCCAGCTCGGGCGGGCCGAGGGGAAGCGGGGGATTACGGAGTTCTATCTGCCGGGGTCGAGAAAACTACCGACATAGACGGCGCGATGCAGCCGTTTGCAACGCTGAACTGAACTTCCGCAAGGCGAAGTGTAGCGTTCACGCCAAAAGGAGACAGCTGACGTATTATCAACGGGCAGCGGTGACACTCCGGACCTTGGGGCGTTGAAGGAGTATCGCACAATTTCTTTGACCGCAGCGCGAAGAAAAACCTAACTATTTGAATTACGTATGATACTCTCTATGCGAGCAGCAGCGGGGTCGGCACAACCACCCTAAAACGAAAGGAGGCGACCACTGACTCAAGTACTTCCAGAAGATTTGGTTAATATAGTTTCGGGCGATCCAGAAGAGTTGGGTGTTCATCTCCAGCTTGTTAAACGGGACGTGCTCTTGAAAGATTGCGTGGCCCGTCTCCACTGTCATTGCCTGACTGTGGATGGGAACGGACGCGTCAAGCCGGAGCGTCTTGCGGAATTTATGCGCAACTCAATTATCGATTATGCCGTCCCGAAATCGCGGTTGGATGATGCGCGGGCGCGGGACGCCAGATTCAAGTCCGGAAGCGCGGTTGCAGCCCTGCACCACGAGGCAATCGGCACTTTTACGGACCTTGCCAATACTGGCGAAGGCGGCGAGATGCTGCTCTTCCTACTCGCAGAGCGCTTTCTCAAGGTTCCTCAGGTGCTCTGTAAGATGGACCTTAAGACCGACTCTCACATGCACTATCATGGTGCGGACGGCGTCTATGCTTCCGTAAACGAAAACGGCCTTCTCAAACTTTTCTGGGGCGAGTCAAAGGTGTATGGCGACCCTACAGCGGCCATAAGAGATTGCCTTTCATCACTTGCCCCTTTCCTCGTGGAGACGGACCACGAAGGCGCTGATCGCGAGCGGGATCTCGTGCTCCTCAGCGACAAAGCCGATCTCAGTGATCCGGAACTTACGGCCGCATTCCGGAAATATTTCGACCGAACCTCACCGCTATCGAACAGGGTCGAATATTGCGGGATCGCGCTTATCGCCTTCGATGCGGATTTCTATCCGAAAGATGATGCAAAAGGCATCGGGGAGGACATCCTGAAGGCGGCGAATGACGAAATGGAAAAATGGGTGAAGAATGTAAAGAACAGACTATCGGTGGAGAAACTCGACAAATTCGACATTCAGTTTTTCTGTGTGCCAGTGCCTTCGGCGGATGGGTTTCGCGCATCGTTCCTTAAGGCGCTGGGTATTAAGAAATGAAAGATACCGAACTCTTTGATTGGCTGTCGGGTGAGGCGCTTCGTGATGATATTATCAGGTTGACTCAGATCACAGTGGCGACTGAGATAACAAATCTGGACGCAATCCATGAATCCGCTGACCCAAAGAAGAGCTTTGACTGGCAGCAGCTTCTTTTGGCCGGAAGCCTTTTGGCCAGATCAACCGAACGAACGCATCAGGAGGCGGCGCTGCGGATCGCAACCGCTGCCGTCACACTCGAAACTTCGCCGGAAGTGCGGGATGCGGGGGCTGTCCTCCTCGAAAAGCTGTCCAATCGCAGGTCCGTCGAGCTGGCAATACTGCGAAACCGGATCGCTCCCGATCTTGAGGGCAGACTGGGCGTGTCGATGCGCCTTGAAGCCAACAGAAGACGTTTCGAGGACTCGATACTCCTTGAATCGAGCGGAAAATGGATAGGCGTCAACGATTTTCAGAAAGAACTATGGGCGGGCGCCTCTTCCGGCGCCGGCTGGCTTTCAGCGTCCGCGCCAACCGCGTCCGGAAAAACTTACCTCGTTTTGCAGTGGCTGCTCGATCACGTTCGCACGAGCAAGACAAAGATCGCCGTTTACCTTGCCCCAACCCGGGCTTTGGTGAGTGAGATTGAACTCAGTCTGAAGGAGCTATGTCAGTCGGACACCGGCATCGAGATCACGTCGCTACCGCTGACGGAAGTTTATTTCTCATCTACGACGGGAGACAAGAAAGCCGTCTTCGTATTCACGCAGGAGCGTTTGCACCTGCTTGTCAATCTTCTCGGGGAGGACTTCAGTGTAGACCTTCTCATTGTTGATGAAGCGCACAAGATCGGAGACAATCAGCGTGGTGTAATACTGCAGGATGCAATCGAGCGGGTGTCTCGGCAGAACCCGATGATGAAGGTCGTGTTTGTAAGTCCTTCGACACAAAATCCCGGAGAACTGCTTGAGGATGCGCCGAACGATATGCCGAAAACGTCGGTCAATACCGATATGCCAACCGTTCTGCAGAACGTGATCCTAGCCGAGCAAGTGCCTCGGAAGCCCAAGGAGTGGTCGCTGGACCTTGTCTGGGGCGATTCACCCATACCACTGGGCACGCTTAAACTGTCAAACAAGCCTGCGGGCCTGAAAAAAAGGCTGGCGTTTATCGCAGCGGCGGCAGGCGGTCGCGGCGGCACACTGGTTTACTGCAACGGCGCGGCTGAAGCGGAGGACGTCGCGCTCCTTATCAGCCAGTTGGAAGGCTCGGAGAAGACAGATGATCAGGAATTGCTGGACCTGGCTGATCTGGCCCGCAAAGGGGTCCACCGTAATTATCAGCTCGCGCCGCTGGTCGAACGTGGTGTCGCTTTTCACTATGGAAACATGCCCTCTCTCATCCGCACCGAGGTTGAGAGGCTGTTCCGCGACGGCAAGATAAGATTTCTTGCCTGCACCTCGACGCTGATTGAAGGAGTAAATCTCTCTTGCAGGACCATCGTTGTGCGCGGTCCCCGGAAGGGCCGTGGGAACCCGATGGAGCCGCACGACTTCTGGAACCTCGCGGGACGGGCCGGTCGCTGGGGAAACGAATTCCAAGGCAATATTATCTGTATCGATCCAAAGGATGAAAAAGCATGGCCCGTCGGCGTGCCGAAGCGCTCACGCTACCCGATCAAGAGAGAAACTGACGTCGTTATATCTTCCACCGATGAACTGGCTGCGTATCTTGAGAACAGAAACATCGACTCTTTGGCCGATCTTGCGCAAGGCGAAGAATTCGAACAGGTCGGGGCTTACCTCCTCAATACATATATTCGTCTTGGTACGCTTTCCGATGCCGCATTTGCGAAACGGCATTCTCCAGATGCGCTCCGGAAACTCGATAGAAGCCTCGAAGGTATTTCGGCGCTGATCAATATTACGCAGGATGTTCTAGTAAGACATCCAGGCGTCAGCGCGGTGGGCCTGCAGCGTTTGCTGGAAGCTTTTCGAAAGTACGAAGGCAATATCGAAAATCTGCTGCTCGCGCCTTCGGAAAGCGTCGATGCGTACGACAGGTACGTCACCGTCATGCGACGGATTAACGCAAATTTGTATCCTGTCTTCCTGCCAGACAGTCTCATTCCCCTGCACGCGCTCGTGGTTGTCGAGTGGCTGAAAGGATTGTCTTTGGCTGCAATTATCAGGAAGCGTATAGAGTATCAGCAACGAAACAACAGATCGTTCAAGCTTCCAGTGCTCATTCGCGAAACGATGAGCATGGTGGAAGAGACAGCAAGATTCAAGGCACCGAAGTATATTTCCGCCTATATGGATGTCCTCCGCCTGTTCTTGACTGAAGCCGAGCGCGAGGACCTGATTGATGAAGACTTTGACATCGGGATAGCGCTTGAGTTTGGCGTCTCCAGCATCACGCTTCTCTCATTAATGGAACTAGGGCTTTCCCGCATGTCTGCGGTGGCCTTGTATGAGAAGATTGCGCGCGACGATCTGGACAAGGAAGGTTGCCTGGCCTGGATTAATCAGCATGGCCCGAATTTCGCCGGGATGGACCTGCCTAACCTTATCGTCAGGGAAACGCTGCAGGTATCGGGCCTTGATGATCCGGAAGCGGGCCACGAATTCAGCGAATAGAGTAGAGAGGAAGCGATTATGCCCGCAAAGCCAGTAGAGATCGGATCGCTCTCATTCGCGAGGAAAGGAGACGCAAACGTGCGCGCAAGACCCCGGCGGCGAATGTCATAGGGCGCTTTGGCGTTGATGTCCTGCCCATCCAGCATGACCGTGCCTGACGTGGGGTCCTGAAAGCCTGTGATGATGTTGACGCAGGTGGTTTTGCCTGCTCCGTTGGGGCCGATCAACCCGACAATTTCCGCCTTCTTTAGCGAAATCGTCACGTCATCCAGAGCCTTGAAGCCACCAAACGCAACGCTGATTGATTCCAGTTCCAATGACAAAATCTTATCCTTCGCGTTCCTGTTCCGACCGTTGTGCGCCACAGCCGCCAACCGATGGCGGCTGTGGGTCCTGGTGATGCTCACTAGGTCCAGTGCGCCACGCTGCGCCGCTCGAAACTCTCGCGGAACTGTTCGATCGTCTTGGGCAGCGGCTCGCCGGTTTCCCAATCCAGGATCACCGCATAGCGTCTCACGGCGTCCATCGCGTCGATCTCGCCTTTGCGATACATCTCGGCAACCTTTTCAGGATCAATGCGGGCCCAAGCCACGCGGTTTTCACGAATATGCGCCCGCAGTTTCTCGGTCTCGGCCTCATCGACCTCATATTCACACAAGTCCGCATCAATCTCTTTGATCACAACGCCATAGTCCAACGCGGCTCGTTTGATAGAGACATAGTCATCCACCACATCCGTCAGAACAGCCTCTGTCTTGCGTTCAAGTGGGTCGCCAAAGCCGCCGCCCCCCGCGGTCGGGCGCGCAAACTCATCTCCCGAATACATCGGGAAGTCAGAGAAGACAGACCCAAGCCATTCGTGCGTGTCCGAGCCGGCGCGTTTGATGGTCAGACCATGCGGCATGGAGGGCAAACCGCCATCAACACCCCAGACGACGGCGCGTTCGCGGTCGCAGACATAGGACATGACGGATTTTTCACTTTCCAGAAGCAGGGAGGTTTTCTGCACCCCTGTCCCTCCGCGCCATTTGCCCGGGCCTGCGCTGTCTTTTTTGATCTGAAATTCAAGCGTCCGGGTCGGGTTGACCCGCTCGTTGCCTTCGTTGGACTGAGACATGAGCCCGGTTCCGAAGCAGGCTGTGGTGACGTCGCTGCCATCCTTACCGCGCCGTCCGCCCCAACCGCCGGGGAGCCATTCGTAGAACAAGAATGTAGAGTCCTCCTCGCGCCGCTTGTCCGTGCCCCCCGCCAACAGGTATTCAAGGTTGAATGCACAGGCGATGGCGCGCTCCGGCATGATCTCCGACCACATCTCGAAAACCGAGTTCATGATCTTTTCAAACGGCATCAGGAAGCCGGTGACCGCCGTGGGCCACTGGGCACTGACCACCGAATTTTCCGGCGCAGCGACAGAGAGCATCCGATAGAAGCCGGAGTTCAACGGCAGGTCAGGAAAGAAGGTCTTCATCCCCGCGACGACAGCCGAGAATGTGGCTCCCGGCGCGGAATTGTACATCGAACCAATCGTCGGGTGGCTGCCTTCGAAATCGTAGTGAATCTGATCACCCTTGATTGTCATCTTGATGTGGATCGGGATCATCCCCTCGCCACCTGACGGGTCCCGGTCGATGTAGTCGACGGATTTCCATGTGCCGTCGGGCAGCGCCGCAATACGCTGGCGCACGGCGCGTTCAACGTAGTCCTGCACCTCGTTCATGCCCTGCTTGACCTGCTCGCGCCCGTACTTTCGCACCAGCCGCAGGATTTCACGTTCGGCCACCTGCGTGGCCTGTGCCTGGCTGTGGATGTCACCGATAATCGACGCGGGGTCGCGTGTGTTGTTTGCGATCAGGTTGGCAACGTCGGAACAAAAATCGCCGGCACGGAATAGCCGGACAGGTGTGATCCGAACCGCCTCGCGGAACATGTCTTTCGCCGTCACATCAAACGAACCGGGCACAGAGCCACCCAGATCAGACCAGTGCCCGTTTGACTGCGAAAACCCGATCAGCTCGTCTTCATCAAAGATCGGCCGCACCAGACGGACATCGCTGAAGTGCGTGCCACCTGCGTAAGGATCGTTGATCGCGTAGACATCGCCGGGCATCATGTCGCCCTTGAAGACGCGAATAACGTCTTTGCAGGTAAAGTGCAGCGTGCCGACGTGCACCGCGATGTCATCGTTGCCCTGCGCAACCGAATTGCCTTCGGCATCATGCAGCGCGTTAGAAAAGTCTCGGTTGTAGATCACAAAGGAGTAACAGGTGCGCAGCATCTGCTCGGCCATCTGGTCAACGGATGTGATGAAGGAGTTCTTGAGAACTTCAAACGTGACGGGATCTAGGGCTTTTGAATCACTCATAGTATTACTCCTGCACTCGGATGAGAATGTTCATGTATTGATCGACTTCAGCAGTCGTGTTCGGCGGAATTACGGTGGTTGAATCGAACTGCTCGACAATGGCGGGGCCATCAAAGGTCGCACCGGCGGTCAGGTTTTCACGCTCGAAAATCATCGCCGTGTGGGCCTTGCCGTCAAACCAGACATCGCGTGTCTTGTCGGTCTTGGGCTTGTTCTTCCTCACCTCGTGCTTTTGCAGCTCGGCCTTGGGAACCATACCCGTCGCCGTCAGCCCCACACGGAAGATCGACACCGGTGCGTCATCCCGGCGGAAGTTGAATTCGCGCTGGTGTTCGCTGTGGAACCCGTCGATCAAGGCCTCAATATCGGTGACCTTGGACGGCGCAGA
>NZ_FWYD01000020.1 GCF_900176485.1 Primorskyibacter flagellatus
GAGATCATGTTCGGTCGCCTGAAAGATTGGCGACGTGTCGCGACGCGATACGACAGATGCCCGAAGGTCTTCCTGTCAGCCATCGCCCTCGCAGCAACCGTCATGTTCTGGCTATGAACCGACAACGAGTCCTGAGCCTAGGTCCAACTTATGACGAGGCCGTCGAAGCAATCAATGATCGGGGAAAGATAGACTTTACCTGCTCGGATGTGGAACTCGGTGATATCGGTTAGCCATTTCTCATTTGGCGCTGCCGGCTGGAATTCTCGGTTGATGATATTCTCAGGTGCAGGGCTAATCTCTCCCAGATATGAGCTGTAACGCCGCCGCTTCGGCTTTGGGACGATCAGAGCTTCCTGTTTCATCAGGCGCTGCACCACTTTTTCGGAGATCGAGATGGATTTCCGCGTCATATATGCTTTGAGGCGACGGTAGCCGTAGCAGCGATGGTTGCTTTCGAAAGCCTCCTTCATGGCCTGTCGAATGGGAAGATACTTATCTTCCAGATTCATGCGAGCGCGGTGGTAAAAGTAAGAGCTGCGCGCGAGACCCAGCCGAGCCAACAGCGCTGGTGTCTTATACCGATTTTTTAGGGCGACGATGAGCATGGCCTTTTCCCGATTGCTCAGGTTCCGCAGATCGCCGCCAAGTTCCTTTTTTATCATTTCACTCGCAGTCTTGAGCAGATCATGCTCAATCTGTAGTTCGCGGATGTCGCGCTGCAGGGCTTCACGCTGACGCTCCAACTCTTCAAGCTCTGGGTGAAGGGCGCTCTTCTTGCGTTTCATCATGGCAGGAGCCTCCGGGCCAAGGATCTGAGTTTTCCAAGCATAGAGCGTCGGCCGACTAACTCCGAACTTTTTGGCCAAGGCCTGGGCACTTTCTTGACGACTATATAGCCCGACCACGGCAGCCTGCTTCACGGCGTCAGAGTGATTTCCTGGGCCATATGTCGCATTGGAGATCGTCATCGTGTCAGGAAAGGCCTCGCGCACCCAAGCCGTCAGGGTGGCTCGGCCAGGATAGCCCAAAGCGCGCAGCGTCCATGAGATGCAGCGGCCATGGGTTGCATAATGCTCTAACGCCACCTGCTTCTGTGCCGCCGAAAACTTAGGCGTGCGCGGCGCCGATCGTATCGGCAAGTCCTGCAGACGTTCGTATTCACGATGCCACCCTTTCAGGGCGTTCTTCGTTGGATACCCCAATTCACGGATGGTGGCCTGCACGCGCTTGCCGAGCTTGATATAAAGCTTAACCGCGCGCAGTCGCTCTTCGTAGCTGTACATGGACTATCTCCAAAATAGTCCAACTTTTCGTCCGCACCCCCACCGGGTCAGTTCTCTGTGACATGCAACACCTTACAGGTCACAATTGCTGAACCAGCATTTGGAATATCCATCTCGGATCGCTAGGTTCCAATGCCTGATCTCGACACCACACAGTGCGGGCTTTGTCGAGTTTGCGGGCATAGCGGGCGGCTTCGCGTTCGGCAGCTTCGCCCACGAACTTTCCAGAACGAAGGTCGCCCCTGACTCGGCAGGCGTCGATGATGGCGGATTTCACGCGCTCGAGCTGTAGGTAGACATCCACCTCTTTCCTGATGTCACCAGGCGTCAGGGTCAACGGGCTTCGCTCGGCGTAGGCTTTGATGAATTGCGCCTCCTGATCCGGGGTGAAGCGTGTCTTGTGGAAATGCACGGCGATATCGTAGACCGGATCGCCCACAAGCACCAACTCCCAGTCGAGCAGGGTGAGGGTCTTATCGCGTGGTCGGATCAGAACGTTCTTGCGGTGAATATCGCTGTGGCAGAGGCAGAACGGTCGGGTGCCGATCGCGACGGCAAGTTCGTCGAGGCCAGCAAAAGGTGCATCCGGGATACCCAGGCTTCGATATATGTCCGCCATCTCAGGGAACAGACGGGCATGTACCGAACAGTCAAATTCATAGTGTGCTCGAAAGAAGGCCCCGCAATCGGGGGAAGCACCAAGATCGGCGCAAGCAGCGGCGAAAGGCTCCGGGTCAAAGCGATGCAGCGCCGCCATTTGCCGGGCGATCTCACGAGGTATCCAATCGGACATTTGTTCCTGGTCCGGATAGACATCGTTGAGCGACACGCCATCGATCCAGTCGTGGAGGAAGAAGCCTTCCGCGTCCGATTGATACAGCAACCGGGGGGCGTCGAAACCGACGCTTTCGAGAAAGCGCAGCACCGGGACTTCCGAAATGCAACGCAGGTCCATCACCGCGCTGTTCGGGATCGGTTTGCGGTAGAGATAGACGGTCCCGCCCTCCTCGACCCGGTAGTTGTGGTTGTAGTATCCCTCCATCCGGGCCCCAGAGCTCAGGTTGTTCGGGTCGATGCGGTCCGCCCAGGCAAAAGGATGATCTTCAACGGTCATGGCAGTCTCGTGATTTCCTGCTACCGGAACAGTTACGTATAGCTGAGACGATTGCCAATGTAGAAGTCGAAGACACTGCCAGGGATGGTCGAGGCTGCTTGATACAAGCGACAGGGGTTCAGCAGATCAGCTGTCGATGGCTTTGGCGGCCACAGGCGGCCTCCTTGCCCCGGTCCACAATGGAAGCCTCGTCATTCGAGTTCAATCCTCCGTGCTTTGACCTCTGTCAAGACATCTTCAGGAAGAAGTGAAACCGCCAGATCGAACAGCGCACGCCCTTTGGGTGTGCCTTCGCCACGGAACAGCGGTGCGCCAGGGGTCATGGCACCGCCTATCTTGATTTCTCCGCTCTCGTTGAAAACGAACTGATCGAACACGGGATAATCCTCAAGTTGCGGTGTAAGGTTTTCTCCTGTGAGAGAATGGATGGCCAGGCTCTTGCCGATATCGCCGCGGAGGTCCCGATAGGCAATCGCAGTTCCGTCGCGGACGAAATGCACATACCCGTCATGCCCCGTCGCAACAGCCCGCACCTGCCCGTCACCATCAAATATCACTGTCCGGTCATCGCTGGAGTCTCCATCTTCGGCAATGAGTGCGGAGCCTTGCCGTGATGCGTGCATGGAGACGGGCGTACTGCGCAAGCCGTCGGGATCGGACAGTATTTCGTGGATCGGTGTGACAGTCCTGCCATCGTGAATATACAATTGGGCCACCGGCCCGCCGCCCGGGGAGTGGATGGGCTCAATCATCACCAAGCGCCCGTCCGGCAGCCAGGAGGCATACGGTTTTGTCCGCCCTGGGAAGTCGAACTCAGCAACACTCCAATCCTGCGTCGACACAATGAAAAGAGCGTTGCGGGACAGGACGGCAAAGGCGTCTGCGTCATGAGAAAAGCCGACCGGGTCAAGCGTAGTAGAATAGGCGGAGGAGCCTGTGCCAACACCCGAGAATGTGATCGTGGTCACGATCGCGCCTGTCCGGCCGTCATGGATGTGCAGAACGGGCTGCTGGTTTTCTGCCAGCGCCAGAAGGTCGCCTGACGGTGAGAAGTGGGGATGGGTTGCCGAGACGTAGGTGCTTGCGTCGTCGCGCAGGAGCTGTGATATCAATCTGCCATCCGAGGTTGAATAGAGCGCCGGCGCTTCGCCGCTAATCGCCAGAACCTCGCCGGTCGGTGCAACAACCGTCCCTTTCGCCCTGTCCAATGGCAGGCGAAGTGTCCGAGATGCAACCGCCCGGTAGAGCAGGAGATGTGCGGCCTGATAGCGCACGAAATCGTCCTCCGCAGGGTCGGCAGGCAGACCTTTCAGCGCGGCGGCCATGGCTCCCTGACGGTCGCCGGATTGCAACAATCTCTCTGCCTTGCGGGCAAAATCCTCGGATATCTGAAGGGTGGCATCAACCTCAGGGTCCCCCTGGACTGTCGGTTTGCCAACCAGTGCGACCGCGGCCTCATGCAGATCAAGACCGGAGGGGCTGCTGATCCCTTCATAGGGTGAGCCTTGCATCATATGGCTGAGGGTACCGAGAATCTGACCGGTTGGTCCGTACAGGAATTGTTCGAATACCGCATGATCGGAAGGTTGTGTGTCCAGTCGGGTTCCATCGAGCGCGTAGGTCTCGACCTGCATATCGGAAATCCGCTCTGACTCCGGCCAGCGCGGAATGGCAACGACTGTTCCATTCCGGACAAAAGTGGCTCCGCCCGAGGCTGGCGGCAAAGTTGCCCGCCGCGTGCCGGTGATTTCAAACAGGTCCGTCCGTTGCTCGGATTGGATCAAGAATGCCGACATGGTGGGTGAAGCGATCACCCTGCCCATCGTAATTTCCTGATCATTGGCGATCGGATATTCTTCACCGGACGTATTGATCACCATGAGGCTGGCGCGGGCATTGAACGATATGTCGCCGGAGGGGGAGGCGACAACGAACTCCGATCCCGAAATCCAGGCCAACGACGAGTGGGGTGGCAATGACGTTTCAAAAACCACGGCACCGCTTTGCGTATCTCGAACTTCCAGGAGATGCGGCGCATTTGACAGCGATCCGGGCGGTACGGCGTTGAAAGCGATGGCGTGACTGTCAGGTGAAAACGCACCCCGGGAACTGATCGCCGGGAAGCTGGTCAGGATCACCCCGTCTGCGAGCCTGACTATATGAGTGGTCTTGTCGCCGACGAACGAGATCGCGACCAGTCGTCCGTCTGGCGAAACCGAAAGCCCAGCCGCCCCGATAAGGCCGCCGGGCATTGGGTTTTGCGACAGGATCGGAACACCGACCACGCTGCTGGTCAGCGGGTTAATGATTGTCGCTGACTGGCGCGTATTGGGCGTGATCGGATCAGACACCTCCGGGGAAACCACCGCGCGGATGCCGTCCGGGCTGAGCGCACCGAAGGTGGGCGTGGCGCCTGTCAATCTGATGCTCCGGGACGCAAACGCCCGCCACAACGCCGACCAGGCTTCTGGATAAGCTTCGAGATCGGTGTTCTTGGGCGTGCCGGGCAAGCCGCGCAAGGCTTCCTGAAGTGCTGCGAGACGATCACCCTCTTCCAACAGCAGTTTCAGAGCCTGGCGCGCATGCTCGCGGGATTGAACTTCTGTGGGTTGGGAATGAGCGGCCATGCCGATGATTGAAGCGACAGCAATACACAAGAACGCAAGTGTAATTCTTGGAACGGGCACGATAAATCCCCAGTCAATGAAATAGAAAATACCATTTCGACGTTACAAGATTTGTTGCTTTCGATCAAGGCAACCAGCGACGCCCCTACCGGATGCCGGTTATCTGAAACCGCCGGTCACGCTAGGGATGAACTGTCAGCGACAGCATTATTGTTGATATGTAAAATGAGCCGTACGAGGCGGGCTTAGCGCTATGTCAGCCCGCTTCATCGCCCGGCCATCCAGAAAACTTGACTGGTGCGTGAAACTACAGGACGTTGAGGATGGAAGCTTTTCACTAGAAAAGTGGCAAACCATATTGAGAAGGCATGGCTATGAGAGCGACTTTGTTTGGTTGTGCCGTCGTCGTGGCCCTTGCCGTCCCGGCCGCAGCACAGCATATCATCGCGGTTTACGACGCCAGGCTTGGCCCTCTGGACAGGGTTAACTCCAGTGGCCGACCTTTGGGTGATCTGTGTGCCGTGATTCAACAGGATCGGGCCAATTATCACCGTTTCGGCAAACGCGACAGGGTTGATGACTTCGACCCGATATTTGGTGACCCGGCAATGAGGTCGCTGATCCCGTCGAGTTGTCGTCTGGAATCGGGACATGAGTATTTGCGAGACGCTGTTTTCAACAATCAAGGATTTGGCATAATTGTGAGAGTTCGCGTTCTCAATAACAATGGAGCGCTACAACTCCTGGTCAGCGAGCGTGCCGGATAATCTCTGCCCTGACAAAGCGATCCTGCGCAAGAGTCCTGCAAAGGCTTCGGTCATGTTTCGCGCCGCAACATGCGCGCAGCGCCAACCGCGCGCCCAACAAGGCGTGGTGCACTTCACCTCTGCCCAACACAACATGCAGTTGCGCCAGCGCCGCGCCCGACAAAAACGCCACATCTTCAGAGGTTTCCGTCCGGGCAGTGGTGACCCAGGACGGCATTTGAGGTAGTGTCTCAAGGCTGTCTCAGAAGGTTGCGGGCACCCACCTCTTGCCACGGCACTCTTTCACAACGGCGCTTTTATCCAGATTATCGCCCCAATAACCGCCCCACCATTCCGTTCCCTGTAATGTCCGATAAGTTTGCCTTATCGGACATAATTGAAGGAACTGCAGGACAACTTCTGTCGCTTTAGGTTCATGGGCGGACTCAACCAAAATCAGCCTTCTCTCGCTCGAAGTTTCCATTCCATCAGTGGACTGGGCTCTTGCTCAATCTCTGGACTCGGTCACAGCAAGAGAAAAAAGCGATTACGAACAAAACCTTCCGCATGCATGCAGCATCGACAACTCGAAGCCATCATCTAAGCCCGCTCGACCGGCCAAGTTCTTGAATCCACCGATGAACCGAAAGTCCAAGAATTTAACAAGAACATGAGCGCAATGTTATCAATGCGTTAGAGTCCACTCATGGAACAAGAACGACAGACAAAAAAGGGGTCTGATGCCGGAGGGGGCAGAATTGTACGCTAAGGAGCTTTGTTCATCTTTTTGGCCACCTGTATTCGCCGGTGAGGAGGATATGGGCCCAACCGAGTGGAGAGATGTGTGCCAGAAGGTTGGGTGAGCAATCCAAGGTGGCGCAACGGCGCTCGGCGACAGCCTGACCGATGTGCTTGGTGTTCCAGTAAATGATGATGGCGGCCAGCAAGTTAAGCCCGGCCATATGGAAGTGCTGCCCCTCGGTTGTTCGGTCACGAATTTCGCCTTGGCGTCCGATGCGCAGGGCATTCTTGAGGGCGTGATGCGCCTCTCCTTTGTTCAGGCCGATCTGGGCGCGACGTTGCATGTCGGCATCAAGCAACCAGTCGATGATGAACAGCGTCCGTTCGACCCGTCCAATTTCCCGTAATGCCACCGCAAGTTCGTGCTGCCGGGGATATGCCGCGAATTTTCGCAAGAGTTGGCTTGGCGGCATTGCGCCGGCCACCATGGTGGCCACGCTGCGCAGAATGTCGGGCCAGTTCGAGCTGATGACGGGTTCCTTGACCTTGCCGCCGATCAAGCCTTTCAGCTCTTTCGGGCTGGATGCCGGATCAAAGAGGTAGAGGCGCCTGGATGGCAGATCCCGGATGCGGGGAATGAACTGGAAGCCCAGAAGGGCGGTGACTGCGAAGACGTGGTCGGTGAAGCCGCCTGTATCGGCATACTGCTCTTTGACCCTTCGCCCAGCTTCGGTCATCAACAGGCCATCGAGAATGTAGGGCGCTTCGTTCACCGTGGCCGGGATGGTCTGGGTGGCGAAGGGACCGAACTGGTCGGAGACATGGGTGTAGGCTTTCAGTCCGGGTTCATGGCCATACTTGGCGTTGATCAGATTCATCGCCTCGCCTTGGCGCGTGGTGAGGAAGAACTGCCCGTCACTGGATGCGGTCACACCTCCGCCCCAGAACTGGGCCATCGGCAAGGCAGATTGTCCCTCGATCACCATGGCCAGGGCGCGTGCCATCGCCTCACTTTCGACATGCCATCGCGATAGGCGAGAGAGCTGGAAATAATCATGGGTGTTGGTGGCCCCGGCCATTTTTTGCTGAGGCCAAGGTTCAGCCCTTCAGCCAGCAGCACATTCAGCATGTCGACCCTGTCCTTGCACGGAACACCCGTGCGCAGATGGGTGAAGGCCTCGGTAAAGCCGATCTCGTTATCCACTTCGAGCAGGAGGTCGGTGATCCTGATTTCCGGCAGGCGGTTGTAAAGGTCGAGCACCATAGCATCCGCCTCTTCGGGGACAGCGGCAGTCAGCCGATCTATTTTAAGGGTGCCGTCTTCTATCGAAGGAGAGTACCGTAAAGTGTGGGGCAATCATGCAGCCATTTCGGTTTCGGACGAAGGCTTCAACGCCGGATGCCATTGCTCGAACTTGGCGCGCAGGGTGCCATCGAGGGCTCTGGTTCGGGTTTGCAGCATGAGGTGCGCGCCTCGTTTTGACCAGCGCATTTGCTGCCGCTTGCCGAAGCGCTTTCCAACAACGGTGTTGACGGTGCTTTCGACAAAGCCGGTTGAAACGCGTTCACCGTACCGTCGTCTTTCCGCATAGTTCGGGATCATCAAGGCGTTGTTGGCGATGTAGGTCTCGAACTCGGACGCCGCCTTCCGAAGTGCCTTGATGCTGGCATAGTCCGTCTCGACAACTTCCAGATCGATGACAAGGTCTTCGATCGCTGCCTGACCATTGTGAAGGTTGCCATTCCAAAGGAACCCTTTGATCTGGCGCAGCAGGCGGGCAATGGCTTCGGCCTCTGCGGGATTGTGATGCGCAAGCCCTTTGACGTATTGCTGCATGACGGTGATGCGCATGGTGATGTGGAACCAATCCAGGATATGCTCAGAGGAAGGTGCCATGTGTCGCGCCATGTGGATGACGGTGTCTCCACCGTCAGTCATGAATGTCACTGGATGGTTTTCCTGCCAACCCTGATCCTTCAAAACTTCATGCAGTCGCCGCTTGGGCTTGTCATCATGACTTTGGACAAGCCCAAGATAGCGGCTCGGGCGATCTGTGGGGATGGATTTGCCGACGGTGACCTCGAAATGCGACTGACCCGCGTCGCGAGACCGAACATAGCCACCGTCGATACCGACGGTGATTTGGCCCTCAGGGTTGGGAAGCTGGGCGCGCTGGTGGGGACTGGTTTCAATGAAACTGTAACGCTCATCAGAAAGTTCGGCCTCCATCCGCGTGGCCACACGCCCCAGATGTCTGCGGATGGTGTCTGGATTTAGCCTCATATCAATCGGCAGGACATCTTTCAGCAGGTTAGTCGTGACCCCGAAAGATACAAGCGAAGCCCATTTCGTCTCAAGCCAGAGCAACTCCGGGGCGATATGGTCGGGCAAAAGTTCGTTCAGAGGACTGAAAGTTTTGGCTGGACCATTGTGGCACTGGCAGGAATAGAAGCGCGGACTTTCAACGGCGATGTCACCGAAGACCGTCCGGTATCGAATTTGCCGGCGCCCTTTGCCACGAAGCTTTCGATCACAGCACGTACAGCGGGCACGTTGGATACAAAACGCTTCGCATTGCGCGGCAACAACTTTCCGCTGGATGCCCAAAAGAACGGCTTTGCCTTCCTCTATGGACAGGCCGATGTCACCAGCAGCCTCAATGCCCTTGGAGAATGCGGCGATCCTATCCGTGTGAGCGGTGCCATCTGGCGCAGTTATTGTGACGCTGATTTCGATATCCATCTTCGGGGTCTGCCTGCTTGATTATATTGGTTCTGAATCTCTCGCCCGCATGATTGTCTGCCGACTGGTGCCCATTTCGCGTGCGATGGAGGAAACTGTCGCGCCATTGGCAATCTTTTCGCGGACCAACGCCTGCTGATCAGCCGAAAGGGTTGATGGGCGCCCCAGTGTTTTGCCTTGCGCTTTCGCACGCGCCAGCCCCGATTGCGTGCGTTCGATCAGAAGGTCTCGCTCGAACTGGGCAACTGCGTTGATCACACCCATCGTCAGCTTGCCCGCAGAACTGGTCAGATCCACGCCGCCCAAGGCGAGGCAATGCACACGGATGCCCAAGACTTCCAGCTTGGCCACGGTCGTACTGACATCGATCGCATCGCGCCCCAGCCGGTCCAGCTTAGTCACGACAAGAACATCGCCACGCTCCATCTTGTCCAGAAGACGCGCAAATCCCTTCCGCTGTGCGATGGCCTGTGAGCCGGAAACCGTTTCGGTAATGATCCGGTGTGGCTCCACCGCAAATCCTGCGGCAGCGATCTCCCGGATCTGGTTTTCGGGGTCCTGTTCGACGGTCGATACTCTGGCGTAGGCGAATGTTCTGGTCACAGCATTGCAATTCTGTCCGGAAATGTTGTCCAAAATAATACGCCTGTTCGATACAGGTTCAAGATAATTTATGGACAGATCATTACGCCCTGTCCGGAACCGAACCATTTCGGACGGCCCTTACCACATCTGCTGGCGCATCAGGTCGCGATGATCTCCGGATCGAAACCGCTTGTTCACAGCACCCCGTGAGAATTTCCCGTCGACGAACGGCTTGCGAGCAACCATCCGTTCCATCGCAGCTTCCACCTCGTCAGACATGAAATCAGATACCGGCCGATTGGGGGCGTTCGCTGCTACAACATCTTCAAGGAAACCAACCATGACGCCCATGTCATTCCAGGCATCATAGCCGTCAGCCTCATCCCGCCGTTCAAGATACCCATATACACCACCGCAATCTTCAGGCGGGCAGGCTCCGGAACCGCCTATGCAGGCCGGATAGGTTTTCTTTGGTGGCGGATTAATCGCTTCAACACGAATTTCGTGTTCCCAGTTATTCCCCATATCGTAAACGTAGGAAAATCGTTCGTTCTCGCGGAACCCAAACTGCTGCAAGGATACATCCGGGTTTCCAGCATGCAACTCCAACGAGCCGTATTGTACCGCGTGAACCTCGAAGAGGAACAGATGAATGCCCTCCCAGCCCATCGCAACCTGAAGAATGCCGTGCAGTTCACGCAGTGTCGTCGAATCCGATACCAAAACACGCCGCCAGATCATCGGGCTCAACCCAAGAAGGCGTACCTTTAGCTGATAGATTGGAGAAGCGGATGACATCCAAAATCCTTGCCAGCATCAATCCCAAAATTCAACTGCCCCACACTTTACGGTACTCTCCTCGAAGCTCCCGGAATAGCACCGGCCCTGGCCGCGCGGGCCAGTCGCTGTAGGCCATCGGCCAAGCGAGATTTCCGATCGGCCAGCCAGGCTTCTGGTTCGAAGGGCATGGCCAGTTTTGGCGTGGCGCGGGCGACTTCGGTAGGGACCAACGCGTCCTTGAGATCGCCATACCGGCGGGAATGTGCGAGCCAGATGTCACCAGATCGGAATGCATCGCGCAGGTGGCACAGGACTGCCACCTCCCACAGCCGGTTCCCGTCGTCGTCCTTCAGGTGCCGATGCCATTTTGAGGAGCGCCGCAGAAAGGTCAGTGGCCGGATGGCCGTCGTTTCCGTGCCCGCAACGATACTGGCCGCGGCCAGCAACGGCTCAGCCACCGGTGCGCCGTGAATATCGAGCGCCCGCAGCATGAGCGGCGCATAGCGCCGAAAGCGGTGATACCCGTGCACAACATGTGCCAGCGGATCGGCGGTCAACGTATTGGTGAGTTGGGCAGCAGTAGCGACAAGCCCCTTAAGGGATGACCAGCCGCCAGCGTTTTGAACGGCGTCGCTCAGAGGCGCCTGATCTTCATGCGCTTCCAGCAGCGCTGATCCGAGATTTGAGAATGCCTGCAATGTGTCCTTCAACGCAGCCTTCGCGTCATCCACCCGGGCATCGCATGCGCGTTTCGCCTCGCGCCATGTTTTTCCGACAATACGGTCATGGGTCTCGACCACCGCATCGGCAATGGCGCTACGCCATTCCAAAGTGCAGACCGCGAGGATGGCAAGGCGGCGGTCACCCGAAATGTCCCGCAGATCACCGGCGAAATACCGTTCCCCTTGTGGTCGGAGGCGGGCAATGCGGTGGGGTGGCACATGGGACAGGATGGATTCGTCCAACGCTATGCCTCGCAAGAATTCCAGCCGGTTGAGCAGGCGGTTCATGTCGGCTGAGTTCTGGCCCACCTCAAATTGGCGCAGCCAGACAAATCGGGTGACGGAGCCCGCCGCACTTTCGGTCAGCAGGGCATCAAGCTGGCTGCGCATATCATCATCAAGCTGGTCGGCAACCCGAGCGTCGATCCGTCGCTCAGCAGCAACAAGTGCATCTGCGCAAAGACGTTCGATAACCGTGATCCCGGGCAGAATGGTCTGGGTCGCCTGGCACTGCTCCACAAAGCGCCGCGCCAAGTCCTCGTTCGACCGAGCAGTTTCGGCTTGGCTCTCCAACCACGCTTTCAGAACGCGCGACCCTCTGCCTGTGAACATCTTGTAGCCGTAAAAGTCACGCAAGGCTGCCAGGTGTTCACGGCGTGTTTCGTCCCGTGTCGCATAGTCCACCAGATCATCGGATCGCAGCCCAAGTTGTGCAGCCAAAAAGCGCGTTACTGCCGCAGGGATGACCTCACCGGGTGCCAGCAATCGACCGGGGTATCGCAACACGCAAAGCTGGAGGGCGAAGCCGAAACGATTACGGGGGCGGCGACGGGCGTGGATGATTTCCAGATCATCGTCCGCCAAGGTGTAGTGGCGCAGCATGTCTGCTTCGTCGGTCGGCAGATCAAGCAGCGCCGCCCGCTGGCGGTCAGTCAGCATTATCCGGCGGGGCATGTGGTTCCTTCCAAGATCAGGGAGACGACTGTCCGTCCGTAAGAGGATCGATCAGCGGACGGTTTTGGAAACGGATCCCTGCTTCGTAAATCAGGCCTCAAACCCGTCTCATATAAATGGTACGGAAAGATTTGCAAAAGGGGAGCCTTATACGTACACATCATCCGATGAAAACTACCCTCATCGGATATGCCCGCTGCTCCACAGACAAACAGGACCTGTCAGCCCAACGGCAGGCTCTTTTGGAATTGGGTGTTATGGAGGATCGCATTTACACAGACCACGGCCTCACCGGCACCAACCGTGCACGTCCCGGCCTCGATCAGGCTCTTGCTGCCGTGCGGGACGGTGACACATTGGTTGTACCAAAGCTCGACCGCTTGGCACGATCCGTCCACGACGCCCGCGCCATCGCAGATCAGCTCCAGGGGAAGGGCGTGAAGTTGGCGCTCGGGGCCACCGTCCACGACCCCACAGATCCGATGGGAAAGATGTTCTTCAACATCCTGGCCACATTCGCCGAGTTCGAGTCCGACCTCATCCGCATGCGCACCCGGGAAGGCATGGCCAACGCCCGCGCTAAAGGAAAACTCCGTGGAAAACAGCCAAAATTATCTGAAAAACAACAGAAAGAACTCGCGCGCATGTATGCCACCGGTGACTATTCCATCAGCGATCTGGCAGAGTTGTTCGCGGTCTCGAGACCAACGATCTACAGAACCTTGCACCGTACAGGGGCAAAGGTCAGCCCTTAACGTACTATTCTGCCCCCTCCGGCATCAGACCCCTTTTACGTTTAGCTATGTTGGCCTCCTATCAGGCTAGGGTGGACGCGGCCCCGGCATGGGTGATAGCCTGCCGGGGCTGAATAACAAGTCAATTGGCTTATTCGACCTCAACCTCGATACGTTACAATAGGTCGAGTGAGGTACGCGCACGCGGATCAATCAGCAAAGCCAGCACCCAACCGATCAAGAAACCGCCGAGGTGGGTCTGCCACGCCAGTTGCCCGTCCATGGCCCACCACAGAACCAGGTTGAGCGTAACCAGCATCGCTGCGGCGCGTAACACCGGCCAGAGCGTTTCCTGCAACGTGTAGCGATCCACATAGGCCCAAGCGAGCAACCCGCCAGCCAGCCCGAACAGCGCCCCCGAGGCACCGACCATGGGGGCCGGACCGGTGGCCAGCGCCGCAAACCCGGCGCCGCCTCCGATCATCGCGCCAAAATAGAGAAGCGCGCAGCCCCAGTTTCCGACCCGTGCAATGACTTCGCGGCCCAAAGACCACAGCGTAACCATGTTGACGGCCAGATGTATCAGTCCGCCATGCAGGAACCCGTAGGTGAGAAACATCGTATAGGGCTGCGCGGCGTAATTGGGCTGCCAATTCCTGAGAAGGCCTGCCCAGAACCCGCCGTTCTCATAGGCCGTCGCGCGCAGACGAGGGCCGAGATCAAGCCAGTCTGCGATTTGCAGGGTGGCCTCAACGCCGCAGCACAGTACGATAATCGCAACAAGAAACCACAGGTTCAGAATCTGGCTCCGGTGAAAGCGTTCTGGCCATAACATGCAGAAGAAAGACCTTGTTTCCGGTGGCGTGGCAAGCCGAATCAAACGGGGCCGTCCGGACGGGTCAGGCGGTCCAGAGCGGCGCGCGGTCCTCTTCGATCTCGGCCACGGCGCGCGTCTTGCCCACCATCAGGGCGCGCCGTTGATAGGTCCGGATGAAGGCGCGCAGTTCGGCATCGCCGTGACGTTCCTCCCCGCGCAGCATGGCGCCAAGGTAGCCCTGAACGATGGCCAGCCCGCCCAGAACATAGGGTTTCTGGCGCATCTTGTTGACCGCCGAAGCCAGCAGGAACAGCGGCCCCGTTCCCATGTAATACTGCCCGAACCCGTGCCGCCGCCGTCCGGTGTATATGCCGGTCTGGCTTGATCCCATGGGGCGCAGGTGGTTGAAGCGCAGCTCGGGTACATCCCAGCTGACCGCCTTCCAGCCCAGCATACGTGCCTTGTGGCAGTCGATCCCGTCCCACATCACTTCGCGCACGAAGCCCCCCAATGCCTCGAAAGCGGCGACGCGGTAGAACTTGGTCATGCCCAGGGACATGTCGTCGGAGATGTTTTCCGACACCATCTGCCCGTCTTCATCCTCGAAATAGGCTTTGCCAGAGCAAGAGGCGATGCGCGGATCAGCCTCCATGCGTTCCATCAGCCCCTCGAAATAGCCATGCGGCAGATCGAGATCGAGATCGAGCTTGCACAGGTAGGTATAGTCCGCAGGTGTGATCGTGTCATAGCCCGCGTAGAACGCCTCTATCACGCCGGGGCCTACGGCGCGGTGGCCGCGGTCGGGCTTGGGAACCACGGTGATCCAGTCGTGCTGCGCGGCATATTCCGCAAGGATCTGCGGCGTCGCATCGGTAGAGCCGTCATCCACGATGATCCAGCGTGTCGGCCGGGCGGTCTGGGCCACGACGCTGTCAAGCGTACGGCGCATGTAGTCTGCCTCGTTCCGGCAGGGAGAGATTAGCACGTAGGTACGAGGATCGGGCATGGTCGGGAGGCTCCGTTTCTGCCAGTCTTACGGTCGCCTTGTGCCCAAACCATGCTCGCGCCGCAAGGGTGCTGGGCGCTGGCTTCTTATTTTGCTAAATTACCGATCAGTTATTTGTCTTACGTTCTAAACCTGCTAAAGCACCGCACGTGTATGTGGCACCGTAGCGCGTTGGCAAAGACATGACCGATTTTTTAAGGATAGGCCAACTTCGGTGAGCGATGTATCACACGGATCTTACCGCCCTGAAATTGACGGACTGCGAGCCGTGGCGGTGCTGCCCGTGGTGCTGTATCACTTCGGAATGCCGGGTCTGAGTGGCGGTTTTGTCGGCGTCGATATCTTTTTCGTCATCTCAGGTTTTCTCATCGGCGGCATCCTTTGGGCCGAACTCAACAGGACCGGCAGGGTGCGCCTTGGGGCATTCTTCCTCCGGCGGGTCCGGCGGCTGGCTCCGGCTTATCTGGCTATGGCCGCGATCACATTGGCCTGCGCATGGTTTATTCTTCTACCCTTCGATTTTCGCGAATTCGGACAGGAATTGGTGGCTGCGACAGTTTACCTGGCAAATGTGCACTACTTTGATAGTGCAGGGTATTTTGACCAGGCAAGCGATCAGAAGTTGCTGCTCCACACATGGTCTCTGGCGGTAGAGGAACAGTTCTATATCGTATTGCCGTTGCTGCTAATCGTGCTGGCGCGCTGGCGTGCGCATTTGCCTGCCGTTCTGGTTGGTCTCGGGGTACTGTCGCTGAGTGCGTGCCTATGGATGATGACAGTTTCTCCACCGGCCGCCTTCTACCTGTTCCCCTTTCGCGCATGGGAACTTCTAGCTGGGGTCTGCCTTGCGATCACGGGATATCAACGCGGGCTGAGTTGGCAGGTTCATCCGGCGCTGAGCTGGGTGGGGATCGCACTCATTGCGGTTGCAGTGTTCCTGTTCGAAGCCGGAGACCATTTCCCCGGCTTCTACGCCCTTGTGCCGGTTTTGGGCGCGACGCTGATCATCGCCAACGGCCGAGACAAAAATATAATCAACCGCGCCCTGTGTAGCCGTCCAGCCCTGTTCTTCGGCCTGATCTCTTATTCGCTATATCTTTGGCACTGGCCGATAGTGACACTGCTGCGGTACTATCAGGGCGAGCACGACCTAGCAGCTTGGCAGATCCTGCTGATGCTGGCGGCGGCAGTGGTCGTATCCTGGATATCCTGGCGGGTAGTCGAAACCCCCTTCCGGCGCGGGGTGTTACCCGGATGGCAACTAGTCGCAGGCTATGTCACGGCGGCCATGATGTTGGCGGGCGGCGCACTTTCCTTTGCCTTTTCCGAAGGCCTGCCCGGCCGCTTCACTCCAGAATCTCACCCCTATATCGCTGCAACGCGGGATTTCAATCAGGACTGGTCGCGCTGCACGCAACCCGTGACTGGCGTCTGGGGCGGTATCGAAATTTGCCCGATCGGTCCTGCCGGTCCACCGAAGGTTCTGATCTGGGGCGACAGCCATGCGCGCGCTTTCAAAGAAGGGATTGAGCGCGCCGCCTTCGAAGCCAATCAACCCGGGTTGCTTATCTGGCGCCCTGGCTGTCCGCCGCTCATTGGGGTGCTGAAGGATGAACTCGTCTCCAGCCCTTCCGAGGAAGCCGCCTGCGCAAGCTCGGTGGAGGTTGTGCTGCAGGGATTAGCCGCCACGGCCTCCATCCAGACGGTGCTGCTTGTAGGGCGCTGGAGCTATTACGCCGAGGGGACCGGCATCGGGGCAGATGATCGTAACCGGATCGAACTCAAGCCGGACCCCGCCGGTCCGCTCACCGTGAGGGACCGACAGAAGGATCTCTTCGCTGACGCACTTGCACTCACAGTCACGCGGCTCTCGCAACTGGCCAAGCAAATCTTCGTTCAACAGCAGCCTCCAGAAATCTTTGACTACACAGCTCGTAAGGCCGCACAGGCACTGGCCTATGGACAGATTGACCCGGACGTACTTCGCAATGGCTTGGGTACCACGACCCGCGAGGCCCTCCGGGTTCGCTTTGCCGGCGCCGATGCAGCACTCGCACGAGTGACCAACGTCCCCGGCGTTCGTGTGATTGATCTCTGGACCCGCATGTGTTCTCAGACAGCGTGTTCGGCTATCTTCAATGCCACACCAATCTATTTCGACAACAACCACGTAACCAACGCGGGAGCCTTGGCCTTGCGCGATCTTTACGCTCCGGTATTTGAAGGAGGGTAATTCATTCCACTTCCACGACTTTCACTGTCCGAAGCAAAATCCGGCATTTGGGACGTCATCATCATCGGTGCCGGCATGGGAGGCGGGCTTCTGGGGCGGAGACTGACCGAACATGGCCTGCGTGTTCTCTTCGTGGAGAAGGGGCCTGCGGGCTTTGATATGGATCGTCATTCTCCCCAGCATACCCCGCACGCGCCCCACGCGCGCCAAATCCGAGGGATGTGGCCGAAGCCGGTTGAATCCCGGCTTGAAGGTGTGGCGACGCGCTTCTTCGGGCCTTATGGCAGCGGTGTTGGCGGGTCCTCAGTTTTTTATGCAGCAGGGCTGGAACGGCCCGAACGCCATGATATCGACGACGCCCCTAATATACCGCACCCGACAGGTGGCTGGCCCGTGAGCTTCGATGAATATCGGCCATACCTTGATGAGGCGACAAAGATTCTTCGTCTGTGCGGCACGCCCGACCCACTCTCGCCGGAGGGACCTCAGGATGGGTTGAACACGCCTTTACCCGCCTCCGCCGCTGATGAAACTCTCATGCAGGAGATGCAAGCTCTCGGCCTGCATCCTTACCGATTGCATCTCGCGGTGCGTCATCCCGAGACATGTCGCAAGTGTTTCGGATCAAAATGTCCTTGGGGATGCAAGATGGATGGCCGCTCCGCCGGGGTCATACCTGCGCTCGAAACCGGGCGCGCAGCACTTCTGGATAATTGCGAAGTTCAGGAAATCCTAGATGACGGAACTCGCGTCACAGGCCTGCGTGTCAAGCATGATGACATGGTGGCGGAATTACATGCTTCTACTTACGCTTTATGTGCCGGATCTCTGGCGTCGCCCCGCCTGCTTCTGGCCTCAAACAGTCGGTGTCCCGAAGGCTGTGCCAATTCCAATGGTTGGGTTGGTCGCGGGTTGATGTTTCACGTCGATGAGATTTTTGTACTATGGCCGAAGGATAATTTGGCCAAGAGGGGACCTTTCGGAAAGTCGATCTCGCTTCGGGATCTCTACAGCCCGCAGGGTGAGCGTTTTGGGCTTGTCCAGTCTATTGGCCTCGACGCCAGCTACGGTAACATCGTCTATTACATGGGCCGGATCTTTGATCAGTCACCGCTGCGTCGTTTTCGCAGGCTGCGTGGGCTCATACGGTTTCCGGCCTTTGCGGCCAGCCGTCTTTTTGGCAAAGCGGCCGTCTTCGTTGGAATGATGGAAGATTATCCCTACAAGGACAATCGTGTGGTGCTCAATTCAGAAGACCCCGAGATTCTCACCTTTGAATACCGTTTCCACGCCGAGTTAATGCAACGGCGCAAACGGTTCCGGCGCATGATCTATCGGGCGTTCAAGGGGCACTGGAGGTTTCTTGTTTCGATGCGTCCAGTACTCAATTTCGGCCATCCGCTAGGCACGTTGCGTTTCGGGACGGATACGAAGAATTCGGTCTTACGCCCCGACTGCCGCACCCATGATCTCGACAATCTCTATGTTGCTGACGGCGCCTTTATGCCAAGTTCCATGGGTGTCAATCCAAGCCTCATGATTGCTGCCAACGCACTTCGCGTCGGCGATATCATCGCCCGCGTTCAGAACGAGACGGAGAAAACACAGCATGCAGCAGCAGAGTAACGCTTCTCCCCAAGTCGCTGTTGTAACTGGAGCTGGCCGGGGGTTGGGCCGGGAAATGGCGCTGCAGTTGGCAGCCTGCGGACTGCATGTGGCAGCGCTGGGGCGTAACAAAAAGGATCTCGACGAACTCGCCGCAGAGGCTGTCAGTGGTAAGATCCTAGCGTTGCAGGTAGATGTCGCGGATACGAACGCACTGCACGCCACGTTCAACCGCATCGACACAGAACTCGGGTCACCAGACATTCTCGTCAACAATGCGGCTGTCTATCCGCACCGGGATTTTCTTGAGGAAACGCCGGAGAGCTTTCGACAGGTGCTGGAAATCAATCTCGGCGGCATGGTGACATGCGCAATTCTTGCTCTTGAGCGCATGGTGGAACATGGCCAAGGACGAATTATCAACGTCGCCACGTTCGCGGGAAGTCGGCCTGCCCCTCTTGCCTCAGCCTATTCCGTTTCGAAGGGCGCTTGCCGTATTCTGACGCAGGCGATCGTTGAAGATCTGAAAGATCGGTTCCCCGACATTGTGATCACTGACTGGGTTCCTGGCGCTCTGAATACGCAGATGGGTATTCCCGACGGCATCGCGCCAGAGACAGCGGCACAATGGGGGGTGGCACTGGCACTTTGGCGCGATCCGGACCTCAACGGGGCAACCTTCGTACAGGATCAAGAGCACCTATCCACCTTGTCGCTGAAACGGCGTTTGCTGAACAAGCTAACTGGGCGGGCGAAGGCTCCAAGGCGTATCCTTCCAACTTCCAGAACGTGATCGTAAGAGAAAAGTGTCAAATCTGACCGGCGTTGAACTGATTCATGAGAGCGGCGCGGATGTGGATTTCGTTAGTCAGTGTTCTGCACCAACACCCCACCGTCGCGGTGGTCTGTCAGAAATTGCAACCACGCGCCCGGCTCAGAGCGGGACAAACCGAGGCAAGATGCCTTGAAGTTCCTCTAGAGCATCCTGCAGACGCTCCTCTGCTGCGGCATCTGGTTCGCCCGACGAAATGACGGTCGTCAGCCGCACCAACGCGCCGTCGGTTCGGCCTGTTCGGATGCCGTCCACCATCAGCCAGTATTTCGCGGCGAAGTCCCAGGCGATGCGTCGGCCTTTCTGTTCGAACCAGTAATAGACCATCATGCGCAGCTCACCCTTCTGGATGATCGCCCGGTTGATGTTGAATGGCATCGCGCTGTTCATTTGTGCGGTGATGTCTGTCCGTTCCAGCCAAGCGATTTCCCAGCCTGCCCCCGGCAAGCAGATCTCGGGGGAATGCACGCCATTTTGGCTCTGGTCGTTGTACCAGGCCATGAAAAGCCCAATCGGGGGGGTCGCATCGTCACGCACCAGATCGATCTGCAGGTAATCATCCGCCGCCAAAGCCTGCTCGACCCCCGGAGACAGGAACTGCCGCGGCCCCTGCTGCTGCCAGTCTCCCAGTTGTTGGGGAAATACTGCGAAACTGTCACGGGCGGCAAGCTGTTCTCCGCGCGACGGCAGCACCTGCCAGGCACCGGCCGCGACCAGGAAAATCAGCGCCGCCGAAATCAGCGCGGCAGAGGGCTGCACCAGGCGCAGGCGCATGGCCTGGGTGCCCAACCCGTGGGTGTCGAGGTCAAGCGCATCGACGAGCGTCATCCTTTTCCGGTTGAACAGCAGCATGATCCGGGCCAGCCCGAACAGCAGCAGGATGCAGATCAGGAAAATCACCCAGCCTTCGAAGAAATGGCTGAACCCGTCCACCCATTCCAGGCCCCAGGTGTTCACGATATACCCGGCCACCGCGATCCGGACGGAATTCATCAGCACCGTGATCGGCGCGGCAGAGATCAGCAGGATCGCCTTGTGCCAGGTGGGTCCCCGGTAGAGCACCGCAAAGACGTAGGAGAAACTGAGGATCGGAAACAGGTAGCGCAGCCCCGAACAGGCTTCGGCCACATGCAGTTTGGTGACGCCCAGATCGATAATGTTGCCGTCGAGGAAAACCGGAATCGCCAGGAGTTTGAGAAACCAAACCCCCAACTCGGAGGACACGAACTGCAGCCAGGTGGTCAGCTTGTAGTAAAGAACCCCCGGCAGCGGCAGCATGTAGACCAGATGCAGGACCGGCGGCCAGAAATGTTTGCCCGTGGACCAGCCGAAGCTGATCAGCAGCACACCGCCCACCCACAGGATCATCGCATAGGCCACAATGTCGGAAATCGTGGCGAGCTTGCCCAGAAGCCCAAACAACAGGGCGATCACGACGAGAACAACACCGATCCAGCGCCGGTCCGCAGAGCCATGATTTTCCGGCACTGTCTTCAATTGCCGCAAAAACAGCAACGCGGACAGGACGGGAATAAGAGGGCCATGGCTGTATTCGGGCAGTTGCCAGGCATCGAGAAGTGCCCTGACCCCATCGTCAAAAAAGACCAAGGCGGCAAGCGTGGCCACGATCAGCCAGAACATGCCCCAATTCACGAGACTTCCGAGCCTGATTTTGGAATCTGTTGCACTATCTGAAAATGACATACCTGAAACCCATAATGACCAATACTGCAGGCGATTGATCTGTACAGAGGCGTTTCATCCAGATCAAGCTTTCCAACTGACGAGTGCGTGAAAACCCGATAGTGATGTAAACCCCAATTATCGTTTTCTAGCCCCTGAACGAGGATAGTAGAACATGTCGAAACGCAGGAGCCGAGTGCTGGCGCCGTGCATCTGGACCACATTCTTCGCCAGATACTGGACCGTGATAATTTTCGACATGACTGCTCTTCTTTGTGAATCGTTGCGGGTCCACCTTGGCACACCAATACCGTCGGGGCCCGTCTCATCACCAAAGCCGCATCCCATACGAAAAACCTATTGTGCTCTCTCCAAAATAGGTCACAATGCTAAAGTCATATTTAATTCACACTGCTTTAGTGTTTCCATTTAACGGCATTGCAAGATGGGGTTTTAGCTGCCCAATGACATTATATATGTGACTCGCCCGACGCTACCCTCGCGCGAGGAGGTGCTTCCGTTTCTGGATGAGATCTGGAACAGTCGCTTCGTGACCAATCGTGGGCCTGTTCACCTGCGCTTTGAGACTGCCTTGGCGACCTATCTGGATGTGCCTTACGTCACCGTGACGGCAAACGCCACACTGGGATGTATGCTGGCATTGCGGCATCTGGGCGTCACTGGCGAAGTGATCACTCCCGCATTTTCTTTTGTAGCGACGGCGCATGCAGCAAGCTGGGTCGGGGCCGATCTGGTCTTTGCCGATATCGACCCGGAAACGCTGAGCATTGATCCTCAGGATGTCGAGCGGCGCATCACCCCGCGGACCCGCGCCATTTTCGCGGTCCATTGCTATGCCAATCCCTGCGATACGCAGGCTTTGGCAGATATTGCCAAACGCCACGGGCTGGCGCTGATCTATGACGCGGCGCATTGTTTCGCAGCAAAGGACGAAGGTGGCAGCCTGCTGCGCCATGGCGATCTGTCGGTCGTCAGCTTTCACGCCACAAAGGTCTTCAACACGCTTGAGGGTGGCGCGATCATCTCCCATGACCTCGAAACAAAACAGGCGCTCGACCGGCTGTGCAATTACGGGATCGTCGACGAAAACAACATCGAGAGTATTGGGCTTAACGCCAAGATGAGCGAGATGCACGCCGCGGTGGGCCTCGCGCAACTCCCGCATGTCGAGCACGACATCGCGCGGCGTGGGCAGGTGGTTCAGCGCTACTGGGACCGGCTGAAGGATATGGATGGGATCCGCTGCGTCTGCCCGCCCGATCGACCGGGTCGGAACAACTATGCTTTCCCGATACTTGTAGGGCCGGAATACGCGCTGTCCTGTATGGCGCTGTATGAGCGGCTAAAGGCGGCTGGAATCCATGCGCGGCGCTATTTCCATCCTCCGCTTTCGCAGCTTCCCCTGTATCGCGATCTGCCTTCGGCAGATCCGCGGGGCCTGACCTGTGCCATCGAAGCTTCCGAGCAGGTATTGTGTCTGCCACTCTACCCTGACCTCGCGCCGGAGGATCAGGTCCGTATCCTTGACGTGATCTGCACCCCATGGCGGTGAACACGGCTTATTTGGCTTGGGGAATACGTCGGCTTCTTGCAGGTCGAGCGACAGACATACGCGACATGGCCACGCGCAGCTGGGAGGTTTGCGCCGCCGAAACGTTAACCTGCCCGTCCGCGATCCACCTGCCTGACGCGCTCGACCGTGTCACCGCCTTATCACCTTGGCGTGATTGGGAAACCGAACGGCTCTATATTGAGGGTGGTCCCGTCATGCACGCAGCCACACGCGCCCACCTGATTCAGAATGTCGATATTAACGGAGCTTTTCTCTACTGCGGAGCGGCGAAATTACGGGCGGGCTTTGGCCCACAACAGCTGACCCACAGACACGCTGCGCCCAGACGGAACCTCCCCGAGGCACATCTCGTGTCGGACTGGGCCGGAAGCCACTATTTTGGCCTGTTCCTGCGTGCTTCTTTGCCGATGGAACTTCTACCGGATGCAGCCGAAAATATGATTTCCTTGCCAACGAAGGACTATACCCACGAGGCTGGCTACCGCAAAATACTGGAGCGGCCCCGCCCGCCCTGTGTGACCGCAGCGCGGGTCAACCGCTTGATCCTTTACAATGATTTCGGTCACAACCCCTCGAAGGCTGCGCGTTATGCTGAACTGCGAGCGGCCCTGCGTAGAAACCTTGGCGGAATCGCGCCACAAGGTAAAACAGGGGTTTATCTCAAGCGTGGTACCACCGGAGAACGCCGACGCCTTGCCAATGAGTCGCAAGTCGAGGCGACCCTGACAGCGCTTGGCTTCGACATCGTCGAACCGGCAGCCCTTGATGCCCGGACAATTGCGCAACGACTGCTTGATGCCCCCATTGTCGTCAGCGTGGAAGGCAGTCACCTATCGCACGCCATTTACTCGATCGCAGAAGGGGGCACCCTCCTCGTGTTGCAGCCACCTGATCGGTTCGCGATGGCTTTTAAGGAATTCACCAACCGAGGCGGGCTGAATTTTGCTTTCACGGTTGGTCATGCCGCCCCCGACGGATTCACCGTCAATCCTGATGACATTAAACGCACGTTGGATCTTTTGTCATGACCATAGGTACGCCACGGGAACTTATCATCCTGCCAAGCCTCAAGGCGCGTCAGGGAGCGCAGGGCGGGCTGGTCATGACTCAGAAATACCTAGACGGCGTCGCCGAATATGCCCGAACCTGGCCCGGCCCTGTCACCTCTCTTGTCTACATCGACACTCGCCCGGGCATCGATATGGATCAAGTCGAGACAGGGCCTGAACTTCCGACATCCAAGCTGGAATTGCGCCCCGAGGACATCAAGGCGTTAGCCGCGCATCTTGAACAGGCCGCCATCGTGCTGGCGCTTCTCTCACCCTACGAAGCCGAGACCGCAGCTATCTGCCACCGGAACGGTGTCCCTGTTGTATTCGTCAGCGAATACACGCCCCGGACCGAAATCCAGATCATTGATGCGACGACACCCAATCCGTTGCGCAGGCTGCGACGCAGATTTTATATCCAAGGGGTTGAGCGAAGGCGCCGCCAGATGCTGCGCGATCTTGCCGCCGGGCTGCAATGCAGCGGCACGCCGACTTACGATCTCTACAATTCGATCGCACCCAATCCAATGCTGTTCTTCGACAACCGGGTGCCGGCAGCGGATGTCATCGACGACGGCGCCCTGAAGGTTAAATGCGCCCGGATGGCCTCGGGCGCGCCTCTGCGGCTGGTCTTTGGCGGACGGATCACGGCAATGAAGGGCGTGCTTGAATTGCCGCGCGTGGCCAAGGCGCTTGACCGGCACGGCGTGCCCTACCAGATGGATATCTACGGCAGCGGCGATCTGGAGGAGGCGCTCCGCCGCGAGATCTCACAGGGCGCGCTGTCGGATCGGGTGGCCTTGCATCCCCCGATGGATTTCCGCAGCGGCTGGATTCCCCTGCTGAAACGGCAGGCCGATCTCTTCGTGTGCTGCCACCCCCAGGGCGACCCCTCGAGCACCTATCCCGAAGTCATGTCCTGCGGCGTGCCGATCGTCGGATATGCCAACGAAGCCTTTTCCGGAATCGTGCGCGAATCCGGTGCCGGCTGGAGCGTGCCGATGCGTGATGCAACCGCGCTCGCCGCCCAGATCGCCCGGCTTCACAGTGATCGCGGTGCGTTGCAGGATATGGCCCGGCAAGGGCGTGGGTTCGCGCAAGACCATTGCTTCGAGGCCACTTTCGAAAAACGCACCCAGCACCTGATCAGGGCCAGTCGGCTGCCCGAGGCCGAGAAGCCCTTGCACATCGCGTGACCCGCAGGAGAACCGCATGATCAGATCCCTTCTGGTGTTCATGACGACCCCCTCGAATTTCATGGTCCTGCTGGTCGTGGCGGGCCTCGCCCTGTTCCTGCTGCGTCTGCGCCGCCTGGGATTTTCGGCCCTCGTGCTGGGCACAGCGGGACTACTCGTCTTCGGCTATACCTCGGCAAACGAGTTGCTGCTGGCTCCGCTGGTGTCACGCTTTCCAGCCATGGCTCTGGAAGAGGCGCCAGAGCCTTTCGGCATCGTTCTCGTGGGCGGCGGTGTCAACGAGGTGCATGCTCAGCGCACGGGTGCGCTGATGGAGTTGACGGAAGACGGGGATGCGATACCTATTGCCGCCCTGCTGGCCCGCCGCTTTCCCGCTGCGCGGATCATCGTAAGTTCTGGCAGCGGCGCCAGCGGCCCCCCTGCCCCGCTACGCCAGGCCGACGGGATGCGACGCATCTTGCTGGAATTCGGCGTTGCGGATGACAGGATCGACGTCGAGGGCGACTCTGGCAGCACGTTCGAACGCGTGCGCAATTCCATCGCGCTGATCGGGGAGGACAAGGACGAAACATGGTGGGTTCTGAGCTCGGCTCACCGGATGCCCCGCGTGATCGGCACTTTCAGGAAACTTGGGATGGACCCGGTGCCCTACCCGGTCGACTTCCGGTGGATTCCGCCATTCGATCCCTTCTACACCTATCGCTTCACCGACGGGCTGCAGCTGACGGACCTCGCAGTCAAGGAATGGCTGGGGCTGGCATCCTACTGGTATCAGGGCAGGACGGCGTCCTATTTCCCCGCCCCCTGACCCAGTGAAATCGACAATCCGCCCGGCCAAGTCGGGCGATATGTTCGGTGCTGCCACAAAAGCGTGCTCCGGCCTCGTGCCTTTGTTTGCGCGAGCGGCGCAAACAAAGGCAACGTATGACCACGCATTTCGCACGCGAAATTTTTAATATTATAGCATTGATATAAAACGTTATTTTGAGATTCTTGGCGGAAACCTTAAAGCATAAGCTAGAGTTCAGCACGCACTGCCACGTTTCTTCACCCAGCCCAGAAAGGCGCGGTCGGGGGATTTCAGGCGGGGTGCGCCGGAGGCTATCCAGACGGCCTGCCATTGGGCCTCAAGCGCATAGACATCAAGACCGGGCATGAGCGTGCGCGCGACCGCAAGCGTCTCGGGGGCAAGCTGCGGGGCGCGGGCGGCGGGTTCTATCACGGTGGCCATGGGCCGCACGCAGATCATGTCACCCTCTTCCTCGGTCAGCGTGTAATCGGGCAGGTGCGCATCGCGGATGATCTCGCGCAGCATCGCGCGGAACACCCTTCGCGGGCTTGCCGAGCCGGACTTCTTGCACAACGTCTCGACCGACACCCGCCATTCCGGCTGCCGTCCGCAATGCTTGCGGCAAAGCTCGTAGATCCGACGTTCCAGCGGGCGGCGCAGGGTGAAATAGTCCCGGCTGAGCGTCAGCACGGATTTCGACAGCACCGCGCGGTAAAGCCATTCCGACAGCGTCACCGCCACGCTGACCATGCGGCCCCCACGGGTGCGGCGGACGATCTCCCAGCTTTCGATCAGGCCGAAACCGGTGGTGACTTCAAAAGGGTCCGTCTTTGGCCCGGTGGTGATATTGGTGGTGACGCGCGTGCCGGCCAGCCGCTCGAACGCATCGCGCAGCCGCCGGTAGCCATCACCGGAGGTCTCGCGCCCCGTGGCCAGCAGCAGATCATGCGCGGTCAGCGTCAGCGTGCGATGGGTGGGCCGTCCGGCATTGAGCGCCGCCATAAGCTGGGAGATACAGAAAATCAGGATATCGGCATCGAAGATCGTCGCCCTGCCCTTGACCGAGGGCGTGACCGTCACTTCGATATCGTTGTGGCGGTATTCGATGATGCGGCGATCGGGGCGCGTGGACAGCGAGAACAGCGGATGCTCCATCGAAGCAAGGTCGTGTTTGGGGACCGCCGCGAAAAAATCGCATACGAAAAAATCACCCGCCGCCTGTGGGGATCCGGTGTTCACCGCCGCCTTGCCGCGCAGTCGCGACTCCGGTTTTCATCTGCCATGCTCTGCTCGCTCTCGTACCTGGCGCTTTTTTCCCGTGGTCCGGAAACCTAGGGGCGCTCTTCGGTGTTTCAGTGACACCCACATTAGAAAGACCGCGCGATTCTGTCCACAAGCACGGCCGCCGGAATCGTGGGACCGGAGTCACCTGAGCGTGGGATCAGAGTCGCCTTTTCGTGGCATCAGAGTCACCGTACCTTTATCAGAGAGGCAAAACTATCTTTAAAACAGGGGTTTACGGTAAACCCTCTGATCCTGTAACCTATAAATAACCAAATAATAACTAAGAAGCGCCTTTAAGCGGTCCTGCTCATAGTTGGGACACACCCAGGCAAGCTATTGAATTTGCATAGAACCCCTGTGGATGAGCAATGTTTTCTTGCATGTAACGTGTTTTGCGGTATCTTGTAGAAAACACGGCATATCGAGAGGGTCATGAGCAGTACATCCTCCCCCCCACCCTATTTTAGAATCGCACCGGATGCTGCGATGTCGGCAATGGAAGACCCGGTCAGAACCACGGATTTCGCCGAGATCGCCGAGGCCTGCCTGCGTGGACGCAGCGACCTGGCCGGGCGCGGCATGAATCCGGACGGCTCCAAAACGCTACGGCTGTTTTCCACATGGGAGATCACCAAGTATCTCATCCCCGTGGCGCCTGCGCATTTCCGGCGCGTGCTTCGGGCCCATCCCGAACTGCCCCAGGGCCAGTCGGAAACCGATGGCGGCGCCAAATGGTTCACCTTCAGCGAGGTGTTGCAGCTTCGGACGCATTTCGGGGCGGAAGGGTCCAAGGCCAAGGAATACCTGCCCTACCGACCCAAAGGGTTGCCGGCCAAGACCGTTGCAGTGGCGAATTTCAAGGGCGGCGTCGGCAAGACATCCACTGCGGCGCATCTGGCCATGTCGGCAGCGCTGGACGGGTACAAGGTGCTGGTGATCGATCTGGACAGCCAGGGATCGATGACCTCAATCCTGAACGGGCAGGTGGCCGATGAATGGCAGACCGTCTTTCCGATGATTGCCAGGCATTACGCGGAATACCTGCGGGCCGAGAACCAGCGACGCCTTGACCGCGGAGAAGCCCCCCTGCCCCTGGACGACACGCTGAGCGAGGCGCTGGACATAGATCCTGCCGATCTTGTCCGGCCCACGCACTGGCCGAATATCGACCTGATCGGCGCACAGCTCAATCTCTATTGGTCAGAGTTCCAGATCCCGGTCTGGCGCATGGCCGGGCGCAGCTGGAAGCTTTGGGATGCGCTGAGCGAGACGCTGGAGACCAGCGGGCTGCTCGACAGCTATGATCTCGTGGTGCTCGATACACCGCCGGCACTTGGCTATCTGACGATCAACGGGTTGGCGGCGGCGGATATCCTGATCGTGCCCACCGGTGCCTCTTTCGTCGAGTTTGACAGCACCGGACGGTTCTTCGACATGCTGCATGCCGCCTTTCAGTCGATCGAGGAAGGCGAGAACATGGCGGCACGCGCCTTGGGGCGCCCCGAACTGCGTTTTGAATGGGATGCGGTGCAAACCGTGATCACCCGCTTCGATTCCAGTCAGCAGGCAGAGATGGCCGGGCTGATGCAGACCTATCTGGGCCACCGCCTGTCGCCTTTCCGGCAGGATTATACCGCGTTGATCGGACAGGCCGGCGAGCGGGTCCACGGGATCTACGAGGCCGATTACCGCGACTTCAACCGTGACACCTATGCGCGGGGGCGCGCGGCCTTCGACGAGACCTATGCAGCGTTCAAGCGGCTTCTTGTGGGCAGTTGGCGTCGGGATGAACTGGCCCGGGAGAAAGAGGGCAGGGCGGCGCGGGATGCGGCTCTGAACGCGGGTTAGGGCCTGCATATACAGGAGGAACGGGATCATGGCGAAACGCAGGCGGCTGGAACCGGCCAATCCGGCAATCGGGCAGCAGGGGCTGGAGACCAAGGGCTACGTGAATGGCTGGGCCGGGTCGCGACGCCGGGCGGCCCCGATTGCCGATGTTGCGGATGATGCGGCGGGGCAGGCGGCCTTCGAGGAGGTCGCAGGCGCGCTGCAATCGGCACGCGAGGAGGGGCGGCTGATCCAGCACATTCCTCTGAACGAAATCCGGCGCGATCATCTGCTGCGCGATCGCCTTACGCTCGATGAAGAAGAAATGGCTGCGCTGGAGGCGAGTATCGCGAGCCGGGGCCAGCAAACCCCGGTGGAACTGGTGGCGCTGCCTGCGGGTGGTTACGGGCTGATCTCGGGGCTGCGACGGGTCGAGGCGCTGCGCAGGCTGGGGCAGGGGACGGTGCTGGCGCTGGTACGTGCGCCCGAAAGCTCCGAAGCCGCCTATCTGGCCATGGTCGAGGAAAACGAGATCCGGGCCAACCTGTCCTTTTACGAACGCGCCCGGGTCGCGGCAGAGGCCGCAGGCATCGGGGTCTACCCCTCGCCAAAGGCCGCGGTACAGGCGCTTTTTGCGCATGCCAGTGCCTCGAAAAGATCCAAGATCCAGTCTTTCGTAACGCTGCATGAGGCGCTAGGACCCGCTTTGCATTTCCCGGAGACCATCCCCGAAAAGCTGGGCCTGGCGTTGGTCAAGGCCATCGACACAGTGCCTGCCTTCGGGGTGCGGTTGCGCGACAGTTTGCGCAAGACCGCCGCGACAGATGCTGCGGCAGAGCGAGCGGCGCTGGAACGTGCGCTGACGCGGGCCGAGGGCAAGGCGGCAGACAGGAAGGCTTCTTCCGGCCCGCGAGGCGAGGAAGTGGCGCAGGGTCTGTTTCTCGAAGCTGCGCGCGGAAAGATCGTGCTGCGGGGGGAGGGGCTGAATGCCGGCCTGGTGGAAGATCTGCGGAGTTGGCTGGCTGAACGCGAAGCCTGAATTTCCCGAGAAAATTCAGAAAAGTTAAACAAAAACAATATTTTGAAATATGGTGTTTCGCGTGCGAAACGACAGATAATCCGGTCGCCGCTTCGCTGCGGCGACCGGGTCTGACGATCAGACGAGGAAATCGGCGAACCGATCGTAGATCAGGTCCGAGGCCGTGCCGAAGATATCGCTGACATTCTGTTCGACCTCTGCCATGGTGACGTCGCGAAGCAGGATGTAATTGCCATTGTAGGAAATAACGGCATCGTCGTCCCGCTCAGAAAGGGTGATGCCTCTGAACCCCCGGAAGCCGTTATCGACATCACCAAGCACGAGCTTGTCCGTGCCAACCTGGAAGTCAGTGATGACATCGCCCCAGTCGCGCCCGTCAACGGCGAAAACGAAGACATCCTCGACATTGGCACCCGCGCCGCCGGTCAGGGTGTCTTCGCCCCATCCACCTTCGATCTGGTCGCTGTCTTGCCCGCCATCGATGACGTCATCGTCACTGCCGCCTCTGAGCCAGTCCTGGCCGGTTCCGCCCAGGATCGTGTCATTTCCAAGCCCGCCATATGCCAGGTCCCGGTCCGCTCCGGTATTGATGACATCGGCGCCTTCATGGCCGCAGGCGATGTCGATGCCAAAGCCGGTCCGGATGGTGTCCTGCCCACCGTAGCCTTTGATCAGGTCATGGCTTGCACCGGTGATAAACTCTTCGCCGATATTCGTGCCATTTATCTGGTTAACACTGTTCTCGCCCACCGTGCGTATAGAGGTGCCCGTGCCATTATCGATCTGAAACTCCACCACGTCGGTGGTGTAGTTGATGGTCAGGGTGGCGCTGCGATTGTTGGATAGCCCAATGACGTCGAAGGAATCGATGTTGCCGGTGATTTCATCGGCGCTCATCAGCGTGTATGTGCCGTTGGACAGGCCAGAGGTTGCGGACAGGTCGACGACCATATCCGTCAGGGCGAGTTCGATATGGGAATTGACGCGCGGGGCGTCCCCATAGGCGCCGGAGCGGAACTCGGAAATCGATCCGAGACCGGTGTCGTCGCTCATGAAGACCACTTCGGACCCGGCATCAAAGCTGATGACGCCCAACTGATTGTTGTAGCCGTCAAAGCCGACCTGGGCATCGGCCCCACGCACCACCAAGCTCTCTCCGGCGCCCAGAGTGAAGTCGCCCCCATCGGCGCTGAGAAGGGCCTGACCGTCATCGACGAACAGGTCGACATTGCCAGTAATGGCGCCGGTATTGGCAAAGCGCCCGCCATCCAGTGACACGTTCAGTGTCGCGGCACCGATATGGCCTGTGCCGAGCCAGAATTGGCCTGCGGAGCTCAGGTTTATGAAACCGCCATCACCGTCCGCGTAGGTGCGTGCTTTGACATCGAGCCGCCCATGCGAGATGTCGAGTTGCCCGCCATCCCCAAAGCCAAGCGCGCGGATTGTGTTGGTGCCACCATAGACCACCCAGTTGCCGCCCAGATCGACGCCGTCGCCAGCCACTGTGCCAGGCAGATCTTCGGTGCTCCAGTTGATGCGGTTGTCCCAACGCACCCCATCGCCAATTTCGTTGGGAATGAAGCGCAGCGTCGTCGCGCTAGCGCGCGTGCCATCCGATACACCGAAGGCCTCTTGGAAATAGGCGTTGAGCTCGTCGGCTGTTGCCTCATTCTCCTTCAGCCAGTCAACCAGCTCTTCGATTCCGGCATTTGGGTCGTTGAGGACGATCTTGGCGAGATTGGCAGCGGTGGTCTGATCCAGAAGATTGGTGTCTAAGCCATCGACGTTTTGGTTCTGACTGTCGACAGTGCCGTACAGAAAGTCGCGCGCACTGTTCCACCCGTAGATGGTGGTATCGTCGTAGAACGGATCTTTTTCGTGTAACACTGCGCCGTTGTTGAATATCTTGTAGTCTAGTTCTGAGGGATCATTGGGATCGGTCAGATGTGCGACGATGTTGCCATAAAGGGACGAATCCGCGCCTCCATTTCTAATGCCGAGAGACAGGGCGCCGATCAAGTTAGCGTTTTTGTACGCCGCAGACGTCACCACATTACCAGACAGCAGGGAAAAACCGCCCACCGGACCTTCTCCGTTATAGTCGCCCCCCCTGACGGTAACGCCCGCATTGTTGTCGAGGAACAGGTTATCCTCAATAAACCCGCCGCTACGTAGCTGCCCACCAAAAGATGCTGCTTGCGACGATATGTTATCCCGGAACGTCATGTCAGCTACGCGCGAGCTGACATAGATATTGTGAGTGTACATGCTCGGTGCTTGCGAGCTGCTTCCATCGTGATTGAAGTCATACCCTTCCTTCCAGCCGATCTCGGCAAAGGTCGTATGCTCAACCAGTAACCCGTCCACGTCTTGGGCAAAGACTGCAAATGTCCGGTCTTGGTGCGCGCCCCAATCTTCCCCGTACTGAGGTTCTTCTTCGCCGATGCTATAGAAGTTCGAGTTACGTACTGTTACTCGATCAACCTGCTGGATCGTGATGGTGCCTTGTTCTGTTCCCGTGATTGTGTCGAGGATGACGTTGTTGCCGCCTCCCCCGCCACTTCCCTCATACCCAATGATCTCTAGGCTGTCCTTGATGTGCAAATCGTGCATTACAATATCGGAGAAGGTATCGCGATGGAGTAACTGCCGTGAATCGATCACCGGCTGATCGCCTTCGCCATAGGAGGTGATCACCACCGGATGCAGAGGATCTTCCCCTTGAAGGCTGCGCGGGAACAGTTCGTCGCCGTCAATGTTGTCGTATGTGTATCCTTTCTCGAACCGCAGCCAGTGCGACGATTTCTGTTCACTGGTCAACTCTGCCCACAGCATCATGCCGACATCTTCGGCCAATGCCATGTTGGGGTTCGACCCGTATTCGGGATGGTCGACCAGCCATTCGCCGTCAATTGCGCCGATCGAAATTCTCTCAAGCGCTGCAATGTCGGACAATGTCAGGGCATCTTCGGAGCCCGAGACATAGACTTCACGGTGATTGTCGCCGGTTTCGATGACCAGTTCACCATTGGCATCGGTTTCCAGCATGTAGTGGTCCGCACCGGTGCCCCAGCCTGCCTCCTGTGAGGGTTCGGTGACTTGCAGATTCGCGGTCTGGCGTGATGTGGATCCATTCGCCGCGGTGATTTCGACGGTGAAGGAGAGCGAGCCGGTATAATCGCTTCCGGTCATAACCAACGCCAGAGAGTTGTCGGGGTTGACGGTGAGATGTCCCTCGTCCGGGGCGTCGATCACGCTGACATTGCGTGCGGTTTCGTAATTCCCGGGCAGAAGTGTTGTGACCCGTCCCCCCGAGATTTGGGCATTTCCGAGATTGAGTAGCGAAAGTGGCATGTGAGCAAGCCCCTAGGTTTTCATCTTGCGACAGATATCTGTCGACAAATCTGTTTCAGGGGTATGCAGAGCATGCCCCATTCGGCGCGCAAACGGCCTGTGCCAGAGCGCGGATGTAAACTTTAAACGGAGATACGCTCTCCTGTTCCCTCGTGACTTTTTACCGTCAGACCATGACCGGGGAGTGGCCGGGGAGTGTCCGCTTTAAGGTCTTTTAGGGAAATAAACGTTGCCGACAAGTTAACGAGCAGCGGAATTCAGCGCGAACCTTTGCGCCCGGCAAGATTCGGCTGATCAGTCGGCATAATGATGCAGAAACGAGCTTAGTCTGGCCGCTGATCTTGTAAAACAGGGCGGATTTCCGCTCCTGCGCGGCCCGATATCAGCAGTGCCAGCCTCTTTGCCTCACCGGCCACATCGAATTCTGCCAGCACCTTTTTGCGGCCTGTCTGTCCCATGCGGTCGCGTAACGCGGGGTCATGCACCAGTGTCTCGATATGGTTGCGGAGCGTTTTCACGTCGCCTGGTGGTGCGATCAGGCCGCTGACACCTTGCTCGATCAACTCGCTTACGCCTGCTACCTGCGTGGCAATGACGGGCAGGCCGCTTGCCATGGCCTCCATCAGGATCACTGGCACGCCCTCGGCGAAGCTGGGCAGCACGCAGATGTCGTGTTCAGCCAGCGTTTCGGCCACCTCCGCTTGCGACAGGTAGCCGGTAAAGCGTACCCGGTCTCCCAGTCGTGCAGCTTCGTGTTCCAGCCTGGCGCGGTCGGGGCCGTCCCCCACGAGTGTCAGCCGCAGATTTGGAATGCGCATGAAGAGATCGTCGAGCGCCTCGAACAGGACCCGAATGCCCTTCACCGGCGCCAACCGCCCCACGAAGATCAGCCGGATTTCCTTGTCATCGCGGGGCGTGCGTTCCCCGGCATAAAGGGCCGGGTTGACGCCACAGTGGATGATCCGAAATCGGTCCCAGTGTTCGGGTGCGGAAAACAGCATCAACTGGCTGCGGGCATAATGACTGATGGTTGCCACGAAACGCGCCTGTGCCGCTTTCTCGCCCAGCCGTTTGCCCTCGGGGTCATACAGGTCAGACGGCCCGTGCAGGGTGAAGCTGTAGGGCACGCCGGTCAGGTCCCGGGTCAGCATGGCCACTGCGGGCCCGTTGGTGGAAAAATGGCAGTGAATATGGCCGATGTCCTTCTGGCGGACGAAACGCGCCATCATCGTGGCCTCCAGAAAATAGGCCAGATGTGCCACCAGTGATTTCAGCCCCGGATTGCGCAGCCCCAGCGCCCGGCGTAGCGCGGTGAAGTAACGCCCGGGGGTGCGCAGCGCGGCGATCTGAGCAGAGAGCAGCGCCACCGGAGAACGGGCCGCGCGCAGCAGATAGTGGGTATTCCGCGCCGCCTCTTGTTCCGGAGCCCCGCTGAACTGATCGGCTGAGACAAAACGGCAGGAAACGGTTTCGATCTCGGCCCCAAGCGCTCGCAGCGCTGCGATTTCGCGCTGGATGAAGGTCAGTGATACAAGCGGGTAGATCCCGGTCAGATAGGCAATGCGCGGCATGCGGCCGGGGGTGTCCATGGCGAGGGAGGTCCTTTCTTGGGCCGACTTCAAGAGGCCGGAGGGGCGATCAGTTCCAGACGAGCTGTCTCTGTAGCCCGATGAAGACCGTGTTGGAATCGCGATCGGCTGTGCCGTCCTCTTCGACGCGCACCATGGAGATGCCGCCGGTGAAGTCCCAATCTTCTGTCACAGCATGCCGGTAGGTCAGGCCGAGATTGTAGCTGCGGGAGTCGGTGCCGCTATCGGCGCGCTCGTCGCTGTCACGCATGACAAACTCCAGCCCGAACCCGCTTCGGGTTGTCAGGTCCTGCTGGTAGCTCAACGACAACTGGCTGTTGACGACTTCTGCGTCATCGGTATCCGTTGTGGCAACCTGTTCCAGGTCGACGGAGACCGCTCCACGCGGCAATTCCCGACGCCAGGACAGCCCGAAGAGTGGCGCCGGGTCCAGATCTTCTGTCTGAGAGACGCCCAGCGAGTAGCGCAGGCTTCCAAGAGGTCGTTCAAGGCTGTGGATGAAGCGCAATTCGTTGCGCCGCCCGTTGGAGGTGATGCGCGACTGTGTCTGCAATTCCATGGTGGACCGGGGCAGTGCCTGGGTCAGGGACGCATCAAAAACCAGCCCATCCCGGGTAAGATCGCTGGTGCCGCTTTGCTCGATTTCCTGCCATCCCAGCCCGATGCGGCTGGTCAGTCGCGGGGTGACGTCCAATTCGAGATAACTTTCAACACGGGACGTGACAGTGTCGAGATCGCCCGGGCCTTCTTCGTCGAAATCCGTGTAGGCTGCGGCCAGGCCAAGGGTGATCCGCGGATCGAGTTCGAAATGCAGATCACCATCGAAGGACAGGCGGTCGGCATCCTGCAGGTCGGAGTCGGATGTATCGACATAGCGGACCTGCCGTTGCGACAGCCGGTAGCTGCCGCCGAACGGTGCCTCGATGCCGAAAGCGCCGGTCAGCGACAGATTGGCGGTCTGGCGCGCGCCGCTGTCCACGGTGATAAAATCGGTGCTCTGGGTGTCTTCGTCGAAGGTTGTGCTTGTGGTGTTGCCAAGCTCGACTTCGTTGAAGTCGAAGGCGGCGCCGATCTGGGAATGGCCGACATCACGCTGCCAAGCCAGAGACAGGCTGGGGCGCTCGAAGCCCGTGGCGTCGTCATTGGACACTTCCAGATCGCCGCCCAGCGAGAACGAAAGCCGGTCGATCCCGGTGCGGCGTTCCAGCCCGAAGCGCAGGCTGGTGCGTGCCAGCAGGCGGTCCTCGCCGTCAATCGCGAGATCGGGGTTGTCGCTCCATTCGAGGCGTTGTGCGACGTCGAGAGTGAACTGCCGGGCGCTGGCAGGGGTTTCCTGTGCCAGCGGCGTGCTGACACTCATCAGCACAGCCAGGCCGGCGCCTCCTGCTTTGTGATAAGCCCGCCAGTTGCCCGGGCGCCGACGAGGCTTACTCGAACAGGCGGCGTTCTGGAACAAGAATAACATCGCCATCCCTAAGTATGATATCCTGGCGGAGACCTGCGCCCTGCGACATGGCCCGGTAATTGATCGTACTCACGCCTTGGCGACCGGACCGCGGATCGGTGCGGCGCAGCTGGATGCGCTTGGTGGCGGCAAAGCGCGATGGTCCGCCGCCTATGGCGATCGCATGCAGGATGGTGCTGCCGGGTTCCAGTTCGACAAGGCCCGGCGCGCCGACCTCACCCAGAAGATAGACCTTGATCATCTCGGGTTCTTCGGGTTCTACCGGTTCACGTTCGAGCGGCTGAACCGAGACAAAAACGGTCGGCGGGTTGGCGAAATTGCTGGCGATGGCGCCGCGGATGGCGGATTCGATCTGCGAAACGGTTCGTCCGCCGGCACGCAGCGTGCCGGCATAGGGAAAGCTGAAATTGCCATCGGGCAGGACCGCGGTCGAGCGGTTCAGACCGGGATCTTCAAGCACCTCGATTACCAGCATGTCGCCCTGCTGTACCCGGTAGCTGGATTGTGCGTTTGCAACTGTAGCTATGATGAACAGGCAGGCGGCGCACAGGCCGGATAGAATAAGACGTATCATGATGGAAAAGACCCATGGTGACCGAGTTTCGATGACTGTCTAAAAGACGTTGACCTGACTGGTAAACAATCAAACACCTGAAGATGTCAACTTTCTGGTGGCTTGTTCTGTATTTGACACGCGCTGGTGGCACTGGCGAGAGATTACTTGACGTAGCGTTCCATTGCCGCATCCATCCGGCGCCGTGCGGGCTGTCCGAGCGCGGGCCAGCCCAAATGGCGCGAAAGCTTGTCTAACACCGGGTCCCGTAGGCCGAAGCGCTGGATTTGGACCGACCAAGTAGCCCGGCGTTGGCCAATCGCGAGACGTAGTCTTTCAAGGGGGCCGGGTACGACCGGGGGATGGTCGCTTTGTGGGTAGCCACGGGTTATTAGCAACTCACCCAACTGCGCCTCCACGAGGCCGATCTCGCGGGGGGTCTGCTTACGGCGCCACTGATAGGTTAACGATGGATCGGGTTTGGAATAGGTGCTGCTGCCATCATATTCCAGCATGCTAGAGGTGTAGGAAACGCCGAAGAAGTCGCAGATCCGACCAAGGGTTTCTTCGGGCGCCTCGATCAGGGCCTCGTACGTCACTTCCAGCACCTGCTCGGGCGCGAGACGAGGTGCGCAGGCGGACCATTCTCTTTCCGTGTCGAGCCAGTGTCGCACGCCGTAATACGTGGATCCAGCCCAGCCCATACCAATGCTGGAGCGGGCCACATCACGGGGGTCGCGGATCAGATGCAATATTTTCATGTCGGGTAGATGGGTCAGGGCAGTCTCGAGACTGCGGTGCAGCATCAGCACCACGGTGGCGTCTTGTGCCGCTTTCGGACCCTGCATTGTTTCCATCATCCCGTGCATGGTCTGCGGCGCAGACGGATCGAGCCCGAACTGATCGCAGAAAACACGGTAGATCCGGTTGTCGGCCATCGCCTCGACATCAAAGACGGGATCGCCCGGCACGCCGCCGGACACATGGTCAAACATGTAATCGGTCTCGCCGGGGCACGCTAGCCGGTCGTGCTCGTCGAGCATGAGGCGCAGCAATGTCGTGCCAGATCGCAATGCGCCGAAGACGGCGACATGTTGCGGTAGGTTCTGAGACATGCGGTTGTTTCCTTCGTGCATGCAGGGCATCGCAGAAATGCTTGTGACAGCGTATAATGATGTCCCCGTTTTTTCGCAATCACCGGGGATCATGATGGCCATTTCGATTGAGGCGGTGTATCCGACGCTGGAAGTGGCGAATACACTGTTTGTCGCGATCTCTGTCTGGAAAGTGCGCTGTTGGCTTGCACGACATAAACTTCGACTGTCGCCAGGTTAGCACCAAATAGCTGTATTAGCGGAGCACGGCACCCCAAAATAAACTAAGGTTTGGGTAAAGCGGCTTTAAGCAAAGAACAATTAAGACTATATTCAGGCATGGTGTGGGGGTGTAGTGACGCGTATCGCGTGACGTTCACTGCGGTGAGAAGTTTCACGTTTGTATTTGAGGTTAGTGTGAAGACGGATCTGTACCTGCAACATTTCGGTTTTTCGGAGCGGCCTTTCACGCTGTTGCCGGATCCGGATTTCATGTTCTGGTCCAAGGCACACAAGCGGGCGTTCTCGGTGCTTGAATACGGGTTGATGACCCGCGCGCCCCTGACGGTCGTGACCGGCGAGGTCGGTACCGGCAAGACGACACTTTTGCAGGCGATGCTTGCCGATATGAGCGAGGATGCCGTGGTCGGGCTGATTTCGAACGCGCAAGGGGGACGGGGCGATCTGCTGTGTTGGGTGCTCAACGCCTTCGACCTCGCTGTTGCGCCGGGCGCCGATTATGTGACCATGTTCCAGCAGTTCGTCGATTTTGTTCTGGAGCAATATGCGCGCGGACATTTCGTGGTGCTGGTGATCGACGAGGCGCAGAATCTGACGCCGGAGACACTGGAAGAGTTGCGGATGCTTACCAATGTCAATTCCAACAAGGATGAGCTTTTGCAATTCGTGCTTCTGGGCCAGCCGGAACTGCGCGAGATGATCTCGCAGCCGGAACTGCGCCAATTCGCGCAGCGGGTCAGCGTGAGCTATCACCTGACGCCGATGGATCGCGCCAATACAGGCGACTATATCCGGTTTCGTCTGCGCAGCGTGGACGGCACCGGGGACGAAATTTCCGGAGAGGCCACCGACATGATTCACGAGATCAGCGGCGGCGTGCCGCGGATGATCAACAAGATCTGCGATCTGGCGCTGGTCTATGCGGCAAGCGCGGAGGTGGGGCAGGTGGTGCCCGACATCGTCCGGGAACTGATGGAGGATGGCGTCATCCTGATTTCGCGCCCTGATCCGCTGGTCCTGTCCAAATCCTTCTGTATTCCCTCGTCGGAGGCTGCCGAGTAATATGTTGCCGATACGGTTTTACTGGATGCTCGTGCGGCGGCGTATGCCGCTGATGGTTGGCTTGGCGATGGTCTGCTCTGCGATCGCGGTCTATGCTGCGCTGGCGCTGCCGCCGGTTTATTCCGCCACGGCCCGCCTGCAGGTGGAGGCGCAGCAGATTCCCGACGACATGGTGGCCTCCATCGTGCGCACCGAGGCGTCCGAGCAGCTTCAGCTGATCCAGGAACAGCTGATGACGCGGGCGAACCTGCTCGAGATTGCCCGCAAGTACCGGGCCTTCGCGAACATGAACGAGATGACGCCCGACAGCATCGTCGATGCGATGCAGCAGAACACGCGTATCCGCCGGTCGAGCGGACGCAACGAAGCCACGCTGATGTCGATCACCTTCACCGCCGCGCGCGGGCAGGTCGCGGCGGATGTGGTCAACGATTACACGACGCTGGTGCTGGAGGCCAACGCCACCTTCCGGCGCGAGCGGGCGCAGAACACGCTGACCTTCTTTCAGCAGGAAACCGAGCGTCTGGCCGACGAGATCGACACCCAGAGCAACCGGATCATTGCCTTCAAGAACGAGAATGTGGACGCGCTGCCCGAAGATCTGAGTTACCGCCAGAACCGGCAAGCAGTGTTGCAGGAACGGGTGGGACGGCTGGAACAGGAACGGGCCGGGGTGATCAACCAGCGCAACGAGATGGTGTCGCTTTTCGAGGCCACCGGGCGGCTCGACCGGCCGTTGGCAGAACTCTCTCCCGAGGAGCGCCGCCTCGAAGATCTCAAGCAGCAGTTGCGTGAGCTTCTGGCGGTCTATTCCGAGACCAACCCGAGAGTCGTGCTGGTGCAGAACCAGATTGCCCGGCTGGAAGCCAACATGGTCGAGACGGGGGCCATCCCGGGTGATGACGACGCGCCCGCGCAAGAGGCGTCGATCATCGACGTCACGCTGGCCGAACTGGATCAGCGGGTGATCGAGATCGATCAGGAAGTCACCCGGGTCAGCGACGAACTTGAACGTCTGGCCCGCGCCATCGCGGCGACGTCCACCAACTCGATCACGCTGGAACGTCTGGACCGCGACCTTGAGAGCATCCGGATGCGCTACAACACCACGCTCAACAATCTCAACCAGGCACGTATGGCCGAGCGGGTCGAGGTCAACGCGCAGGGCCAGCGCATCAGCCTGATCGAGGGGGCTGTCGTGCCGCAGGATCCGTCCGGGCCGCCGCGCAAGAAGATCGCCGCGGCCGGCGTGGGTGGCGGGCTGATGCTGGCCATCGGTGTCTTCGTGCTGTTCGAGTTTCTGAACCAGAGGGTGCGCCATCCCGCCGAGATCCAGTCGCGCTTCAATATCGTGCCGATCGGGGTTCTTCCCTACCTGGAGACGCGAGGCGAGCGCTTGCGGCGGCGCAGCCTGCAGGTTTTGGCGCTGGTGGCGGTGCTCACGCTCGTGCCGGCAGGGCTTTATTATGTGCACACAGAGTTCATGCCGCTTGAGATCCTCGCCGATCGTGTTCTGCAAAAGCTGGGATTGACCTGATGATGCGGGTTGGCGGACTTCCGGAAGGACGGATGTAGAATGGAAAAACTTCAGGCCGCTCTGGCCAGGGCCCGAAACCAGCGTGACGGGCGCGAGGATCAGACCAAAGCCCCCCGGCGTCGCCAGACAGGCTTGCCACAGACCGTGCCAGAGCCTTGGGAAGCGCTGGAAAAGGTCGATCTGTCCCACGCGGGTCTGCGGCAGCACCGGATCGTGGCACATGATGCCGGTCGTGGGGCGACGAATTTTGACATTCTGCGGACCAAGATCCTGATGCAGATGCAGCAGAACGGCTGGACCCGCCTGGCGATCACTTCGCCGGTCTCCTCAAGTGGCAAGACGACCGTCGCCTGCAATCTCGCGCTTGGTCTTGGACGCCAGGGCAACCTGCGCACGATGCTGTTCGATTTCGATCTGGGCGACCCTTCGGTCCATGAGTATCTGGGCATCGAACGGTCGCAGCGCCTTTCGGATGTGCTGTCCGGGCGGGTGCCGTTGGGCGACCATGCGATACGCGTGCGCGACAATGTAGCGGTCGTGACGTCACCAGAGCCGGAGCCCGATCCCACGCAGTTCATCCTGTCGGATCGGATGGAGACGTTTCTCAACGCCACGCAAGAAAGCTACCAACCGGACATCATGATCTTCGACCTGCCTGCCGTTCTCAGCGGGGACCGGGCGCGGGCATTTCTCAAGACAGTCGATTGTGCGCTGATCGTGGCGCTGGCGGGCCGGACCAAGTTCAGCGATCTCGACGCCTGCGAGCGCGAAGTGGCCGAAAGCACGAATGTGCTGGGTGTGGTGATGAATGGCTGTCATCCCAGCGCCATGCCCCGCGAGGACCTGTGATCCGTTTCAATCCCGCCACCGCCGCGTCGATTCAAACGTGGACAACCGCACCTCCCCGATCATAAACAGAAACCATTCAAAGAAAGGTTTTTCATGGTGAAGATGACTCCGGTGCTTTTGTGTGGTGGGTCCGGCACACGGCTCTGGCCACTGTCACGCAAATCGTATCCCAAGCAGTTCTCCTCCCTCATGGGCGCGCAGAGTCTGTTTCAGGCCTCCACTCACCGGTTGTCAGGCGATGCGTTCGCAGCGCCACTGATCGTCACGGGCGAGGATTTCCGCTTCATCGTGTCCGAACAGCTTGCTGCCATTCATCAGCAGGCACAGACCATCCTGATCGAACCCGAGGGGCGCAACACCGCACCCGCCGTGTTGGCCGCGGCGCTGTGGCTGGCGGAGCATGACCCCGATGGGCTGATGCTTGTCGCGCCCTCCGATCACGTCATTCCCGATGCGGAAGCTTTTGGCGCGGCCATCGCCGCTGCCGTGCCGCGGGCCGAGGCCGGCGATCTGGTGACCTTTGGCATCGCACCCACCCGGCCCGAAACGGGATATGGCTATCTTGAGCTTGCGCCCGGCGCCGATACGTCGGTCTCCACGCCGCAACCATTGGCCCGCTTCGTCGAAAAACCCGATGCGGGGCGCGCGGCAGAAATGCTTGGCGCAGGTAATTTTCTTTGGAACGCGGGCATCTTCCTGTTCTCGACCAAGGCCATCCTCGCCGCCTACGAGGCGCATGCCCCCGAACTGATCGAGAGTGCGCGCGCCGCGGTGGCCGGATCGGCGCGGGATCTGGGCTTCACCCGCCTGGCCGCAGACCCTTGGGCAGAGCTTGCCGATATCTCGATCGACTATGCGATCATGGAAAAGGCCGACAATCTCGTGGTGATGCCCTATGGCGGCGACTGGTCGGATCTGGGCGGCTGGGACGCAGTCTGGCAGGAAAGCGGGCCGGATGCGGCGGGAAATGTGGCGTCCAACAATGCAACCGCCATTGATTGCCGGAACACGCTTTTGCGCAGTGAGGCCGAGGGGCTGGAACTGGTGGGCATCGGGCTGGATGACATGATCGCCGTGGCCATGCCGGATGCGGTTCTGGTGGCCCATAAATCCGACAGCCAGCGCGTGAAAGAGGCCGTCGCGACCCTGAAGGAGAAAGGCGCCAAACAGGCAACCACCTTCCCTGTAGATCATCGCCCCTGGGGCTGGTTCGAAAGTCTCGTGCTCGGCGACCGCTTTCAAGTCAAGCGCATCGTGGTGCATCCCGGCGCGGCCCTCAGCCTGCAAAGCCACCATCACCGTTCCGAGCATTGGATCGTGGTGCAGGGCACCGCCAAGGTCACGGTGGATGACGAGGTGAAGCTGGTGACCGAGAACCAATCGGTCTACATCCCGCTGGGCGGTGTTCACCGGATGGAAAACCCCGGCAAGGTCGACATGGTGCTGATCGAAGTGCAGACAGGTTCCTATCTGGGTGAAGACGACATCATCCGCTACGAAGACGTTTACGCGCGCAATTGAAAGTAACTTCGGATGATCAAGTACGGATTTGCCGTGGCCGACAAGGCTTTTCTGCGCGACCTGTTTGTGGCGTCCATATGATGGGCATCATACGGCCCTGCCGCCCCTACACCCGGCATGCGTCATGCTAGGGGTCATCCGAACCAAACTGTCGGGGGACGGCTTGGGTGCGCGCGTCATGCGCGGCTCGGCCCTGACTTTTATGGGCTTCGGCACCAGCCAGTTTCTGCGGCTGGGATCGAACCTGATCGTGACGCGACTGCTGTTTCCTGAAGCCTTCGGCCTGATGGCGATCATGACACTGTTCCTGACCGGGCTGCAAATGGTTTCCGATATTGGATTGACCACCGGGATTGTGCGATCCAAACGCGGCGACGATCCGGTGTTTCTCAACACGTGTTGGACTCTACAGATCATTCGTGGCGTGCTGCTGGCCGCGATCTGCTGTATCATCGCCGGCCCGGTTGCGCGTTTTTATGGTGAGCCGATCCTGCATGAACTGATGTACGGGGTTGCCTTCACGGTTTTTGTGATGGGATTGCGTTCAACTCGCATTGCCACAGCGACCCGGAAAATCCTTCTGGGGCGACTGACGCTGCTGGATCTGGGAAGTCAGGTCTTGTCGATTCTGTCCATGATCGTGTTGGCAATGATCTGGGAATCTGTATGGGCGCTGATGATTGGGATGATTGTTGCGAACATGTCCAAAGCGGTTCTTTCCCATGTCATGCTGCCGGGTCACCCCAGCCGCCTCACACTCGAGCGTGCCGCCGTGCTCGAACAGTACCATTTTGGAAAATACCTCTTCGTCAGCTCCGGTCTGACCTTCGTGATCGACAATGGTGATCGGATTCTGCTGTCGAAGTTTCTTAGCCTTTCCAGTCTTGCTTTTTACAATATCGCGTACTTCTTTGCTTCCGTGCCACTGATCCTCATGGGAAATTTCGTAAACCGGATTGTCTATCCGCTTTACAGTGCTCATCCGCCAGCGGAGTCGGAGGCTAATCGCCGTGCTATTTCAAAGACGCGTTTCGCTTTGACGGGGGGCATGTTCACGCTGCTCTTCGGATTTGGGTTGCTGGGACAGTGGTTGATCGAACTGCTTTATACCGAGAATTACTGGCAGGCCGGGCCGATCCTTGTGGCGTTGACAGTGTCGCTGATGCCCAATTTAATCGTGCAGGGATATGCCTTCGTTTTACTCGCAAATGGCAAGTCCGGGACTTATACGGGCTTTCAGTTGTTCCGGGCGGTTCTCCAAACCACTTTATTGACGATCGGACTCATGCAATACGGCCTGATCGGCGCCTTGGTCGCGCAGCCGGTGGCGGTTTTGCTCACTTATCCGGTGCTGGTCTATCTGATCCGTCCCTACAAGGCAGAAGATCCGCTGCATGACATTGTCTTTACTGTTCTTACGCTGCTCTCTGCAGGGATCGTCTTCTGGCTCAATGGCGACGCATTGTCGTATGTGATCAACGTGTCCATGTCATGACCGGTTCGAAGCCGCTTACTTCTGCGACACCCCGCTCGGAGAATAGGCCGTCACGACCCGCCAAACGGTTTCCTGCATCGCGCGGGCGGCCTCTGGTCCGGGATCGGCTGCGGGCGTGCCGCTGGTCTTGTCCAACGCATGCGCCAACCCCTCTGGGGAGCGACCATAGAGCACCGCGTAATGGGTCAGCGCCATCAGGTAAGCACCGTAATCGTTGAAGTGGATCTGATCCCCGAACAGGTCCTTGCGGCTCTGGATCGGTCCGATCCCGCCCGCGGCCTCAAACTGGCGCACGAAGGCCGCCATCACCTGTCCGCCGGGGATCACGTAAATCGGCCGGGTGACATCGTCATGGGCCAGCGTGCGGCGCAGGATCTCGCCTTCCCAATAAAGACCCAAGTCGCGGTCGAGCCTGGCCAGCCAGCCTTCTTCATCGTCAAGCTGGTGCCATGTCTCGTAGAGATAGACCCGTGCCTCGGGGTTCCCGTCCCAGGCGGCCTTGGCCCATTTGCGCAAGTATTCCTGCGAATCTTGATACTTGATACTGTCGCGGATCTCGACGGTTTCGGTCAGCACCACCACGTCATATTCACCCGAGGCCAGCGCCTCATGTGGATCGCGGAATTGCGCATGGGCGTTTTCCTGTTCGAACCCTTTCACGGGAATATCCGGTTCCCAGTGCTCGCGCAGATTGGCACCCCAGCCCAGTTGGCTGTTGAAGCTGTGACCGTCCTCCGCCAGTTGCGCCAGCATCACCGGCATGTCCTTGCCCACAAGGCTGTGCCCCAGATGATAGACCCGGAGCGGGGCCTCGGGCGGTACCAGAGGCTTTTCGTAAAGCGCGTCGAAGGCGGCTTTATCGATCGGCTCGGGTGGGCCTTCGCAGCGGGAAGTCAGTCCGCAGGCGGACAGGAGTAGCAGGAGGAAAGCGGTGGACTTTCGTTTGAAGCGATGCAGCATGCCATACTCCTGGATAGAAAAGCGAAGCTCGCGATAAGGGTTTCAGTCCTCAAAGCGTGTACGGTGATCATTTTCGACACGGCAGGCGGATCAAGAAGAAATTCTGCCTGAAACTCGGTCGAATTCGGTGTGAGGAAGACCGCGTCGAAGCCGAGAACGCGCCCGGTCAGCGGGTATTGAGCCTTGTAGACGGCCTCCTTGGCGGAAAATATTGCCTTGGCGTGTCGTCCGCGGGTTGGTTCGGGCTGGCACATCAGCCAGTCCACTTCTTGCGGCGTCAGAATGTCGGGCCAGAGATCGGCGTCCAGCGGTGTGTCGTCCTCGATGTCGATGCCGAGTGTTGCAGCCCGGTCAAGCGGCGCGACAACCGCGACGGCGGCGCCGGCGCAATGGGAGATCGATCCGCACAGGCCTTCTGGCCAGATGGGGGCACGGTCCGCCCCCATGGGGATGGCCACAGGCGGCAGGCTCAGTTCCGCCATCGCAGCACGCGCGGCGGCGCGCCCGGCTGCGAACTCCCTGTGGCGTTTTTCGACCATCTTCCGGGTTGCCTCTGCCTCTTCCGCAAAGAGAGGGGCGGACATGCCACGGGGGTCGGTCACACCCACGCCGATACCGGGGCCCACGCAGGCACGCAAGGCAGCGGCCAGCGCGGGCAGGTCGGTCATTCGGGCTGCCGGGACCTGCGGGCGCGCATTTCCCGGCGCCGCGCCATGGCATCGGCGCGGGCATTGCCGGTTTCAGGTGCAGAGCCCTCGGTCGGACTGGCCGGGGTTTGTGTCATGGGTTTGGCCGGTTTGGCCGGTTTGGCAGGGGCGGCGCCACCGCCAAGCTTGCCTTGCACAGCTTCGGCAAGGTCACCCAGAACGGGGAACCGGAAAATATCGGTGATCGACAGCTTGGTGACACCCAGACGGGTGCGGATTTCCCGGTGTGTCTGGACCGCCAGCAGCGAGTGCCCGCCCATATCAAAGAAATTGTCCCGTGCCGAGATATCGCCCACGCCAAGCGTTGCCGCCCAGATGGCCGCGATTTCGGCGGTGACCTCTTCCAGACTGCGGGTTTCGCCCGCTGGCGGCGCAGCACCGTTTCCTGCGGGGGCAGGTTGCGGCGCGGGCCGGGGCGCGGCTGCACGAACCGGGGTCGCGGGCACGGGCAGCGCCTTGCGGTCCACCTTCTTGTTGGGGGTCAGCGGGAAGGCATCGAGCGCCACGAACCGCGCCGGGACCATATGCGCAGGCAGATGCTCGGCGAGAAGGGTCTTGAGCTTGGCTTCCTCCACCGGGTTGTCGGTCAGCAGATAGGCCACCAGTTGCTGCACGCCGGGCTGGTCCTCACGCGCGACCACAACCGACTGGCGGATGCCGTCCAGCGTGTCGATGACGCTTTCAATCTCGCCCAGTTCGATCCGGTAGCCACGCAGCTTGACCTGGAAATCGGTCCGGCCAAGGAAATCGAGCGTGCGGTCCATGCGCCAACGCATCAGATCACCCGTGCGGTAGAGCCGCGCGCCTTCGCGGTCCGAGAAGGGATCGGGGATGAAACGGTCCGCCGTCAGGTCGGGCCGCTCCCAATAGCCGCGTGTCACCCCGTCGCCGCCGATGAAAAGCTCGCCCGCTGCGCCGATGGGAAGCGGCTGCAGCTTGTCATCCAGCACATAGACCTGCGTATTGGCGATGGGGGTGCCGATGCCCACAACGCCAGCGCCGGCCGCGGCCGTCTGGGTGGTGGACCAGATCGTGGTCTCTGTGGGCCCGTACATGTTTTCGATATGGGCGCGGGTCAGGCCACCCAATTCGCCCACCAACGCGCCGGGCAGCGCCTCGCCGCCCACCATCAGGTGCTTGACATGGGCCAGCGCATCACTGGCTTCATCGTTCATCACCAGCATCCGCGCCATCGACGGCGTGCATTGCATATGGGTCACGCCATGCCGGACGATCTGGGCGGCGATGGAATAGTCATCCTCGGCCGGGCCTGCGCCTTCATTGGCGATGCGCAGCACCTCGGCCAGCGGTTCCAGCCCGGCAAGGATCGTGTCCACATCGATGCCGTAATCGATCAGACAGGCAATCTCGGTCACGCCGAAGCTCTTGACCTGCGCAACCCGCGTCAGCGCGTCCTCGACCGTGCCAAACAGCCCGCTATCGTTGAAATAACGCTCAAAAGCGAAATCGAGGATGCCTTCCAGTTCTTCCTCTGTCAGCGATCCCAGATCCAGCTGGAAAGCATTGTCCACGCCCTTGGGTTTCTTGAAGGCGGGAAACGCCCAGGCATATTGCTTGATAAGCCCCGCAGCCGAGCGCAGGTAATCCTTCATCGGCTCGCGCGCGATTTCGCGGGCCTCGTCGCGGGTGTCCGCCAGGAAGCTGTGCAACATCAGCGTCACCTTGAAGCGGGCCGGATCATGCCCGGCTTCGCGCAGCGTCTCATGGTAGAGCTTGATCTTCTCGCCGACCTCTTCGACGGACTGGCCCAACAGGTGGGTCAGCACATTGCAGCCGTTGCGCCCGGCTTCTTTCCAGGTCTCGGGATTGCCCGCCGTGGTCACCCACAGATCCGGGGTTTTCGAGATCGGCCGCGGCTGGGTGATGACGGCATGCATCTGCCCGTCCTTGCGGGCAAATTCCACCGGCTCGCCCGCCCAGAGCTTGCGCAGATCGGCGATCTGGCGGAACATCGCGGGCTTGTTTTCAGGCGGGGTGTTTTCGGGGCGCAGCACAAAGTCATCCGGCTGCCATCCGCTGGCGATGGCCAGACCCGCGCGCCCGTTGGTCAGGTTGTCGATCACCGCCCATTCCTCGGCGATACGCGCGGTATGGTGCAGCGGGGCGACGCAGGACCCGGCCCGCACACCGATATTTTTCGTCAGCCCGGCCACAGCCGCGCCGGTGACCGAGGGGTTGGGATAGGGGCCGCCGAAGGCATGGAAATGCCGTTCGGGCGTCCAGACTGCGCAGAACCCGTTTTCATCGGCGAATTTCGCGCCTTCCAGAAGCGAGCGGTACTTGTCCCGGCCCACGCCATCGTCATTGCCCCAGTAATAGAGGCTGAATTCCATGCCGCCGAGGCCCGCGCCCGAAGGGGCATCGCCGGATACCAATGCGCGGCTTTCATCGCCCGACAGCACCAGCTTGAATCCCCGCGCCAGTGTCCAGAAAATCTCCAACACCGAAATGTCGAAGGACAGCGAGGTGACAGCCAGCCAGACCCCGCCGGGCTTGTGATCGATCCGGTCGTCCATCCCGGCAAAGAAATTGGCCACGTTGCGGTGTTCGATCATCACCCCCTTGGGCCGCCCGGTCGAACCGGATGTATAGATCATATAGGCCAGATCCGCGCCCGTGACCCCGCTGTCGGGGGCGGTTTCCGGCTGGGCGCTCATGTCGGTTTCAATGTCGAGGATCTGCGCGGCGCTTTGCGGCAGGGTGGCGGCCAGTTCGGCATTGGTCACGATCACCGCCGCGCGACTGTCTTCGATGTAAAGCGCGGTGCGTTCGGCGGGGTAGGCGGGATCCATCGGCAGGTAGGCCCCGCCGGCCTTCAGGATGGCAAAGGCGGCAATCACAAGCTCTGCCGAGCGCGGCAGGTGCAGCCCGACGATGCTGCCGGGTTTCACCCCCAGCGCGATCAGCTGATGCGCCATGCGGTTGGCCGCCGCATCAAGCGCGGCATAGCTGAGGGTCGTGCCCTCGAAGGCCAGTGCCTCGGCTTGCGGGCTGCGCGCCACCTGTGCCTCGAAGGCCTGATGCATGCAGAGAGCGGCCTCGTAGGGTTTGTCGGTGGCGTTCCAGTCCACGACGACCTGCTGGCGTTCGGCATCGGGCAGGATCGGCAGGGTTGCCGGATCGTCGCTGCCCTCCAGATGCGCCAGAAGATGTGTCAGCCGCGCGGCATGAAGATCAAGCGCCGCGTCGCTGATCCGGGACTTGTCGGCAAAAAGCATCGCCGCTCCGGACCCTGTCGCGAAGGTCAGCGCGGTTTGGCCCACGAGGCCTGCTTCGGGGTCTTCGGACAGGCCCAGAACGGGCAGGGCGGGGGGCTCGGCACCGGGCAGGCGGGCGATCAGGTCGGCGGCAAAGGGTCCGCGGGCGCGGGCCTCGGCCATGGCGGTGTCCAGCGCAGAGGCCATTTTGGCAAAACTGTCGCCCTGATCGACGCGCAGCGGCAGCCAGTCGGCAATATAGGCTGCGCCGGGGCCTTGCGGGGCTGGTGCATGCAGCGCCAGATCGACCCGAAACGCCCCGGATAGCCGCGCGCCCAGAAGGGCAAAGGCGGCACGAGCCTTGTCCTGCGGCAACCCTTCGGGCAGAGCCACGGGGCGCGCGATAGGCTGGTGCGGACCGTCAGCGGGCTGCAAGAGGGGCAGGTCGAGCGGGTGTATACCCTCAAGCGTGGCGCGCCATGCGGGATCGGTGGCCGCAAGTGGCGTCAGCGCTTCTGTCAGGGCCGTTTTGGTCTGGGCCGCAAGCGCGGGCAGGATCGCCCCAACCCGGGTGATGTCCTGCGGCGCGGCAGGCGCGCCGTTGCAATCGGTGATCCGGGTCAGGACCAGATCGCCCGCGCCGGTGGCGATGGACAGCATATCGGCATCGGCGGCCAGCACCGCGCCGGGGGCAGCGCCGGATGTGCTGGTGGCCACATGCGCCTCATGTGCCAGCCAGACCCGCCCGCCGGCCTCGAACTTGGAGATGCAGAGCGGATTCCAGTAATCGCCATGATCCAGCGCCCGCACCATCCGCGCCAGATCGGCGGCGGGCCGGGTGAAATCAAGCCGCGCGCCTGCTTCGGGTCGGTCATCGCGGGCGAAATAGCTGCGCCGGGACAGATCCTGAGCCTGCCTTGCAGGATCCGGTTTTGCCAGTTCCGCCACCACGTTGGGGAAGCTGTCGATGGCTGCGGCATAGCATTTGGTGTTGAGCGTCAGCGCCGTGTCAGCATCAGAGACGGGGAAGCGCGCGGTTGCGATCAGGTCGCCCTCGTCCACGCCGCCCTCGATCATGTGCCAGCTGATGCCGTGTTCGGCCTCGCCCGCCAGCGCCGCCCAGACCGGCGCATTCAGCCCCGCATAGGCAGGCAGTGGCCCGTCATGGAAATTCACCGCGCCGCGTTTGGGCATTGCCAGCACCGCCTGCGGGATGATGTCGAGATTGGCGATCGACAACAGCCAGTCGAAGTCTTGCCCCGCCAGCCGGTCAGCCAGACCCGGCCCGGTCGCCACCACATTCAGACCATGCCCTTCGGCCCAGGCGCGCACATCGGCGTTGCGGGTGACGACGCCGCGGATCGGGTGATCCCCTTCCAGAAGCAGTTCACCGCATTGAATGACAAGGCTTTCGTTGCCGATAATGACAGAGCTAAATTGGGACATGAAAAACAGGCTGCCTTTTGAGAGTCAGGACTGGGAAATGGTATCGCGGCTTTCCTGCACTTGGGACGCGGCGGGCCGCCGCATGAGGGCCCGCATATCGTGAACGACCATCGTGGTCAGGAAGCCGGGCGTCACTTTGCGTTCGCGACGGGTGACAAGGCAGCGCAAATAATGCAGCCCACCGCCCAGAAGATGCATCGCGGTGGCACTGGCGGCATAGGCGCGGCCGTAATTCTTGGAAAAATAATGCCAGCGGCTGTCATACCAGTAAGAAGGCATGCGTCTCCACTCTTTCATCCCGGTGGAAACCGATCCGATATGGGTCACCTTGCTGGCGGGAAGGTAATCGGTCCTGTATCCGGCGCGTGCCGCGCGCAGGCAGAGGTCGGTTTCCTCGAAATAGAGAAAAAAGGTTTCGTCGAAGAGACCGATTTCATCCAGCACGCTTTGACGCATCATCATGCTCGCGCCGGCCAACCAGTCCACAGTCTGCGTCTGGGTCGGCGTCTTCACCGGCACCCGGTAATTTTTCAGAAACCGACTGACCGGGCCAAAGCGGACCGACCCCTCGAATTCGCTGGCGATCGAGGGAAAGCGAAAGCTCGTCAGATGGGTGTCGCCCTCGGGGCCGTGGATGTAGCTGCCGGCAAAGCCTGCCTTTGGCGTGGCCTCCAGGTGGTTTAGCAGAACGCGGATCGCGTCCGGGGCAGGGAAGGCATCGGAGTTCAGCACATAGACGTAATCAGGGGAGGATCCGTCCGGCAGCCCTGCGCGAATGCCGACGTTATTGCCGGCCCCGAAACCGCCATTGAGACCCGCCTGGATCACCCGGACCCGGGCACCAGCATCCCAGCCCTCGCTGGCGACATGCGCCGAGATCGTCTCGAACGAGCCGTCCTGGCTGTCATTGTCGACGATGATGATCCCGCCGGCGATGCCCTCCATCGCGATGCGCGCTGCGGCGACGGATTTCAGGGTCATTTCGGCGGTCTTGTAGTTCAGCACGATGGTCAGAACCGTCGGCGCTGAAGGGGCGGCAGGCGTCGTCATTCGGCGGCTTCCTTGTAATGCGGCGCTGCCCCCGGTCGGGCGGTTGCCTCGGCCCGTTCCAGAACGCGTTTGATCCGGTTTGCCAGAACCCGCACATTCGGTTCCAGCACCATGGAATCGTGATCGCCCGGCACTTCGAAAATCTCGATGTCAGGGACGTAGCGCGTCCAGTCATTATCGGGGAACATGTAATGCTTGTGCTTGTCCACAAGCCGCCCCGGTGCCACTTCCCAGCGGGCCAGAAGCGGCGGACGGAAAAGCGTGAGCGGCGCGTCCGAAGACGTGACCTCGTAGCTGCCCACGCTTTGCAGGAAGGCAGCCTCGATCGCGGCGTCGTGGAATTGCGGACCCGTGTTGTCTTCCTCATCCGCCTCGCCGCGGCGCTTTTTCAGCTCCCACGCGATGCGGTTCTTCGCCCAGGTAGTGATATAGCCCAGCCCTTCCTCGCGGAAATTGAGCCAGTTGATCATGATCCGGTCCCGACGCGTCAGAGGCGGGCGCACCGGCAGCGGGGTATCCAGCAGCACGATGGCGGCCACCTCCTCGCCCGCGTCCCGAAGCTGGCGCGCAATCTCGTAGGCGGTGATCCCGCCGCCAGAGAACCCGCCGACCATATAGGGGCCCTTGGGCTGGACCTGCCGCATCTCGGCGATATAGTCGCGCGCGGCCTCGGGAATGTTCCGGTGCGGGTCTTCATCGCCGTAAAGCCCGCGCGCCTGTAGCCCGTAGAAAGGCCGGTCCGTGCCCAGAAGATGCGCCAGATGCCGCAGGTTGAGAACATTTCCGAACATGCCCGCCACCAGGAAGAAGGGCGTGCGCGGCCCCCCTTCGCCGGAATGCATCGGCACCAGATGGGTGAACCGGCGTTCGGGCGTTGCGGTCTCCGCGGCAGAAGTAGCGCCCTCCTGCCCGGACTCCGCGACGACACCGCGTTCGGCGATCAGGGCTGCGACCTTGCGGATCGTGGGGGCCTCGAACAGGACCGAAATCGGGAATTCCACGTTCCATATCTTGCGGATCTGCGCAAACAGCCGCACCGCGATCAGGGAATGCCCGCCAAGATCGAAGAAACTGTCCTCTGCCCCGATCTGCTCGACACCCAGAAGCTCGCGCCAGAAACCGGCAAGCGTGGTCTCGATTGCGCCTTCGGGTTCGACATAATCACTGTCGAGATCCGGGCGCTCGAAGGTCTGGCCACCGCCGCCGGTCTGTTCGGTCACGCCTGTCTGCGCGATAAGGTCGGGCAGGTTCAGTGAACTGACGATGACCTGCGGCGCGTCAAGCGCCAATGCGCGCAGGAACAGATCGCCCCCCTCTTCGGCGCGTATGCCCTGAGAAAGATTGTGGCGCAGCCGTTCCTCGGCAGGCGAAAGCGGGCGTGGCGCCTCTGACGTTGTGGCGGCCCCGGCCTGTGCGGCCTCGGGCGCGGTGGCAAACCCTGCGCTGCTTTCCATGCGGCGGATCGAAAAGCCGGCGATCTCGACGCAGACCTCGCCTTCGGGGGTGGCGAGGGTGATGTCGAAACTGGCGATCTCGCCATCTGCGCGGTTTTCGTCCGCGTTGCGCACCCAGCTCAGTACCCGAGGGGGCAGATCGCGGTAGACCCGTACCGATCGATAGGACACCGGCACCCAAAGATGGGAGGGGGTATAGCCTTCGATCAACTCCATCGCCCAGCCGGTGGCCAGATCCATCAGCCCCGGATGCAGCCGGTAGCCTGCTTCCGGGTCAGCCTGGGCCGCCTCTGGCAAGGCCAGTTCGGCAAGCCCTTCGCCTGTCCCCAGCGCTGTTGATTGCAGCACCCGCCAGCGCGGGCCGAATTTCAGATGCGCCTCTTGTGCGCCGCGGATCCATCCCCCCGGAGTCGCCTGTTTGGGGGCGCCGCAGCGCGCCGCAATGGCGGCGGGATCAATCGGTGCGGGTGCTGCCATGGGCAGAAGCGACAGGCTGGCCTGTGCGTTCATCTCGCGCGCGCCTTCCGGGCCGCTTTCGATCACCATGTCATAGCCGGTGCGGCTGCGCGGCAGGCGCAGATGCACCTCGCGCGTTTCGGCATCGCTCACCGCAAGCGGGCGCAGGAAATAGAGATCGCGAATCTCGAAGGCCGCAGTTTCCCCTTGCGCCGCGAGCGCCTCGGCGGCCAGTTCCAGATAGCCCGTCCCCGGCAAAAGCGCATCTCCTGCCCCGGTGCGGTGGTCCCCCAGCACCCAGCGATCGGCCACGCTATACTGTGCAGTGAACAGCCGGTTGCCATCCGCGTCGAAGGTCTTGTCATCCAGAAGGGGCACTTCGGCGGGCAGCACAGGCGCTGCGTCGCGCGCACCGGTGCGGGTGGCCATGGCGTCGGCGGCCATGCCGGTATCGGACCAGATGCCCCAGCCCGTGGCCAGGACCTTTGTCTTGCCGCCCGCGCGGGATTTCGCATAGGCGTTGAGATATTCGTTGGCCGCCACGTAATCCACCTGTCCCGCAGGTGCTGTGGCGGTGGAGCTGGAGGAGAACAGCACCAGCCAGTCGAGCGTGCCGTCGGGGAAGACCTCTTCGAGCACCTTGGTGCCATGCAGCTTGGGGGCGAACACATCCTCGATCTCGGTCATGCTCTTGGTCTGGATCAAACCGTCCTCAATCACGCCCGCGGCATGGATGACCCCGTTCACCGGGCCAAGGCGGGTTTCGACCTCGGTGCGCAGCTCGCGCATGTCCTCGACATTGCTCACGTCGCCTGCAAGGCACAACACCTCGCCGCCTGCGGCCTCAAGCGCGCGCACGGTCGAAATCCGGCGTTCCAGCGGTTCGCCCGGTGCTGTATTCTCCAGCAATTGGTCCCAGTCGGTGCGGTCAGGCAGGCCCGAGCGCGAGACCAGCACGATGCGCGCGCCCACCTCGTCGATCAGGCGCCGGGCCAGCGTCAGTCCGATGCCGCCAAATCCACCGGTGATCAGGTAGATCCCGCGGTCTTTCAGCATCGGTTGCGCGGCCTCGGGGGCGGGCAGGGGCTGCGCCCGATAGCTCATTTCAAATCGTTTCGGACCACGCAGCGCCGCGGTAAGGGCCGCAGGTGGCGCAAGGATCTCTTCCAGCACCGGCGTGACAAAGCCGGACAGATCCACCTTTGCCCGCGCGCCGCGCCCCTTGGCCTGCGGCAGATCAAGGTCCAGCGTGGAAACGGTGACATTGGGGAATTCGCGCCCGATGACACGGGCCGGACCGACCAGGGTCGCCTTTTCGGGATAGGGCAGCGCCTCGTCCGTCACCTGCGCCGCGCCCGAGCTTAGCACCGTCAGGTGCATCGGATGGCTCAGCCCTTCGTCGCCCATGGCCTGCATCAGGAAGAGCAGACTGAAGAACCCCTGTTCCAGATTGCGGTGAAAGAAGCTTGATCCGGGGCGGAAGCTTTCGCGCGAGGTGGCCAGCCAGCCATGCAGGATGCGGGTGGGAAGGATCTCGCGTGCGACCAGATCGGCGATCAACGCATCATAGCTGTCGCGGCCGCGTTCGGGCGACAGGATATAGCCGGTCTCGCCGTCGCGGGCGAAGGTGTCGCCCGAGCGCACGGTCAGCACCGTGTGGCCCGCGTCCCGAAGTCGCGTGGCAACCTGATCGGTCAGCCCCGCTTCGTCGGCGAAGACCAACCAGGTTTCCGGCGTGATTGCGGAAAGATCGCCCGTCACATCGATATCACAAGCGGCATAGGAGGGACGCCACGCCGGACGCCAGCCCCAGTGATCGGGATCCTCGTCGCGCATCAGCCACTGGCTGGTGGTGTCGGTCTGCGTCTTGGTCGCCGGTTCGATGAAATAAGCGCTTTTCTGGAACGCATAGGTTGGCAGCGGCACCCGCAGACGCCGGGCCTCGCCCCAGTATTGCGACCAGTCAAAATCACCGCCAAGCGCCCAGACCCGGCCCAGCATGGCCAGGAAATAGGCGTCATCGGCGGTATTGTCGTCGGGATGGCGCAGCGAGCCGATGACCTGGTTGGCGTCCACATCCGAGTGCTGGCCCGCCAGTGAGGACATCGCTTTGCCCGGTCCCACCTCGATGAAGATGCGGTTCTTGTCGGCCAGCGTGCCGATGCAATCGGCAAAATGCACGGTGCCGCGCAGATGGCTGACCCAATATTCGGGATCGACCGCCTGTTCGGGCGTGATCATCTGCCCGCTGCGGTTGGAGGTGAAGGGGATTTGCGGCGCGTTTAGCGGGATCTGTCGCAGGTAATCGCCGAATTCCTTCAGGATCGGTTCCAGCATCCGCGAATGTGCGGCAATGTCGATCTGGATGCGCTGGCAGTCGATGTCGCGCGTGTTCAGCTCTGCCTCGAGCCGGTCAAGCGCCGCCTGCGGCCCGGTGGCCACGGACAGACCCGGCGCGTTGACAGCCCCCAGATCCAGATCCTCGCCCAAAAGCGGGGTCAGTTCCTCGGCCGAAAGTGCCACGGACAGCATGCCGCCGGCAGGCACCGTGTCGAACAGCCGTCCGCGCAGATGCACCAGCCCGATGCAATCCTCAAAGGACATCACGCCCGCCACGCAGGCGGCGGTATTCTCGCCCATGGAGTGACCAACCAGGGCTGTGGGCTGCACCCCCCAGCTCATCCAGAGCTGCGCCAGCGCGTATTCGCAGATCATGATCAGCGGCAGTTGTACCGAAGGTTTCTGCAGTCGCGCATTGGCCGCGTTTTCCGTGCCTTTCTCGGGCAGCCAGAGCGCGCGAATGTCGTAATCAAGTTGGGGCGCGAGAATTTCCAGCCCCCGGTCCACCCATTCGGCGAAGACCGGCTCGGTTTCATACAGGTCGCGCGCCATGCCGGCATATTGCGCCCCGCCGCCGGGGAACATGAACACCGTATCGGGCCGGTCGAGCGCCACATGGGAGAAAACCCGGCGAGGATCGTTCTCTTCCAGCAGCGCAGCAGCCTCTTCAGGGGTTTCCGCCACGGCCACGCGTCTGCGTTCAAACGCATGGCGGCCTTCCTTCAGGGTCCAGGTCACATCGGACAGGTCCTGATCGGGATGCGCGCGCAGATGTGCGGCAAGATTGGCGGCGTTGCCTTCCAGCGCAGCCTTGGACCGTGCCGACACCGTCAAAAGCTGGAACGGCCAGTCAGAGGGTTCGGAAGCCGCGCGTTCGGGGGCTTCCTCCAGGACCGCATGGGCATTGGTGCCGCCCACGCCCAGCGAGTTGATGCCGGCACGGCGCGGGCCCTTGTGGCTTGTCCAGTCCGACAGCCGGTCGTTCACGCGGAAGGGGGAGTGTTCGAAATCGATGGCGGGATTGGGGGCCTCGTAGCCCAGCGAAGGCGGGATCTGCCGGTGATGCAGCGCCAGCGAGGTCTTGATGAGGCTGGCCACGCCCGCCGCGGTATCCAAATGCCCGATATTGGTCTTGACCGAACCCAGCTTGCAAAAGCCGGTCTCCTCGGTGGTCTCGGAAAAGGCCTGAGTCAGGGCGGCAACCTCGATCGGGTCGCCCAGGTAGGTGCCGGTGCCGTGGCATTCCACGTAATCGATCGTGTCGGCGCTTACATCCGCCATTTGCAGCGCTTCTGCTATGGCGCCTGCCTGGCCGTCGACGGATGGGGCAAGATAGCCCGCCTTGGCCGCCCCGTCATTGTTGATCGCCGTGCCCTTGATGACCGCCCAGATGTGATCGCCGTCGCGGATCGCATCCTCCAGCCTGCGCAGCACCACCGCCCCCGCGCCAGAGCCGAAAACCGTGCCTTGCGCGCGGTGGTCAAAGGCGTGACAATGCCCGTCGGGCGACAGCACTTCGCCCTCCTTGTAGAGATAGCCACGGTTCTGGGGCAGCTCGATCGTCACCCCGCCGGCGATGGCGGTGTCACACTCGCCGGTCATGAGCGCCTGGCAGGCGTAATGGGTTGCGACCAGTGAGGTCGAGCAGGCCGTCTGCACGTTCACGCTGGGCCCGGTCATGTCGAAGATATGGCTGACCCGGGTGGCAAGAAAATCCTTGTCATTGCCGGTATGGCGCAGCAGGAACATGCCCACATCATCGACAAGATCGCGGTTCGAGCAGATGTTGAAATAGAAATAGCTGCCCATGCCGCAGCCGGCATAGACCCCGATCGGGCCAGCGGCTTTCTTCGGCGGATGGCCGGCGTTTTCCAGCGCCTCCCAGGCAACCTCCAGAAACTGGCGGTGCTGCGGATCCATGATTGCGGCTTCCTTGGGCGACATGCCGAAGAACTCGGCATCGAATGTCTCGAACCTGTCGAGCGGTGCGGCTGCAGGCACGTAGTCGGGCCGTTCCAGAAGATGCGGCTGCTCGCCTGCGGCAAGCAACTCCTCGCGGCTGTAGTGGCGGATGGATTCAATGCCGTCGCGAAGATTGGTCCAGTAAGCTTCAGGCCCATCCGCGCCCGGCAGGTGCGCGGCCAATCCTATGATCGCAATATCCGTTCCCGGCGAAGATGGAAAATGGGTGTTCATAAAAGATACCTGTATCCTAGGCCGCTAAACATCACATTCGATTAGCATATAATGCGATGTGCCAGAAGTGCCTGCCCATATTGCGGCATGGTTACTGCTACGGACGTGCTCAGTCGCTAAATTTTCATCCTGCCGAAACCAGGTCTAGAGTTGCGAAAGATAAACTAACTTCAACTTTAAGTTGTTTTGAGGCGGCGGGCTTTACGTCGATCCTCTCGTCTTTTCTATTGTCTTGCCCGTTGACAAAGATTTATCCAGCCGAACCGCACTTTCAATGATTTAGGCCTCGTTCGTGGAGTGAAGGTTTCAGTTTTGGAGAAGAAAACGTTGGCATCTCCGAACCATACTAACGCCATAAATCAATTACCCCGGCGTGACTCTGTTGTACAAACCGGCTGATGTTCGAGGCTCCCTTTTCCCAGACGATGGTGTTCCTTTGTTCTCCCACCATGGCTTGGCCGCTTTTAAAGGGCGGTGATCATCGCCGGGTTCATGGGCGTAGTGTCGCAAATGGCGACGGCGGTTTCTAGTGTCATTTAGCACCGTGTGATCGTCCACTCGTCGTTCTGTTCCAGCATGAGGGTGCCGACCAGACGGGTGACGGCGGCCTCGTTTGGAAAAATCCTCACGACCTCGGGTAATCCCCCATTTTAATGGGGACCAGCCGTAGAATTCATGCGGCTGTTTTCAGTTTCATCGCGGGTGTCATTCCGCCGATGCCCATATTGGGTCGCTCGTTGTTGTAAGTCCAGAGCCATTCAGTTGCCTGGTCTTGCGCCTCCTCAATCGTTTCAAAGATTGTATTGCCCCAGCCATTTGCCGCGAACGTAAACATCCGGTGACGACCGTAGCGAGGTCAGAGCGCGCTTTCACTGAGAACGGCGGTGCGAAAGTCGGCCACGGTAGCGGCGGGATGAGCCTGCTGCGGGCGGCGTAAAAGTCGTCCACCTTTACCCTTTCTGGCGACAGGGAGGGCGGGAGGATTTTCACCGTGGATTTGTATCGGAAAGTTCGGCTGGCCTGTGCTGAGGGCATGAGCCAGCGAGAAGCGGCGCGGCATTTCAACATCTCGCGCGACAGCGTAGCCAAGATGATGGCGTTCTCGGTTCCGCCTGGATATCGACGAACGTCGCCTGCTGCGGCTGCAAAAGCAGTTGGCCAGCGTCAAGCTGCTCATCATTGACGAGCTGGGCTTCGTGCCGCTCCCCAAGGCCGGTGCGGAGCTCTTGTTCGAGCTGATCTCGCAGCGCTATGAGCGCGGCGCCACGCTGATCACCAGCAACCTGCCGTTCGACGAATGGACCAAAACCTTCGGCACCGAACGGCTGACCGGCGCTCTCCTCGACCGCCTGACCCATCACGTCAGCATTCTCGAAATGAACGGTGAGAGTTACAGGCTTGCCCAAAGCCGCGCCCGGAAAGAAGCCGACACCTGATCATCCGTCACAGAATTGGCCCTGCGGGCCAATGCGCCATGGCACGCGCCAGCTATCTGGAGAGCGCGCGCGCCATGGCGCTTGGCACCCCGCCACTGGCTTGGTTTTACGCCGCCGCGTGGCAGGTTTTTACTCCGCCGTTGACACGGCATCGAGGCTCGCCAGCTCGTCATTGATGATCCGACGGATCAACCGCAGCGGATGACGCTCCTCAAGATCAACATAGCTGAACAGCGACCCGCTCGCCTTGTCCGTCCCGCGCATCGCCACCTCCCGCCGCCACTGCCGTGACGAAGGTGAATCATGTTCTCGAAACCGTGTCGAGGGCCGACTTCTTCAGCAGCCTGTTAACGATATACCCAGTTTCGGGACGCCAGATAGGTGCTTATTGTGACGCAAGCCATGACAATGAGTTGCGCCGGGATCAAGGGTAGGCCCCATTGATCCACGACCACAAACATCGCGCTCGAGTTTGCGATCAAGGCCGTGCCCTGCATCGTAACATAGCGGACCAACTGAGTGCCGGTTAGCCTCTTGGCCTTAAAGGTAAACAGCCCCTGCGCTAAAAAGTTGAACACCATCGCCATGCCATAACACAGCGCAGTCAGCAGGATAGTTGACGAGATGACTGGGCCCAACAGGATCAACAAAACAAAGTAACCGCCGGTCGAGGCGATGCCGATCAGACCAAACCGTAGGGTACGATTAATCTCTTTATTCATCTGGGCGACTGATAGACGACTACGTTGGCATTGGAAAAGACGACCTTGTAGTCTTCCGATAAGGTTTGCTGCAGGCGGGTCAAGATTGACCGGTCGGCCAAGGCCGGATTCAGTTCATCTGGGGGACCGGGCAAGGCTCTGCGCGTCATCACCACGAAGGCCGGGGGAGTCTGCACTAACGCTTGATCTACCTCTGCCATCCATTCGTCATAATGGACGAATCCCGGCTTGATCTGATCGGCGGCTGGCGTGAAGTAGCGATAGGTAGGCAAACGCTGCGCACGGTAAGGCAGATCGTAATGCGTGCCATAAACCGCAACGGTCTGATCTGGCGTACTGCCGTCTTTAATCAGGCTAATGATATCGCGACGTTCCGCTTCGGTCAGACCATAAAGGTCGGTCGGACCGAATTGACCTGCCAATATTCGTACCGCGCCGCTTTTGAGATTTTCAAGCTTTACTGCCGTCCCTGCTAAGACCAGAAAAACAGCGCCTGTTAGCGCGACCGTGACACCCCAGCGCATCAGAGATGTGCGCACGGAACGTCGCCAGTGATCTAACTGGTCGATCCCAATGGTCAAAAGCAGCACCAACACCAGCAAGATGCCCCCCAAGTGATAGCCGAAGCCCTTGTTTTGCACCGCAAAGGACAGCGTGCTCGTGGCCGCGATCCCAAGGACTAGCATTAACGGGTAGCTCAAACGGTCACGCAAGGCCCAGACCACCAGCCCGAACAGGGCCATCAGGGTGATCCAATTCCACGACACCACGAACAAGGTCCACAACGTCACGCGCCAATCCTGCGGGGGCTCACCGATGTAAATCGACGTTGCAAACTGAAAGCTCTGCCGATACCAATCATCTAGGCTCCCAAGCGCTAGCCCCGCGCAGATTGCCGCACCTATCATAAGGGTAAAACCTGCCAGAAACCGCAACGCGCGAGCAGATCGGGAACAGGTGCGCGGGTGTATATCCCGCATGGGCATGCATTCCAGAAACATCAGACCGGCGAGAAAGCTCAGGAAGGTTGGGCGGATTAGAACGGCACAGGCCACACAAACCCCCGCCAGAACCACGCTGCGGCCTTCCTTTGGGGCGTTTTGCATAGCAAGCGCGCAGGCGCAGATCAAGAAACCAGTCGCGATGATGTCGCGCTGTCCGGCCATCCACGACCCGGCTGGGACGTAAAGGGCAGGATAGAGAAATACGAACACCCACGCTGCCAGAGGCCAGTTCGCTCGGTGCAAAAACACGGCCCCGCCAAAGCTGAACCCCAGCATCAGCAGGAAGTCGGTCAGCCGCCATGTCCAGGCATGGACGCCGAACAGGCGAATGCCCGCTTCGTGTAGCCACATAGCACCCGGCCAGTTCATGTCGAAGCTGCCTACATAGAATGGGTGACCTTGGGTAGCAATGTAAGCCATCCAGTCGAATTGCGACTGATCCGGCGATGGCGGGACCGTGGTGTAAAGCAAAGCCAATAGAGCCATCAGTAGCACCCAGAATGCGACCAGCAGGCTCGGTTGGACACGTGACGTCATAGAAATGCTCCTTGGAAACGATCCCGGCAGACTGCCCCTACCGTCAGTGCAATCCCTTCGTGCAAGCCGGTAGGTTTAAAATCGCGCGGCAGGGCGGTGCGCAAAAAGGTATTGTGGCGCGCATTTTCCGGATGTGGGTCGATCTTTATGAACAAGGGTCTGCCCACACAGGCCTTAACCACATTGATCACCTCATAGATGGCGGCAGGTCGTCCTGACGCCAGAAGCGTGGTAGATACAGCGTTGCTTATGGGGTTTGACGCATGATTGCAGACCAAATCAGAAATAAAACGGCCAATATCATCTGCAAAAATGTAGTCGCGCAGCGTATTCATCGCACCCATGATCCTCGCAGTCTTTCCTTGCAGGGCCGTGGCGACAAGGACTGTGAACAAGCCGCGCCGGGCACCCGGAACATATCCATAAACACTGCTAGGGCGTAGGATGTGACGACGGCCTAAAGCATCACTGTTCCGCACGCAGGCTTCCTGTGCCAACTTGCCTTCCCCATAAGGGCGCAAGGGCACAGGTTTGGTATTGGCCCCGCAAGCGGTTTGGCCTTCGAAAAGCCCGCCTGCTGAGCTTGTGTGAATGAAACAGCGTCGGTTGGGCGGGAGAGTGGCACCGATTTTTTGGACAAGATTCATTACGTCCTCAAGGGCTGCCAGCTCGGTCTGCATGCCTGCGGGGTCCGTGCCGAACCCGCTGTGCCCGGCAGCCCATATAGTAGCAAAGACGGCGTCCTCATGCGGGTCGAGCGCGTTGCGTACCGTTTGCGCGATCTGTCGGGCTTGCCCGGAGGTGTCCGAAGACCAGTCCCACTGCATGTGATGGAGGCGTACGCAATCGAGATTGCGCCGCAGCGCATCAATAGCTGTCCGACCAATTAAACCTGTCCCAAAGACCGCAGCTACACCGGGCGCCTGTCGGGCCGTCCGATCCCACTCCAGTAGAATCATGCGACCTCGTCCTGTTGGGCATACCAGTCTTGCAGATTCTGATCGCTGGACCGGTCGATGGTGAAGAATGTTGGACGCCCATGCGCCTTAAGCACGAGGGTGGCAAGGTATTGCAAACACAACCCCAACATCGCTGCCAGCAGCCCCGCCGACATCGTCAGCACGACAAACAGGGACGTCCAACCTTCAACCTCAATGGCTTCCGGAGCGATCAGGCGGACTAGGGTAAAATAAAGACCTGACAGAATGGAAAAGGCAAACAACCCGACCCCGATCCACAGGCCGAAGGTCAAGAACCGCAACTGGCTGGAAAACAGCATTTTTTGCGCATGGTTCACCAAGGTTTTGAAATTGTAGCTGCTCGTGCCGGTCGCGGCAAAGCGTTCGTCGCGCAGGTCCATAGTGATGGCTCTGATACGCTGGGTGAACCAGAATAGCGCGATGTCAAAGTAAGTGTTATGGCTGCACACACTGGCCGTGGCGCGGGCGATATCGCCGCGCATCAGACGAAAGCTGTTGACTAGACGCAGCGTCGGATTGCCAGTCAACCATTCCATCAACCGTTTGAAGCTGCGCGATGACCCATCTCGCCAAGCCTTGCCGTGAACCTCAGCCGAGGCCGGGCGCGCATAAACAACATCCGCCTGCTTCGTAGTCGCATGACGCAACATATTCTCAATTTGGTTGGGTGGATGTTGTAGGTCTTCGTCCAGCGTCACCACCCAGTCGCCCGACGAATGCAGGATACCAGCAATGGTGGCAGCGTGCTGGCCAAAGTTGCGCGACAGCGTTAAATTCAAGATCCAAGGTCGGGTTGCAGCGAAACGCTCCAGAATATCAGCTGATCCATCACGTGCGGCATCGTTAACCATGATAAGCTCGCGTATAGACACGGGTGCGTCTTGCGTTGCCCAAGCGTCCCGTATCTTGTCAATTTCTTCTATTAGACGTTCGAGATAGGCTTCACCAGCGTATACAGGAACAACAATGCTTATACCTACTTGTGCCAACTATTTTTTCCAATTTCATCAATTACATCAAGTGTTTAAACGATAATTAGATAGAAGAAAAAATACATCCTGCCTACCATTATCCACTCGTTTTTCTTAGGCTCAGGGCCATATGATCAGAATATGGCTGTTGTTGCGAGTGCTATTGTCGACAGAAATTCCTTCCGTGCTTTCCTGCATTCTGGAAAACCCTTTTACTGCTTTCAGGGATAGGCCGATTGGGATGTGCCTCAGAGCAAGGCGCATTATCTTCTTCATGACGGAAAGCAGCAAGCCGAACTGTAAAGTGGTCCCAGAAAACCGGACATCGCGCTAGCAACTGTATTTCTCAAAGGGGTTTAACAGTCCAAGTTTGCTGTGTTTTGCAGAGAGCATTGACGATAGTTACCAGCTTGCGTGCGACAGCAGTGATGACAACCTTATGTGGCTTTCCGGCGGCTCGAAGGCGGTCGGCGAAGGTTTTGAGGACTGGATTGTGATGGCTGGCGACGAGCGCGGCCTGGAACATCGCATGTCGCAATAATCGGCGCCCGCCTGCTATGGCGCGCTTGCCGCGCATGGCTCCGCTGTCATGTGCAATCGGAGCTAGTCCCACGAGTGCGGCAGCCTGCTGACCCGAGAGTTGTCCGAGTTCAGGCATCTCGGCGATCAGCATAGTGCTGGCCACGGGACCAATCCCGGGAACGGAACGCAGGATGCCGACTCTCGCAGCGAGTTCTTTATCTGAGGCCATGGTCTGCTCGATCCGCGTTTCCAGCTCTGCGATCTGGTGATCGAGGAGTTCTGTCAACTTGGCGTCCATGGTATCAAACATGTCCGCCGATCCCAATTTTTCATGTGCCTTGATTTGCGGTAGAAGCCGTTTTCGTGTCTCCACAAGTTGTCCGCGCTTTGATGCCAAAGCTCTGAGAAGGCGTATCTTTTCATGTGGGAGGCTGCGCCCTGCATCGGACCGGAAGACCATGAACTGTGCAATGAGCTCTGCGTCAATTCTGTCGGTTTTCGCCCGCGTGCCTCGGCTGGCCGCGAAAGCTTTGATTTGCGCTGGTGGCAATTGCCGCGTCGCAACCCCCTTGGCGTCGAGGGCGGACCACAGACGCCATTCCTGTCCGCCTGTAGCTTCAAAACAAACCAGCGCGCCCAGCTTGAGAGCAAGTTGAGCGACTTGATCGTGGCCTTCGACTTTGTTCGGAAACCGCGCGCGTTTGCCTTCTGGCAGACAGTGAATATCCAACCAGTCGCGGCTGACATCTATGCCAATGATCGCAGCCTGTGTTATCGTTTCCATGTTCTCTTCCTTCTGATCCGTGGTCCAATCTGGCCACATGCAACTGTTCGAGATGATGAAGAGAGACGGTGCTGGCTCGCTTACAAACGTGGTTAATGCCACAAGGCTCAGACGCCATACACCGCCCCGTCAGCGACCTCGGCCAAGGTCGCTGACGGCGGCAACATAGCAAATCAGAGATACAGAAGGGTCAGGACTTCGGTGGTCTTGCCACGCTTGCGTTCCGGTCTCTCAACTCATTTAGGGAGCCTTTCGTTCGAAGGCCAAGGGGCTTTTGCCCCCCAACGATGAATGCCGCCGCCGTGGATTATAGAACCCGTTGATATACTGGAAGATCGCGCCTTCTGCCTGGCGACGTGTATCCCAACGGTTGCGCCAGATCAGCTCAGCCTTGATGGATTTGAGGAACGTCTCAACCATAGAATGGTCGTAACAATTGCCCTTGCCGCTCATTGATACCTTGAAGCCGTACTTGAACAGGCGCCGTTGATACCGCGGCTTATGCTGCTTGACTGCCCATCTCGGTGGCCATCGGCGGCCAATTCCACGGAAGCAATTCATCCAACCGGTTGATTTTGTGATCATGGATACGGTCGAGGATGTCGGCAAGATAGGCTTGCGGATCGAGGCCGTTCAGCTTTGCGGTCTCGATTATCGTCATGGCACGCGCCAAGGTTTCCGCACCGGTGTCGGCCCCCGCGAAGAGCCAATTCTTCCGCCCAATGCCTATGGGCCGTAGGGCGCGCTCGGCTGGATTGTTGTCGATGGCGACACGACCGTCGATCAGGAACAAGCTAAAAGCGTCTCGACGAGACAGACCATAGCGGAATGCCTTGGCCAGATCGCTTTTGCCGGGAATGCGCAGGAGTTGTTGTTCGGACCAAGTAAAAAAGGCCTCGACCTTTGGGCGGCTCAGCTTTTGGCGCGCCGCATGGCGGACGTCAGCGGGCTGGCCGTTGAGATCGCGCTCGATGTCGTAAAGCTTACCGATCCGGTGGAGCGCCTCGCGGGCAATCTCGGATTTTGTCGAGGTCCAAAAATCATGGAGGTCGCGCCGCAGACGGGCCCAACAGGCCGCCTCCCGCAACCGCCGCCCACCATTACCGTGCTCGCTGATCACGCAGACCGCAGTCTTCGCGAGCGATACATCCAATCCAATAAACAGCCTCATCCTGTCGTCCTCCATGGGGGTTCAATACGGGAATGGCGACAGCACGGCGCTGATCTGGCAAGTGGCAACGGCGATGCGAAACACAGGCCCCGTTACGGCATCTCACAACCAGAATAAGACGGTGGCAGCGAGAGCGACGGCTGACAGGAAGACTTTCGGGCATCGGTCGTAGCGGATCGCGACACGTCGCCAATCCTTCCGGCGACCGAACATGATCTCGATCCTGTTGCGTTGCTTGTAACGCCGCTTGTCGTATTTGATCGACTTGCTGCGCGACTCATGCCTGAGGCATGATGGCCCCTTTCCCCGTCGGGGTCATGCCACGCGAACGATCTCGGCGGTGCCGAGTGCATTGAAGCGATTGATGAGGGCGATGCGGATCTGGATTTCAGCGGTCTGGCGATCGGGGTCTCTTGCGGCGATGCGTTCACCGAAGGCTTTCAGGCACCGCATCCACTGGTCGGCAGTGCATTGCGCAGCAATGTCACGAGAGGCTTCGCCTCGATCCGGCTTCGGGCGTGGTATCCGGTCCAGCGCTTCCAGAATGCCCTGCCGTAGTGCCGGGTAGCACGCAGGGTTTCGTTTCGGACGATTGCAGCTTGGCAGTCCGCTTTCCACGGGCGCCCGTTCTTGCGGATCGGTATGATCGGATTGGCCTGGCGGTCAAGAATGGCGGTGTAGCAACGGCGCGTGTCATAGGCGCCGTCCATTGCCCGGCAAGGACGCAGGACGCGGTTTGTCTGCAAACCATGAGAGGGCGCCGTCCCCCAGAAACTTGATCCCGGTGCTGTCTGTCACCCGGCAGGGCATCACGCGGTGATGTCCCGAGAGGGCACGAGCAGGTTCAACGGCCCATGGGCGCGTCGGTAGGGGATCTGAACCGCCAGTGTTTTCTGCCGTCGGCACAGGGTCATATAGTCCGGCACTGCCCAGTCAAGACCCGCCATGCTTCAGCATGCTCGCCACCATTCCTGTCGTCTGCCGGAGCGGCAACTTGAACAGACCCTTAATGGTCAGACAGAACTGGATCGCTGCATCCGAGAACAGCGCAGGACGACCGGGGCTGCCGTCATGCGGCGCGAGCCAGGTCATGTCCTTGTCCAACCACCCTCTCACACATGCAAGCATGTGCTGCCGGGCAGTGGATCAGCAGCGACCCGCGCTCGCGGAGCGCTGCTGTGTAGCTGGACCAGTTCGTAGTGCGGTAGCGGGCGGGTGATGGCTTGCTCATGTGGCCCATCTAACCGCGCGGATTCACGATGTGAACCCTCGATGGTCAGAGTTGTGCAACAACGCCGATTGGCATCGCGAAAAACCGGAACTGTTCAAGAAAGAGCCGTATAATCACACGGGATGTGACACTGGGTTTGCCAAGTTAGCCACGAGGGTCGATTTTCTATGTAGTCGTAGCTAAACAATACCAATACTGAATTTGTCCGCCTACCGATTCGCAACCATGTAACATCAAGAGTAAGATATGACAGAAATTGCTTTTCCATTCGACCCCGAAACCCTGATTATACCCACAGCCACTGCGAAAGAAATAGGCGGGCGGCATGCCGATACGTACCAGTCGGGCGAGCCCTACGATCATATCTGTATCGACAATTTCCTGCCGATGGACGTGATCAAGAAGGTCCGCGCGGATCTCGACAGCCTACCCGAGGCGGAACGCGGTTTCGACGCCGCCGAAGAAAAGCTCAAATCGCAATACAATCCCGACCGGCTACCCGACTACTCGCGCCATCTCTTTCAGGCCTTCAACTCACGGCCCTTCCTCCTGTTTCTGGAACAGATGACGGGAATTAAGCATTTGATCCCCGACCCGTATTATCTAGGCGCGGGCATCCACGAAACTCTCAACGGCGGCTATCTGAATATTCATGCCGATTTCAACCTGCACACACACATGAGGCTCGAAAGACGGCTGAACGTACTCATCTATCTCAATCCGGTCTGGAAAGAGGAGTGGGGTGGCTCTTTCGAGATCTGGGACAAGCAAATGACCAGGAAGATGGCGGGCTTTGCGCCGACCGAGAACAGGATGGTCTGTTTCTCAACTGGGTCGGACACGTTCCATGGTAATCCTGAACCGGTCAATCACCCTGAAGGGTTACCCCGCCAGTCGATCGCGCTATATTACTACACAGCGACTTGGGACGAGACACGGGTGTCGCACAGCACAATCTTCAAGCCACGCCCCGGTACAGCAGACGCGTCCGATGCGCGGGATCGGCGTCGGCGTCTGCTTCAGGATATTCTGCCCCCCGTGGTTCATCGTCGCGTAGCACACAGGCTGAAACGTATTGGATTCTGATCGGCCCCCACCAGAGGCTCCGGAAAACCCGTGACATGAAAACGAAGAAACCTCCTGCCGGGGGCGGGTATATCATTGTCTGACGTCAGCGCTTTTGGGACAGATTTGAGGATTTGAACGTCGGAGGATTTCTGGTTCATCTTACGGAGTTCGTCCTGAAAAAGTCGCAAGCGTCTGAATTTGTTCGGTGATCCCGGCAAAACTGTAGCAGGAAATTGCAGGGTTTCGTATGATGGGTGCGGAAACCTTGCAAATTCCGGAGCCGCGATGAAGCCTCATCCCCGCATTGAAGAGCAGGACGATCTCCTGCGTCCCCGTCTGACCGACATGATCGATCTTCAGCACGAATTGGCGAAACTGGAAAAGCTGATCGACTGGGAGTTCTTCGAGACGGAATGGGCCGGTTTCTTTCCCTCCACGACAGGGCGGCCCGCCACATCGCCGCGCTTGGTCGCGGGTCTGCTGTATCTCCAACACGCCTATCGTCTGTCCGACGAAGCTGTCGTCGCCCGATGGGTTGAAAACCCGTACTACCAGCACTTCACCGGCGAGACATTCTTCCAGCACCGCCCGCCGATCGATCCGTCCTCGCTAGTTCAGCCTGAACAAGTCAGAAGCCACTGATTTTATTTATCGATCCCGCCAAAACTGTAGCGTGAAATTGCAGGGTTTCGTATACTGGGTTTCGAAAGCTTGCAAATTCCGGAGCCGTGATGAAGCCTCATCCCCGCGCTGAAGAGCAGGATGATCTCCTGCGTCCCCGCCTGACCGACATGATCGATCTGCGCCACGAATTGGCGAAGCTGGAAAAGCTGATCGACTGGGAGTTCTTCGAGACGGAATGGGCCGGTTTCTTTCCCTCCACGACAGGGCGGCCAGCCACATCGCCGCGCCTCGTCGCGGGGCTGCTGTATCTCCAGCACGCTTACCGGCTGTCCGACGAGGCTGTGGTCGCCCGTTGGGTTGAGAACCCGTATTACCAGCATTTCACAGGTGAGGTTTTCTTTCAGCATCGCCCGCCGATCGATCCGTCGTCGCTGACCCCCTCTCAGCGAATGTAAACATTCGCCTGCCGGGTGACCTGAGACCTTAAACCTCCTCCCCTTTTGAGTAGGATCTGTCCCAAGCATTGGAGACGGAATATGAAGAAGTCACGGTTTTCAGAAGAGCAGATCATCGGGATGATCAAAGAGCAGGAGGGCGGAGTCCCAACGGCTGAGGTGTGCCGCAAGCATGGCATCAGCACGGCGTCGTTCTACAAATACAAATCGAAGTTCGGCGGGATGGACGTGTCGGATGCCCGCAAGCTGAAGGCGCTTGAGGATGAGAACGCCAAGCTTAAGAAGTTGTTGGCAGAACAGATGCTGGATAACGCCATGCTGAAGGATGTGAATTCAAAAAAATGGTAACGCCCGCGGCAAAGCGGAAAGCGGTGGTTCATCTGTGTGATCAGCACGGGGTGAGCCAGCGGCGGGCGTGCGATGTGTTGGAGATTGACAGGTCGAGCGTGCGGTATCGCAGCATCCGGCCAGACGATGCCGAACTGCGCAAAGCCATGAAGGATGTGGCTGCTGAACGTCGGCGCTTCGGCTATCGGCGCATTCACATCATGCTGGAGCGTCAAGGCATCTACATGAACCAGAAGAAGCTGCGGCGTTTGTATCGCGAAGAAGGGCTCCAGGTGCGTAAGCGTGGTGGCCGGAAACGCGCCCTGGGCACGCGCCGCCCGATGATCGTGCCAGAGACCATCAATGAGCGTTGGAGCCTGGATTTCGTTTCGGACGCGTTCACAGATGGACGCAGGTTTCGCGTTCTGGCGGTGGTAGATGATTTCAGCCGTGAATGTCTGTCTCTTGTTCCGGATACATCGCTGTCGGGCGCGCGGCTGACGCGTGAATTGGACGCAATCATTCAGGTGCGCGGAATGCCGAAGACAATTGTCAGCGACAACGGGACCGAAATGACCAGTTCAGCGGTTCTGAAATGGTGCCAGAAAACAAAGATCGACTGGCATTACATCGCTCCAGGAAAGCCAACACAGAACGCTTTCATCGAGAGTTTCAACGGCAGTTTCCGCGATGAGTGCCTGAACGAGACGCTGTTCTCGTCCCTCGCGGACGCCAGATCAAAGATCACAAAATGGAAGGAGGATTACAACCGAAACCGGCCGCATTCGTCGCTGGAAAATCTCACGCCGAACGAGTTCGCAGACAAAATGACGTTGCAAAAGCAGGCCGCATGAGGCCAGAAAACAAAACCCGGATTCTCCCAAAGGCTGGAGGAGAGATGGGTCTCAGGTCACGGGCAATGGCTGGCGCAAACGGATCGGAGAGGAAGGGGCCGAGTGGCTACTCACCAAGACGATCGAGGCTGGGCGCACATCCGGTGCCGTTGATGATGGCAGCCTGTCGCGCGTCGCGGTGGACACGACGGTGATGGAGAAGAACATTGCCCACCCGACCGATGCATGCCTGTATGAGAAAGCCCGTCGTCAGCTTGTCGCCCTGGCAGACGAAGGCGGGATCACGCTGCGGCAGAACTACAACCGTCTGGCACCGCGCCTGGCGCTGCAGGCCGGTCGCTACGCCCATGCGCGCCAGTTCAAGCGCATGCGCAAGGCCCTGAAACAACTGAAGGGTTACACCGGTCGCGTCCTGCGCGACCTTCGCCGTCAACTGGATGA
>NZ_FWYD01000017.1 GCF_900176485.1 Primorskyibacter flagellatus
CCATCGTCGTCTCCTTCTGAATACTCAGAACGAAACTCGCCGTTGGCTCAGTGCAACGGAACCGCAGAAATCAATGGGACGGGGACGGCGCATACGTTGCAGCAGCTCGAAGCCCCTTAGCTCGAGGCAAGAGCGGGTGTTCAGGCGCGCAGACTAATCTGACAGCCAAGCCGCATATGCTTGAATGTCGATCATCGGGACGGTGCCGCTAAACTGAAGTTGCGAAAGCAGCTTGAACAGAAAGGCGGTTGCCGGTTTTCCACCTGATTGAAAGCTATAATTTCCTGCTGCGTTCTCTGCGTGAAAATACCCGTGACCTGCGACGCAACCGAAGTCGAGCTTACCTTCGTCCTGATCCTCGCCCAGTGCGGCAAGTAGGCTATCGCCGAGGGCAGGTTTCCAGTCGCTCTCAAACGTCAAAAGACCACCATAGATGGGAATTGGTGGCTTCGCTGGATAGGTTCCGCCCGCATGGGGAATCGGCAAACTCGTCCGCCGCAATCGCCTTACGCTCCGGACTTTTTCCTGAGCGTATCGCACGTGGTCGAGGTTGGCGGATTGCTTTGCCTCGAAAACGGCGTAAACGCTTTCCGCCGGAATGACGATCTGCCCTTCGTAGTGAAAAATGAAGGGCGAATACTGGCGGTCGTAAATGACAACATCGATTTGTTGGCTAAATGTGCCTTCGCTGTCGACGACATGTGCGTTATCCGCCCGATACCGCTCTGGAAGATACTTGTTGAAGAGCTCGTTCCAAACACCTTCGCTGGCATCACCCTTGGTTCCGGGGTGCGTCATTGTTCGGCGGATGATTTCGAGGCGCTGCTGAATATCGTCGTGCAGACCCGACAGGACGTTTTTCAGGGACCAGTCACTCATTTTTCTTCCTCTTCTTCGTCGAAAGCCACGTCCATCGCATCGTGGTCAGCACCTTCGATTTCAACTCCGCAACTCAGTTTGTGGCCCGATCCCAAATAGGTTTGCGCTCCGACACGGACTTGCCCTTCCTCGTCGAGCCTCACAATAACCAGAAGCAGAAAGTTGACCGCCCCGGCCTGATCGGCAAGTAATTCGTACATGGTGGTTTCATCCCGACAACTTGGTACGGTCGGGGCCATTGGGTGTGAATGCCACTCTCCCAAGTAATTGAACCGTTCCGGATTGCCGCCTGTTCTTTCGTGCAGGCGCAGGATTTCCTTTCGTGCGGCGCCACCGCGGCGTTTGAATGTCGTCACCGTCCCGCCCCAAAAGCGCTGGCGCGTCGCCTCGACGATGCGGAAGTCTCCTTCTGCGATCTGTTCGCCAAAAAGCACGCCCCCGATTTCTCTGAGTCCAGCTCGCTTGAGATCGGAAGCCCATCTTTCAACTATTGCGTTCGGTATCCGCAGTCTCATCGTGCTAACCGGAGAATAGGGATGTGATGAAATCTGCCTCTCCAGCGCTTCCAGCTTCCGTGGACAATGTGCCGCGAACTGGCGCTTCGACGGTTATAGGTCGTGCGTCAAATGGCCCATTGAACAACCACCCTCGTTTAAGTCCCACGAGATAAGCTTGTGCGTCGTAGTTTGACGGTTCTGCGTCGCTCAGCGTGTCGAGAGCGAAAGCGGTAATATGGGCAGCGAACGCGGACACATCCGCATCGGTCGCCTGCATTGGGGTCTCCTCGCCGACCGAGCCATCGTAGCCGCGCCCCGCCGCGACCGGTGGAGTCTCATCGCTGGTTTCGTAATACTGGTTGATCACCGTTCGAACGTCATATGGCGAGGGATCCCTGTTGATCCGCGCCCGGGCCATTTCGCCGCCTACACCGCCAGCATAAACCGCGCCCCAAATCAGTGAGCGATTGTGCCGCAGGCTTAGGCCTGCGACATAATTGAACACGTCTGCATTGGCCGTCGCGTCGATGATGAGATCGCAGGAAGCGAGCGCCTGGCTCACATTGGCTGCTTCCTGGGACGAGACCTGTGCGCCGATTGCGCTCCTCCAGACGCCGATCTCTACGTCGCGTCGAACGAGCTGCAGCCGGTGCGCTGTCAGCTCCGCCTTGTGACGTCCGACATCCCGCCAATCCCCGTCATGGCGCTCCAGATTTCCCGCATGAAGGATGTCGCCATCCACGAGCTCAAAGTGGCATACGCCCGATCTGGCAAGTGACAGAGCGATTTTGGAACCAAGTGAACCGAGGCCGACAATTCCAACCTTCTTCTTGCGGATCTGGAGCGAGGGCAGGCCCGAGCGATCACCATCAAAGGGAGCCAGGACTGTCGTGAAGCTCATGAGGTCGTCATCATTCGCGAAATGGCAAAGCAACCTGAGACTGCCTTCTGATCCACGTAGTATTACCGCCCAGCGTGCGTCCGGCTTCAGGGGAAACCGATCACCCAAGAATTGCTCCAGATCCCCAAATGTCCTGATCTTTTCCAGTGTTTTCGCCGATGCGCCGGTACTCACGACGACACCGTCAATTTCGACGCACGTTCTTCGCAGAGGTTCCGGCGCGACGTGTGTTTTATTATCGTCCCCATCACCGTCCATGGACAGGATGTGCGCCATAAACGTCCGACCACTGCAATAGTCTATCCCGATTTCAATCGGCAGGCCGTCAGCATCATCATCGGCCAAAATGACCCGCGCCAGCGGGCTAACATAGAATCGTGTCACCTCAGATCGTAACGACAAGATTGCGGGAAAATCGTGTGCGGATGGCGCATGGATCGCTGCGCCGTCTTCCCCTGGTGTTTCGGTTTCGAGAAGATGCCTTGCGCTCCCGATCATCATCGCGCCGGTCACATCCGGCGACCAGTTGTCATTACGAATTTCGAGGCACAGATCGCCGCCTGCACCATATTGATGACCAGACATCCGGGACTCACCATCCACCGGGAAGATGCTTGGTGGTGAGGCTGGAAATGTATTGTGATAGATCAGCCGAAGCGTGTGGCGGCTGCGCGCGATGGCGATGTCAAAAGCAAGCGTCAGGCGAAGCTGATCGTCCACGGACCATGAGGGGTTCTGAAACCAGTCCGCATCCAAGGCCTCAATGGCCTCTCTTTCAGTTCGCAACCGCGCCTGATCAGTCACCCACCACATAGGCGGCTCACGCGAATTTAGCCGGCCGAGCCGACGGCGCGGCTTTGGCGGAGGTGAAACTCAATGGCGACATCGCAGCAGCGGCGCTTTTTGTCGATTGACCTGACTGTTTTGCCTTCGGGAAACGGTCACCGAATATTCGCCGCCAATAATCGGTCGCCTTGTCCTGGTCACCTTCTTCCAGCGCCTTGGCCGAATCGTCGCGGTGTTTTTTGATCTTGTCATAGTAGGCGCAGAATTCGTCGCCAGTCACGCCCTCGAGGATATTGCCGCCTGGCACAGCGGGATCTTGCAGGGACGGGCAGATACCGAGCATCCGTTCGAAGCTGTAGGCATTGACGAATGCGTCGCACCAATCATGAAAGAGCTGTCCGTAATGGGTTTCCATTTCACTGATGTGCGGCGCGATCAGCGCTTCAAGCCCGAAACTCTTCGGATGGCGGGATACGGTCTTGTTCTGACGCCGCGCCCATTTCACCATCCGTGTCATTGGATTGAACCGACCGGAACAACGTGCGTTCTGTGCAGCTGACCAATCCGTATGTTCTTCCGGATCCGTCTCGTACCATTCGCCTGTGTTGCGGTTCCCGATGCGAAAGAGATCGTCCTCCTGCCGGTCGAGCAGAACCGACACGTCGAGATCAGCCTTGTTCATTGACAGCGCGATCGAGCAGCGATTGCGCTTGATCTTCGTGACTCCGAGCTCATCTCGCGCCCGGTTCAAAGCCGCAAAAAGTTCATCCATCAACTCCGCTGGGTCTGCAAACCAAGGATGTCCTTCGATCACGACATAGAGGTCAACATCGGGTCGTTCCGTCGTTTCCCCTTTTTTCGTCGGTCGGATCGCAGTGAACCTTTTGTAGGACCCGCCAAGAAAGACCCGCTTTACCCGCCCCTTGAACGTATCATCGTTCAAGAGCGCCATGCGGACAGACGTATGGGCGCGCTGACAATTCGCAACCGTCGTATCGCTCGGAGTGATGTCCTTGATGAATTCGGTAAATCTGGCGTTCGGTGTCATGGATGGCTCGATGTTCAACTAATGTTCTATCGGGTGTAGCATGTTAAGATATCGAGTGCCAAGTCCTACTACCACAGCTTTTAGTGGCCACCTGCACTATTGGGTGCCACATATGGTGCATCTTTGAACGGGAGGGTGGGAGTTCAACCCTCTAAATGAAGCTCAGGAACGTCTGAAAAACATCCCACCTTTGGAGTGATCTGGTAGGCTTGGGCAATCGTCCAAGGAGCCGTTCCGATGCTAAAGCAGCCCGCCTTTCCCGGTCATCGCTAAGCGCAGACGCGTATGACCGACAGTGGTGCCTACTCGTCAGTAAGAGCGGCGAGGCACGGCTCGATCTTGTCATTAAGCAACGCCGCCAGTTCCGTGTCGCCACGCGAATAACCGCCCGATGCGCTTACGTCATCATCGGATGCCGCGCCTGACACGAAGGTCGTGAAAGAACTGGGAGCGAACGGTGCGAATGATGGGATCCAGCTGGACCAGATCCAGAAACGCTTCAGCCGTTTGGTGTTCGATCGGGCCAATGATCCGAATCGTAGATGTGTTTGCAAGGGTGCCGGATGGCGATCGGACGTTAGTTCGCGCGTTTCAGCATAACTCATTGTATTTCCGCTAAGAAAAAATTCTCCGCGACAAAAAACATGTGAACGAGCCGTTCTGGCTAATATCCCGTCTGTCATGATCAAACACGCCTGCTCCTCAAAAAAAACCATAAAAATGCTTCGTCTATGGGGAAAGTGACTAACATCATCTTGTGATAGGCCACAAAATGCTGTGGCTCCAAGGGCGTGACGCCAACGCGCCCTTCTTGACGAAACTGATCGGGTTTCTCCGAGCGAAACGCTCGCACTTCCCGCCATTCCGGAAATCTGTCTGCTCGCTGATGGCTTGCAGGAAGCATTGCGTGATGCCGGGATGGCCCCAGCGGAGGCGCATTGGGAACTATGACGCTCAGCCAGTACCGCCGCCCCCATCAAGCGGCGGTGCTGGATCTTGTCGAGCGGAAATTCCGAACCCAGCGCGCATTTTATCTTCGCGCTCGCGGCTTCAAATACAACGTCTTTCCCCGGCCACAATGCTCGTTCGATGGTCCAACTCAAGGGAGCCTTACAACCGGACAAATATTCTTAACGCATGCAGCAAACCTGACGCCGACTGATCCGGCAAATCCATCAATCCCAGGCATGCAAAGGAGTAGAACATGCTTAAAGCCACCGACCTGACCCTCGACCCAAAGCTCAATGGGGGAATTTCTGCAGCGGGAGAACACCTCCGCGAATATGGGAACAGCCTGTGTCATCTTCTCGACGAACTCGATGAACCACTTGGGCTCGACGCGCTCTGTGATCTGCACGGCGAGTTCGAAAAACCTTTCCCTAAAATGGACGTAATCGAAAGCGCTTTACGTGACATCGAGAGGGTGCTGGCCCGGCAAACCACTTCGTCACTCGATCGTCTCGGGCGAGAACGGAATTTCTACGCCTCCGACGCTACCCGCTGGCATGGCGCTCGGGTGAGTGAACTTCTCGTTCGCTTCTCTACCGAAGACTGAAACTCGAAAATGGTTGCGCCCAGTGCTTGGGCGCAGCTTTTTTTACTTGAGCTGCCAACTCAGAGATACTGAGAGTAAGTCGGGTTGAACTGCTGGATATAGCGTCAAACCCTCGAAATCCTCGTGATGAGCTTTGGTGTTGCCCCAAGATGAGGTGTAGTTCGTTCTCCGGTTGGGTATCGAGGCATTTTTACAGGGCGGTGATTTTCGCCGGGACCATGGTTTTATCCGCACAGATGTCGGCGACGGTTTCCAGTGTCTTGCAGCGGCCTGCGAACTCCCAATCATCGTTGTGCTCTTCCAGAGAACGTCGATGGCCGCCCAGCATTCCGCGCGGGCTTCGCCTGAGCTACGCATGGCTCCACTCAGCCCGCGCTACCGTCGGAATAACATCAGGTCCGGTGGCATCACTTGAGCTTTCTCTAACAGGGAATTGGGATGTCGATTGCGTCCAAGCGGGAAATGCTGGATCGTCCTGAAAACCGCATTTCGGAGGCGGGCAACCCGCGTTGATTCTGAATGTCGATTTTCAAACAAGAAGCGCGCGAAACTATGCTATGCACAAAGAAATCTTTGTCCCGCAGATTTCAGAAAAACAAGAATGTATACTTTTCAATTGCTTACATGTTCTTGCAACTTTGCTTGCACAATGCTCGCAAGTTCTGGAAATGTACAAAGAAGCGCTGGGCATGAACTGATTTTAACATAAGCACATGTTATTAATATACAATCTCGGCATCTTGTGATGCCGGGATCTTGCTTTGTGACGACCTGCCTCAGATTGACGTTAAGGTTGAACAACTCTGTCTGCTGATCGGCAGCGCATCCGCAATGAGCGATTATCCAGTTTCCGGTCGCGTTCGCGCGGGCGGCGCAGAGCGCGGCCGACCCCAGCACGCTGAAAGCTCTCGCTTCAGCGCGCTGCGCCTCTTCGCTGGAGAAGCCTGCTGCGATGCCCTGCCAGAAACGACACAAATTCTCACGTTGCCAGGCTGGCAACTCATGTCGGATCGCATCTGCTGAAAATATGCTGCGGTTCGGTTGCGGGGTTGCTCGGTGAACTGGATGCCGTTGTCCATGGCTCGGCATTTGTTTTCCTCCCGCCAGTCTTCAAGCATTTTTCGAGCGTTGCGCAATGTGGCAAATAGCGTTTCATTAAGGCATTCGTCTCTCGGTTTGCCGCTGAAACTTTTGATGAAACCGCGGCGGAAAAGCAAAGCCATAATGGAACAGGGGCGGAACAGAAACGTGATGACCGGACTGATAACTGGTTGACGGGCAGATTTAAAAAATCTAATGACGCCAGTACACAGGGGTATAGCTCAGCTGGAAGAGCGACGGTCTCCAAAACCGTAGGTCGTGGGTTCGAGCCCCTCTGCCCCTGCCACTGAAATCATTGAAGAATTACGAAAAATCCTAGTTGACGCCGCGAGCCAGTTTTCAGGCCCGCTGTCAAGGTATGACCCGTAATAGGGACGCTTTGGACAGTTCGACCATGAGCCTGTTGGCCGAATCGGTCGACATGGCAACGTATGTTTCGATGGTTTTTGGGTGTGCTGGATCGACCACCCCATCTGCGTGGCGATTTCACTTAAGGTTGCGTGCCGCGCGTGTCAGGCAGGTGCAGGGCGACGCGGTCCTCAGGCGGCTAATATCGCACATCCTTTTCGACGGCATAGAGTCTGGCGATGCGTTCTATGGCTACCTTGGTGATGGTCGATCCATCGCGTTCGAAGACATAGCAATTGTCACGTGTGTCATTCCATGTGTTACATCACGCCGGAGAGAACAGCCATCAACCTACTGAAAATATCTGACTTTCATGTCAATGATTGGTGCCGAGGAGCGGATGAAGTGGCAGATAAAACCCCTTGTTTTTCAGGGCGTTGGTTAGCACGATCGGGGTCGTTTATGTAGTGAATGTGTAGTGGTCTTCGACCGTTGTCGGGAGGGGAGCGTGCTTCAAGGCAATAGGCGTTTGCATCACAGGCTATTCCTACGCTTCCGGGCCGAAACCAGCCCAGAGCGGACCCATATCATGTGACCAGCCAGCCGAGGGCGCACATGAAGGGGGCAGTGCGAAGCCGTCATTCGCCGCAACTGCAAGCCGAGCATACCTCGAACGTTGAAGCCGACATTCAGTCTGCCGCCAAAGTTCTCATCCCGCTGCGACGCCGCAGGTCGGCTTCGGCGCTCCCCATTTCGTCATTCAGTCGTTTTTCATGGTGCCGGGGTGAATGCGGCCGCGACGTTCCATCGACAAAATTTCCAGTTCTCCAGAAACCAGAGAGTTGTATGTGAAGACGCTTTTCGGCTTCTGGGGGCAGGGCGGATTTTAAGGTAGAGAATTGGCCATATCCTCAAATCAGCACACTGTGTGAAAGATATCATCGGTTTCCTGAGGTTCTGAAAAACCAAAGCCGCCACGAAAAGGTGCGCCTCTTTAGCATTGCCGTCCTGGCCAATACACACGCTTGATCTGCACGTCCTTGAAGGCCGATTTTGATGTAATGATCCGTATCGATCGAACCATCCGGGCGGCGTTTGATTTCGGGCGTTTCATATTGTTGCATGGCGTGAACTCCTCAATTGTCCTGACACCAATGGACTGCAAACGCCTCGTCATCGCTTGAAGGCGCTCTTTAGAATTCCTTGTCATTTCAATATTTCTGCTTGTCAGAGCCCAAAGTTCTTGAGTGTCACCGCCGTATGGCCGTTGAATGGTCTATGGCGTATGAATTTTCAAATTGCTTGATCGACCCTGATAAGCACCTGTTCGTGTGCGGTGGGCTGCCAGTTCACCTCGAACCGCAGGTCTTCGACCTGTTATTGCTACTAGTAGATCGGAAGGGTCGGTTAGTGACCAAGGACGACCTTGTAGAAATCGTTTGGCACGGGCTAAGTGTGTCTGACGCCACGATCAGCGCACGGATCAACGCCGCCCGAAGGGCCGTTGGTGACACTGGTCGGGCGCAGGCTATTATCAAGACGGTCCACGGCAGAGGCTTTCAACTGAATGTCGACGTGAGGGTAGTCGCAGCCCCCGCGCAAACGCCTAACCTTGCGCGCTCTGATACGCAGAACATTCAATTCGCCTGTTCCTCGCACGGTACAAGAATTGCGTTCTCCAAAAGCGGGAATGGCCCGCCGCTGGTCCGGGTCGCCCATTGGCTTTCGCACTTGGAACTTGATTGGCAAAGCCCCGTCTGGAGGCCATTGATCGAAACGCTTGATGGCAAAAATACGCTTTACCGCTACGATCAAAGGGGCACTGGACTGTCCTCACGCGACCTTGAAGGCGCGGATATTGATGCCTTTGCCGACGACCTAAAGGCTGTTGCCGACGCCAACAATTTGGAGCGATTCCCGATCTTTGCAGCATCGCAAGCCGTCCCGGTCGCTATCCGCTTTGCTCAAAGATATCCCAGACGGGTCAGCGGATTGGTCTTGTATGGCGGGTATGCGAAGGGACGCGCATTGCGCGAAGCGACACAGAGCGACATTGATGAAGTAACTGTTTTGGGCCTCATCAGGGCGGGTTGGGGAAAGGAGGACAGCCCATTCGTGAATGCGTTCTCGACCCTGTTCATGCCGGGTGCCACACCGACGCAATTGGCCAGCTTTGTGAAGATGCAAACCGAAACGATATCGCCAGAAAATGCAGCCCGTTTGAGACAAATAGTTGACCGGTTTGATGTCTCGGAGGTATTGGCGTCCATTCGCACGCCGACGCTGGTCATTCATGCGATCTCAGACGCGGTGCAGCCTGTCGAGCAGGGGCGAATACTTGCAAGTGAAATCGAGGGCGCAAGATACGTTTCGCTTGAGAGCAGGAACCATGTCCCACTCCCTCAGGAGGAAACCTGGACCAAGATGATGCATGAAGTTCAGTTGTTTCTGGACTGCTTGCAGCGTTGATCATGCCGGTCTTATGTCATCAAGAAACTCACAGAATAACTGTAAGCAGACCTTCGGACCTGCGGCCCGTTCAGCAGCTTTGTCCCGCGTTTCTGCCGTTCGATAGCCTGAGATAATGCAAGATAAATCAACGTCCGCTTCGGGAAAGCTGCACCGCAGCGTTGTCGATCTTTGAGGGCGGCAGCTTCTCTAATTGGGCGTTTGGGTCAAGCTCGTCTTCCTTCTTTCTCATGGATCATTGTCACTCCTCCGGGTCACGCTTCTCTTCGCAGTCTAAGTGATGACCTGATGTCATCGCTGCAAGCATGTGTCGGATTGGCGATGGAGAGCCTCGCTCTGGGACGCGCTTCTCGTTGCGCAGCAGCCATATTCAGCTTCTTCCACAGACCTCGTCCGGTGAGGGACGACCCCGTTCAGGTTGGGTGTCGGGTGCTTACATCATGCCGCACCCTCCACCTTCTATGGACGGAATTCAGTGCCATCAGTCCACATGCGATGCAGGAGAACAGCAAGCTTTCGTGCGACGGCGACGACCGCACGGCGTCTGAGAGAGGTATTTCACCGCCACCATCCACATAGCCTTGACCGCCTTTGTGTAGGCAAGCGCGTATGCAGATACAACGCCAGTGACCTAATTACTATTACTTATCAGCAACTTAGGGTTGGATTTTTGGTGCCCAGGAGAGGACTCGAACCTCCACGGCCTTGCGGCCACTGGCACCTGAAGCCAGCGCGTCTACCATTCCGCCACCTGGGCAGGTGTCGTGGAGCAGGCGTTTAAGCCTGAGAGCGGGCCGTGTCAACGAGGTTTCTGAAGATATTTGCACGCGGTGCCTTGGCACCTTGTCTGCGACCTTGTGCATCGCTATTCAGGCAAGAGAATTGCTGTGCAAGGAGCCTACAGATATGACCAAGCTCGTGACCATCTATGGCGGATCCGGCTTTGTTGGCCGCTACATTGCTCTGCGCATGGCCAAGCTGGGCTGGCGCGTCCGGGTCGCGGTGCGGCGTCCGAACGACGCGATCTTCGTAAAGCCTTTCGGTGTGGTCGGACAGGTTGAGCCAGTTCTTTGCAACATCCGCGACGATGCGAGCGTTGCGGCGGTCATGCAGGGGGCTGATGCGGTGGTCAATTGCGTCGGGGTTCTGGCCGAGCGCGGCAAGAACAGCTTTGATGCGGTGCAGCATGAGGGCGCTGCGCGCGTTGCCCGGCTTGCGGCTCAGAACAGCGTGAAGTCACTGGTGCAGATCTCCGCCATTGGTGCGGATTCGGAAGCCAGCAGCGCGTATGGGCGTACGAAAGCCTTGGGCGAAGCGGCCGTGCTGGAGCATTTTCCAAATGCCGTGATCCTGCGCCCGTCTATCATTTTCGGACGCGAGGACGAGTTCTTCAACCGTTTCGCAGCCATGTCGCGCTTTGGTCCGGTGTTGCCGGTGATCGGCGGCGACACGAAATTTCAGCCGGTCTATGTCGATGACGTTGCTCGGGCCGCGGTGATGGGTGTGCAGGGCGAGGCGGCACCGGGCATCTACGAACTGGGAGGTCCCGATGTGATGAGCTTTCGGGCGCTGATGCAGGAGATGCTGAGTGTGATCCGCAAGCGTCGCCTAGTCCTGAATATCCCGTTTTTCTTCGCTAAAATCATCGCATGGGCTTTTGATCTGCTGGAAAGGGTGACTTTGGGCTTGATCCCCAACCCGGTTGCCACACGCGATCAGGTCAGAAATCTTGCACATGACAATGTTGTTGCCGAGGGTGCCAAAGGGTTTGCCGAACTTGGGATAGAACCCATCGATATGGAGGCTGTGTTGCCCGACTACCTGTGGCGGTTCCGTCCATCCGGCCAGTATGACGCGATCAAGGAATCTGCGCGCAATCTTAAGGTTTGATCCACCGCGCCGCGCTACGGTTGTTCAGCATGAGTTCTGACATTGGTGCAGCAGATCGGCTTTATGTGCGACCATGGCCTTGGTCGCGGTGACGGGCTTCTGGAATGTCGCGCCGGTGGCCGCTTGCAGCGACCCATTCGGATATGGCATTTGCTGTCGCTATCAATGCGGGAAAGCCGCTTATTCTAGCAATAGCGTTCCGGCCCGATCCATTGTGCCTCTGTGTAGCGATCGCCATGCGCCCATCCGACCGGCAATGCGGCTTCGATACGCGCAAGTTCGGTGTCGGACAGTTCCATGCACGCTCCTGCGGCCAGTTCGCGCAAATGTGCCGGGTTGCGGGTGCCGGGTATCGGGATGACAGTCGGCGACTTTGCGATCAGCCAGGCGATGGCCAATGCGGCCGCACTGGTGCCACTTTCGGCGGCCAGGCTGCGCAAGGGCGCGCTTGCCGCGATGTTTGCGGAGAAATGCGGCTCGGTAAAGCGTGGGTTGCCGGCCAGAAAGGCCGAGGCCGCGACGCGATCAGCCGTGGGCGGCCGGTCGGTCAGCAACGCCCGGCCCACGGGAGAGAACGCCACCAACGCCGTGCCTTGACGTTCGCATTCCTGCACCAGGCCAAGTTCCGGCGCGCGTGTCGACAGCGAATATTCCGACTGCACCGCCGCAATTGGATGCACTGCCGCAGCGCGGCGCAGCGTGGCGGGGGCGACTTCGGACAGGCCGATGGCGCGGGTTTTGCCCTTGCGGACCAGTGCTGCCATCGTGTCCGTCACTTCCTCGATCGGACGGGCGGCTTCGCGGCGATGGACATAGAAAAGGTCCACGCAGTCCACACCCAGACGTGTCAGGCTTTTGTCCAGTTCGGCTTCGAGATGTTCGGCGGAATTATCGAAATATCGCGCGCCAGAGCCCGGATCACGCGTGATTCCGGCTTTTGTCGCGATCAGAAAGGGGTTGCGGCCGCGACTGGCGATATAGCTGCCGATTATGGATTCTGATTTGCCCATCCCATAGATGTTGGACGTATCAAGATGGGTGACGCCAAGCTCGACCGCGGTATCCAGCAACGCGTGTGCCTCGGCCTCGGTGGTATCGCCGTAAAAGCCCGCGAAGGACATCGCGCCGATGCCGATGGCTGAAACCTGGGGCCCATGGCGTCCCAATCGTCGTGTCTGCATAAAGATCCCTCATGTTTCATGGGCACGGATGTTTCTGGCGCAGCGGCAAGCCAAATCGGCACCGAGCTATGGACAGTCTGGCTTGCTGATATATTACTATGTCAACAATAGCATGGCGGCAACCGAGCCCTGCAAGCACGGTGTGGCTCGGGCCATGTCGCCGTTTGGCCAAAACGGTCAGGGACAGGACGCGCCGGGTCTGGGTGTTGCCATGAACAGAAAGCACGAACATGTGTTCAGCATATTTTTCCTGCACGCAGGTCAGCAATGCTCGGCTGTTTAGAGGTGGCGTATGAGCCAGTCGCGCAGTCTGCTTTCTGCGGCCATCGTCGCCATCATGGCGTTCGAGATCTGCGCGCGGCTCACAGGGCTGGATCCGCTGCGCTGGACGGCCTGGGCCGCTATGGGGGGCGTGATTGTCTTGTCGTTCCGGCACCTGAGCGGACGGGAATATTACCTGCTGGGCGCGAGCGTCTTGGCGACGGTCGTGGCGTTTTGGACCCCGTTCAACAAGCCGGGTGTGATAGAGGGCGCGCTGGATCAGGCGAGCTTTCTGATGGCCTTCATCCTGCTGCTGGGCTTGTTGCACGAAGCGGCTGCAACGTCGCCGTCGGTCAGCGAATTGGGCGGCTATCTGACGCGCCAGCCGCCGCGACGGCGCTACTATGCGTTGAACGGTGGCACGGCAATCATGTCGATCCTGTTCAACGTGGGGGTCGTCAGCTTTCTGGTGCCGTTGATCCAGCGCGGCATCCATCATGCGTCGCCCGGCGATTCGCTGAACCCGATCCGCGAGCGGCGTCAGCTAAGCGCCTTGCTGCGCGGTTTCGCCTGGAGCGTGATCTGGTCGCCTACCGCGATCGCGCCGCTGGTGTTGATGGAATTGATGCACGGCGTTGATCGCGGACGCTGGATTTTGTTGGGGCTTGGGACATTCTTTTGCGTGATGGCCTTGGGCGGCATCGAGGATCAGCTACGCTACAGGCGAAGGCATGCGGCCCGACCGATGGTGCCACCCCCGTTCCCACGGCATGCCGCGGTGATGTTTCTGGCTGCCTGCTGCTGGTTGTTGGGCATGTCCGGAACGATAGCGTGGCTGACCGGCGATACCATCGTTTTTGGTCTGGTCGTGTCCTGTCCGGTGATGCTGGTGGGCTGGTTATGGGCGCAAAACCGGGGCGACGAAGGTTGGCCGTTCGTACGATCGCGACTGGGCGGGATCTACCGCGACAGCTTGCCCAAGGCCGCGCCGGTTGCCGTGACGCTGGCCTGTTCGGGTTATATTGGCCGGATGCTGGCCGGGCTGATACCAGCACAAGAATTGGGGCAGGCGCTGGGGATCGACGCGGTGCCGGATTACGTCCTGTTGGGGCTGTTGCCGTCAGTCATTGCTTTGCTCAGCCTCTCCGCCCTCAGCCCGATCATGATGGCGATCTTTTTCGGCAGCCTGTTCGGTGCTCTGCCCGTGATGCCTGCCGATCCCACCCTGATTGCATTGTCGATTTCCTGCGGATGGGCGCTGGCAATGACGTTTTCGCCGTTTTCAACGGTTGTGCTTCTGACCGGCCGGGTCAGCGGGCTTGCGCCAGTGACATTGACTTGGCGCTGGAACTTGACCTTCAGCCTGCTGGCCGCGGTGTTTCTGATTGGGGTGTTCCGCGTCCTGACGTTTCTCTGACTTTGTCGGCCGCCACTTGCGGCCTTGCAAATCCTACAACTGTTCAGCGGTGAAATAATCAGGGAATTCTTCTTGCAGCACGGAAATCCGCAGGATCGTCCCGGTCAGGTGGTTGCGCATCTGCTGCGCCGCGCCGTCGGCGTCACCCGCCTCTATCGCGTCCAGCACCGCCGTATGGCCGCCCAATATGCCGACCATTCTGCCCGCCTTGGGCAGTTCCAGACGCTGGCAACGCGCGAGATGGCCCAGCCTGCCTTCTAGATAATGGTGCAAGCCGATCATGCCGACGCCTGCGAACAGCGTCCGGTGAAATGCCTTGTCGAGATCGCTGAACATGTCGACCTGTTCCGGCCTGTCGCGCAACGCTTCCTGCATGTCCAAAAGCACTCGGGCGCGGTGCAAGGTCGGCGCATCCGGGTCAGTTGCAAGGCGTCGGACTACCTCGATTTCGACGGCGACGCGAAGGAACTGGGTTTCGTGCAACTGTTTGACGTCGATGCGGGCGACAACCGTGCCGGACTGCGGAAAAATTCGCACAAGCCCGTCTTGTTCAAGCTTTTGCATGGCCTCGCGAATCGGAGTCTGGCTGACGTTGTAATGCTTCGCCAATGCGTTGCGCGATAGGGTGCTGTCGGGTTTCAGCTCCAGGTTCACGATGCGCTGACGCAGGTTTGCGTAGACACGCTGGGCCGCAGACGCGCCGGGGCGCGCGCCATCCGCAGCGGCAAAGAGGCCTTGTTCAGTTGTGCTGTGTGTCAGTTTCATGCGCGCCTCTCTACATCTCTGTGTCGCGCTTGTCCCGTGACCTAGGGCGAATGAGTCGTTGCCTAGCCTATCTCACTGATATATTAGTTGCCTAGTCGTTTCTGAAGAAAAGCCTGGAACGGATTGCAGGTGCGACGAGACTTTAGGGAGGAAACCAATGAAATCGTCTATGATTGTTTCGGTCGCTAAGGCCGTTACCCTGATTGCGGGCTTTACGCTTGCGGCCAATGCGGCAATGGCGGCGGATCGCACATTGAAGATCCAGACAAGTTCCAACGCCAGCCACGCATCGCTCGCCTATCTGAACGAGGAATGGGTGCCAAAGCTCGAAGCGATGACCGGCGGGTCCTTGTCGGTCGAATTGCTGCCGGTCGATGCCGTCGTGCCACGCCGCGAAACGGCAGAGGCGATCGGGGTAGGGATCCTCGATGGTGATCTGACCTCGATCAATTATTTTGCCGGGATCGACCCTGCCTTTGCACTGATGGGCGACCTGATCGCGGGCTACGACTCTGCCGACCAGATCCAGGCGTTCTGCGCGCAGGGCGGCGGCAAGGAAATGCTGCAAAAGCTCTACGATGCCCACTTCCCCGGCGTGCATGTCGTGGGCTGCGGTGCCTATGCGAGAGAGGCTTTTGTCTCGAAAGTGCCGGTCAATGGCGTGGCTGACCTGAAGGGTTTGAAAATCCGCTCGCCCGAAGGCCTTGCCGCGGACGTGTTCAAACGCGCGGGCGCCGCTCCCGTGTCGATGTCCGGGTCGGAGACCTACGGCGCGCTTGAAAAAGGCGTGATCGATGCTGCGGATAACTCTGCCTATGCCAACAACGACTCCAACGGGATGCACAAGATCGCAAAGTTCCCGATCTTTCCGGGCATCCACTCCACCCCGATCCTGCAATTCACCGTGTCCGAGATGGTCTGGGAAGAGTTGACGGATGCAGAGAAGGCAGCGCTGGAGACGTGGTATCTGGCGGCCTATAACGGGCTGAGGCAGTATTTCGATCGTCTCGATCGCCAACTGGTCGCGCGCGATAAGGCGGCAGGTGAACTGACGGTCATCGATTGGCCCCAGGCCGAGCGCGACAAGTTTCGCGTGATCGCTCAGGAAGCGTGGAGCGACTTTGCCGCGCAGACCGAACTGGCGCAGGAAGTCTATGATACGCATATCAAATTCATGAAAGATGCCGGGCTGCTATAATCTGACGTTGATGCAGGAAAACACCCGTCCCGGACTTGATCCGGGACCTCCTGTCAGCGAACACCGCCAGCGCGGAGGTCCCGGATCAAGTCCGGGACGGGTGACACGACGGATCGACTCGCCGGAACAGGTGGGCAACGGAGGCATCCGGCATGAGCCGTGAATATGACGAACATCTGGAGACGGCACCGCTGGAGGTGGCAGGAGATGACCCTCTGCACAGCGACGGAGATCTGAACCGCGACAACTACAATGTTGTCGACCATTTCAGTCACACATTGGGCATCGGCATTTCGGTTTTCTATCTGGTGGCAGCTGCCGCCACACTTTATGAGGTGTTCTCCCGCTACGCGCTGAACGCGCCCACCTACTGGGCCTTTGAGACGGTGATGATGCTGTGCGCTAGCGCCTGGATGCTGTCCTCGGGCTATATCACGCTGAAGCGGCGCCATATCGGCATCACCGTTTTTCATGTCATGGCGAGTGACCGGCAGCGCTGGTGGCTGGACCTGTTTGCGATGTTGGTTGGTATCGTGGCGCTTTACATGCTGCTCGCCGATGCGTCGATCCGGGCCTATGTCAGCATTGAGCGCGTCGAAAAGTCCGGTTCGGCCTTCAATTCCCCGCTGCCGATGGTGTTGAAGACGGTGATGGTCGTTGGCGCCTTCCTGTATCTCACCCAGTTGACGGTGAACCTGTATCGGCATGTGACATCCGGTGGGGCGCGACTGGCGGTCAAGCTGCTGGCTGCCTTTATGCTGATCTATTTCGTCTCAGCCTTGCTGGGGCATGTCTTTGATATTTCCTGGGCCGCAGCGATTTCCGACGGTTTCTCCAGCATCGGCAAGGCGCTGGACCCGTCCAAGGCGCTGAACATGCGGTCGATGGATCTGGGCACCGTCTCGATCATCATGGTGGTGCTGTTGGTAGCACTGATGATGACTGGCATGCCGCTGGGCATCGTCACGCTGATCGTCTCTGTCATCATGGCGATCACCTTTTTCGGCCCGCGTGGGTTGTTTCTGGTCAGTTCCAACGCCGCGGGTCTGCTGGAACACTACACGCTGGTCGCGGTGCCGTTTTTCGTGCTGATGGCGTCAATCCTGGAACGCGCAGGGATCGCCGAAGACCTGTTTGACGCGATGTCGATCTTTGCGGGCAACCTGCGTGGCGGTGTCGCGGTGCAGACCACCGTTGTGGCGGTCATTCTTGCGGCCATGTCCGGTGTGATGGGCGGCGAGATCGTGATGCTGGGGCTGGTGGCCCTGCCGCAGATGTTCCGGCTGGGATATGACCGCAAGCTGACCATTGGCCTGATTTGCGCCGCGGGTGCGCTGGCGACTCTGATCCCGCCCTCGATTATCATGATTGTCTACGGGTTGTCGGCAGAGGTGGGCATCGGCGATCTGTTCATGGCAGGCGCGGCACCGGGCATCATGCTGGCGGTGTTCTATGCCGGTTATGTGCTGATCCGGGTCAACCTCAATCATTCGCTGGCACCCACCGCCGCCGAGGTTGCCGCCAAGACCGGCGGCGAGGAGAAACGCCTGTCCAAGGACCGGTTGACCGCGGTGATCCTGTGCATCCTGCTGATCGGCGCGGTGATGGGCTCGATTTATGGGGGCGTTGCATCGGTGACAGAGGCGGCTGCCGTGGGCTGCATCGGGTCGCTTGTCGTTGCGGCTGTTCGCAACCGCTTTAACTGGGAGGTGCTGTCGGCGGCGATGCTGGGCACAATGACCACGGTGGGCACGATCATCTGGCTGGTGCTGGGCGCGGTCAGCTTTGTCGGCATCTTCAATCTTGTCGGCGGGGCGGATTTCATGCGCTCGATGTTCCTTGGCCTCGGGCTTTCGGCGATGGGCACGATCATCGTGATGATGCTGATCCTGATGGTGCTGGGAACATTCATGGAATGGATCGCCATCGTCTTCATCACGGTCCCGGTTTTTGCGCCGGTGGTGATGACACTGGCACCCGAACTTGGTCTGACAGAGGATCAGGCAAAGATCTGGTTCGGCATCCTGTTCGTGATGAACATCCAGATCTATTTCCTGTCGCCGCCCTTCGGACCGGCCTGTTTCTGGCTGAAATCGGTGGCCCCCAAGGATGTCACACTGCAAGAGATCTTCCTGGCCGTTCTGCCATTCATCGCCCTTCAGATCGTCGGTCTGGTGTTGGTGATGAGCTTCCCGCAAATTGCGCTCTGGCTGCCAGAAGCGCTGAACTGAGATGTGAATCAAGAAGGACGTTACACATGATTGGACGCGACTCTCGCGATGATATGGATGGTTATGGCAAGTGGCCGTGGATCGCCGGTGTCGTGCTGGCGGCGGTACTGATCTGGGTGATGTTCACCTTTGCGACACCGATTTCCTGAGGTGATGAAATGACCAAGACCAAAAAACCCGAAGAACTTCGGTCAGCGCGCTGGTTTGCGCCGGATGATCTGCGCTCCATGGGGCATCGCAGCCGTGCAATGCAGATGGGGTGGAACGCCGACGACTGGGAAGGCAAGCCGGTCATTGCCGTGATCAATACATGGTCGGACCTGTCGCCCTGCCATCACCACCTGCGCGATCGCGCCGAATGGGTGAAGCGCGGCATCCTTCAGGCCGGTGGCACGCCGGTCGAAATGCCGGTGCATTCGTTCAGCGAACAGTTCCTGAAACCCACGTCTATGTTATATCGTAACATGGGTGCGTTGGAAGTCGAGGAAACGCTGCGCAGCCATCCGATTGACGGCGTGGTGTTGATGGGCGGCTGTGACAAGTCCACGCCGGCGCTGGTGATGGGGGCGGTCAGCATGGGGCTGCCGTTCATCTTCATGCCCGCAGGGGCTATGCTGCGTGGTAATTATGCGGGCGAAAAGCTGGGTTCCGGCACGGACGTGTGGAAATACTGGGATGAACGCCGCGCCGGCACCATCAACAAGGAACAATGGGACGGTGTGCAGGGCGGCATTGCACGCAGCTACGGCACCTGCATGACCATGGGCACCGCGAGCACGATGATGTCGATTGCCGAAGGCTTTGGCCTGACATTGCCCGGCGCGTCCTCGATCCCTGCGCCGGATGCAGGACATAAACGCATGGCCGCCGCCTGCGGGCGCCGCGCGGTGGACATGGTCTGGGAGGATCTGACACCTGACAAGATCGTCACATGGGAAAGCACGCGCAATGCGGTGACCGTGGCGATGGCGACGGGGTGTTCCACCAATGCGATCATCCACCTGATCGCGATGGCGCGCCGCGCAGGCATCCCCCTGACGCTGGAGCATCTGGACGAGATCGGCCACACCACGCCGGTGCTCGCCAATATCCGTCCGACCGGCAAGGAATACCTGATGGAGGATTTCTTCTATGCCGGGGGGCTCCCTGCGCTGATGAAAGAACTGGGCGACAAGCTGGATCTGGGCGTGACCACAGTCACGGGCAAGACGCTGGGAGAGACCATCGCGGACGCGCAGAACTACAATGATGATGTGATCCGGCCGCTGTCGAACCCGGTCTATCACGAGGGCAGCCTTGCGGTGCTGAAGGGCAATCTTGCGCCTGACGGCGCGGTGATCAAGCCTGCCGCGATGGATCCCAAGTTCCAGACGCATAAAGGTCCGGCCATCGTCGCCGACAGCTATGCCGAGCTCAAGAAGATCATCAATGACGAAGACTACCCGATGACCCCCGATCATGTCATGGTGCTGCGCAATGCAGGTCCGCAGGGCGGGCCAGGGATGCCGGAATGGGGCATGATCCCGATGCCCAAGGCGCTGCTGAAGGACGGGCACCGCGACATGGTCCGCCTGTCTGATGCGCGTATGTCGGGCACGTCCTACGGTGCCTGCGTGTTGCATGTCGCGCCAGAGTCCTATGTCGGCGGGCCGCTGGCCCTGATCGAAACCGGCGACATCATCGAGATGGACATTCCCAACCGCACCCTGAACGTCGTACTCAGCGAAACAGAACTTGCCGAACGTCGTGCGCGGTGGCAGGCACCCGCGCCGCGCTACGAACGTGGCTATGGCAAGATGTTTTCTTCCCATGTCGAACAGGCGGACAAGGGCTGCGATTTCGACTTCCTCCGGACCGACTTTGGCGGCCCTGTGCCAGAGCCAGAGATCAACTGATGGCGGCTGCCCCGGACACGGCGTCTCGCCGTTTTCATGGGACACCGAAAGAGATCGCGGGCGGATGCGCGTCCCTGATGGGCTTGGGTGGCGTTTAGTGTCGTTGACGCAGGCCTCCGACTGGGCAGTAAGCCGCCGGGACAAGGTGCGGCTGTAAGATAATAACGGATGGTAGGACAATGAACACCGACACAATCGAACGGCTGCGCCAGGTTTCCGTCGCGACGTTGGCGACGGCACTGTACAAACGCGGACTTCGCAATCAGGTCATTCAGGACGTGCGCCCCGTGGCGCGCAAGGGCCGCAACATGGTCGGACCGGCGTTCACTCTGCGTTACATGCCCGCGCGTGAGGATCGCAACACTCTGGCAGAGTTCCGCAACCCCGAGCATCCCCAGCGGTTGGCGATCGAACAATGCCCCAAGGGGCATGTCCTGGTGATGGACAGCCGCAAGGATGCACGCGCGGCCAGTGCGGGTGACATTCTCATCACCCGGCTGATGGTGCGCGGCGGCGAGGGCGTCGTGACGGATGGCGGGTTTCGCGACTCCATGGCGATTGGAGAACTGGAGATGCCGGCCTATCACAGCCGCGCGTCCAGCCCCACCAACCTGACCCTCAACGAGGCGATTGACATCAATGTGCCCATCGGTTGTGGCGATGCGGCAGTCTTTCCCGGCGACATCGTGGTGGGCGATGATGACAGCGTCATCATAATTCCGGCTGGTATTGCCGATGAGGTCGCCGTCGAGGCGACAGAGATGACCGCATACGAGGATTTCGTGGTCGAGCGTGTGCGTGACGGTCAGACGATAATCGGTCTCTACCCGGCAACCGACGAGGCCAACCTGGAACTGTTCGACGAATGGCGCAAGGCCAACGGCCGTTAAGTGCTGCTGATCTGAACCCGCAGGGAAACCGGGTTGACTCCGGCAGGTCGGTGGCACAGGTCTTGGGCAGGAAACCGTCACTGCCGCACTCTATCGAAGTATAATAGCCTTGCTCGACCAGTGCGGCGCGGGCATTCGACATGATATGAAAAGGAAGCGACCATGCTGGACAAATCGACATTCACGCCTCACGGCAAACATCTGATCGCAGGTGAGTGGGTTGCGGGCGATGCCACATTCTCTTCGGAACCGGCGCATGGCCCGGCGCATGACTACAGCGTCGGCACGCCTGCTTTGGTCGATGCCGCGTGCATCGCCGCAGAAGAGGCCTTCTGGAGCTATGGTTATTCGACCCGCGAAGAACGCGCAAAGTTCCTGAACGCCATCGCCGACGAGATCGACGCGCGCGGCGATGCCATCACCGAGATAGGCACGCAGGAAACCGGGCTGCCAGAGGCGCGGCTTCAGGGGGAACGTGGCCGGACCGTCGGCCAGTTGCGCCTGTTCGCTGATCACATCGTAAAGGGCGACTATCTCGACCGACGCCATGACAAGGCGCTGCCCGACCGCGAACCTCTGCCACGCCCCGACCTGCAACTGGTGCAGCGTCCGATCGGTCCTATAGCGGTGTTCGGCGCGTCGAACTTTCCGCTCGCGTTTTCGACCGCCGGCGGCGACACGGCCTCGGCGCTGGCGGCGGGCTGCCCGGTGGTGGTCAAGGGCCACTCCGCGCATCCCGGCACCGGCGAGATCGTGGCCGAAGCCATTCACGCCGCCATCCAAAGCTGCGGCATGCATCCTGGTGTCTTCAGCCTCATTCAGGGCGGCAAGCGTGACGTCGGCACAGCTCTTGTGCAGCATCCGCTGATCAAGGCGGTGGGCTTCACCGGGTCGCTGGGCGGTGGACGTGCGCTGTTTGACCTGTGTGCGCAGCGCGACGAGCCGATCCCGTTCTTCGGCGAATTGGGCAGCGTCAACCCGATGTTCCTGTTGCCCGAGGCGCTGAAGGCGCGCGGTGCGGCACTGGCGGAAGGCTGGGCCGGATCACTGACAATGGGCGCGGGCCAGTTCTGCACCAATCCCGGCATTGCCGTGGTGATTGACGGGCCGGACGCCGATGCCTTCATCGAAGCCGCAACCAAGGCGCTGGAGCCGATGGGTGCCCAGACAATGCTGACCGACGGGATTGCGTCTGCCTACCGTCAGGGGCGCGACCGGGTTGCCGGTGTTACGGGTGTGCAGGAGCTTCTGACCTCGACCTGTGACAACCGCAATGCGACGCCCTATCTGTTTGCCACGACCGGCAAGGAGTGGATGGACAATGAGGCACTTGGCGAAGAGGTCTTCGGCCCGCTGGGTCTGGTCGTGCGCGCCGCCGATGTGGACGAGATGGTCACGATTGCCAAGTCTCTGAAAGGTCAGTTGACCTGCACGCTGCATCTTGAGGATGGCGATACCGAGGACGGCAAGAAGCTGATGCCGGTGCTGGAGCGCAAGGCGGGCCGTTTGCTCGCCAACGGCTTCCCCACGGGCGTCGAGGTGTCCGATACGATGGTGCATGGCGGGCCTTATCCTGCGTCCACGAACTTTGGCGCGACCAGCGTCGGCACGATGGCGATCCGGCGGTTCCTGCGTCCGGTCTGTTATCAGAACATGCCTGCCGCGCTGCTGCCCGGCGATCTGGCCTGACCCTTAACGACAATGCGGCCCGGAAATCCGGGCCGCATTCCAACGCACTCCCCGGAGACAGTGCCATGACTGACCTGCCGCGCAATCCTTTCAAACAGGCGTTGAAAGAGGGCCGGGTGCAGCTTGGCCTGTGGTCGATGATGCCCGATCCGTTCATTGCCGAGATGCTGGCCGAAACCGGCTATGACTGGGTCTTGCTGGATACAGAGCATTCGCCCTCGGATCTGCGTCTGGTGGCCAGCCAGTTGCAAGCGGCCCGTGGTGGATCTGCGCATATGGTTGTGCGTCCGCCGGTAAATGACCCGATAGTTATCAAACAATTTTTGGACATTGGGGCACAATCTTTGTTGCTGCCAATGGTCAATACCGCTGAAGAGGCGCGCGCTGCCGTCGCGGCGACGCGTTATCCGCCTGAAGGCATGCGCGGTGTTGCCGGTGTGACGCGTGCGTCGCGCTATGGCAAAGTCAAGGATTACGCCCTCCATGCCGCCGAAGAGATCTGTGTCTTGGTGCAGGCAGAAACCCGTCAGGCGCTGGAACAATTAGAGGATATCGCTGCGGTTGAAGGAGTTGATGGCATCTTCATTGGCCCCGCCGATCTGGCCGCAAGCCTTGGATTCCCCGGCCAGCCAACCCATCCCGAAGTGATGGACGTGATCGAGGACGCCACCGCACGCATCGCTGCTGCGGGCCTGCCTGCGGGCATCCTGACTTTTGATGCCGGTTTAATCCGGCGCGTGACCGCGCGTGGTGCTCGTTTCGTTGCGGTAGGTGTGGATATTTCGCTGTTGCAAGCATCGGCAGAGCAATTGGCGCAGAGTTTTTCTGATTTGAAAACGTGAGCGCATATATTTTGTAGCTCCGCTCCTGCCCGTTTCGGAGGCAAGATACAGAACTTGGCAAAAATCGGGCCAAGCTTGCGGAAATATTATTCCGCGGGTCAAAAATGACGGCTTTGTGCGCTCGCCTTAATGGAGTATTATTGTTTTGAGTTAATTTATTGCGGTTGTATGGGTTATTGACACGTTCACTCCGCATCTGGACGATGATGGTTCGGGTGTATTGCCCGGAAAAATAAGGAATACCTGACATGACCACGCTCTCTGCGGGTGATATTGCATTCATTGGATACACTGGGGAAAGCGTTTTAAGTTCGCTGGATGACAGTTTCGCCTTCGTGCTGTTGCGTGATGTAGATGCATCGACCGTCATCAATATCACCGATAGTGAGTATCAGGCCGGCGTCTTGCGCGGTGACGAAGGCAATATCCGCTGGGTGTCCGGGACTGCGCTGACGGCGGGTACCGTGGTCTCGATTGCTGCAAATGCAAATGCCAACACAATCTCCGCCAGCGTCGGAAGTGCTTCTTTTGATAGCAATGGCGGCTTCTTTCTCAACAGTTTCTCCTCGTCCACTGCGGGTGACCAACTCATTGCCTTCCAGGGCAACGCAGGCGCGGGCGAGACGCCGATCGCGGCGCTCAACACCCGCCCGTCTGGCTGGGATCTGGCCGCGACTGGATCGGATTCGCAGCTTCCTCCGGGTCTGACCGATGGCGTGGATGCGCTGCATTTTATTGATACCGGCGTGGTCGATGAATTCGACAACGGCTATTACAACGGGCCAACCAGCGGCACTGCCGAATTTCTGCTGGCCGCGATCAACACGGCGAGCAACTGGGTCGGTCAGAACACGGCTTACCCGACATCGCCGTTTGTCACGGCATTCTCGATCTCGGCCGATCTGCCGCCGCAGGAAATTGCCATTCTGGGCGGCGCGAACGAGATTGTCGACGGCGATTCCACACCCACCATCGTTGATGGCACAGTCTTTGGCGCGGTAGAGGTGACCGGCGGGAACACAAGCCGCAGCTACTCTGTCGCGAACCAGGGGGGGGATCCGCTGAACGTGTCCTCGATCCAGATTACCGGGGCGCATGCCAGTGACTTCTCGGTCACAACGTCGCCGGTGGGGGCTATCGCGGGGTCTTCCAGCGCGCTGCTGACAGTGCAGTTCAACCCATCGGCCGGCGGCGCACGCACCGCCACGATCACCGTCAGCAGTGATGACGCGGACGAGCCGAGCTACAGCTTCGATGTGTACGCATCCGGTGCCAATCCCGGCTCTGCCACCACGCTTGCTGCGGGCGATATTGCCTTTGTCGGGTATAACGCGGATCAGCCTGACGCATTCGCATTTGTTCTGATGACCGATGTGACGGCGGGTACCACGATCAAGTTCACCGATGGCGGCTGGACCGGAACGACGTTCCGTTCAACGGAAGGGGCGGTGCAATGGACCGCGCCGTCGGATCTGAGTGCAGGCACCGTGATTACCTATGATGATGCTTCCGAAAATGGCGGGTTGGATTTCTCCGAGGCGGATACCGGGTTTTTTACGGGTAGCTTCGATATTGGCACCTCGGGCGACCAGATCATTGCATATCAGGGAACGGCGAATGTGGCGGGCAATGCCAGCACGAACATCGCCGCGATCCACTTCGATTCGGACACGTTCGACAACGTCTATGTAGACGGGACCGGTGCCTCGCTTCTGCCGACCGGATTGGTTGACGGCGATACTGCGATCTCTTTCGGCAATGGTGCGTCAGAGTTTGACAGCGGCGTCTGGACACCCTCTGCCCAGGCGACCGAGGATCTGCTGCGCCAGTCGATCAACAACGACAGCAACTGGACCGGTTCGGATACGCCACAAACGTTGCCTGCGGGGCCTTATGTGCCGACTGGCGGGCCGGTCGCACCGGAGATTGATGTGCTTGGAAATGCCGTTCCGATCGCTTTGGGCGACAGCACGCCGTCATGGGACGATGCCACGATATTTTCTCCCGTCGGCGTCGATGACGGCGGGGTCACGGCGACCTACACGATCCGCAACACCGGTAGCGGAACGCTGAACATCGCCTCCGTTGCTGTAAGCGGTGCCGATGCCGCACAATTTTCCATTACAAGTGCCCCGGCCTCCAGCGTGGCTGCCGGGGCCTCTACCACTGTGACGGTCACCTTCGATCCGTCAGCCGCCGGACGGCAGGATGCAACAATCACGGTCAACTCTGACGACGCCGACGAAAGCGCCTACAGCTTCGACATCAGTGGAACCGGAATCGCCGCAGGTGGTGGAACGGCATTGTCGGCTGGCGGCGCCGCGATCATTGGCTATAACTCTACAGGGGCTGACAATTTCGCCTTTGTTCTGCTGAATGACGTGATTGCGGGGACCGAATTGCGGTTTACCGATGGTGGCTGGACCGGGACGACCTTCCGTTCCGGCGAAGGTGCGGGGCGCTGGATCGCGCCCACGGATCTGTCTGCGGGCACTGTTATCACCTATGACGATCTGCTGACCAATGGCGGCGAGGATTTCTTTCCGGTCCTCAACGCATATTTCTCGGGATCGTTCGGCCCGTCGAGTGCTGGCGACCAGATCATGCTGTATCAAGGTGTCGCAGATATCAGCGGGGCAGCTGTTAGCAATGTATTCGCGCTGCATTTCGATGCCTCCAATTTTGATACAATCTACGCTGATACAACTGGAAATTCCCTTGTGCCGACGGGGCTGATCGACGGGGTCAACGCAATCTCTCTGGGCGAGAATCCAGTCGTCTCGATTCCCGAATATGAAAACGGCGTTTATACAGGTCCCACCAACTTGTCATTTCCTGCATTACTGCTTGCGATCAGTGACGAGACCAACTGGACGCTCTCGCACACTGTTGCACAGACTTTGCCATTAGGCCCACTTGGCGACACCGCGCCGACGGTAGATGTAAACACCGGGCTGGCCGTTTCTGAAGAGGCGAGCGTCACACTGACGACTGCCATGTTGCTGGCCACCGATGCCGAAGGCGACACGCTGACCTATACCGTCACCAGCCTGCCCGCCGCCGGTACGTTGACGCTGTCGGGAACGCCGCTGGCAGCGAATGACACGTTCACGCAACAGGATATCATTGACGGCAACGTGGCTTGGGCCGATGGCGGTGCCGGGATTCTGTCGACCTATGACATTGTGCTGTCCCTGTCGGACGGGAGCAACGTGCAGGCTGTGACGGTGAATGTTGCTGTAACGCTTACAGATGATGCGCCACAACTGGCCGGATTGACCCCGGATCTGAGCGTTGCCGAAGATACCGTCGTAGATCTGGACCTTAGTCAGCTTGACTATTCCGACGAAGAAGATGCGATCAACACCCTGACGATTGACGCCGCGACCGGCACGTTCCAAAGCGTCGCGGACGGGGCCGGGCTGGGCGTTACCGAGGTTCTGGTGGATGCAAATACCGTCACGCTGAGTGGCACGCAGGCCGCGATAAATGACTATCTGAACGTCGCGGGCAACATCCAATATCTTGGTCAGTCTGACTTGTCGGGCGACGATGCCGACGCGCTGAGTTTTGCCGGTTTTGACGGCGTCAACACGACACCGCTGGGAAGCGTCGCGATTGACATCGTGAACGATCCCGAGCTTACGCTTACGATTGATCAATCCTCCATTTCCGAAAATGGCGGCACGGCCACCGGAACGGTGACTCGCGATGGTGCGACCACCGATGCGTTGATTGTCACGCTCGGGACAGATGATCCTAGCGAAACCTCTGTTCCGGCTACAGTGACGATCCTTGCGGGAAACAGTTCTGCAACATTCTCTGTTCAGGGCGTTGATGACGCGGTGTTGGACGGCACGCAGACCGCAACGCTAAGCGTGTCCGCCACTGGCTATACGGGCGACAGCGAAACGCTGGATGTGACCGATGACGACGTTCTGACGGCTGTTGATGACCTGTTCACCTTTGCCGATACGGTGACAGGGGTCGTCGCGGGGCTTGATGTCTTTGCCGCCAATCCCACGCTGATCGACGTGTTCGCGCCGCTTGGCGGGGTGGTGACGCAGGTCAATGGCAGTGCCCTTGGCGTCGGGGCGGATGTTTCGCTGGGTTCGGGGAACACCGTCAATCTGGGGTCCGGCGGACAGCTGACCTACACGATCAATGCGGATAATGAATGGCTGCCCGTCGGCGATGTCCTGACCGAGACCTTTACCTATCAGCTTGGCGGACTCAGCACCGCGACCGTGACATTGCGCATCGAAGGTGTAGACAACGACGACCTGTTCACGCCGACGTCCGGTGCCGATACGTTCGATGGGGGCATCGGCACGAACAGCATTAGCTACGCGGCCGCGACGGCCGGAGTTGTTGTGGACCTTGCCAACTCTGCCAACAATGGCGGCGCAGCGCTGGGTGACGTGCTGGCAAATTTCCAGATCATCACTGGCAGTACCTATGACGACGTGCTTAGCGGTTCGGGCGGTGCGGAAGTGATCAACGCACTGAGTGGAAATGATGTGCTGCAAGGGCGCGGCGCGGGGGATACTCTGAATGGCGGCGATGGGCTTGACTGGCTGTCCTATGCGGATTCCGCCGTCGGCGTAACAGTCGACCTGGGCGCCGGGACCGCCACCGGCGGAGATGCCGCTGGTGACAGTTTCACTGGCATCGAGCGCGTTCTGGGCAGCGCCCAAAGCGACACCCTGACCGGTTCTGCCGAGGGCGATACCTTGCGTGGTGGTGGCGCAGGCGACAGCATCGTCGGCGGTGACGGTCGCGACTGGGCCGATTATCGCGGCGCGGGCGGTGCCGTGCAGATCGATCTCAACGCCGGGACGGCTGCTGGTGCGGCGGGCAACGATACGCTTGCAACCATTGAAAACCTGATCGGTACCGGTTTTGCTGACGATCTGACCGGCAATAGCGACGCGAATGTCTTGCGCGGCGGGCTGGGCGCAGACAGGCTTTTCGGTATGGCAGGTGCCGACTGGGCAGACTATCGCGACTCCGGTGTTGCCGTCTCAGTGAACCTGGCCACCGGCGTGGCGACCGGTGGCACAGCTGCCGGCGACGTGTTTAACAGCATCGAGAACCTTCTGGGTTCTGATGGCGATGACACGCTGACCGGGGACACCCTGGTTAATGTCCTGCGCGGCGGGGCAGGGGCCGATGTCCTGACGGGCACGGGCGAGGATTGGCTGGATTATCGCGGCTCAGATGCCGTGACCGTCAACCTGCTGACTGCGACTTTCCTGGGCGGCGACGCTGTCGGAGATACGGTTTCCGGACTTCCGAACCTGTTGGGAACCGCCGAAGCGGACAGCCTGACAGGCGATTCGAATGACAACATCATTCGCGGCGGCGGCGGCCATGATACGATGGACGGCGGCGCGGGGTTCGATTGGCTTGATTACCGCGATGCATCCGCAGCCGTCATGATCGACACGGGTACGTCGGTCGCAGCGGGTTGGGCGACTGGCGACAGCTTTACCGGTTTCGAGGGCGTCATTGGGTCAGACTTTGCCGATAATTTGACCGGGTCCAACTCTGCCGCCGTCGACGAGGTCTTTCGTGGCGGTTTGGGGGCCGACACGCTGGACGGCGGGCTTGGAATCGATTGGCTGGATTATCGTGGCGGCGCAGGGCCGGTAAGCGTTTCGCTGGATGCCGGGGCCGGCACGGACGGCGATGCCGCCGGAGACGTGGTGTCAGGTTTTGAAAACCTCATCGGCACCGGCTTCGGTGATATGCTTGAAGGCGATGGGAACGCGAACCTTATCCGAGGGGGCGACGGGGCGGACGAGATCAACGGTCTTGGTGGTGATGATACGCTCATGGGCCAAGATGGCGACGACACATTTATCTTCGGGGCAGGCAGTGACGATATTTATGGTGGGGCCGGCACGGACATATTAGATGTGTCGGGCCGTAATTCTGCGGACTTCACGATTGTCACCAACAGCGCTACCCATGTCACGATGACCGACCTTACGTTCGGAGATGTGGACGAGCTTTACTACGTTGAAAGCATCGTATTCGCCGATACCACCCTGCTGATCTGACGAGATGACATTGCGCTTGGAGCATATACCAAAGCGCCAGGCGCAATGTGTCAGTGCGTGTTTCGGAAATCGCCGCTGTCCAACACCGGTGCCACATCCAGTTCTGCCGCATCCAGCATCGCCGCGATACGTTCCAAAGACGAGATCAACTGCGCCTGCTCCCATTCCTGCAATGCCTCGAACTGCCGCACGTAGCGTTGTTGCAGGGCGTCCGGCGCAGTATCCACGGTTTCTACTCCGCGCGGTGTCAGCGTGATATTGATCTGTCGCCGATCCGCTTCGGATTTGGTGCGACACACCATGCCCTGCTTTTCCAGCTTGTCGATCAATGATGTGATGGTCGCTTGCGACACGCCCATCTGCTTGGAAATGTCCTTTGGCGTCATCATGGCATTTTCGGACACGATCTGAAGCACGCGGAACTGCACGGCGGTCAGCCCTGCGGCCGAGGCCAGTTTCCGCCCATAAAGCTCTGTCGCGCGCAAAATCTTGCGCAGCGCGATCAGGCTGATGTCAGTCCGGTTCATCTTCGCCAACTCTCTGCTAACCTGCTCTATCGTGGCAGAAGCAGTAGAATGTTTCAATTCAGCGAAGTGATTTGACAGTCGTTTGTGTTCGTTTTGTTGCATCATGGCCTAAAGCTAAGGAGTTTTGCGATAATTTCAAATAGTTTAAGCATTAAACGCAAAATATACTTTGCTTCTTGAAATTTCAGACCTCACACTATATTTAGCTAATCGAAGGAAATAATGAGAGCGTGAACTTATGACCAAGCAGCTAGAATTCCGTAAGCCGACAGCCAAGGACGGGTCCGACATCTGTGACCTCATTGAGGCGTGCAAGCCGCTCGACGAGAATTCAATGTACTGCAATCTGATCCAGTGCGACCACTTCGCCGACACTTGCATTGTCGCGGAGCAAGACGGTCAAATCTTGGGTTGGATCTCGGGGCATATTCCACCTTCGCAAGAGGACACGCTCTTTGTCTGGCAGGTTGCCGTTCATCCGGATGCGCGCGGGATCGGTCTTGCTGGCCGTATGCTGGCAGATCTGATCGAACGTGACGAATTGGATGATGTAAAGCAAATCCAGACGACGATCACCGGGGACAATGATGCGTCCTGGGGCCTGTTCAAGGGCTTTGCAAAGCGCATCGGTGCGGACGTTTCGGACGAACCGCATTTCACACGCAAGGATCACTTTGACGGACGGCACGCGACCGAGCACATGGTCACCATCGCCTTCCGCGAGGCTCTGCGCAAAGCAGCCTGATCCACCTCTCACCCCCAGTCTTTTCACTCGATTGCACAATCGAAGGATACCCCATGTCTACTGAAAACATCGCCGACACCACAATTTATACCCGCCGCGAATCTGAAGCGCGCAGCTACTGCCGCAGCTTCGATACGGTGTTCACCTCTGCCTCTGGTTCGGAAATGACCGATTCCAAGGGCGAAACCTATATCGATTTTCTCGCCGGCTGCTCGTCGTTGAACTACGGGCATAACGACCCAGATATGAAGGCTGCGCTGATCGACCATATCAGCCGTGACGGGATGAGCCACGCGCTCGACCTGCACACCGATGCCAAATCGCAGTTTCTGGAGGCGTTCGAGCGCCTTATTCTGAAACCGCGCGATATGGACTACAAGGTTATGATGACCGGTCCGACCGGCACCAATGCCGTTGAGGCCGCGATGAAGCTGGCCCGCAAGGTCACTGGTCGCCGGAACATCATCGCCTTCACCAATGCGTTCCACGGCATGACCATGGGCGCGCTTAGCCTGACCGGTAACTCGTCCAAGCGCGGTGGCGCTGGCGGTGGTCTTTTGGCTGACGTTACGCACATGCCCTATGATGGCGCTTTCGGTGAGGGCGTGGATACGCTGGCACAGATCGAAATGATGCTGTCCAACGGATCGAGTGGTATTGATGCCCCGGCCGCGTTTATTGTGGAGCCTGTCCAGGGCGAGGGTGGTCTGAACGCCGCATCGACCGAGTGGATGCAGGGCATCGCGCGTCTCGCCAAGGAACATGGCGCATTGCTGATTGTCGACGACATTCAGGCGGGTTGTGGCCGTACCGGCACGTTCTTCAGCTTCGAGAAAATGGGGATTGAGCCCGATCTTATCCCGATGGCCAAATCCTTTTCCGGAATGGGCCTGCCATTCGCGGCACTGCTGATCAAACCAAAGCATGACATCTGGAAGCCGGCTGAACACAACGGCACCTTCCGTGGCAACACCCATGCCTTCGTGACGGCACGCGTCGCGATCGAGAAATTCTGGGCCGATGACACTTTCCAGCAAATGCTGGGCGAAAAGGCGATGATGCTGACCAGCGGACTGCAGGCCATTGCCGAGGAAGTTCCGGGCGCGTCACTCAAAGGACGCGGTCTGATGCAGGGCATCGACGTCGGCTCTGGCGAGCTGGCCTCTGAAATCTGCGCCCGTGCCTTCGAAATGGGCCTCATCATCGAAACATCGGGTGCCGAAGACGAAGTCGTCAAGGTTCTCGCCCCGCTGACCACGCCGAACCAACTGTTCCGCAAGGGGCTGGATATTCTGCTCGACGCCACCCGCGCCACCGTGGCGGGCCACCGTCTGGCAGCACAGTAAGAAGGAAAGCCGACAATGATTGTTCGTGACTTCAATAAGATTGTAAAAGACGAAAAGACCCGTGTGGTTTCTGATGCTGACTGGACATCCGTGCGGATGTTGCTGGCAGATGATGGCATGGGGTTTTCGTTCCATATCACGTTTCTCGACGCAGGCTCGGAGCACACGTTCGAGTACAAGAACCATTTTGAGAGCGTGTATTGCATGAAGGGCGAAGGTTCGATCACCGATCTCGCGACCGGCGAGACGCATGAAATCCGCCCCGGCGTGATGTATGCTCTCGACAAGCACGACCGTCACGTTCTGCGCGCCGAGAAAGAGCTGGTCATGGCCTGCTGTTTCAACCCGCCTGTGACCGGCAAGGAAGTGCACCGTGAAGACGGGTCTTACGAGCTCGTCGACTCTTGAACGCCAGAAAAGGCCCCATCGGGGCCGGGATGGATCAACTGATGACCAAAACATCGCATACTGTCGAGAAAATCGGCGGCACATCTATGAGTCGCGTGAAAGAACTGCGCGACACACTGATCGCCGGACCGCATCGACAGAACAACCTGTATAACCGAATTTTTGTGGTCTCTGCCTTTGGCGGGATCACCGATCTGCTGTTGGAACATAAGAAGTCCGGCAAGCCGGGTGTCTACGCATTGTTTTCCAATGCTGATGACGATCACGGTTGGCTGGATGCGCTGACAGAAGTTGGTCGCGAAATGTCCAAGGCGCATATGGATGTGCTGGATCACGCGGCGGATCGGCAATCGGCCGATGAATTTGTGCGCGACAGGATCGAAGGTGCCCGTAGCTGCCTGTTCGATCTTCAGCGGTTGTGCTCTTACGGGCACTTTCGTTTGTCGCACCACATGATGGTGATCCGCGAGCTTCTGTCCGGTCTGGGCGAAGCGCATTCGGCGTTTGTGACCTCGCTGCTGTTGCAGCGGCATGGCGTGAACGCGCGGTTTGTCGATCTGTCAGGCTGGCGCGACAGTGCCGAGGTTGATCTGGAAACCCGGATCAAGCAGGGTCTGGCGGATGTTGACCTAACGACTGAATTGCCGATCGTCACCGGGTACGCCCAGTGTTCCGAAGGTTTGATGAAGGAATTTGACCGCGGCTATTCCGAGGTTACATTCTCGAATCTTGCGGCACTGACCGACGCGAAAGAGGCGATCATCCATAAGGAGTTTCACCTCTGTTCCGCCGATCCGCGTCTTGTGGGCGAGGAAAACGCCCGCAAGATCGGTCGCACGAATTATGATGTGGCGGATCAGTTGTCGAATATGGGGATGGAAGCGATCCATCCGAAAGCTGCCAAGATCCTGCGCCGGGCTGAAGTACCGCTGCGGGTCACCAACGCGTTTGAACCCGAAGATCCCGGCACGCTGATTGACGAAGCCCCCGCAGATGTGCCGTCGGTCGAGATTGTGACAGGTCTGGACGTGGTTGCGCTGGAACTGTTCGAGCCGGATATGGTCGGGGTCAAAGGCTATGACACTGCGGTGCTGGAAGCGCTGCGCCGTCACAATGTCCGGATCGTTTCAAAGACGTCGAATGCCAACACGATCACGCATTATGTCGAGGCGTCGCTGAAAACCGTGCGCCGCGTGTCTGCCGATCTGGAAAAGCTCTACCCGTCAGCCGAGCTGCAGGTGCGTGCGCTTGCCATTGCTTCGGTCATCGGGCGCGATCTCTCCGGATTGAAGGTTCTGTTGCGTGGTCTGACCGCGATGGACCGCGAAGATATCGAGGTTCTGGGTGCCCATCAGGGGCCACGCCGTGTGGACGTTCAGTTCGTCATCGGCCGCGACCATCTGGGGGCTGCGATCAAGACCCTGAATGCCGAATATATCGGCCAGGCCGAGCTGCATGATGCAGAGGCGAACCTGGTCAAAAAGCGCGCCGCCTGACACGCGCGCCTTGCGGACAAAGGAAAAGAAGACCGCGCCGGATTATCCCGGCGCGGTCTTTTTTCGTTACGCTACAGCGCAGACCGGCGTGGTCGCTTGCCTAGCTGCGGATGCCCGAGAACTGCTCTTGCCAGCCTTCGCGCTCTTCATCCGAGATTTTTCGGAAAGTCACGTCGGGGACGGTGAAGGCGTGGCCGGGTGTCAGCAGTTGCAGGGCCGCGGGCACATCGTCGGGCCAGCTGTCATCCTCGGTCTGCATCGCCTCCATCATCTGCGCTGACGCGTCGGGGATGAAGGGCGCTGACAGCACCGCATAAAGCCGGATCAGGTTCAGCGCGAGGCGGATCTGCATCGCAGCGGCCTCGGGGTCTGTCTTGAAGGTCGTCCAAGGCGCGGCGTCTTGCAGATATTCATTCCCTGCTACCCAGATTGCCCGCAATTCGCCAGCCGACTTGCGGACATCCATCGCCTCCATATGGGCCTCATAGGCGCGAATGCGGGTGCTCAGAGTCTCGATCAGCGCCTCTTCACGCGGGCCGTAAGCGCCGCCTTCGGGCACGGCTTCGGAGAATTTCGAGCGACAGAACTTGGTCACGCGGCTGACGAAATTGCCCAGCACATCCGCCAGATCCTTGTTCACCGAGGTCTGGAAATTCTCCCATGTAAACTCGCTGTCGCTGCTTTCGGGCGCGTGGCTCAGCAGCCACCAGCGCCAATAATCCGCAGGCAGGATTTCCAGCGCCTGATCCATGAAGACACCGCGGCCCTGCGAGGTGCTGAACTGACCACCGTCATAATTCAGGTAGTTGAAGCTCTTGATGTAATCCACTAGCTTCCACGGCTCGCCCGATCCCAGAATGGTCGCGGGAAAGCTGAGCGTGTGGAACGGCACGTTATCCTTGCCCATGAACTGGGTATAGCGCACGTCGTCAGCGCCCTTGTCGGTCCGCCACCAGCGCTCCCAATCGGTGCCTTTGCCCGCATCCACCCATTCCTGCGCGGCGGCGATATATTCAATCGGCGCATCGAACCAGACGTAGAAGACCTTGCCCTCCATGCCCGGCCAGTCCTCGGTGCCTTTCTTGACCGGTACGCCCCATGCCAGATCGCGGGTGATGCCCCGGTCCTGAAGCCCGTCGCCATCGGTCAGCCATTTCTTCGCGATCGAGGTGGTCAGGATCGGCCAGCCCTCGCGCGTGTCGATCCACTCTTCCAGCTGGTCCTTCATCTGCGACTGACACAGATACAGATGCTTGGTCTCGCGGACTTCCAGATCGGTTGATCCGGAAATCGCGCTGCGCGGGTCAATCAGATCCGTGGGATCAAGCTGCTTGGTGCAATTCTCACACTGGTCGCCGCGCGCCTTGTCGTAGCCGCAGTTCGGGCAGGTGCCCTCGATATAGCGGTCGGGCAGGAAGCGCCCGTCGGTGTTGGAATAGACCTGTTTTTCGCTGACTTCGCGGATCAGCCCCGCATCGGCGAGACGCCCGGCGAAATGCTGGGTCAGCGCCTTGTTCTGCTCGCTGGAGGATCGCCCGAAATGGTCAAAAGACAGCCGGAAGCCGTCGGCGATGCCTGATTGGACCGCGTGCATCTCTGCGCAATATTCAGCCACCGGCTTGCCGGCCTTCGCGGCGGCCAGTTCGGCAGGGGTTCCGTGTTCGTCCGTAGCGCACAGAAACAGCACCTCGTTGCCGCGCGCGCGTTGAAACCGGGCGTAAAGGTCTGCGGGCAACTGGCTGCCCACGAGGTTGCCGAGGTGCTTGATCCCGTTGATATAGGGGATCGCCGAAGTGATAAGATGGCGTGCCATGAAAGTCCTTGTCTTCAGTCCGCCTTCCTCTAACGTCTAACGCGGCCAAGGACCAGAGGGCAGGGCGGGCAACCGTCCCGCCCTTTCGCGGAAACCGCCATCAGTCGTTCGATGACAACGCTGGCGCGCGGCGCATAGACAGCGCGGGTGGGGCCGTCCGATGCAGGTCACGGGCATTGGTGCCAGAGCGAAGCAGGGGTGTGACAGCGATCAACGGCGTCAGGGTGCTACTTGTGCAATTGCGCCGCCCAGGTCTTGCCCGACCCTGACAGTGTGATCCGGGGCGGGTGATTTCTTGGCAATCGCGACCAAAGCGGCCTTGCCAAGCTGAAGCTGTCCGGCACATCCTTCAGGGAAGCGTCATTTTATTGCAAGGAGTCCCGTCGTCGATGGAAAACCTGCCGCCTCTTTGCCTTACGCGTTCGGCGAGGTAGACCCGCGGCATGGCATTTCTTGGTCCAGATGAATGGCAGGCGGTAGCGCTGTCGCTGAAGGTGGCCTGTCTGGCGGTCGCGGCCAGCCTGCCATTCGGGCTGGGCGTGGCGTTGCTATTAGCGCGTGGGCGGTTTCCGGGGCGTCATCTGCTGAACGGGATCGTGCATCTGCCGCTGATATTGCCGCCTGTGGTGACCGGCTATGTGCTGCTTCTGGGCTTGGGCAGGCGCGGGCCAATCGGTGGCTTTCTGGAAAGCGCCTTTGGCATTGTATTGGCGTTCCGCTGGACGGGTGCTGCACTCGCCGCGGCGATCATGGCGTTTCCGCTGATGGTGCGCGCCATGCGACTGGCGATTGAAAGCGTCGATCCAGGGCTGGAAGAAGCTGCCGCGACGCTGGGTGCGTCGCGCCTGCGCGTGTTTTTCACGGTGACGCTGCCGTTGATCCTGCCCGGCGTGATCGCGGGTGCGATCCTCGCTTTTGCCAAGGCAATGGGAGAGTTCGGCGCCACGATCACCTTCGTGTCCAACATCCCCGGCGAGACGCGCACGGTGCCCTCGGCCATCTACGCCTTCCTGCAAGTGCCGGGCGGCGAGGCTTCTGCATTGCGGCTGGTCGTCGTGTCGGTCGTCGTGGCGATGGCGGCGCTGGTGGTATCAGAAGTAATGGCGCGCAGGGTCACGGCACGGGTCGCGGGAAGATGAGCCTGTCCGTCGCGATACGCCACAGCTTTGCGGGTTTCGCGCTGGATGTCGGCTTTGCCGCGCCTGCCGGTGTCACGGTGCTGTTCGGTCATTCGGGATCGGGCAAATCGACCGTGGTGAAGGCCGTCGCGGGGCTGCTCCGGCCAGATGCCGGACGGATCAGCGTCAATGGTCGTGTGTTGCTGGACACCGCGTCGCGCGTCTCTGTCCCGGTGCATCGGCGCGGGCTGGGGTATGTTTTTCAGGACGGTCGGCTGTTTCCGCACATGACCGTGCAGGGCAACCTGACATATGCGCGTCGTGCGACGGGTGACAGGTTTGACAGCGTTGTCGATATTCTGGGGCTGGGCCGTCTGCTGGATCGGCGTCCCGGCGCATTGTCTGGCGGCGAGGCACAGCGGGTGGCCATTGGCCGCGCGCTTCTGTCCGACCCCGCGATGCTGTTGATGGATGAACCGCTGGCCGCGCTGGACGCCCCGCGCAAAGCCGAGATCCTGCCCTTTCTGGACAGGCTTTGTTCCGAGTCCGGCGTGCCGATCCTATATGTCACCCACGCCGTGGCAGAGGTCGCGCGCCTGGCAAATCACATCGTCCTGCTGGAAAACGGCCGGGTGCTGCGGTCCGGTCCGGCGGCGCAACTACTGGCCGATCCCGCGCTGGTGCCGCATATGGGCGTGCGCGATGCGGGCGCGCTGCTGAATGCGCGTGTGGTCGCACATCATCCCGACGGGCTGACCGAGCTGGCCGGCCCCGGAGGACCGCTGTTCCTGCCCGGTGTCAGTCGCGCGCCGGGCGACCGCATACGCGTGCGCATTCTTGCGCAGGACGTCATCCTGACGAGGACCCGGCCGAAAGGTCTGTCGGCGCTGAATATCCTGGAAGGCACGATCCGCACCATGCATCACGGGGACGGTCCCGGCGTGGTGGTTCAGCTTGCCGTAGATGACGAACATCTGCTGGCGCGGATCACCCGCCGCAGTGCCGAGACGTTGGAACTGGCCACAGGACAGACGTGCTTTGCCGTGTTGAAATCGGTCGCCGTGTCGCAGGTCGATATAGCCGAGCCCGCACCAAACCCGTAACACGACCGCTGTCGCCAGAGCCACTCAGGCCAATGGTATGGGGCGGCGCATTCGCAATTCAAACCCGGCGCGGCTCACCTTATGGTCTGCCGGGTTCGCAACAGGAGAATGACAGAATGAAGATGAAGCCGCTCGGCCGCACCGGTCTTAGCGTGTCAGAGTTTTGCCTCGGAACCATGACCTTTGGCGTTCAGACGCCGCAGGACGAGGCGCATGCGCAGATCGACCGGGCGCTGGCCGCAGGTATCAACTTCATCGACACCGCAGAAATGTATCCGGTGAATCCGGTCAAGGCCGAAACCATCGGCCTGACCGAAGAGATCATCGGCACCTGGTTTGCCCGCACGGGCCGCCGACAAGAGGTGATCCTGGCCACCAAACATTCCGGCGAAGGGCAAAAGAAGGTCCGGGATGGCGCGCCGATTTCCGCAAAGACGATCCGCGAGACAGTTGAGGGGTCGCTGAAACGGCTGAAGACCGATTATGTCGACCTTTATCAATTCCACTGGCCCAACCGTGGCAGTTATATGTTCCGGAAAAACTGGCACTACGATCCGTCCGGGCAAAACAAGACCGATACCGTGGCGGACATGGAAGAATGTATCGACGCGCTGCAAAAAGAGGTCGCGCGCGGCACGGTCCGGCATTTCGGCATGTCCAACGAAAGCGTCTGGGGCACGATGATGTGGAACGCCATCGCCGACCGGATGGGCGGCCCGCGCATTCAGACGGTTCAGAACGAATATTCACTGCTTTGCCGGTTGGCCGACACCGATCTGGCAGAGATGTGCGTCAATGAAGATGTGGGACTTTTGCCGTTTTCGCCCTTGGGATGCGGCTATCTGACCGGCAAGTATCAGGGTGGCAAGATCCCCGAAAAGTCGCGTATGTCGCTGAACCCGGACATGGGCGGACGCCGGAATGATCGTGTATTGACCGCAGTCGAGGCCTATCTGGACGTCGCGCGCAACTTTGGGTTGGATCCGGTGCATATGTCGCTGGCCTGGTCGGCGCGGCGTCCGTTTGTGGTTTCCTCAATATTTGGAGCAACGACACTTGCACAGTTGGATCACCTGTTGGGGGCGGCTGATGTGACGCTTTCGTCCGAGCTGCTCGACGCGTTGGATGTTGCGCATCGCGCGCATCCAATGCCTTACTGAGATTTGCCCCGGAATTGTGCAAGTTACGCCGAGACGGCGCGAGAGCTGCGACCGGTCTCGTGTTCTGAACACGATGTCTGGATTGCTCTGGCCAAGCCTCTGAAATCAAGGCAATAGAACCGGATGGAACCTTGGATAATCCTGGCGGTCGCGGCGGCGGCCTTTCAGACATTGCGCTTCATGCTGCAAAAGCATCTCAGCACCGGCACGCTGTCTTCGGGCGGGGCGACGCTGGCGCGGTTTGCCTATTCGTTGCCATTCATTTCTGCACTGACCCTGGGCTATATCGCCTGGACCGGTGCGGACCTGCCGCAGTTGACGGGCACGTTCTGGGCCTATGCGTTGACCGGCGGTCTGGCGCAGATCCTGGCGACATGGTGCGTGGTGGCGCTGTTTGCACAGCGCAACTTTGCCGTCGGGATCACCTTCAAGAAAACCGAAGTGATCCAGACCGTTCTGGTCGGGCTGCTGGTACTGGGCGACCGGGTCAGCTTGCCAGCCTTCGGTGCCATCGTGCTGGGGCTGGTCGGCGTTCTGGTGCTGTCCGACAGCGCGGCAATGGCCGGGGGCTGGACGCGGCGGTTGTGGAACCGGGCGGCGGGGCTTGGGTTGGCGTCCGGGGCGTTCTTTGCGATCTCTGCCGTGGGCTATCGCGGTGCGACGCTGGAGGTTGCCAGCGACGATCCGCTGTTGCGCGCCGGGGTGGCGCTGGCTGTCGTGACCGTGGCGCAGACCTTGGCGCTGGGGCTGTGGCTGCGCTGGCGCGAACCGGGACAGTTGGCGGCGTTGTGGCAGGCGCGGCGCACCGCCGTCTGGATGGGGGTCACCGGCATGGCAGGCAGCCTGTGCTGGTTCACCGCATTCACGCAGCAAAACGCGGCCTATGTCTTTGCCGTTGGCCAGATCGAGGTGATCTTCTCGCTCGCGGCCTCTGTTCTGGTGTTCCGCGAAACGATCAGCCGTCGCGAGGGGATTGGCATCGGTCTGCTGACCGCCAGCATTCTGGGCCTTATTCTGCTGAACTAGGGGGGCGGCCACGCAGGCGCAAAAACAGGCTTTCCTCGTTATCGTCCCGGAAAAACGGCACGGAACTTGGCGGATTGCTGTCGTGAAGGCGCGCGGCAACCTCTGCCAGCACCACTTCCGTGATGAAGGGCAGGTCGAAATTCCGCACGTCGTTGAGCGAGATCCACTGAAGATGGCTTAGCTCGTCGCAGGCCCCGTCAAAAGAGTCCGGATCAGAGGCAAGCGCTTCGGCCCGCAACAGGAAGAAACGCGCATCGAAACGGCGCGGGCGTCCCGGCGGCGTTATCGCACGGAACACGAATTGCAGCGCCTGCGCGTCGGGCACATGGCCGGTGGCGGCGAAGCCCTGCCAATCGGCGGGCGGAGGGAAGGGCCAGTCACCGGGCAGGCCCAGAATCTGACCTGTTTCTTCCCATAATTCGCGGATCGCAGCCGCGGCCAGGCCAGCGGCGGTGCCCGGCGCGGCATCTTCTTCCAGCCGGTTGCGACAAACGGCGCTGAGCGTTGCCGCCAGCGGCACTTGCGCGTCACCAGCATCAACCGCGCCGCCCGGAAACACGAACTTGTTGGGCATGAAGGCGGCCTTGGCACCGCGTTGTCCCATCAACACGCGCGGCCCGTCTGTGCCGTCGCGCACCACAATCACCGTGGCCGCGTCGCGCAGGGCCGTCTTGTCCGCCATCTCGTTCACGTTGTCGCCTTCCCATGCCAAGCAGGTTCAGACGCGGGAGAATCCGTGCATGTACCGCGCCCATTGAAAGCCCACGATCATGCCCTTGAGCCTGGGCAAAAGATAGAGCGATAGCCCAACGCAGCCAACCGCCAATATCGTGAACAGTATCAGGGGTTCGGGCCGGAACCTGACAAAGGCGACATGCATGACCGGAGCCATCAGATGGGCAACGATCAGGATCGTCAGATAGGCCGGGCCATCATCGGCACGGTGATGATACAGCTCTTCGCGGCAGACGGGGCAGGTGTCACGCACCTTCAAGTAGCCGCTTAGCAAGGGGCCATTGCCGCATTTCGGGCAACGCCTGCGCCAACCCTTCATAAGGGCGGGCATGGTGGGGCGCTCTGCCGCCACATTTACATCATCGAATGCCATTGCAAATCCTTGTGACTCAAGCGCCAAAAATGGTCAAAGCGCACCGCAAATAAAAGTGGACATCCTGTCCTTGCGTCCGGATGTCGCAAATCACGGTCACGTCATCGGTCGTGATGAAGAAAGCTGCGGATTGCCGACGGAATGCCGCGGCCACGGCGTATCAGTTTCCAGTAAGCCGATCGGAAGGCCGGTTTCGAAGCCGTAAGACAAAGGAAAATGACGATGAAACGCACCACAATCTTCACGACACTCACCGCCGTTGCAATTGCAGTCGGCACCGCCGCTGTTGCCCATGGCGACGGACATCGCGGTGGCAACGGCCCGATGATGCACCGGCCTGATTTTTCCGAACTGGACACCAATTCGGACGGCGTACTTAGTCCGGAAGAGCTGGCCGCGCCGCATGCCGCCCGTTTTGCGCAAGCGGACGGCAATGGTGACGGGATGCTGAGTGCTGAAGAAATGGCTGCCCATGCCGAAACGATGCGCCAGCAGCGCGCTATTCGCGGTGCTGAACGGATGATCGAACGAATGGATGCCAATGACGACGGGCAGCTCAGCGTCGAAGAAATGACCGCGCGTGCGGATGGCAAAAGCATGTTCGACCGTCTGGACAAGGACGGGGACGGCGCGATCTCGGAAGAGGAATTCGCTGACGCCGGCAAAGGTGGCAAGCGGATGCGCGGCCATGACGGCGGACACCGTGGCGATCATGGAGGCAAGAAGCGTCACGGTCACGGCGACGACTGAGCCCACCGGGTCGGGCCGCAAATGGTCCGGCCCGCATTGCACCAACGCCCAACACAGGCTAGCCCTTGACGGACAATGGACATGCCCTTTGACGCCATGAGTGAGGTTTCTGACGATGCGCTGCTGGTGCTTTACGCCAATGGCGATGCTGCCGCGGCGCGCGCGCTGACCACACGTCTGACGCCGAAGGTTCTGGGCCACGCTTACCGGATGCTGGGCGACCGGGCCGAGGCCGAAGACGTCGCCCAAGAGGCGATGCTGCGTCTTTGGCGGATCGCAGCAGAGTGGCGGCAGGGAGAGGCAAAGGTCACGACCTGGCTTTACCGCGTCGTGGCGAATCTCTGTACGGACCGGCTGCGAAAGCGGCGCTCTGTCGATATCGATTCTGTGCCGGAACCCGAAGATCCGGCGATCGGTGCCGAACAGGGCTTGCAGCAGGTGGCGCGCGCCGAAGCGCTCCAGACCGCGCTGGACAGCCTGCCAGAGCGGCAGCGCGAGGCAGTGGTGTTGCGACATATCGAAGGTCTGGGCAATCCCGAGATTGCCGAGATCATGGACATCAGCCCCCGCGCGGTCGAAAGCCTGACCGCGCGGGGCAAACGGGCACTGGCCGAGGTCTTGGCCGGGCGACGGGAAGAACTGGGGTATCAAGATGACTGACAAACAGCAGGATAGCGACGGGTTGGAAGCGTTCTTCGACGCGGCCCGCAATACCGCGCCCGACCCCGATGCAGCCTTCATGGCGCGCATTCTGGACGATGCGTTGTCGGTCCAGGGCGAGGCCGTGGCACCCCCCCGGCCAGCCACGAAACGCGACGGTTTTTTCAGCCAGATCCTGCGCGGCATCGGTGGCTGGCCTGCCCTGACCGGATTGGCCGCGGCGACAGTCGCCGGAGTGTGGATCGGGCTAAACCCGCCTGCGGCCGTGTCGGATCAACTGGCCTCGCTGATCGGAACCAGTAGCGCCACCACCGATGCTACCGACAGCGATTGGTTGCTGGATCCGCTGACCGAATATGACATTGCGATGACGGGGGGCTGAACCATGAGCGACATCAAAGAACCTTCGGACGGAAGTGGACAACGCAGGATTTGGCTGCGGGTTTTGCTGTTTGTTTCGCTGGCGATCAACCTGCTGATCGTCGGCATTGTGTGCGGCGCGATGCTGCTGAAACCGGATCACGGTCGGCGCGGCGGCCCGCGCGACATGGTTGCCCCCTATACGCGGGCGCTGAGCGACGCCGATCGTAGCGCGCTTGGCAAGCGTTTGCGCGAAGGTCTGGCCTCTCGCCATGAAGAGCGGGGGCTTCTGGCTGAAGATTACCGCGCGGCGTTGGAAATACTGCGGACAGAACCGCTTGATCAAACGGCCTTGGACGAAGTGCTGTCGCGTCAGTCCGAACGCGCGCACCAGCGCAAGCTGATGGGGCAGCGCGCCTTGTCCGAAAGGCTTGCCGCAATGTCCCCCGATGAGCGCGCCGGCTTTGCGGACCGGCTGGAGGATGCGCTTGATCGGCTGGCGAAAGGCGGCGATCGGTCTTGGCGCCCTCACGATCGCTGACCCGCTTGCCGGCGCGGTATGGCGTCGGGGCTGCATGAAATCAGTTCGCTTTGATCCGCGCGAATGGCATTGGGCTGCGGAGGAACGTCAGACGATCGGCCTATCGCACACCAAGCGCTCAGGCGGCATCCCGGCTCAGCGTGACCTTGTTACGTCCGTCCGCCTTGGACGCATAAAGCGCACGATCGGCGAGTGTCAGCAGGTCGCTGTCATCGCAACCGCGCCCGGCGGTGAAAAGTGGTCCCATCGCCATGCCGATGCTGGCTGTCGCGCGGATCGGGACATCGTGACCGGGCGCAAGAAACGGCGTATGGCGGATCACTTGACACAGTCTTTGTGCCGTGCGGCGGGCGCGATGGCTGCCGGTGTCGGGCAGCACGATCAGGAATTCCTCGCCGCCGATGCGCGCGACCAGATCCACGGCACGCAGGTTCTCTTTCAGCTGACGTGCCACGCCGGTCAGAACGGCATCGCCCGCAGCATGGCCATGCAGATCGTTGATCTGTTTGAAGTGATCAAGATCAGCGATCAGAACGGCAAAACGGCGGCCCGAACGATGCGCCTCTTCCGAAATGCGCGCCAGATGCGGCAGGGCATAACGACGATTATACAGTCCGGTGAGCGGGTCCGTCACCGCCGCGTGTAATCCATCGCGCATGGTGGCGCGCAGCCTGTCGGCGGTACGTTTGCGGGAGATCTGGTTTTCCAGCCGCAGGGCCAGCTCGTCGGGGTCGAAGTCCCCGGCCAGCAGGTCATTGCCGCCCAGATCCAGCGCGCTTGCGGCTGCCTGTCGTGTCTCGCGGTCGCATAGAACCAGCATCGCGCAGTGTCGCGTCGCGCTGCGGGAGCGCAATTCCGACAGCGTGCCCAGCCCGGTTTCGGGGATCAAACGAGGCAGGGTGACGATACAAACATCCGGAGCCTTGGTGCCGCCTGTATCTTGCGCCAGCATCTCTCGGGGACTGCGGATCTCTATGCGGTGGGACACGCGTGCCTTCAGTTGCTCCAGCCACAGCTCGACCTCGGAAGGCTGGTCGGTTACCACAGTCACCCACGCGGGCATTTCGAACCCGGCGCGCGGTTCGGCAAAACCGAGCGCGCGTTGTGTTCCGTCGCGCAGACGCAATTCGCGTTCGGCATCCCGGTCGCGCAGCAGGTTGCGGATCCGGGCCAGCAACATCATTTCGCTGACCGGGTGGGACAGGACGTCATCCGCCCCGGCTTGCAGTGCCTCAACGCGGGCGCGCATGTCATCGGGCGGCGTGAGAAAGATCAGCGGCACCGTTTCGGTTCTGGGGTCGGCGCGCAGCCGCCGCGCGAAGTCGCTGGCCTGCATGCTGCCGACCTGGCCCAGAAGGATGACATCGGGGACTTTTTTCGCACAGGCCGCAAGCGCATCGGTCCCTGACGTGACCTGTTTCACAGAGTAATATGCCGCCGCCAGCTTGACGCGCAATACGATCCTGTTGGTAGCAACTTCATCCACTATCAGGACCGTCTGAGGCATTTCGAGTTCCATCCGTGCTTGCATCCAGGCTTGGGTAAGTTTTTATTCGAATTGGTTAAGAATACCTTTCCGAAGGATGAACTAATGGCACTCTCGAAAGACCGGGCAGAGATCGTCGGCGTGCAGGCGCTTGGCTGGCTGGCGGGCAATGAAGAGCTTCTTCCGATCTTCCTGGGATCGACGGGGGCAAGCACAGAGGATCTGCGCGCCAACGTGCAGGAGCCAGAGTTTCTGGGCTCGGTGCTGGATTTCGTGCTTATGGATGATGCATGGGTTGTCGCGTTTTGTGACGCAGCAGATATAGATTACAATGACATAGCCAATGCCCGTGCCGCCCTTCCGGGTGGAGAGCAGGTCCATTGGACATGACTTTGCGCGCTGATGCGATCCTGTTTGACAAGGATGGCACGCTGTTTGATTTCCGCGCTACCTGGGATGTGTGGGCGGGTGGGGTGCTGGAACGGCTTGCAAAGGGCGACGCGGAACGGCTGGAATGGTTAACCGCTGCCATCGGATACGATCCCGTGATCGGCGGATTCTTGCCGGAAAGTCCGGTGATCGCAGGCACCAACCGGCAGGTGGCAGCACTGATGTTGCCCGGACTTGACGGATGGAGCCTCCGCGGGCTGGAACGATTCCTTTCCGAGGCTGCTGAAACAGCGCCTTTGGTCGAGACGGTGCCGCTGTCGCCGTTGCTGGCGCGATTAAGGCAGGCCGGCCTGTCGCTTGGCGTGATGACCAATGACAGCCAGCGAACGGCGCACGCGCATCTGGTCGCCGCCAATATCGGAGATGCGTTTGACTTCGTCGCGGGTGCAGATAGCGGGTTCGGCGCAAAACCGTCGCCGGACCCTTTGCTGTCTTTTGCATATGCGGTGGAAAAGGCACCGGAGCGGGTGGTGATGGTCGGTGACAGCGCCCATGACCTAATGGCAGGGCGAGCGGCCGGGATGCAGACGGTGGCCGTTCTTACTGGCCCGGCCACGCGGGCAGAGCTTTCGCCGCTTGCGGATGTTGTGCTTCCGAACGTCGGAGCGTTGCCGGACTGGCTGGGGCTGGCACATGCCAACGCATCTTAGCTGTCCGTAACCGAACTTTATTGCTTGTGCGGGCGGAAATGGCTGACCCTGCTGTGTGATAGTGCGTACACGGGCTCGGGCCTCGAAGATGCTTGCCGGTTGGTGAATGGGAGCACATGTCCCTTACCGTCCGCTCAGGCAGGCATACGCGAAACGGATCATACTTTTGTCAACTCCGCTTCGAGCAATTGCACGAAGCTTTCGCAAACCGGGGTCATCGGGCGATCCCGTTTGCGGATGAGTTGATATGGCGACAGGATCAGGCTTTCCTTCATGTCGAGTACGGCCCAGTTGCTGGTGTTGTTTGGAACCAGAAGCTCATAGACCTCCTGCGTGATCGCGGCGATTGCATCGGTGTCCTTGAGATAGGCAAGGGCCACCATCAGGGAGGACGTATCTATCGTATCTCCCGGTATGGGCAGACCACGATTGGTGAACGCCTGATCGACGGCTTCGCGGACCGGCATTCCACTGGCCTGAATAACCCAGCGCAATCCGGCGAGTTCATCAAGTGCCAACCCGGACAGCCCGACAAGCGGGTGCCTGGCCCGAACCAGAAATCTTATTTGTTCAACACGGCCGGCGCGGATCAGGAACGGGCGTGCGTCGGCATGGCGCGGCAGGCGGCACAAGGCAATGTCCAGATCGCCGCGCAGCAGATGTTCGATCAGATCGACACTTGGCGCAATATCGACGCTGACCGTGGCCAGACGGGCCATGGCTTTCAGCTTTTGCACCGCTGGCACGACAAAGCCAACCGCCGCGCCGGTGACGGCACCTATGCGCACCACACCCGCCGTGCCTCGGCGAAACGCATCGACCTCGATGGCAATCCTGTCAATATCTCCCACCAGTGTCGTGGCATGGCGCATGATGACCTCTCCGATCAGGGTCGGGCGCATACCTTTCGCGTGGCGTTCGAACAGCGGCTCGCCGATGATGCGCTCGATCTCGGCAAGGGTTCGCGACGCGGCGGGCTGGCTGACCGCAAGTTGCGTGGCGGCGGTGGAAATCTGGCCGGTCTCGGCGATGGCCTGCACCAAGCGAAAATGTCTGAGCCGAAGCTGGGAGGTCAAAGTCATCATATGCACGATATACCTGAATTGGTATGAAAGTCGCCAAATCTTTCATTTGAATGTTATGTCGAAACCTCATTAGGATTTCGATGTCCGACAGCACGTCGGATCAAATCAATAAAGTCAGGTGCCCTGGCAGTGACATGCGTGGCGCCATGGGAGGACATGATGAAGAAAATTTCAGCAGGGCTCGCCGCCCTCGCGCTTGGCGTTGGCCTTGCGGCCGCGCCGGCCATCGCACAGGATAAGGGCACCATCGGAATTGCCATGCCGACAAAGTCGTCGGCGCGCTGGATTTCGGACGGCGAATCCATGGTCGAGCAGTTCGAAGCGGCCGGTTACACCGCTGATCTGCAATATGCCGAAGACGATATTCCGAACCAGTTGAACCAGATCGAGAACATGATCACCAAGGGCGTGGACGTTCTGGTGATCGCGGCGATCGACGGCACCACGCTGTCCAACGCGCTGGAGAACGCGCATTTCGCGGGCATCAAGACAATCGCCTATGACCGCCTGATCCGCGACAGCGAATATGTGGACTATTACGCCACCTTCGACAACTTCAAGGTGGGCGTGCTGCAGGCGACCAGCCTTGTGGACGGCATGAAAGAGCGTTTTCCGGACGTGAAACCCTGGAATGTCGAACTGTTCGGCGGATCGCCCGACGATAACAACGCCTATTTCTTCTATAATGGCGGCATGTCGGTTCTTCAGCCACTGATCGACGATGGCACGATCAACATCGTGTCGGGCCAGATGGGCATGGACACCGTAGGCACATTGCGCTGGGATGGAGCGGTCGCGCAGTCCCGCATGGATAACCTGCTGTCGGCGCATTACACCGATGCTGTCGTGCACGGCGTTCTCAGCCCCTATGACGGCCTGTCCATCGGGATCCTGTCGTCGCTGAAAGGCGTGGGCTATGGCTCTGGCGATCTGGCAATGCCCATCGTGTCCGGTCAGGATGCCGAATTGCAGTCGATCAAGTCGATCATTGCGGGCGAGCAATATTCGACCGTGTTCAAGGACACCCGTGAACTGGCCCGCGTGACCGTCGGTATGGTCGATGCGTTGTTGCAGGGTGGCGAGCCCGAGATCAACGACACCACCACCTATGACAACGGTGTCAAGGTCGTGCCCTCCTACCTGCTGGAGCCGGTCTCGGTCGATGGGTCGAACTACGAAGCCATCGTGATCGATTCCGGGTATCACAGCAAAGACGATCTCTGATCCTTGCCAACACCCGCCCGCACGTCTGTGCGGGCGGGACGTGACGCATTGATCAGGCGATACCTTGGGAGGGGGAATTTTCGTGCAGACGCTGCTGGAAATGCGCAATATCACCAAGACCTTTCCGGGGGTCAAGGCGCTGGACGACGTCAATCTGAAAGTCACCGAGGGCGAGATTCACGCCTTGGTGGGCGAGAATGGCGCGGGCAAGTCCACGCTGATGAAAGTGCTGTCGGGCGTCTATCCCAAAGGCACCTATGACGGTGAAATTCACTATGATGGCCAGTTGGCCGGGTTCGCCGGTATCTCGGACAGCGAAAAGCTGGGCATCATCATCATCCACCAGGAACTGGCGCTGGTGCCGTTGCTGTCGATTGCCGAGAACCTGTTCATCGGCAACGAATGCGCGAAGGCAGGTGTCGTCAACTGGCACGAGACATTCCGGCGAACCGAAGGGTTGTTGAAAAAGGTCGGACTTAACGAACCTCCTGCGGCGCAGGTCGACAGTCTTGGCGTCGGCAAACAGCAATTGGTGGAGATTGCCAAGGCCCTGTCCAAGGACGTGCGGCTGCTGATCCTCGACGAGCCCACGGCGGCGCTGTCGGAATCCGACAGTCAGGCCCTGCTGGATTTGCTGCTGGAACTGAAAGCCCAGGGCGTCACCTCGATCGTGATCAGTCACAAGCTGAACGAGGTGCGGCGCATCGCCGACACGATCACGGTGATCCGCGACGGCGCGACAGTCTCGACGCTGGACGCGCGCAAGGAGCCGATCACAGAAGACCGCATCGTGCGCGATATGGTCGGTCGGGATATGTCGCAGCGCTATCCCGAACGGCCCCGCCGCGCCGGGGATATGCTGCTGGAGGTACGGGACTGGAACGTCTGGCATCCCGAGCATGCCGCGCGGCAGGTGATCCGGGACATCAACTTTCACGTCCGCGCGGGCGAGGTCGTCGGCATAGCAGGGCTGATGGGGGCCGGACGCACCGAACTGGCAATGAGCCTGTTTGGCAAAAGCTACGGTCGCAACATCTCGGGCAGCGTCGAGCTGCGCGGCAAGGCAATCGACACGTCAACGGTTGCGGCGGCCATCCGCAGCGGGCTGGCCTATGTGACCGAGGACCGCAAGGAACTGGGCTTGATCCTCGAAGAAAGCATCCAGCGCAATGTGACGCTGGCCAATCTGATCGACGTTTCCAAGTCCGGCGTGATCAACGAGGCCGAAGAGACCAAGGTCGCTGAACGCTACCGCGCCGCCATGAACATCCGCACACCCAGCGTGTTTCAGAAGGTCGTCAACCTGTCGGGGGGCAACCAGCAGAAGGTGGTTCTGTCCAAATGGCTGTTTGCCGGGCCGGAAGTGCTGATCCTGGATGAACCCACCCGCGGCATCGACGTTGGTGCCAAGTTCGAGATTTACGGCATCATCAACGAACTGTCGGCCGAAGGAAAAGGCGTGCTGATGATCAGTTCCGAAATGCCGGAACTTCTGGGCATGTGCGACCGCATCTATGTCATGAACCAGGGCAGTTTTGTCGGCGAGCTAAGCGCCGTCGAAGCCAGCCAAGAGCGCATCATGTCGCTTATCGTTACCGAATAGGAAGGCCCGCGAAATGACTGACACAGCCTCGCAAGCCCGGAATGCCGACAAGGCCAAAAGCATCTCCGGCTATCTTGCCAGCCACCTGCGCGATTACGGCCTGCTCTTTGCGCTGATCGCGATCATGGTGTTCTTCCAGATCGTGACTGATGGCACGCTGCTGCGGCCCGTCAACATCACCAACCTGTTCCTTCAGAACAGCTATATCATCATCATGGCCCTGGGCATGCTGATTGTTATCGTGGGCGGCCATATTGACCTGAGCGTCGGATCGGTGATGGGGTTCGTCGGCGCGCTGGCGGCGGTGATGATCGTCAACTGGAACGTGCCGGTGGCCTTGACCATCCCGGCCTGTCTTGTGGTGGGCATCCTGATCGGCGCGGCGCAGGGTTACTGGGTGGCCTATTGGAAGATCCCCAGCTTCATCGTGACGCTCGCGGGGATGCTGGTGTTTCGCGGCCTGTCGCTGTGGCTGCTGGAGGGGCAATCCGTCGGTCCGTTCCCTAGGTCCTTCCAACTGCTGTCGACGGGGTTCATCCCTGACGTCTTTGGCGTCGGGCGTCCCAATATCACGGCCCTTGCGGTCGGGATTGTTGCTGCCGCCGCGATTGTCTGGATGGGTCTGCGCAAGCGGGCGCGCAACAAGGCCTACGGGATCGAAGACGAACCCACCGCGTTTTTCCTGATACGCAATGCGATTGTCGCAGGCGCGCTGTTGTTCGTGATGTACAAGCTGTCAACCTTTCGCGGGCTGCCCAACGTGCTGGTCACCATGGGCATTCTGACGATCATCTACGCCTTCCTGACTGAACAGACCACGATCGGCCGCCGGATCTATGCGCTTGGCGGCAACGTGAAAGCCGCGAAGCTGTCGGGCATTCCGACCGAGAGGCTGACATTTCTGACCTTCGTGAACATGGGGCTACTGGCGGCGCTGGCCGGGCTGATCTTTGCGGCACGGTTGAACACCGCAACGCCAAAGGCGGGTTTCGCGGTGGAACTGGACGTGATCGCGGCGGTGTTCATTGGCGGTGCGTCAATGTCGGGCGGCGTGGGCAAGATTGTCGGTGCGGTGGTCGGCGCGTTTATCATGGGTGTGATGAACAACGGCATGTCGATCATGGGGATCGGCATTGATTACCAGCAGGTGATCAAGGGGCTGGTGCTGCTGGCTGCCGTTATTTTCGACGTCTACAACAAGCAGAAACAGGGCTGAGAGCGACGGCAGGTTTGCGCTGTCCCCACGCCGGGACCCGGTTGGTGCCGTGAGATAAATTCAGGAGAGTAAGATGACCTTCAAGCCAGCCCAGTGGCCCCGCAAGATGCGCTCGCAAGAGTGGTATGGCGGCACCAGCCGCGACAATATCTACCATCGAGGCTGGTTGAAAAATCAGGGCTATCCCGACGATCTGTTCGACGGGCGGCCGGTGATCGGCATTCTCAATACATGGTCCGAACTGACGCCCTGCAACGGTCATCTGCGTGAATTGGCCGAAAAGGTGAAGGCTGGCATCTGGGAGGCCGGGGGCTTTCCGCTGGAGGTGCCGGTCTTTTCGGCGTCCGAGAACACGTTCCGCCCCACCGCGATGATGTACCGAAACCTTGCCGCCCTGGCGGTCGAGGAGACCATGCGCGCGCAGCCCATCGACGGGGCGGTGCTGTTGGTGGGTTGCGACAAGACCACGCCATCGCTGATCATGGGCGCGGCCTCCACCGACCTGCCGTCGATTGTCGTCACCGGCGGGCCGATGCTGAACGGCTGGTTCCGGGGCGAACGTGTCGGCAGCGGCACAGCACTCTGGCAGATGTCCGAGGACATCAAGGCCGGCAAGATGAGCAAGGAAGATTTCCTTGAAGCCGAGCAGGCGATGAGCCGGTCTTCGGGCACCTGCAACACGATGGGCACGGCCAGCACCATGGCGTCGATGGCCGAAGCCCTGGGCATGGCACTGTCGGGAAACGCCGCAATCCCCGGTGTCGATGCACGCCGCCGGGTGATGGCGCAGCATTCCGGGCGGCGCATCGTGCAGATGGTCAAGGACGATCTCAAACCATCCGATGTGATGACGCGCGACGCTTTCGAAAACGCGATCCGGGTCAATGGCGCGATTGGCGGGTCGACCAATGCGGTCATTCACCTGATGGCAATTGCCGGCCGCGTCGGGATTGATCTGACCCTGGAAGACTGGGACTGTCTGGGCCGTGACATTCCCACCATCGTCAACCTGATGCCGTCGGGCAAATACCTGATGGAGGAGTTTTTCTATGCGGGCGGTCTGCCGGTCGTGATCAAACGTCTGGGCGAGGCCGGGATGCTGCACAAAGAGGCGCTTACCGTGTCCGGGCTGGCCGTCTGGGACGAGGTCAAGGACGCCAGGAACTGGAATGAGGACGTGATCTTGCCCGCCGACAAGGCGCTTGCCCAACAAGGCGGCATCGCGGTGCTGCGCGGCAATCTGGCACCGCAAGGCGCGGTGCTGAAACCCTCGGCCGCCAGCCCATCGCTGATGAGCCACCGGGGTCGCGCCGTCGTGTTTGAGGATATTGACGACTACAAGGCCAAGATTGTGCGCGACGATCTGGATATCGACGAGACCTGCGTGATGGTGCTGAAAAACTGCGGTCCGCGCGGCTATCCCGGTATGGCGGAGGTCGGCAATATGGGCCTGCCCGCCAAGGTTCTGAAGAAGGGGATCACCGATATGGTGCGCATCTCGGACGCGCGGATGTCTGGCACGGCCTATGGCACCGTGGTGCTGCACACCAGCCCCGAGGCGGCGCGCGGCGGCCCGCTTGCCATCGTGCGCGATGGCGACATGATCGAGTTGGACGTGGCAAACCGACGGCTGCATCTGGATATCCCCGAGGCCGAGTTGCAGGCCCGGCTGGACGCGTGGCAGCCAGAAGATACAAGGCCCGCCAGCGGGTATGCACAGATGTTCCACGACCATGTGCAAGGCGCCGAAACCGGGGCCGATTTTGATTTTCTTGTCGGCAATCGTGGTTCCGCCGTGCCAAAGGATTCGCATTGATGCCCCATCAGATTGCCATTGTCGGCGTCGGCAAGATCGCCCGAGATCAGCATTTGCCTGCGATTTCTGCCAGCCCGGATTTCGACCTTGCCGCGACGGCCAGCCGCAACGCTCAGGTCGGGGGCGTGCCCGCGTATAATGATCTGGCCAGTCTGCTAGAGGCGCAGGACCACGTCAGCTGTGTGTCGCTCTGCACACCGCCGCAGGTCCGCTACGGGGATGCGCGTCTGGCACTGGAGGCGGGGCGACATGTGATGCTGGAGAAACCGCCCGGTGCCACGCTGAGCGAGGTTCAGGATCTGATTGATCTTGCCGCAGCCAAGGGGCTTACGCTTTATGCGACATGGCATTCCCGGCACGCGGCGGCGGTTGCAGAAGCGAAGGCATGGCTTGCGGACAAAGCCATTCACAAACTGGATATTCAGTGGAAAGAGGACGTGCGTTATTGGCATCCGGGGCAGGACTGGATCTGGCAAGCGGGCGGTCTGGGCGTGTTCGATCCCGGCATCAATGCACTGTCCGTCCTGACCGAGATCTACCCGCGCGCGCTACATCTGTCGCGGGCAGAGCTTCGGTTCCCGGAAAACCGCGACACGCCTGTCGCCGCCGATCTGACGTTCTATGATGCGGGGGGCGCGCAGGTCACTGCCGCGTTCGACTGGCTGCATGCCGGGCCGCCCTGCTGGGACATTCATATCGAGACCGATGCAGGGACCGCTCTTCTGTCAGAGGGCGGGGCCACGTTTGCCATTGGCGGCAATCCGACACAGATCGGGGCAGAGATGCCGGGCGAATACCCGTCGCTTTATGCGCGATTTGCCGATCTCATCGCCACAGGCCAAAGCGAGACTGACCTTTCGCCGATGCGCCACGTGGCCGATGCCTTTACCGTCGGGCGACGGACGGTTGTGGCGCCATTCGAGTGGTAAGACGCGCCCCCCGGCTGAGAAGCCTTCTTGCCAAGCGTAGGCCCTAGATCAGCCTGCGCAGGGACGCTCGCGCGCTGCGGGCCGGACCCAAGGTTCCGCGCCTTGGGCGTTGATGAAGACCCGGTAGACCGATGTGGTGGCCGTGATGAACATCCGGTGGCCATCATGGCCGCCAAAGCACAGGTTGGCAACGGTTTCGGGCACAAGGATCTTGCCCAGCAGGGAACCGTCCGGCGCAAAGCAATGCACGCCATCCTTGGCCGATGACCACAGGTTGCCGGTCGTGTCCACGCGGAACCCGTCCGGCAGGCCGCAATCCAACGTGGCGAACACACCGCGATCGACAAGGGACGCGCCCTCCACATCGAATTGCCGGATCACGGCCGGAACGCTGTCATCGTGGCTCGACCCGCTTTCGGCGATATAAAGCCGGGTTTCGTCACAGGAAAAAGCAAGGCCGTTGGGCTGCGTGAAATCTGACACCACCGGGCTTACCGCGCCGCTGACCGGATCACGGCGAAAAACGTGGCGGGCTGTCTGCTCGGGCTTTGCCTCATAGCCTTCGAAATTCGACATAATACCGTAGGTCGGATCGGTGAACCACACGGCGCCGTCAAATGAGACCACCACATCATTCGGCGAATTCAGCGGCTTGCCCTCAAACCTGTCGGCCAGAACGGTCAGCGATCCGTCAATTTCCGTGCGCACCACATCGCGCGCGCCGTGACGGCATCCGATCAGGCGGCCTTGCCTATCACGGGTGTTGCCATTGTTGAACTCCGAGTTCGCGCGAAAGACAGTGGTGCCCTCTGTTTCGCTCCACCGCATCAGCCTTTGCGATGGAATGTCCGAGAATAGAAGGCAGTTGTGATCGCCGAACCAGACCGGCCCCTCGGTCCAGGTGAACCCGGTCGCGATCTGCTCCAGCTGCGACACCGGATGGACAAGATGTGCAAAGCGGTCGTCATACGCTTCGAGATGCGGGGGCAGGGGTATCATGTGCGGATCCTCCGGGTGCTGGCGGCAACGACAATGCCGATGATAATAAGGCCGGTCAGCATCATGCGCACACCGGCACCCAGCCCGTATGAGTTGAGCATCGAGACCACCAAGAACATGAATAGCGACGCGCCCCAGACGCCGGGGACGTTTGAAAACCCGCCGGCAATCGAGGTGCCACCGATGACGACAACCGCGATGGAGGTCAGCAGGTATTCTTGCCCCATATTAAGCGCGGCACCGCCCGAAAAGCTGGCCAGAAGGTAGCCCGCGATGGAGGCAAGGACGGCCACGGTGACATAGGTCGTGGCGCGCACCAACTCGACCGGAATACCGGCAAGGCGTGCCGCGCGCAGGTTCTGCCCCGAGGCCAGAAGCCAACGGCCAAAGGTGGCGCGCTCCAGCACCAGCCAGACGATGATCGACAGGACAATGCCCACCAGGGCCACGTTTGGAATGCCGACCGTGCGTCCTGTTGCGAAATCGGCCAGCCCCGCTGGCGGTTTGATCCGCAGGCCCCGGTTGGACCAGATCGCGATGGATTGAAACACCAGCGATGCCGACAAGGTCGCGATGATAGGGGGCAGACGCAGCAAGTAGATCAGTGCAAAGTTTGCCAGCCCCGCCCCGACGCCTGCCGCGATTGCGATCAGCAAGCCAAGCGCGGCGGTGTTCGGGTCCGATCCCATCGCCTTGAGGGACAGCGTGCCGGCCAGCGTCATGACTGCCGGGATAGACAGGTCCACATTGCCGGGGCCAAGCGTGATCACAAGCATCTGGCCAAGTCCTACAATCGCGGCGAATGCGCCAAAGGACAGCGCGGCATAGGCCAGCTCACTCGCGCCGCGCCCCTGCGTCAGTGCCATGACCATGACAAAGGCAGCTGCGGCGGCGACCCATGACCAGATCCACGGGCGTGAAATAACAGTGCTCAACATCCGGGTCATCCTTCCTGTCCGTCGCGGCGGGTAAAGATCAGCCGTGCTGTCAGCACGAGGATCAGAATGGCACCCTGCGCGCCGATCTGCCAATCCGGGCTAAGCCGCAGAAACGACAGAAACGATGCCGCCAGCGCCAGAGTCAGCGCGCCGATCACGGCACCCACCGGGCTGACCTTGCCGCCGATGAATTCGCCACCGCCGAGGATCACTCCGGCGATCGACAACAGCGTATAGCGCAGCGCGATATTGGCATCCGCCGAGGTTGTCAGCCCAACCAGCGCCATGCCCGCAAGCACGCCGAACAAGCCGGCCAACGCGTAGGCCAACGCCTTGAGGCGCAGCACTGGCCAGCCGGCCCGTGCCACGGACGCAGCATTGCCGCCGACGCCGCGCAGCACCGTGCCGATCCCCGTCCGGATGATCAGGAAATGTGTGACAGCGGCAATCAGAACGGCCGCCACAACCGCCATTGGCACAAGCGACGGTTTGACCGTCATCAGGCTGCGGATCCAGGGCGGGGCGGTGCCGCCGGGCGAGGGCAGGATGCTGAGCGCAATGCCGCCCCATACAAACGACATGCCCAGCGTCACCACGATGGCGGGCAGTTCGAACCTGTGGATCAGGACGCCAAGCCCGGCATAGGCGGCGATCAAACCCGCCAGTATCAACACGCCCAAGACCGGCGTGTCATGCAGGAAGGTTGCCGTCACGCAGGCAACAAGGCTGACAAACGCGCCCAGTGACAGATCAATATCATTGACCATGATGATCATCATCTGCGCGACGGTCGCCAGCGCAATCGGAACGGCGAGATTGAACAGCAGGTTGACGCCGAAATAGCTCATGGCGCGGGGCTGCATGTAAAAGGTCGCAGCAAGCAGAACCGCCAGCGACAGGATTGGCAGCAGGATGCGGTGGCGCGCGAACAGACGGGTCATGCGTCCACCCCTTGCATTTCAAACGAGGCTTCAAGGATGCGGTCTTCGGTAATGTCCGCGCCTGTCAACTCGGCCGAGATGGCCTCATCGCGGAAAACGAACACCCGGTCACATTGGCAAACCTCGTCCGTCTCGGTGGAATACCACAGGAACGTGCGGCCCTTGGCGGCCTCGGATCGGATCATGGCGTAGACATCCTGTTTGGTTCCCACATCCACGCCGCGCATCGGATCGTCCATGACGACCACCGGCGCTTTCGAGGCCAGCGCGCGGGCGAACAGAACCTTTTGCTGATTGCCGCCTGACAGCGACAGGATATTGTTGGTCACGTCAGCGGTGCGGATGCCGATGCGGGCTTTCCATTCGGCGGCAATCCGGGTTTCGGCGGCACGGTCGACAATGCCCCGTCGCGCGATCTGCGGCAGGATCGACACGGTTGTATTGCGCAGGATCGACCAGAGCGGCAGAATGCCGTCGCGCCCACGGTCGCCCGCGACAAACACCATGTCAGACCCTTTGCCCGCGCGCCAAGACGACGTGTGTTCAAAATAGAGTTGTGCGAGGGCCTCGGCCTGACCGTGACCGGCAAGACCCGCCAGTCCCACGACCTCGCCCTTGCTGGCGGTCAGCCCGGTTTTGCTATTGAGGATGTCCGCGCCGAATGCCGGGCGGGAGGTGGCAGCCTTTTCGGTCTCGGGCCCGGCGACATGACCCATCGCCTCGACCAGCGAGGCGCGGGTGAAGTCTGGGGTTGGGCGGGACGCGACGATTTTGCCGTCCTTCATCACCACGATGGTCGAAGCGACATCGAAAATCTCGCCCATCATATGTGAGATAAACAGCACCGCGCCGCCTTGGGCGCAGAACCGTCTGATATGGGCCAGCAGTTGTTCCGCAATGGCCGCATCCAGGGACGAGGTTGGCTCGTCCAGAATGACAAGCCGGGCCTGCGTGCCGCGCGGCGCGAAACCAATGGCGATTTCAACCATCTGGCGTTCGGCGATGGTCAGGCGGTCCACGGTGATATTCGGATCAATGCCGTGATCGGGGAAAACGGTATCAAGGCTTTTGCGGATCTCGGCGCGCGCCCTTGTGCGCCAGCCAAAACCGGTCAGGTCGGCATGTGAAATGCGCAGGTTTTCGGCAACGGTCAGATTGGGGCAAAGCGACAATTCCTGAAACACGGACCGCACGCCAGCCTCCAAGGCGCGTGGCGCGCCTGTGGCCGGGAAGCTCACCGTGCCTGCCGAAGGCATCAGCCCGCCATTTACAAGATTGACCAGCGTGGATTTGCCCGCGCCATTATGGCCGACCAGCCCGATGCATTCACCCGGAAAGATCGACAGACTCACACCGTCAAGCGCCCTGACCGCACCGAAGTGTTTTTCGGCATTGGTCAGGGCGACAAGGGGTGTGCCGGTAACTTTGGCACTGTTCATTTCAGATTACATCGCTCCGGCGATAACGCCCTTTGCATCGTCGAGGCTGTAATCAGTCGTTGCAACCGACCCTTCGGGCGTAGAGGCAAGCGTTTCCTCAAGGGTGTCTTGCGTCACTTTGAGGAACGGCACGTTCAGATCCTTGGGCACTTCGGCACCGTCAAGAACCTGTTGCGCAACCCAGAAGGCCAGCGATGCAACGCCCGGTGCAATTGAGACCGAAAGGGTTTCATAGCCGTTCTCGGCGTGCTGCTCTGCCCACCAGGCCATTTCGTCCTGCCGGTTGCCCAGAACAATCAGCGGCGTGTCGCGACCAGCGGCGGCAAATGCCTGCGCCGTGCCGTAGCCGTCGCCACCCTGCGTGGCAACACCGACGATTTCGGGCAGCGATGGCAGAATACCGGCAACCGCCTTTTGCGCCACGTCCTGCGCCCAGTCACCATGCACCGAGCCGACAATCTCGAATTGCGGGTTCTCCTCGACACCCTTGTGGATGCCGGCCGAGATTTCGTCATCGACAAACACGCCCGCAAGGCCGCGCAGTTCAAGCAGGTTGCCACCATCGGGGATGCGGCTTGCGAGGTATTCGACCTGCAAACGGCCCATTTCAGCGAAATCGACAGCGATCCGCCATGCGCAAGGCTCTGTCACGATCCCGTCGAAGGACACGACGGTCAGGCCCGCATCGCAGGCTTCCTTGATCGCACCGTTCAGCGCCGTGGGCGATGCGGCATTCACCACGATCGCGTCATAGCCCTGAAGGATCATGTTCTGGATCTGCGCGGCCTGTTCGGTCGCCTGGTTTTCGGATGTGGTGAACGCGTCCGCCGCCGCGACGGTCCCGGACGACACGGCAGAGGCAGAGACGTCTTCCCAGGATTGCAACATCGCCTGACGCCAGGAATTGCCGGCATAGTTGTTGGACAGGGCGATGCGTTTGTCGGATGTATCGGCAAATACGGCGGGCGCAGCCATGGCGATGGCCGCCGCGCTCAGCAGCAGTGATTTCATTTTGGGTCTCCTCCCGGTCAAGGCGCGATCATTAGTGCCGCGCGCGTCTTAAGCGTGCAGCCTTCCTCTGGGCTGACCACTTCGGCACATGCTCGCGATGCGGTGACCTCATGTAAAGCGCACAAGCCGCAAACCTTTTGCGGGTTCCCGCAAATTAGCTGCGGGCATTCCGGTTCTCAGCTGCCGTGATCCGCGCTAGGCTGGTCCAAGGGAACGCGCGGCCCGCGCAGGGAGGAAACATGAACGAGATGGCGACATCGGCGCACCCGTCCGCATACCACAGGGATATTTTCCTACGTATTTCCAACCACCTCGCCCGCGTGACCGAGATCCAATCCGCCTTGTCTGCGGTGGCTCAGGAAGTGGCCACTGTGCTGCCGTTCACGCATTTCGATATTTGCATGATCGATGGGGAGGATTGGCTTGTCTCCTACGAGGTCGGTATCCAGACACGCTGGTCACGGCGCAGGGCCCGACTGATCAATTCGCCTGTGCGCGACGTTCTGACCGGAAAGCTGGACCATATGATCTGCTCCGACGCGATGCTTGATCCGCGCCAGATCTTTCCGAACAGCGCCAGCGAGCCGATCTTCAACCATAATCTGCGGTCGCGCGTGCATGTCGGCATGAAGGTGATGGGGCAATTGATCGGCACGCTGAACATCTCGCATAGTCAGGCGGACCGGTTCGACGAAGAAACCCTGCATTTCGCCCAGCATCTGGCCGATTTGCTCGCACCCTATTTTCACGCCTTGCGCGCGATCGAGAAGGCCCAACGCGATGCGCAGGCCCGTTCAGAGATGCAATCGCGCGAAGAGGGCTTGCGGCAGGGCGCATCCAGTCTGACACAGGCGCTGGAACAGGAACGCCAGCGCATCGGTATGGATTTGCACGACCAGACGCTTGCCGATCTGACCCGTTTGCTACGCGTCGTGACAAACGATGCGCATGACATTGACCGGGCCTATGTTGGCGACACGCTGACAACCTGCATCCACGATCTGCGGCGCATCATCGACGAGGCGGTGCCGTCGCAGCTTGAACTGTTTGGATTTGTCCACGCTGTCTCCACCCACCTGCAAAAAGCCGCTTCGGCAGACAGGTTTGCTGCTGAAACGCTGACAACCACTGTCGAGAACCGCACCAGCATTGATATTGACGCGATGTGTTCGCCTGTACGCACCGCCATTTACAGGATCACGCAAGAGGCGATCAACAATGCCGTCAGCCATGCCGGAGCCAGCAATATTGTCGTCAGCATCGGCGATGATGCCGCCGGTGCGCTGACGATTTGTGTGCGCGACAATGGTCGTGGATTTTCAAGGCGACTCAACAGCCGACAGTCGGGGTTGATGCATATGGAAACGCGCGCGCGTCTGATCCTCGCGGATCTGAAAATAACGGATCATGGCGGAACATGGGTGACGCTGACCGTGCCGCAATCCGCCCAGACCGGGGTTCCGATATGAAACTGTTGATTGTTGAGGATGACCAGTTTCACGCCAGTTTCATGGTCGAGACGGTCGGCGATATTCTTCCCGAAGTCAGCGAGATCACCCATGTTGCGGATGGTGACAAGGGCGAGGAAGAGGCGAAGTCCGGCGACTATCCGGCGGTCATCCTTGATTTGCAGATGCCGGGCCGCAACGGGGTAGAAGCCGCACGGACAATCTGGGCCGCGCATCCCGAAACCCGCATCCTGTTCTGGTCAAACTACGCCGACGAGGCCTATCTGCGCGGCATCACCACCATCGTTCCCGAGACGAGCGCCTACGGATATGTCCTCAAGACGACATCGGCAAATCGGCTGGGGCTGGCCTTGCGGGCGGTGCTGATCGAAGGCCAGATCATGGTCGACCGCGAGATCAACCGCTATCATCAACGTGCAACCACCCCGCGCAGTACCCTGACCGAAAGCGAGTTCTCGGTTCTGGTCGATCTGGCACTGGGTCTGACGGACAAGCTGATTGCGGATCGTCGCGCGATGTCTTTGCGCTCTGTCCAGAACCGATTGTTGTCGCTTTATCAAAAGCTGGAAGTCGATGATGAAGGCGGGGCATTCAACAAGCGCACGCGGGCCGTCAACCGGGCACTGTTGACCCGGATGTTGAACGTCGAGACACTGATAGCAGCCGAACGCGAGCTTGGCCCGTGGTATGCCAAGAAGCTCGCCCGCAGTGAATGAGCGCCCAGATTGTCGTTCGACCAAGGCGCAAAGCAGGATTTCAAGTCATGACCTATGTGGACACACATCATCATCTCATCCTGCGCGATCGGCTGGGCTATGCCTGGACCAGCGGCATCGCGGAACTGGAGAGCCGGAATTTCACGCTTGATGACTATGCCGCCGATACGTCGGGCAGGGTCGCGCAGTCGTTTTTCATGGAAACCGGCGTCGATGATGCGGACTACAAGGAGGAGGCGCGTTTTATCGCCGGTCAGATAGATCAGGGCCGTTTCGCCGGGCAGATCGCGTCCTGCCGCCTTGCCGAACGTGATTTCGAAGCCTGGCTGGATGAATGCGGGGATCTTGGGGTCCGGGCCTTTCGCCAGATTCTGCATGTTGTACCGGACACCGTTTCGGATGATCCGATGTTTCGTGCGAACCTGGCGCTGATGGGGCGGCGTGGCTATCCGTTCGATCTGTGCTTGCGCGCCGATCAACTTCGGATCGGCGTTGAGTTGGCACAGGCAAATCCGTCGATGCGTTTCATCCTCAATCATTGCGGAAATCCGGACATTGCAAGTGGCGGGTTTGACGCTTGGGCCAACGCGCTTGCCCGGTTCAAAGGGTTAGAGACTGTGGCCATCAAACTGTCGGGCATCACCGCGAATGCACGTCAGGACCAACAGTCCGACGCAGTGATGTTCCCGTATATGCGCCGCGTGATCGACATCTTCGGCCCCGAACGCGTTGTCTGGGGAAGCGATTGGCCGGTCTGCAACACTGGTATGGGACTGCCAAGCTGGATTGCGACCTGCGACCGGTTTTTGTCTGCCTATAGCCCTTCGGAAGCGGCAGATATCAGGATGAACAATGCGCTACGCCTTTACGGTGGGGCGCTTGCGAATTGAGCCTATTGGTTTCGACAATCACGAACCCACGAGTGGGAATTGCGGCGGGATGGCCGCTTGACCAGCCTCCAAAGCATCACAATGAAAGTCATTCAAAGTTTCCCGACAGGCACAACCCGCTTAGCATGACGTCCCAAAGGTCCAGAGGCAGGTAGCAACATGATTTTCGACTATATCATTGTCGGCGCGGGGTCGGCAGGTTGTCTGCTGGCCAACAGGTTGAGCGGGGATCGCAACAATCAGGTGCTGCTGCTTGAGGCGGGCAAGGCAGATACCTATCCGTGGATCCATATCCCGGTCGGGTATCTTTATTGTATCGGCAATCCGCGTGCGGACTGGATGTACAAGACAGAGCCGGAACCGGGGCTGAACGGGCGCAGTCTGCTTTATCCGCGCGGAAAAACCCTTGGCGGATGTTCGTCGATCAATGGCATGATCTACATGCGCGGTCAGGCGCGGGATTACGATAACTGGGCCGATCTGACCGGCGATGACGGATGGAACTGGGAACATTCTCTGCGCGATTTCATGGCCCATGAGGATCACTACAGGCTGGATGGCGGTGCCGATCCGCACACCGGCGACAATAGCCGATTTTCGGACATGCACGGCCATGGCGGTGAGTGGCGCATTGAAAAGCAACGCTTGCGTTGGGATGTCTTGGACAGTTTCGCAGATGCGGCAGAGCAGACGGGCATTGCGAGGACCGATGATTTCAACAGCGGCGACAATGCGGGCGTCGGCTATTTCGACGTCAACCAGCGGTCCGGCTGGCGGTGGAACACATCGAAGGCGTTTCTGCGCCCGGCCAGGACGCGCCCCAATCTGACGATCTGGACCTCTGCGCAGGTCGAAAAGCTGACATTTGAAAAGGACGCGGATGGACAGCCGCGCTGCACAGGTGCCGTGGTAAATAAGGACGGCACAGCGGTTTCGGTCAGCGCCGCCCGCGAGGTGGTGCTGTCAGCGGGCGCAGTGAATTCCCCTCAGATCCTGCAACTGTCGGGCGTCGGTCCGGCAGGGCTGTTGCGCTCGCATGGTATTGACGTGGTGCTGGACGCGCCCGCCGTGGGCGAAAACTTGCAGGACCATTTGCAGATCCGGGCGGTCTATAAGGTCAAGGGAACGAAGACGCTGAACGCACTCACAAGCACGCTTTTTGGCAAGGGGGTGATCGCGCTTGAATACTTGCTCAGACGATCTGGCCCGATGAGCATGTCGCCCAGCCAATTGGGGGCCTTTACGCGATCGGACCCGGATCAGCCTTACCCAAACCTCGAATATCATGTGCAACCGTTAAGCCTTGACGCTTTTGGCGAGCCTCTGCACCGTTTCCCGGCAGTGACGGCCAGCGTGTGCAACCTGAACCCGACAAGCCGGGGAAAGGTCCTGATCCGGTCAGCGGATTTCCGTGACGTGCCAGTGATTTCGCCCAATTATCTGGACACGGAAGCAGACCGAAAGGTTGCCGCGCAAAGTCTGCGCCAGGTGCGTCAGATCATGTCGCAGCCGGCCATGGCCGCCTATCAGCCGGAAGAATTCAAACCGGGCATCCAGTACCAAAGCGACGAAGATCTGGCAAAACTGGCAGGCGATATCGCGTCAACGATCTTTCATCCTGTCGGTACGGTAAAGATGGGCCGAGAGGATGATCCGTCAGCCGTGCTGGACCCGCATCTGCGCCTTAAAGGCGTGACAAATCTGCGTGTTGTCGATGCCAGTGTGATGCCTGAGATTACCAGCGGAAACACCAACTCACCTACGTTGATGATCGCCGAAAAAGCGGCTGGCTGGATACTTTCCGGGCGTTAGCGCATCCGGAAAGCCGCCGTGCAACTTGGTCGAGCGAGGGTAGGCGGGGCAATCAAATTATGATCACCCCGTCATGCGATATTAAAGCAGCGCCAATAATTTCTGCGCGGCCTCTTCCGAAGAGGCGGGGTTCTGGCCGGTCACAAGCTTGCCGTCGACGACGACGAACGACGCCCAGTCATCGCCCTTCTTGTAGGTGCCACCATTGGCAGTCAGCATATCCTCTACCAGAAAGGGAACGACGTCGGTCAGACCGACGGCTTCTTCCTCGGTATTGGTGAACCCTGTCACGGTCTTGCCGGATACCAGTGCTTTGCCATCCGCGCCTTTTACGTGCTTGAATACGCCGGGCGCATGGCACACCGCGCCGACCGGGCGATCGCTTGCGGCAAAGGTTTCGATCAGCGTCTTGCTGTCCGCGTCTTCGGCCAGATCCCATAGCGGCCCATGACCGCCGGGATAGAAGATCGCGTCGAACCCGTCGGCAGAGACGCGCGACAGAACTTCGGTCGTCGCCAGATCTTGCTGCGCCGCCTCGTCAGCCTTGAAGCGTTTGGTGGCGTCGGTCTGCGCTTCCTCGGTATCGCTGCCGGGGTCAAGTGGCGGCTGCCCGCCCTTGGGCGATGCGAGCGTGATCTCTGCGCCCGCATCCTTGAACACATAATAGGGGGCCGCGAATTCTTCGAGCCAGAACCCGGTCTTGTTTCCCGTGTCGCCCAATTTGTCGTGCGATGTCAGAACCATCAGAATTTTCATTGGTCATTGCCTTTTGGATTGTGTCAGTCGCTCAGCTTGACGACGCGCTTGCCGAAAGCCTCGCCCTTCAACAACCCAATGAACGCGGCGGGTGCCTGTTCCAAACCGGTGATGACTTCTTCGCGATATTTGATCTTGCCTGACTTCACCCAGTCGCCCATCTGTTTCGCAAACTCCGGATAATACGGTCCGAAATCGTCAAAAACGATGAAGCCGCGCACAGTCATCCGCTTGCGCAGGATGGTCCCCAGCAACTGGTTCAGGCGGTCCGGGCCATCGGGCAGAGAGGTTGCGTTGTATTGGCTGATCAGACCGCAGACCGGAATGCGTGCCAATGTATTCAGCAGCGGAAACACCGCATCAAAGACCGCGCCGCCGACATTTTCGAAATAGATGTCGATGCCGTCTGGCACAGCGGCTTTCAAAGCGTCCGGAAAACCCTCGGCCTTGTAGTCGATGCAGGCGTCAAACCCCAGTGTGTCGACAACATGCGCGCATTTCTCGGCCCCGCCGGCGATGCCGACAACGCGCAGCCCAAGGATCTTGCCGATCTGGCCGACCGTCGCACCCACCGGACCGCTGGCACCGGCAACGACAAGGGTTTCGCCCTTCTTGGGCTGCGCGATTTGGGTCAGCCCTGCCCAGGCGGTCAATCCCGGCATCCCCAGAACGCCAAGTGCCCAGGACGGGTTTTCGGGCGATTTGCCCATATTGATAACGCCTTTGCCGTCTGACAGAGCATAGTCCTGCCACCCGCCAAAGGCGACAACCCAATCATCTTTTTCAAACCCGGTCACGTCCGAGCTTAGCACCTGCGCCACCGTGCCGCCGATCATCACCTCGCCGATTTCTACCGGGGCGGCGTAAGAGGGCGCATCGCTCATCCGTCCGCGCATATAGGGGTCAAGCGACAGATACTCGTTCCGAAGCAGCATCTGGCCCTTACCCGGTGTCGGAAGATCGACGGTTTCCAGACGCAATGTGTTTTCGTCAGGCTCGCCCTTGGGACGCTCTGCCAGAACGAATTTTCGGTTCTGGGTGCTCGTTTGTATCACGATTGTGTCCTTTCTTGCAGATATTGGAGCTGATCTGCCGTGTGAATGGCATTGCTGATCGCGTAGGCTCGCGGGCGGCAACGCTCAATTCTGGTTTATGGAGTCTTATTTGTGGCGTTGGTCAACATGTAGCTATGCCTGCGACGCAAGAATGCAACGGGCGAAGGCCGCTTTCTGGCTGTATCGCTGGTATCCGCGGTTGGCGGCGTTGTCTGTCGAGATCGCTGCCTTGCCGGACTGTTTCAGCTGGTGTGTCGAATGACCGGAACGTATTTGTTCTGATCCGTGACCTCGAACATACCGCAATTCAGTTTCCTGATCTTGTCTTTCTCAAGCAGCTGAGCGAGGCACTGCAACCGGTCTGTTCGACTGTAATCTGCGTGTCTTACCGTGCGGAGCCTGGACATGAGTTGACGTCGCGAAAATTGGGCGTGCCCCTCGACGAAAGTCAAATAGACGGTTGCAGCTTCCATCAAGTCCGGCAGACTGATGGCGTTCACCTCGCCGATGAACGCGACGAAAGTTGTGGTGCGGTCAATATGATCGGTCTTTTTCTGCCTTGGTTCAGATGCTGACGGGGCAGGCGTTCGGGTCCGATCATTGCGCGGCAGGGGTGTTCGGCATGGCGGTTTGATCTGTTGTTCGGCCTCCAGCACCAATTTGGCGTAGGGCTTAGACGGGTTGCAGAGGCCGACAATGTTGTTGGGAGCCGTCGGTACACTGCGCGTTCGTACCTCCTTTGCCAAATCCTGCCGATAATGCTGTTCTTGTTCGTGCATGTCATTATTTGCAGTTCTGGAAATGCCAAGCCCGGCCTTGGTCGCTGCCACCGCAGCGCGAAGATGCTCAATGGCTTTGCGCCCATGCGGTCCGCGGGCCTTCCCCATTTCGTCATTGGTTTTGCTGATCAGTCTGGACAGGTTCCCATGGGTGTCGTCGCCTACCTGCTGTTCGGTCAGAAATGCACGCGCTTGCACGCCAGTTTCGGGAGGCTGCCCAGAGTCTGCGCGTGTCGGCGAAACGCTCGCCTCGGTGACCTCTTCAAGCTGCCCCCTGGCGACAACCCTCTCGAAATTTGCGCGCTTGATCTTGACCACGCGAGCGACGGCAACTGCGTCTGCTGAAGATTGATGGTTTGTTGGCGGCGATACCGCAGAGGGGGACAATACAGTGATACCGTTGCGCGTATAGGCGCGGACGCCTGAGCCGATGGTGCACCCGACAATTTTGGCAAGCACTTGTGGATCCGGTTGCTCGGGGTCTGGATCTAAAGAGCCGGAGCGCTGTTTGAGATATCGGTCTATCAGGCGGACGATGTCGGCAGGCCTGTCGAAACCTTCAATCCGGCAGGTGAATGCCCCATTGGAAACAGCAAGCGTGCTATCTTTCTCTGCCATGCGCATTTCACCTTTGTCGTCCGGTCAGAAGAATATCTGACACGCAATTGCGGCCTTGAGCGGCCCTAACCTGTGCCTTTAAATCAACGATTTAGCGGCTATATTGTGTTCTGTTTCCAAAAACGCCATTAAATGACATGAACAATAAGATTTTACATAGTGCCGAACCAGTTACGCTGGTTGGTGGGGGTGACCACGACGAAATTGCTTTGCGCGAATGCCTCAGGTACGCGCCCAAAGTGGTAGCAGCAGATAGTGGCGCTGATGTGGCGCTAAGCTGTGACATTTTGCCCCATGCGGTGATTGGAGATTTCGATTCACTGTCAGATGCGGCGAAGGCTACGATTCCGCCGGAACGCCTGCACCATGTCGGCGAACAGAACAGCACGGATTTCGAAAAATGTCTGCGCAGTATCGAAGCGCCCGCCGTCCTGTGTGCCGGGTTTCTTGGGGCGCGGCTGGATCACCAGGTTGCGGTTCTGTCGGTGTTGGCGCGGTATGAGGGGCGGTGTCTGTTGGTCGGGGCGGTGGATATCGTCTTTGCCGCGCCGCGACATATCGCGTTGGACCTGCCGTTGGGCAGCCGGTTTTCCCTGTTCCCGATGGGCGCTGTGACAGGCCGCAGCAGCGGGCTGCGATGGCCCATCGACGGCCTCGACTTTGCACCCGACGGGCGTATTGGCACGTCCAACGAAGTCACGGGACCCGTCGACCTGGAGACGGACGGTGCCGGTATGCTGGTTATTCTGCCGCGGAGCGGATTTGCGCAGGTCCTGGAGGCGTGGGGGGTAATCGGCTGAGGTTCCGTTCGCGCACGACGATATAGAGGCCGGCGGCCATGGTGATCAGGATGCCGACGGATGCCAGGGCGTTGGGCAGATCGCTGAAGATCAGCCAGCCGATAAGCGTTGCGAAGGGAATCTCCAGATATTGCATTGGCGCAAGCGTGGCCGAAGGGGCGTAGCGCAGGGACCATGTCATCAGAAGATGCGCCAGCGTCCCCAGCAGACCGATTCCCAGAAGCAACGCCCATGTATTCATCGACGGGCTCACCCATGTGAAGGCAGAGCCGGAACTGCCACCGAACAACAACAGTGCGGGGGTAATCATTGCGACTGCCATGACACCGCTGACCGCTTGCAACCCGATCGGATCAACCTCTTTGGCGATCTGTCGTGTGACCAACATGAAACAGGCAAAGTTCAGGGCCACGCCAAGTGGCAGCAAAGCGGGCCAACCGACCTCTTGAAAGCTGGGTTGGACGACAAGAAGCGTGCCGATGAAGCCCACGGCACAGGCAACCATCCGACGCCAGCCGATCTCTTCGTCCAGAACATAATGGCCGAGAATCATCATCAGGAAGGGCATCACAAACGCAATCGCCACCGCATCGGCGAGCGGCAGGTAAATCAATGCCGTGAACATCATTGCAATGCCGAACGCATGCAGGATGGTGCGCAGGAACGTCAGGCGCAACACGCGTCCACGCATACGCCAGGGTCGTCCGGTCATGGCGATCAATGGGATCAGCACCAGTGCCTGTACGCCGAAACGTACCAACAGAAGCTCCCCGATCGGGACCACGCCGCCAAGCAACTTGGCAACCGCATCGCCCATGGGGGCCACTACACAAAAACCGAGCATAAGCCCGATACCAAGCAGGGGTCTGTCCATCATCCAGCCAAGCTAAGCGGAAATGTTAAACTTGGCAATCTGATTTCATCTATTGCGTGTGGCGATTTCTTTATGCGTGTGCGTCACATTCTGTTCTGCCCCTACCAAAATGCAGGCAAGAGACGTTCAAACTGCGGGCCACAACCTTAGCAATTGGGGACGTTCACGGCCAACCCCCCCAGCGAGGTTTCCTTGTACTTGTCGGCCATGTCCTGACCAGTCTGGCGCATTGTTTCGATACAGGCATCAAGCGGGACCAGATGCGTCCCGTCGCCCCGCATCGCCAGACTGGCCGCGGTGACGGCCTTGACGGCCCCCAGCCCGTTCCGCTCGATACACGGAACCTGAACAAGGCCCTTCACCGGGTCGCAGGTCATGCCAAGGTGATGCTCCAACGCGATCTCTGCGGCGTTCTCGATCTGCGCGGGCGTGCCGCCCATGACGGCGCATAACCCGGCCGCAGCCATCGCAGAGGCACTGCCGACCTCGGCCTGACATCCCGCTTCTGCACCAGAGATAGAGGCGTTATACTTGACCAGCCCGCCAATCGCAGCCGCAGTCAGCAGAAAGTCGGGGATCTTGGACGTCATGGCCCCCGGCACATGGTCCAGCCAATACCGAATCGTGGCCGGCACCACACCCGCAGCGCCGTTGGTGGGGGCGGTGACAACCTGGCCGCCAGCGGCGTTTTCCTCGTTCACGGCCATCGCATACATGCTCATCCAGTCGTTGATCGTGTGCGGAGCCGATTGGTTCATGCCGCGTTCGGCCTGAAGTGCGTCGTGGATGCCCCGCGCGCGTCTTCGGACGTTTAATCCGCCGGGCAGGATGCCGTCGTTCTCAAGGCCGCGGTCGATGCAGTCGTTCATCACCTGCCAGATGCGCTTGACCCCGTCATCCAACCCTTGGGCCGTGCCGCGTGACAACTCGTTGGCACGTTTCATCTGGGCGATGCTCAGGCCGCTATCGTCGGCCATGCGCAGCATCTCGGTTGCGGACTTGAACGGGTAGGGGATGGGATCGCCCCGATCGGTGTCCTGCCCTTCGGCCAGTTCGGCCTCTGTCAGAACAAAACCGCCGCCGACGGAATAATACGTCTCGCGCAGCAAGACGTCTCCTTGCGCATCAGTGGCCATCAGGATCATGCCATTGGCATGTCCGGGCAGGGCCGGGCCGAAATCAAATTTCAGATCATTGCGCGGATCGAACTGCATGGGCGGCAAGCCATCGGGTGCCACCTGTTTGGTGTCCCTGATCTGATCCATGGCGGCGTCTGCCGCATCGCGGTCATAGGTTTCGGGCGCAAAGCCCGCGAGGCCCAGAACGGTGGCGCGGTCCGTCGCGTGGCCGACCCCGGTATGTGCGAGCGATCCGTGCAGGCTGGCCCGCAACCCGTGCGCTTGAAAAGGCGAATTGCGCAACGTTTCAAGAAAGCGCCCGGCCGCGACCATCGGTCCCATCGTGTGGGACGAAGACGGGCCGATGCCCAGTTTGAACATCTCGAAGACAGAGAGGAACATGGCGAGTTTCCTTCGTTGCGGGCTAACCAGAGACCTAGCCCAGACACAAGACATAGAGGGCGCAGTTGTCGGCACAAACTGCGTTCAGATACCCATCCAGAACGAGGCCCACAGGAACAGCGCCCCGATTGCTATCGCGGTAAGGCCGACCAGACGGCGCGCATCAATATCCAGACTGCGCAGCGCTTCCAGCAGGGTCTCGATAAGCGAAGGGGCCAGCAACCAGGCCAGCCCCTCCACGATGAGAACGAGTCCGATCGCGAGGATCAGCGTCTCGATCAATTGGTTGCGGCAGGCGCATCCTCTGCGCCTTCCCCGGGATCGCCGGATTCAGGGGCATCTGCCTCTGGCTCGTCGGTAATCTGCGCGGGCAGATTGGGCGCACCCGGACTTTCTGGGGCCATCTGGCGCAGCTTCTCGACATCCATGTTGTCGACATTCACCGCACCCAGACCTTCCGCCCGGATTGCACCGAACATCGGGCTGAGCAGATCGCTGTCAGGCGAGATCACCAACGTGGAGTTCTGTTCCTGCATGGTCTCCTCGAACGCGGCGAGCGAACGATAGAAGGCGAAGAACTCTGTATTGTCGCCAAAGGCTTCGGCATAAACGCGGTTCCGTTCGGCATCGGCCTCACCTCGGGTAATGTCGGCGTCACGTTCGGCGTTCGACACGGTTTCAACCACGGTTCTGTCGGCTGTCGCGCGGACACGCTGCGCGGCTTCGTTACCGCGAGCGATCTCGTCTGCGGCTTCGCGTTCACGCTCGGCGCGCATCCGTGCAAAGGTGGCCTCAAGGTTCTGCTGCGGGAGGTTCGTCTGCTTCAGCCGAACGTCGACAATCTCCAGCCCAAGGCTCTCGGCGCGGGTCCGGGCCGCAGTACGGATACGAACCGCCAGATCGCGGCGCTCGACCGACAGGATGGTGTCAGAGGTGACCTGATCGGCACCCAGAACTTCGCGGATCTGCGCGTTCAGGATGGCCGAAAGACGGTCTTCTGCGGTGCGGATACCACCCACGCCAACGGCCTGACGGAACTGCACCACATCGGAAATGCGGTAACGCGCGAAGGCATCGACGACCAGACGGCGGTCATCCGATGGCGTCACCTCGATCGTGTCGGTGTCCAGAGACAGGATGCGGTCGTCATATTTCACGACCTCCTGAATCAGCGGCACCTTGAAGCCAAGGCCCGGCTCTTCGACAACCTGGCGGATCTGGCCAAATTGCAGAACCAGCGCCTTTTCGCGTTCATCGACGATGAACAGAGACATGAAAAGCCCGATCAGCACCACGGCGATGACGGGGACAAGCAAAGCGGATTTACGCATCAGTTCGACCCTCCTGAAGTGGTGCCAGCGCCGGATCGGCGCAATTCGTTCAGCGGCAGATAGGGCAACACGCCCTGACCGTCGCCGCCGCTGCTTTCGTCAAGGATGATCTTGTCGACCTTGCCAAGCGTGCGTTCGATGGTTTCAAGATAAAGCCGCCGCTGGGTGACCTCGGGTGCCTGATTGAACTCGCTTGCCACAGCGATGAAGCGGCTGGCTTCACCGATGGCCTGGTTGACCACGCTGGCGCGATAGCCTTCGGCCTCTTCCAGCTTTTGCGCGGCCTCACCGCGGGCTTCGGCCAGAACACGGTTGGCATAGGCGTCAGCCTGACGCTGCAACCGGTCGCGTTCCTGTTCGGCGGCCTGCACCTCGCGGAACGCGTCGATCACCTCGTTCGGCGGGTCGGCGCGGTCAAGGTTGACGCGCACCACGTTGATACCGCTTTCATAATCGTCAAGCGTCTGCTGGATGTTCTCCAATGCCGTATCTGCGATCAGACCACGGTCACGGTTCAGGATTGGTGCCAGATTAGACGCCGCGATGATCTCGCGCATCGCCGCTTCGGATACGGCCTGAACAGTCAACTGAGGATCGCGGATGTTGAACAGCACCTTTGCCGGGTCGGAGATGTTCCAGACCACCTGAAACCCGATATCCACGATATTGGCGTCGGTGGTCAGCATCAGGCCGTCGCCGCCGGTGCCGCGCCCGTCGCCGATATTCTCGGTCCGCTCCGAGGTGACGTTGATGACTTCGTAGGTCACAAGAGGCCAGGGCGCAAAGTTCAGACCGGAATTGCCGGTGGCAGAGTATTTGCCAAGGAACAGCTCGACCGACTGTTCTTCGGGCTTGACGGTGTAAAAGCTGGAGAACGCCCACAAACCGATTGCCGCGAGCGCCGCAATGCCGACCGTGCCGCGAGAGAACGCTGGCCCACCGCCACCACCAGAGCCGGTGCCGTTGCCACGACCACCCCTGCCGCCCATCAGGACACGCAGTTGTTCCTGACCCTTTTTGACCAGTTCGTCGATCTCAGGCAGCTGAGAGCCTTCGTCGCCGGGCCGTCGGCCTCCGCCGTTGTTTCCGTTATCGGAACCGCGGTTTCCGCCGCCTTGTCCGCCGCCGCCCCACGGGCCGCCACTGTTGCCTGCCATCTGTGCCGTAACCTCCTCGATCATTGCGCCCGTTCTAACCGGTTACAGGGTAACTGTGAACGAATGCGTGAATTTCAAGCTGTGCGGACTGGTTGCCGCATTGTGACCATCTCTTCGGACATGGTGGGATGTACTGCCACGGTCCGGTCGAAATCTTCTTTGGTTGCTCCCATCTTGATGGCGATTCCCGCCATCTGGATCATCTCGCCCGCGCCCGGTGCCACGATGTGACAGCCCAGAACCTTGCGGGTTTTCTGGCTGACGACCAGCTTCATCAATACCCGATCAGAGCGGCCTGCAAAGGCCTGTTGCATGGGTTTGAAACTGGTGCAGTAAATCTCGACCGGTTCCTGATCGCGGGCGTCCTCTTCGGACAGGCCAACGGTGCCAATCTCGGGCTGGGTGAAAATCGCGGTCGGGATCAACTCGTGATCGACCGGTGTGGGATTGCCTTTGAACACGGTCTCGACGAAAGCCATGCCCTCGCGGATCGCGACCGGCGTCAGTTCTACCCGGCCCGTTACGTCGCCGATCGCATAGATCGACGGCACGGAGGTTTGCGAAAACTCGTCCACTTCAATCTCGCCACGACGGCCAAGTTTGACACCGACATCTTCCAGCCCCATATCGGACGTGTTCGGCGCGCGCCCGGTGGCGAACATCACTTGGTCGAACACCCGTTCGGAACCATTGGTGCCCTTGACCCAGATGCCATCCTCGACCTGTTTCATCTCAAGCACGTTGGTGCCGAGATGCAGATCGACGCCGGATTGCATCATTTCTTCGGAGACCAGCCCGCGCGCCTCTTCGTCAAAGCCGCGCAGGATCTGCGCGCCGCGATAATACTGCGTGGTCTGAACGCCAAGACCGTTCATGATGCCGGCGAACTCGCATGCCACATAACCGCCACCCAGAATCAGCAGACGTTTCGGCAACTTGTCGAGATGGAAGATCTCGTTTGAGGTGATCGCCAGTTCGGCACCGGGCAGGTCGGGTTTGACCGGCCAGCCGCCCAAGGCCAGCAGGATATGCTTGGCGGTCTTGCGTGTCCCATCGGCCAGTTCCACCGTATGTGGATCGGCGATGCGGGCGCGCATATCAAACGTCTCGACGCCGGAATTGGCCAGCAGGTTGCGGTATACGCCTTCAAGCCGGTCAAGCTCTGCCTCCAGCTTGCCGCGGAACATCGGCCAGTCGAAACCGCCTGCCATCATCTTCCAGCCATAGGCCTGCGCGTCTTGGGCGGTATCACTGTATTCGCTGGCAAAAACCATCAGCTTCTTGGGTACGCAGCCCCGGATCACGCAGGTGCCGCCATAGCGGCTTTCTTCGGCCAGCCCCACTTTCGCACCGGCCTCTCCGGCTGCGACGCGCGCCGCGCGCACCCCGCCAGAGCCGCCGCCGATCACAAACAGGTCGTAGTCAAATTCCATCGGTCTTGCCTCAACTTCTTTGCTGGCAGGTCAGCCCGCCTGCGCGTTCAGCCGTCCAGATCGGTGAACAGGTTTTCGTTCTTTTCAGTGCTCGGTCGGGCCTGTTTGGCCATTGTCGACGTAATGTCGCGGAGATCGACCGTCCCATCGCTGTGCCCGATCACCACCACGTCACAGACGTCGATGAACAGGCCATTTTCCACCACGCCGGGCAGTTGGTTCAAGGTCAGTGCCATTTGACGCGCATTGCCGATGCGGCCAAGATGCAGATCTAGGATGTGGTTGCCTTCGTCGGTCACATAAGGCGCGTCGCCGTTCATCCGCAGGGTCACGTCGCGGCCCGATACATCCATTGACCCCAGCGCATCCTCGATCAGCGTCTTTGTCGTGCGCATACCGAAGGGGATGACCTCGACAGGCAGCGGAAACTTCCCCAGACTCGCGACTTCTTTGGCGGGATCGGTGATCACCACCATCTTGTCGCTTGCCGTCGCGACGATCTTTTCCTGCAACAATGCGCCGCCGCCGCCCTTGATGAGGTTGAAATCGCCGTCGAACTCATCGGCCCCGTCGATCGTGACGTCCAGCCATCCGGCCTCGTCGAGTGTAATGACCTCAATGCCGACTTCACGCGCCAGTTCTGCCGTGCGGGTCGATGTCGGGACGCCGCGGAATTTCAATCCGTTGTCGCGAACCCTTTCGCCCAGACACTTCACCAGCCACGCGGCGGTTGATCCGGTGCCAAGTCCGACCCGCATGCCATCCTTGACGAAATCGGCGGCACGGCGGGCAGCGGCATTCTTGGCCCTGTCATTGGCGGACAATTCAGACGACATCGACGGCACTCCGTTGGTTGCTGGGGCGTTATAGGCAAGATGGGGCAGGGGTGCGAGGGGCCATTTGCCACAAATCGCCCCGGCACTGTCGGAAATGTGGCGGCTGGCACCGGACGGTCGACCCCGATGATCGAAATGTTACAATGCTCTTCGTATTGTCTGCATGCGTTGCAATGCCTGCAAAACGAACGCAGCTTTTCCAAGTCCCGGCAATGTAATGATGTTCCGGTCCATTCACGCAACCCCATTGATCGCAGCGCGCTCAAGGACTCTCACAACGCGTTGAACAGGGTTTGAATGGACAGACGGGCTGTTTGCGTTCCGCAATTCTGTGCCTACATTGACCTCATCAGATGGTCGTTCGCAGGAAATGACCATCCCACGTCACTGACAAGGAGAAGTCGAGTGCAACCACAGGCAATCGCAACCACGCAGATCTCCGGGTCCCGCCTCCGAATGATCTGGCTGTCCGGTCTGACCGTGATGCTGATCATGTCGCAGGCGATCGCCGCCGCGGCGCGCGGGGCCCCCGAAACTTTCGCCGATCTTGCCGAGCGTATCAGCCCGGCGGTCGTCAATATCACCACTTCGACGATGGTCGAGGGGCGTAGCGGCCCGCAGGGCATCGTCCCCGAAGGCTCCCCGTTCGAGGATTTTTTCCGTGAATTCCAGGATCGCAACGGTCAGGGCAACCGCCCACGCCGTTCATCCGCGTTGGGATCCGGTTTTGTGATTTCCGAGGATGGCTTTATCGTGACCAACAATCATGTGATTGATGGCGCTGACGAGGTAACGATTGAATTCTTCAATGGTGGGGAACTGCCCGCCACTGTCGTAGGCACAGATCCCAACACCGACATCGCGCTGCTGAAGGTCGACACGGACGAAGCGCTGCCATTTGTCAGTTTCGGCGATAGCGATGTCGCGCGGGTCGGCGATTGGGTCATGGCCATGGGCAATCCGCTGGGGCAGGGTTTTTCCGTTTCTGCCGGGATTGTCTCGGCGCGGAACCGGGCACTATCGGGAACCTATGACGACTATATCCAGACCGACGCTGCGATCAACCGCGGCAATTCCGGCGGACCGCTGTTCAATATGGATGGCGAAGTTGTCGGTGTGAATACGGCCATTCTGTCGCCCAATGGTGGCTCGATCGGGATCGGATTCTCGATGGCGTCCAATGTCGTCACCCGTGTGGTCGATCAACTGAAGGAATTTGGTGAAACCCGCCGTGGCTGGTTGGGCGTGCGCATTCAGGACGTGACCGACGATGTCGCCGAGGCGATGGGCCTTGAGACAACCGCGGGTGCACTGGTCACCGACGTTCCCGAAGGTCCAGCAATGGAAGCCGGCATCAAACAAGGTGACGTGATCGTCAGCTTCGATGGCCGCGAGGTCGAGGACACCCGTGGATTGGTCCGTCAGGTCGGCAATACCGAGGTCGGCAAGGCCGTGCGTGTCGTCGTGAACCGCGAAGGCACATCGGAAACGTTGAAGATCACACTTGGACGCCGTGAAGAGGCACAGGGTGCGATCCCTGCGGCGCAGCCCGGTGGGGACACGCCCGAATCTCCTGCTGAGACGGAGGTTCTTGGCCTGACGCTTTCGGTGCTCAATGACGAGTTGCGCTCACAGCTTGATCTGGGAAGCAATGCCGAAGGTCTTGTGGTCAAGGACGTCGACGAGGTCAGTCAAGCCTATGAGAAGGGCCTGCGCGCTGGCGATCTGATTACCGAAGCGGGACAACGCAAGGTAAGCAGCATCTCCGATTTCGAGGGCCGGGTCGATGAGGCCCGCGAAGCCGGGCGCAAATCACTCTTGCTGCTTGTGCGTCGCAACGGTGATCCACGCTTTGTGGCGCTGGGACTTGACGAAGACTGAGCCTGACGCAAAGCGTTACTGAACGGATGGAAAGGGGCGCTTCTTGGTGCCCTTTTCTATTGGGAACCATGTCTGCGCACGGTTTGCACAAGGCGGAGCAGTTTGGTCTGTACGCCGGTGCGCGCATGGGTCCATGCGCGCTGCAAAACATGGGTTGACCGCTTGCGACGAATGGCCTTGATTTGTCCGCTTTGGGTTGACCGGAGATAGGCACGGCCGGGACGTCGGAGAACGGGCGTTGGACTGGCGGAGTTTAGGGCCCTTATCACCTTGCACAGCGTCCGCTGCGGCGCGCAAACGCCCATTTGGGGTGGTACGCGCGTGGTGGCTTGGCTAGGAAGGTCAAAATACTGAGAAACAAGGAGCCAGTGATGGCGAAGATCACCTATATCGAGCACAACGGAACACAGCATGTGGTCGATGTGGCCAATGGGCTGACTGTTATGGAAGGCGCGCGCGACAACAATATCCCCGGCATCGAGGCCGATTGCGGCGGGGCTTGCGCCTGCTCCACCTGTCACGTCTATGTCGATCCGGCCTGGGTCGAGAAATTGCCTGCCCGCGACGACATGGAAGAGGATATGCTGGATTTTGCATTCGAGCCTGATCCGGAACGGTCCCGGCTGACATGCCAACTCAAGGTCACGGATGAGCTGGACGGATTGGTCGTCCAGATGCCTGTAAAACAGATCTGAAGAACAAATTCTGGCGTTTTGTATGCGAAGCAAGGCGCGGCGTCTGCTGCTTCGCGCGTGGCCTGGTCCCGCTCGCCGCGCTCTGCATGCGTCGTGCCTGTGGAGAGCGGGATTGCCGCTATGGAGGTGGCACCAACCTAGTCACCCGGAACCGAAGTTGTCATCATAGATTTGAGGCAGCCTTGGGAGCGGATGATGAGAGGTCGTGCGGCGGTAGTTATTGATTTGAGC
>NZ_FWYD01000045.1 GCF_900176485.1 Primorskyibacter flagellatus
CCAAGCGGGAGCTTCTGGTAGGAGGTCCAAGAGGGCGCAGCGCCTCCGACCCACCGGCAATTAGCGGAGCGACTCGCAGAGAATTGCCTAGTGGGTTGTCATTTAAAATGACAACTCTCTCCCTGGTAGCTATCCTTATTCCATGTTCAAGGCAGCAATCCGCATTAACAAGATCTCCACCATCGCCCAGCTTCGCGGGGCATCCCTCCATGCACAGCGTCACGACGAGACCGGCAAGGCGCGTGTTAGGGAGGATGCGGAACCCGGTTTCGGTCTCGCCTGGTCGAAGGCAGAGAACGACCGTGACTATCTCGCCGCCTTCAAGGCCCACAAGGCCGAGCAGGGGGCGGGCGAACGGAAGAACGCCCCGATTGCCCTGCAGGCCCTCTGCGTGGTCTCCCCGGAATGGGTGGAAAAGGCCGGCAACTTGCACGATCCCAACAACTCGCACAATCGTCAGCTCTTTAAACAGGCGAAGGTCTGGGCCGAGAGCTGGGGTGGGAAAGGGTCCGTGTTTGCTACCCGTCTGGATCTCGATGAGAAAGGCGGGGCCGTGGTCGATGTCCTAGTTTCGCCTGTCCGGCAAAGCAGAGGCAAGCCAGTGATCTCGACGAACAAGGCGCTGCGCGAGTTGAAGGAGGCCACAGGCGAGCGGAACGAATACGCCGCCTTGCAAACGTCCTGGGCCGACTGGTGCCGCGAAACTCTGGACAGCGAGATCGTGCGTGGGACACGAAAAGAACTCACGCAGCGCCAACACCTGTCGCCGGAAACTTATGGGGCTGTCATGGACAAGGCCCGCGAGGCCGTCCAGCAGCCCGCAGAGAGCCTCAGAGGGGCCCTACAGGCTGCGGAGCTCTCTTGGGAGGACACTGACCTTCTCCGAGACTACCTGCTTCTCAGGGGCGAAATTATCCGCCACCAGGACAATCCACATGCGTACGAGCCACCCGATGGTAAATTTGACCAGGAACAGATCGAAGACCAAGCTTCCGTCGAGAAAAACACTTGGAGACTGATCAACGCTATTCGCAAGGGAGCTGAGGGGATCATCGGTGCTGCAGGACGCTTCGGAATGGGGCCAGAAGAATTGAAGCGGCCTGACGGGCATGAAGCGGGCAGAACTTGGTTTCCGGCACTTTCAGATCGGCTACATCTTGGTGCAGTTGTCGCAAAATGCAGCATGTTCTGCGCCCAGGTTGAAGCTTTCGTAAAAAACCTTCGGATACAGGACCCAGAACAGCATCTGTCTGCTGAGCAGCTCTGGCCTACAGAAGCGTCTGAACTGGTGGAGCGATACGATCGCCACCTGGGCCTTGATCTTCCTCAGCACGATATTCCTCTCAATCAAGAGCAGGGGCTGGAAATAGATGACAGCAGTCCCGTTCTCTCTGAGCAGGAAGAGAGAGATGATGGCCTGTATTTGGAGGAATGACCCTAGTGTTAATAGTGTTACCTACGGAGTATGTTACGGACCCAAAAATCGCACTTAACGTATTGTCCGTACAGCAGGAAACTATCCACAGGGTTCCGAAACTAACGAATCCGGGTTCCGAAACTAACGAATCTGGGTTCCGAAACTAACGAACTGTTTTGGCCCCGAGGTCGGGTCCTGATATAACGAACTTGACGAGCTGGACGGTCATGTCCAATGCTGGTTCCAGATGTAACGAACTTAACAAAGGGATATGGATGCCACTGCTCCCCGACAGACATCCCCAGAAGGACTTCTTCATCCTCGATATCTCTGATGTTGTGCCTAAGGATGATATGGCCTCGATGGAGCATCCGCTGTTCTCGCTCGCCACCAAGCCAGACATGCGCCACCTCGAATATCGCGGGGGCGATAACCGACTGAAAATCGTTCCGTCTGGCGTCGGCCTGCCAACGATTTTCGACAAGGATATTCTGATATTTTGCGTGAGCCAGCTGATGCACCGCAAGAACAGGGGTGAGAAGATCGGGAAACGGGTGCGTTTCAGCGCTCGCGAGCTGATGATTACCACAAACCGCAAAACGGGCGGGGTCGAGTATAAACGCCTGGAGCAGGCGTTTCAGAGGCTCATTGGCACGACCTTCCAGACCGACATTCAGACCGGGAATAAGCGCGAAACACGTTTTTTTAGCCTACTTGAATCGGGCAGCGGGTTTGTCATGAAAGGAGAGGGAAAGTGGCGTCTCGACTATTGCGAGGTGATCCTGTCCGACTGGGTGATGCGCGCAATCGAGGGCGACGAGGTCGTGACGATCTCGAACGACTATTTTCGCCTGCGCCGCCCGCTTGAGCGCCGCCTCTACGAGATCGGCCGCAAGCACTGTGGAGGCCAGCCAAAGTGGCAGATCGGCCTCGCTAAGCTTCAGGAAAAGACCGGCAGCAATGCCCCCCTGAAGAAGTTTCGGTTAAACATCCGCCAGATTATCGAGGACGATCATACGCCGTTCTATCGAATGGAGCTGACAGCCGACGATCTGGTGATCTTCCGCCCGCGATCACCGCAGAGCTACCCCCTGCCCGAGATCCAACTGCCAGAATGGGCCGAGGACAAGGCGAGGATCATCGCCAGGGAGAAGGGCCGCGACTACTACGCCCTGCGCGCCGACTGGCTTTCATTCGCCAAAAGCGAAGCGGCCAAAGGAAACCCACCAAAAAATGCAGGCGCTGCCTTTGTGGCCTACTGCGGAAAGCAGGGCAGTCTGCGGTAACCGGGCTTGGCGCTGCCTCGATCAGGTTTCCTTGGCGTTGCATTGCGCAACACGATAAAGTGTTGCGCAACAGGCAAGAAGAAACGGGAAGCAATGGCATGAAATATTCACTATCCGAAGCGGCAAAGGCCACCGGAAAAAATAAGACCACAATCCAAAGAGCCATCAAAAACGGCAAGATTTCAGCAGCCAAAGGTGACAGTGGCTCATATGAGATCGAGCCGTCGGAGTTGCATCGCGTTTTCCCACCCACCGCTGCGCAACACGATGCGCAACACCCGCAAAGCAACGATACGCAACATAGAGGATTCGCGTTCAATCGCAGCGACTTGGAGCGCGTTTTTGAGCTAGAAAAAGCGCTAGCCGTCGCGCGCGAAAAAGCCCAAGGACTGGAAGCCCAGAAGGATCAGATGGCCGACACAATCAACGACCTTCGGAAACGCTTAGACAGCTCCGAAGGTCGAATAACGGCCCTTTTGACGGATGACAGACCAAAGCACATTTCTTGGTGGCCCTGGCGGCGCTCCTAGAAAAATTCGCTGTGCGACGCGCATGAACAAAGCTCCGCGTCAGGCTGCAGACCTGAGCGGAGCTTGATTTTAAGCTGAAGGGCGTCAGTGACGAAACCGCACAAATTTTAGAGAAGCTTCTTCTGTGATGCTTCTATTTTTAATGACGCTTCGTAGCGTTCGCTAAATGGGCCGGAAGATAATGCCTCTACATAGTCCTCGTCGCGTTCAAGAGATTTCCGACATGGAGGCACCCAAAGTAGACGAGGCTCAGGAGATATATTCTTTTCCCATACGATCCACGAATATCCAGTAGCCGTCGAAGCCTTCTTGTCCAACCTTCCTTTTACCATTGGTACGCGCTCGCTAAACTGAGCGAACTTCTGTGGTGGGTTTTTAGAGAAAATTCTATCGTACCTACCAACGCTTTCAATAAATACAGTGCGCACCAGCATAGCGACGCCACGGGTAGATATGCGTAGAGATTTGTTGATGAAATCCTCAGCGAATTTGAATGGTGGATTTGTTATAACCCAATCAAATGTCTCAGATGCTTCATCCCTGTCCAGGAAGTTTTCAACGCTTCCATAGCCATATGGGAAGATGTCTGACGCGATGACTGAGCCAAAATATTCAGAAAGAGTTTTTGCCATATGCCCAGCACCACATGCTGGCTCTAGGCAAGACATAGAGCGTAGAAATCTCTCATTTCCACGCTCTATTATGTGCTCAACCAGAGCTCTTGTGGCCCATGGAGGCGTAGGGAAGTTGTCTAGACTATCCTTTGCCTCACTTCTCTGAGCCATTACGGCGTGTGATTTGTTCTGGTTGGTCAAAGGTTCTACAGCCTTATAGAATATTGCTTACCACCTCGATCATGGAACTTATAAACTCTTGGAGTTTCTGGTTCGTCACGACCTTCTCCGCGTAGGTAGTTAAGCTTTCTGCGTGGTTCCTGATGTACTCGATGATTGCCGGGAAGCGATCGTGAAGGTAGGGGTATAGTTTGTTTCCGGCAGCGTAAGCAGCACCGTTCCTGAGAGCTTGCAAACTAGAAGGAAGCTTATCGTCACCAAATACGTACCTGGCAGCGTGGTACACCGGAGTGAAGATGCTGATAGCGAAGTTTCTGACTGAAGAGAAGGCCACGCTTCTTTGGGCGCGGCCGGATTTATCTAAAGACGCGCTAAGCCCTTCATTTAATTGCTCATCTAAAAGTTCGGCCGCTTCTGGATCTGCAACTTGTTCAACTTGCTCAAGTGCTGGCTGTATAGCCTCTAGCGCTTCACCTTGAGAAACGTATTCCTCTTGCGTTGATGCCTTGGCTTCGAGCACTGCCATGGCAGGAGTGAGGTTGACTAGTAGTGTAAAGGAGTCAACGAGATCGACAATAAGGGGTGCGACCGCGGCATCCAGGTCTACGAGTGGGTACAGATCTGGGTTTTCTTGGGAGATTTGGTAGGAGGCCAGCTTGCTTTTGAGGTTACTGCCCCTCATGAAAATTCGCACAACAGATGCTGACAGAGGGTCCTCAGGCAGGGCGTCTATGAACCTTACGACGTCTTTGTGGAGTTGGCCTAGGATATTGTGTCCGTGCTGGCCGAGGCTGAGAGCTTTCACTCTCAGCTCTTCGTAGATCTCCTGAATTTCGGGTGTGCCAAGTTGAACATCAGCCTCACTGGAAAGTATGGTGAGCTTTCCATTAACACCTAGCGTGAACTGTGTGACTTCTGCTTCCTGTGTGGGAGGGGCGTAGTCATCTGGGTTTGAGCTCGACCTATAAAAATCATCTAGGAAGTACCCGACCTCTTCATCGGTTGCTGCCGGAATCGCTTCTATTCTCGCCGTGGAGTTTTTTTTAATTTCTTGAATGCGTGCTGGGTTCACCAGCCTGTCTGGTCGGGTGAAATATGACTGCACTAGCGCCGGTTTGAACCCCATGCGCAGCATGCCTTTGATAATAGAGACCTCATAGGCCGTAATCGACGGTGCCAAGATGCTTCCTCACTATTGCGCCGGGTGCAACACATACATGCGCGGATAAAAGAGTCGATTGCATCTTGCGCCAAGGTCACTATTCGCGGCCCAGAGATACCCTTCCTTACCTAGAGGGCCGCCGCGCCATATATGCCTTTTTTAAGGGCTTCCAAACGGCCGGACCAAGCGCGGGCGCGGTTCCAGCCCGTTTCCCGTGAACTACACCACTTTCCACTGGTCGAATGCGAAACATTCGTGCGTAAAACGGATCAATTCCCTTCGCCATGTAGAGCTTCTTTCCTTCTGGGTTAGTCGCCGGGCAAATATGTAAAGCCCCTTCGGGTAACGCTTCACTTTGGTCCAGTCCGGCCATGCATCTCACCCACTTCGCCAGTTTTTCTTTAAACTCGGTGTAATGTTCAGGTTTCACATGCAGCATCCAATGAACGTGGTGACGATCATTTGGGGCCTCGATAACCCATGTATCAGAGGGCGTACCGTTCCTCGGCGAGTTGGTGTGTCGTGGCTTATAGCTCGACCACCTACCAAACTTTTGTCGCCTCATCTCTCGAAACAGTCGCGATGCATCTTCTGCCGCAATATCAAGAAGCCACAGGTCGATACAAACCACGGTGTTCATCGGTTTGCCTATGGCTGCGGCAGTCCGAGGGCTGTGCAGTAGCGTTGTAACTGCTTTCCGGCTGATGTGGGACGATGTCTTCAGCATCATGATCGAATCGTACACTTCATTTTGTGGCAGGAGGGTCCACATATACCAATATAGTGTGTTCTAGTCATCACCTGCTCTCAATGGGGCGCGTTGAAAGTCAATCTGGCTCCGCGCATTCCGCCAACCGATATGGCAGGATCGGAAGGGTGCGAAACCACCCAAGCGGGAGCTTCTGGTAGGAGGTCCAAGAGGGCGCAGCGCCTCCGACCCACCGGCAATTAGCGGAGCGACTCGCAGAGAATTGCCTAGTGGG
>NZ_FWYD01000061.1 GCF_900176485.1 Primorskyibacter flagellatus
AGCATGTATCCCATAAACAGCCGTTTCATGACACCTTCCTCCTATTCGTGCACGTAGTCGTCTTCTTCACGTCCCCGGAACCGGTCTTCGACAACCCGCACGCGCGCCTCATGCAGCACCCGGTCGCCCACCCGGTTTCCGCGCCGGATCTCATCGTCAAGAAGTTCCAGCGCCAGATAGTTCTGGTCGGCTGGATCCTCCGTCACCTCGGCCAAGGCTTCGATACGGCCCGCCTTGATCTCTTCGATCTGCACGTCGCTCAGCTGCTCGCGCACGATACCCGCAAGGGCGGCGCGCTCCTCGACCGACTGGGTCTCCATGCCGCGGCTGCGGCGCAGCAAGGCATCTTCCAGCTGCTGAAGGCGTCTTACAGCCGCACGGTCGGCAGGGGCCTCCTGCTTGAGTTCAAGATCTGCTTCCTCCAGCGTTTCTTCGCGATCTGCAACGATGTAGCGCCGCTGATCTTCGGCAACATAGCCGCCAGGCGGCATCACACTGTCTGTGGAGACGTCCCAGGCGCGGGACGCAAGCTCCGCATGAAACGACGATCTGGCAGCGTAAGCCTCAAAGGCAGAGCGGGCCTGATCGACCTGCTCCCGCCCATAATCGCGGGCAATGGGATCATCCGAAGACCCGTAGGTGAAGTCGGTTTGTGCAAACCGCCGCTCCAGCACTTCAAAGTCGCGGCGTTCCTCCGTGGCAAGCTCGGCAAGCGCGGGATAGGTGTCGATCCGCCGGGTAACGGCGTTTCCAATCTCGAAACTGCGTTCGGAAATATACGCCCTTGAATGGCCTTGCGCATGCAGGCGGGCCACTTCGGCTTGAATCCCGTCCGAAATCGCTTCTGCGCGCGCTTTCTCTACGATGTCTGTGGCATTCCATTCCTCAGGGTTAAAGGCGGCGATCCCTTCGATGCCCGCCTGCGCGCGCAAAGCCTCCGCCTCCGCACGTGCCTCCGTCTCAACCCGGAACCGTTCATTTACCTCTTCGAGAACTGCGTCCTCGGGGGTCTCATGCAAGACATTGGCCTCTTCCAGAGCCTGTCGAAGCACGTGATATTTCTCCGAGAGAGTGGCAACCGCCTGTTCCCGCTGAGCGTCGTCATAGAGATCGAGATTGCGCGCCGCCGCAAATTTTTGAACGTCACTGCTGGTCCACGCCCTTTCCAGATATTCGCGCTCGGCACCGACCTCGATCCGCGCCAGAACCTCGTCTGTGTTGATCCCGGTCCCGTCCAGAATCTCACCCACCTGCTGACGAAGCTGCGGGCTGGACACCCCTTCGGCATCCTTGAGCAGACCCGCATGGTAGGGGCTGACCTCACCGGGGGCCACGCGCAGCAATTGCGAGGCAGCACTGCCCGGGTTGACGACAGACAGCTCTGCCATGATCTCGATCACCCTTTGCTGATACCCCGGCCTCAGCGCCGGATCAGCCTCGTTGAT
>NZ_FWYD01000019.1 GCF_900176485.1 Primorskyibacter flagellatus
GTTGTCGAAGACCGGTTCCGGGGACGTGAAGAAGACGACTACGTGCACGAATAGGAGGAAGGTGTCATGAAACGGCTGTTTATGGGATACATGCTGTTTTCTCTTGTGGGCTTGTCTCTGGCCTACCTCATGGTGGGTGTCTATCTGGCCTGGGTGTTCGATCAGGACGTTGACCATCTCTTCTTCGTCCAGCATTTCTGGTGGCTGCGCGCCAACTTCCCGGCCGCGGCCGATATGTCCTTCGTCATTCTGGGCGGCGGGGTCATCGCGGGGCTGGGGCTTGCGCTGGCAGTGGTGAGCGAGTCTCTGTCAACCTTTGGCGTCACGCATTGGCAGAGCAAAGCGGAGCTGCGGAAAAACAAGATGCTGGAGACGCCGGGCAGTGGCTTCCTTCTGGCAAAAACCGCAGGCAAGACCTCGAACGCGCCCTTCATCTGTTCCAAGCAATATCCGCATTGCATGATCGTCGCACCGACCGGCCGGGGGAAGGGCAGGGGGTTCGTGATCCCCAATCTGCTGACCTTCAAAGGCTCGACCGTGACGCTCGACGTGAAGGGCGAGAATTTCGAAAAGACCGCCCGTCGCCGCGTGGCAATGGGCGACAAGGTGTTCCGCTTTGCGCCGACAAACTTCAAGGTCAGGTCGCATCGCTACAACCCGCTCCTGCGGATCTACCAGATGCCCAACGAAGACCAGCGGATGTTCGAGCTGGACAAGATGGCGAACCTGTTTCTGCAAACCGAAAACCCCGCCAACCAAAGCCTGCTCAGGGGCGGGATCACCGCCTTCATCGCGGCCGGAATGCTGGCCTTTCAGCGCGGCACGCCCACGATGGGAGAGATCTACCGGATCGTGAATGGCGGCGGGAATGAGTTTGGTCCGCAATATGCGCTCTACGCGCTTGAAGCCAAACACAAGGCGGTGCAGCTCATCTGGACGTCGCTGAGCAAGATGAACGAAAAGACCCTGTCCAGTTTCATCTCCTTGCTCAACAATTCCGGCCTCGATCCGTGGAAGAACGCGCATTTCGACCGGATGACAAACACCAGCGATTTCGACTTCGATGCGCTGCGCAAGGAGCCGCATTCCATCTACCTGACGATCAGAAGCCAGGACATAGAACCCCTGGCGGGCCTCATCCGTCTGTTCTTCTCGGATCTGATTGCCACGCTGGAGCATCACGAACCCGACCCGGAAACAGAGCCATGGCCGGTCATGATCATCATGGACGAGTTTCACAAGCTCGGGAAAATGCCGATCGTGGCCGATGGGATCACGACGCTGCGCTCCTATGGCGGGCGGCTGGCGATCATCACGCAGACCATTCCAAAGCTCGACGAAATCTATGGCCGCAACGAACGGCTCAGCCTTGAGGGCGGGGCAGGGATCAAGTCCTACATGACGCCCTCGGAGGAGTTGACCATCGAGAACCTGTCAGACGCTTGCGGAATGACAACGAAGCGGCGGGTGCAGAAATCCCGGCAGGTGGGCTTTTTCGAGCGCACGACCATGACCGAGCGGACAGAAGAAGTCCCCTTGCTGACCCAGGACGACGCGCGGCGGATGGACAAGGATGATGTTGTGCTGGTCATCGACGGTGACATGCCGGTGAAATCCAAGGCCATTGTCTATTACGACGACCCGTATCTCAACAAGCTCTACAAGGACCAGTCCGGACCCTATCCCGAGCGCGATGCCACCGCCGACCGCCTCGACGATCTGGAAGCTGGCCGACAGGCTTACAGGGTTGAGAAGCCCGCCGAAGAAGCGGCCCCGGGCACCGACCAGCAGCGCGCAAACCTGGACAAATATCTGCAGCTGTTGAAGGAAGCGGCAGTGGCGGCGGAAAAGCAGGTCGAGAATCTGAGGGACGTTATTCAGGCCGGTGAGAAGGTAGAGCCGCAACCTGTGAGCCAGACCAGAGCCGCCCTGAAGCCAAAGGTCCAACCCGGCCAGTTTCAGTTTGCGTTGCCGAACTTGGAACCACAAAATGTCGCGTCTGACGAAGCAGACCCAGACAACGACGTGGACCAAGAAACAGACCCGGGCGACGACCCTCAGGGGAAATCTGTGTGACACTCAGCCGTGCCAGACGCGGTGCAATCACCGCTTCAACAAGAAAATTCCCCTGCGCCAGCGCTTTCCTACGCCGCGATGAAGAACCGGTCACCGAGTGATCTCAATACCAGGGCGGGCTAACTGCCCTGGTGCGCAGCCAGGGAGTTGCTTCACGCTGAACTCGACGAGCTCAACCAAGCCAAGCTTGCCGCTTCTTCTCCTTTCAACTATTTTCAACCCATATCCCTCATAGAGGACATTTTCGAAATGCCCAACGAAGACATTTTGACCGTGAAAGAGCTCGCTGAGTATCTCAAGATCGCTGAGAAAACGGCATATCGGTTCGCATCTGAGGGCAAGGTTCCCGGGTTCAAGGTGGGAAGCGCATGGCGATTTCGCAAAAGCGGGATCGACCGCTGGATTACCGAGCAGGAACAAAAACGAGAAGGGGAGTAAAAATGACGGGGCAACAACAGGCAGAAGCATTGCGCCGCGAAATCTGGAGCATCGCAAACCGTGTACGTGGTGCCGTCGACGGCTGGGACTTCAAGCAGTTTGTCCTGGGCGCGTTGTTCTATCGTTTCATCAGCGAGAACTTCACCAACTACATCGAAGGTGGCGACGACAGCATTAACTATGCGGACATGTCCGACGCAGACATCCCAGATGAAGCCAAAGTCGATGCAGTCAAAACCAAGGGCTACTTCATATATCCCAGCCAACTATTTCAAAACGTGGTGAAAACCGCGAGCAAGAACGACAGTTTAAACACTGACCTTGCCGAGATCTTTTCGGCGATCGAGGCGTCGGCGAGTGGCTACCCGTCCGAGCAAGACATCAATGGCCTCTTTGCCGATTTCGACACCACCAGCAACCGGCTGGGCAGCACGGTCAAGCAGAAGAACGAAAGACTGGCTGAGGTCCTCAAGGGCGTGGCTGGCTTGCCGTTGAAGTTCGATGACAACGAAGGCGACCTGTTCGGCGATGCCTATGAATTCCTGATCTCAAACTACGCGGCCAACGCGGGCAAATCCGGCGGTGAATTCTTTACGCCGACCCATGTGTCCAAACTCATCGCCAAACTGGCCATGCACAAGCAGACCAGCGTCAACAAGATCTACGATCCGGCCGCAGGGTCTGGGTCGCTGCTTTTGCAGGCCAAGGAAGAGTTTGAGAAACATATCATCGAAGACGGCTTCTTCGGGCAGGAAATCAACTATACCACCTACAACCTCGCCCGCATGAACATGTTCCTGCACAACATCAACTACGACAAGTTCAACATCCAGTATGGCAACACGCTGGAGGACCCGCACTTCCAGGATGACAAGCCGTTTGACGCCATCGTGTCGAACCCGCCCTATTCGGTGAAATGGAAGGGTGCGGATGACCCGACACTGATCAACGATGACCGCTTTGCGCCCGCAGGGGTTCTGGCCCCGAAGTCGAAGGCCGATTTTGCCTTTGTTCTTCATGCGCTGCACTACCTGTCGGCCAAGGGGCGCGCCGCGATCGTTTGCTTTCCCGGAATTTTCTATCGTGGCGGGGCAGAGCAGAAGATCCGCAAGTATCTGGTCGACAACAACTTCGTTGAAACGGTGATCGCCCTCGCGCCAAATCTATTCTTCGGCACGACCATCGCGGTGAACATTCTTGTGCTGGCAAAGAACAAGACCGACACAGCCGTTCAGTTCATCGATGCCACGGGGGAAGAGTTCTTCCGCAAAGGCACGAACAACAACTTCATGGAGGACCGGCACATCGCCGAGATCATGAAGATGTTTGATAGCAAAGAGAACGTGCCTCATGTGGCTGAAACCGTCCCCTACGATACGATTGTCGAGAAAGACTATAACCTGTCGGTCAGTGCCCATGTTGAACCCAAGGACAACCGCGAAGTTGTCAATATCGAGGAGTTGAACGCGAAGCTGGTGACCACTGTCGCCAAAATCGACCAGCTTCGCGCAGAAATTGACGCCATCGTCGCGGAGATCGAGGCATGAGCGATCGGGGCTTTCTGGAAAAGCTGCTGAATGGGGCCTCGGTGGCGTGGAAGCCATTGGGCGATATCGCACAGTATTCCAAGACGCGGATCAGTTCCAAGGACCTCGACAAGACAAACTATGTGGGCGTGGATAACCTTCTGCAGAACCGAGCTGGAAGGGTGGACTCAAACTATGTGCCCACTTCTGGTAATCTGACTGAGTTTCGAGCGGGTGACATTCTTATCGGAAATATTCGCCCCTACCTTAGGAAGATCTGGCTTGCCGACCGGACAGGCGGAACCAACGGTGACGTTTTGGTCATCCATCCAACGGACGACGTTGTGAACCCGCGCTATCTGTATCAGGTCCTCACAGATGAAAAGTTCTTTGAGTACAATATTCAGCACTCCAAAGGGGCAAAGATGCCTCGCGGCAGCAAGCCACAGATTATTCAATATCCGGTGCCCATCCCATGCCCAGAAGACCCGAAAAAGTCACGTGAGATACAAGCTGAGATCGTTCGAATTTTGGAAAGTTTTACCGAGCTGACAGCCGAGCTGACAGCCGAGCTGACAGCCGAGCTTAGCGCCCGCAAGCAACAATACAACCACTACCGAGACGAACTTCTAAGCCATCCTTCTGGAAACATGGCCTGGAAGCCGCTGGGCTGGGTTGGAGAAGTGCGCATGTGTAAGCGGGTGATGAAGAACCAAACATCGGCCGACGGAGATATCCCTTTCTTCAAAATCGGCACTTTTGGCAAAGAACCAAATGCTTTCATCTCCAGAGAGCTGTTCGAGGAGTTCAAAGGAAAATACAGTTACCCAAAGGTGGGCGAAGTTCTGATTTCCGCTAGTGGGACGATCGGCCGGTCCGTGGTCTTCGATGGGGAAGAAGCCTATTTCCAAGATAGCAACATCGTTTGGCTCGAAAATGATGAAAGCAAGGTTCTGAACAAGTACCTGTTTTACTTCTACCAGATTGCAAAATGGCACGTGTCCGACGGCGGTGTGATCAAGCGGTTATACAATGACAACATCAAGAAGACCTTGATCGCTGTGCCTTATCCAGACGACCCCGAAAAGTCCCTTGAGGAGCAAGCGCGCATCGTTGCTATCCTGGACAAATTCGACACGTTGACCACCTCGCTCAGCGAAGGCCTGCCGCGTGAAATCAAGTTGCGCCAGCAGCAGTATGAATACTACCGCGACCTGCTCTTGAGCTTTCCCAAACCCGAGGAGGCCGCGTAGATGAGCCAGACCCTCGAGGAGATCGCACAACAGCTGCATGCAGCCGATAAGAAGGTGCAGTTGATCTATGCCTTCAACGGCACCGGAAAGACCCGACTGTCTCGCGTAATGAAGAACGAGATCGCCCCGAAGAATCCGGAGGATGATGAACCCGCCCCGGCAAGGCGAAAGTTCCTATACTACAGCGCTTTCACCGAGGATTTGTTCGTCTGGGACAATGATACCGAAGGCGACGAAGACCGAAAAATCCGCATTCAGCCAAACACGTTTGTCGATTGGATCTTGAGGGATAGAGGGCAAGAGTTAAACATCATCAACAACTTTCAGCACTACACTAGCCGCAGTATCACGCCATCCTTCCCCCCTGAAACGGTTGTCAGAGAAATTGAGGGAAGACGAACCAACGTTTTGACCTTCCCCGAAATTCGGTTTGCGTACACTGGTGGAGACAACATCGAGAACAACGTCAAAATCTCCAAGGGGGAGGAAAACAACCTTATCTGGAGCGTTTTCTATACATTGTTGCAGGAGGTTATTGCGCTCAGAAAAGAGCATGATCCCTCTCAACGTGATGACAACGAATATGATGATCTAGAGTATGTGTTCATTGATGATCCAGTGAGTTCGCTGGACGAAAATCACTTGATCGAACTGGCGATTGACTTGGCGGGCTTGATCTCGTCCAGCCGATTTGAGAATGGCGAAGGTGTTAGGTACATTGTCACCACCCACAACCCACTGTTCTTTAACGTATTGTGTAAGGAGCTGAGTGGAGCGGCGCGCTACCTCTTGAAGCGCAACGTGGCTGGTCAATTCCTTCTTGAGCCGAAGAACGGGGCGGCCAATAAGAGCTTTTCTTACCATCATCATCTGATCAGTATTCTTCGAGATGCCATCGATCAGGACGTTGTCCAGAAGTACCACTTCAATCTGTTACGAAATCTCTATGAGAAGACCGCGAATTTTCTGGGTTACGAGCATTGGACAAAACTTCTTTCAACCGCGCCGGAAGGTCGAGCTGATTACCTCAAGAAGCTGACAAACCACTATAGTCACCGCGAGCTTGCCTTCGAAGAAGTCGCAGACCCGACGGAGAAGCAAAAGGAAGACGTGGCGGTCTTGCTGGACAATTTGATTAACAATTACGGCTATTGGAAACAGGGCGAACAAAATGGTTGAGCAGACAAAAACCATCGCGGAAACGAAGAATTTCATCGTCCTCGACAAGTACACCAAGGAGTGGGACGCCGCCGATCGCTACCAGAGCGAAGACGATTTGGAACGCGAGCTGGTGCAGGATCTGGTCAATCAAGGCTATGAATTTCTGCCCTCCCTTACCACCCCAGATGCCATGATGACCAACGTCCGGTCGCAGCTGGAGCGGCTGAACAACGTCACGTTTTCGGGCGATGAATGGAAGCGTTTTGTCGAGACATACCTCGACAAGCCGAGCGACAACATCGTCGACAAAACCCGCAAGATTCACGACGACTACATCCACGATTTTGTCTTCGACGACGGGCGTATCCAGAACATCTACCTCTTCGACAAGAAGAACATGGCCCGCAACAAGTTGCAGGTGATTAAGCAGTTCGAGCAGGTCGGCACGCACGCCAATCGTTATGACGTGACGATCCTGGTCAACGGGTTACCATTGGTGCAGATCGAGCTGAAGAAGCGCGGCGTGGCGATCCGGGAGGCCTTCAATCAGATTCACCGATACAGCAAGGAAAGCTTCAACAGCGACAATTCCCTGTTCAAGTTTCTGCAGCTCTTCGTGATTTCAAACGGCACCGACACCCGGTATTTCGCCAACACGACCAAGCGTAACAAGAACAGCTTCGACTTCACCATGAACTGGGCGAAGTCCGACAATGAGCTGATCAAAGATCTCAAGGATTTCACCGCAACTTTCCTTCAGAAGCGTACGCTGCTGAACGTTCTGTTGCAGTATTCTGTTTTCGATGTCAGCGACACTTTGCTGATCATGCGGCCTTACCAGATTGCAGCGACTGAACGCATCCTTTGGAAGATCAAAAGCTCATATGAAGCCAAAAACTGGAGGAAGCCTGAGGGCGGTGGTTTCATCTGGCACACCACGGGTTCCGGCAAAACGTTGACGAGTTTCAAGGCGGCACGGTTGGCAACCGAGCTGGATTTCATCGACAAAGTCTTCTTCGTCGTGGACCGTAAGGACCTCGACTACCAGACCATGAAGGAATACCAGAGGTTTTCCCCTGACAGTGTCAACGGTTCCGACAGCACGGCCGGGTTGAAGCGCAACTTAGGCAAGGACGATAACAAAATCATCGTCACGACGATCCAAAAGCTGAACAACCTGATGAAGTCAGAGGGTGACCTGCCGGTATATGACCAGCAGGTGGTCTTCATTTTCGATGAGTGTCATCGCAGCCAGTTTGGCGAGGCGCAGAAGAATCTGAAGAAGAAGTTCAAACGGTTTTACCAGTTTGGCTTTACCGGAACGCCGATCTTTCCTGAGAATGCGCTAGGGGCTGAAACGACCGCGGGGGTGTTTGGGCGCGAGCTGCATTCTTATGTGATCACCGATGCTATTCGCGACGAAAAGGTTCTGAAGTTCAAGGTCGACTACAATGATGTGCGTCCCCGGTTCAAAGCCATCGAGACTGAGCAAGACGAAAAGAAGCTCAGCGCGGCTGAAAACAAGCAAGCGCTACTTCATCCAGAACGTATTCGGGAAGTCTCTCAGTATATTCTGAACAACTTCCGTCAAAAAACCCACCGGATGCAAGCGGGTAGCAGTGGGTTCAATGCCATGTTTGCTGTCAGCAGTGTGGATGCCGCGAAGCTCTACTATGAAACCTTGAACGATCTGCAGGCGGGCAGTGAAAAGCCGCTGAAGATCGCCACGATCTTCTCGTTTGCGGCCAACGAACAGCAAGATGCGATCGGTGACATTCAAGACGAGAGCTTCGATGTGTCAGCGATGAATAGCAGCGCCAAGGAGTTCCTGAGTGCCGCAGTCAAAGATTACAATTCCTTTTTCAAAACGAACTTTGGTGTCGATAGCAGTGGCTTTCAAAACTACTACCGCGATCTTGCCAGCCAGGTTCGCTCGAAAGAAATCGACTTACTGATTGTCGTCGGCATGTTCCTTACAGGCTTTGACGCGCCAACGCTAAACACCTTGTTTGTCGACAAAAACCTTCGCTTCCATGGCTTGATGCAGGCGTTTTCCAGAACCAACCGGATTTACGATGCGACCAAGACCTTCGGCAATATCGTGGCGTTCAGGGACCTTGAGCAAGCGACCGTTGATGCGATCACGCTGTTCGGTGACAAGAACACAAAGAACGTCGTGCTTGAGAAGAGCTACGACGAGTACATGAATGGTTTCGTTGATCAGGAAACCGGCGCGGCGCGACGCGGGTTCATTGATGTTGTGAAGGAGTTGACCGAGCGCTTTCCAAAGCCAGACGAGATTGTCAAAGAAGTAGATAAAAAGGAGTTTGCGAAGCTCTTTGGTGAGTATCTGAGAGTTGAGAATGTGCTCAGAAATTACGACGAGTTTTCAGCATTGAAAGCCTACCAGGGCCTAGATTTAGCAGATGCCGCTGCCGTTGAGGAGTTCAAGCAAAAGCACTATTTGCGCGACGAGGATCTACGCGACCTAGAGGCAATAGAACTGCCTTCAGACCGAGCAGTTCAAGACTATAGATCAACATACAACGACATTCGCGATTGGCTGCGCCGGGAAAAGTCTTCGGCAGAGCAAGAACAAAGCAACATCGAGTGGGATGATGTCGTTTTCGAAGTGGACCTTCTGAAATCACAGGAGATTAACCTCGACTACATCCTCGAGCTCATCTTTGAGAAAAACAAAAAAGTGAAGAGCAAAGGGGATCTGATTGAGGATGCTCGCCGCGTCATTCGCGGTAGCCTTGGAAATCGAGCCAAAGAGAGCCTGATTGTGGACTTTATCAACCAGACTGATCTTGATCAGATTGATGATAAGGCAGGCGTGATCGATGCATTTTTCTCTTTTGCTCAGGCAGAGCAGCGCAAAGAGGTAGAAGAGCTTATCAGATCGGAAGATCTAAATTCTGATGCAGCAAGGCGCTATATTTCTGCTTCCATAAAACGCGAATTTGCAAGTGAAAACGGTGCTGACCTAAATGCCATACTCCCCAAAATGAGCCCGCTAAATTCGCAGTTTCGGACCAAGAAGGCGATGGTCTTCGAGAAGATTGCAGCTTTTGTCGAAAAATTCAAAGGTGTTGGCGGGCAGGTCTAGCCAAGACGTTGGGGTGCTCTACGATAGCTGTTTTGCTTCTGCTTGTTGCCAGTCATGGTAGGTCACCGCACCAGCTCTGCCGCGATCAATCCGACGATGCTGGCATAGGCCATTGTGCCATCGGGTTGCTCGACCCTGGACAGCGACTTGGCGACGTCCTCGGGACGCAGGCCGTGTTGGAGCAACAGAGAAATCATGACGCAGGCGTCCTGGATTTGAAACTCGAGCTGCGAGCCTGATTTGAACCCTGCCGAGTAGAAGACCTCGCGGGGCCTTTCGGGCTCATCGGGATCGTAGCCGATGGACAGGTGGATGGTATGGCCTTCGGGCGTGGTGATTTTCCGGGTTTCGGCCAGGCGGCGTGTCGGCAGATCATGGCGCGGATCGGGGGTCTTTTTATAGCGCGGCATCGGTGCCTCCTCGGGTCTGGTTACGGCCGGGATAGGGCAGGCGCCTCGTCTGGCGGTCAGCCCAAAGGACGCTCCGCCATGTGTCTGACCACGACAGCTTAGAACATCGCGGCCTTGATGACGTTGAAGGCGTACACGGCAAAGACGAAAATGGTTACGACAGGGATCGCGGCGACAAACAGTTTCATTGTCGCATCGGCCCTCTCTGCCTCTTGGCGTTCGTATTCTTCATACCAGTCCATCGTCATTTCCTTTGCGCAAATCTGCTTGCGATCGTGTTGATCCTGGCCGCGTGGGCCGCCATGGCGGCCTTGCTTTGCTGTGCGGTCTGGACGGGGTTCACGACCGTCTGTTTTACCGTCTGGGCCCCACCTGCAATCCCACGGAAAGTTTGGCGTTGAGCGTACCCGCCGACCTTTTCGATCGCCTGCTCCTTTACGTAGAAATTCCCGGTAATTGCGGCCACCAAAATGGGTGTCACAGTCAGCAACAACGTACACAGCAAAATCGCCATGATGACCGGCACCAGCTCCCCCAGCGAGGATATGCCAGTGGGATCTCCCAGCGACGATATCGCAGATTTGATCAGCCCGATGATCGTTGCAAAAACCCCGGAGATCACGACAGGGAACAGGGCGAAGGTGAACATCGCCGACAGCCAACGCTCAAAATGTGACTTGGTGAAGTCGAACATCGACAAGAGGATCATCATGGGCGCGATGCCGATGAGGACCGTCAAGGCGACACGGGACGCGATCAGAAGCGCCGTCGCCACGGCTGAGAACAGACCCATGAGAAACAGGAAGAGAGCGTTGAACACGGGACCGCCAACAACCCCCAGGTTTCTGGCCGCATTCCCTGAAAACTCTCCGAGAGACTCGGTCAGGATATCGAACTCAGCTGCAAAACTGCCATATCCGACTGATGAATTTCCAGCTACTTGCGCTGGCGACGCGCCATTGACGGTAGCGATCAGGGCGCCGCCAACGGTTTCGAGGAATGTAAAAACCGTGTTGGCAACGGAATTGAACTGCGTCCAGTCTTGGAAGAAGAGGGCGATCAGGATCAGCTTGACGCACATGCGAATGGCGTCCGACCAGAGGACAGGCTGGACCTGCATTGCGGCGTTCATGACCACTAGGAGTGCCAGAAAGGTTGCCATCAACTGCCCGAACAGACCAAGGGCGGCGGAGACTGCGCCGAACTGGCTTTGCCCCACCGCATTCAGAAAGCTGACCACCGCGTCATAATAGGTTTCAACCATCGCCCATCACTCCTGCGATCTGAGGTGAATGCATTTTAGGTGCAAAGCAGGGGTGAAGACGTCTGCCGCCCGGCGCCGATACTCGGAGACCATCGCCATCCCGTCCGAATAGGATGTAACCGGCTCCGTGATTTCCAGGAACTCTTCCCTGATGGGCTCATACGATGGGAAGAGATCATCGCAGGTACAGACCTCGACCGCTGCGATTTTCTTGGCTCTCTCCATGTTGTAAAGCGCCATGCCAATCTGCTCTTTCCAATATTCATCGCGTTGTTGCACCGCCAGCCATCCTGGCCGGTGCTCTTGGGACTTGCAGAACTTGCGCTGCGCCGGATCGACGTACTCCGCACGCAGCTTGTCCAGCTCCGCCTGTGTCATGTCCGCAGCCTGCGCGGTGCCGCCAAGGCCGATGAAGAGTGCCAGAAGGACCTGTTTCATTCGCTGATCTCCTGTCCAGGCAAGAAAAACTCTATGATACCGCGTTGCCCTGCAACTTTAGCGGTATGAACGATAACATCAATCGACTGCCCGATGTATGACACCATCTCCGAATAGGTCATGCCGGGGGTGGCTTCGAGCGCGGCTTGCGCCAGGCGCGAGACCGCCAGCCGCGCCGTATCGGCGTGCAGCGTGGTGATCGAGCCGCCATGCCCGGTATTGATCGCCTTGAGGAAGGTATAGGCGTCCCGGTTGCGCACTTCGCTCAGGATGATCCGGTCGGGCCGCAGTCTGAGACAGGCTTGCAGCAGCTTTTCAGAACTGCGGTAGGCATCGTTTTCCAGCGAGACCAGCATGAGTTTGTTGGGCTGTTGTGGCAGCAGGTCCGGGGCGTCCTCGATGGTGATGATGCGTTCGGCATCCGAGATCATGGCCTGAAGGTGCCGCGCCACCATTGTCTTGCCCGAAGACGTGCCGCCCGACACGATCAGGTTCAGCTTGTGCTCAACACAGAACCGCAGGGCCGCATCCAGAGAATTGGCCTGGGCCAGCTCTTTCATCTCGCGGTTTCTCTCGGCGCGCTGCGCATCGGAGCTGATGGGCTTGCCATGCAGAAACCTGGGCTTGATGATCTCTGCCTGCGGGCTGAAAAAGCGCAGCGCCACGGCATAGCCGCTCTCCAACGCGGGTGCTGCCACCACCTGCGCCCGTATCCGCCATTGCTCGAAATCAAACGAGACCGAAAAGACGGGTTTCTGTTCGGAAAACCGAATGCTGGCCTCATTGGCAATCTGCGTCACAAGGTGCTTCAGGTCCGCAGGCGTCATCCCAAGCCCCTCGGCCCGCGCCATATGGACGTCGCCGCGCCGCTCGACCCAGACACCGAGATCCTGGTTGATGACAATCTCGACCAGATCGTCGGTCAGAAGGGGGCGCAGGCAGGACATGGCCTGTGAGAGATAGCTGCTCATGGGAGTTGCAGATCCCTGTCAAGAAAGACGGACACCTGCGATCCCTGATGAATGTAGACGGTCGGCGGGATGGTCAGATAGTCCTCGATTGCGCTTTCACTGTTGCTGGCGAGATCGTCCGAGACCTGTTCCAGCATGTCGCTGGTCGTCTCATCGCCCGTCTGCGCGGCCACGGCGCCCGGGATCGCACCGATGAGCGAGATCGCGGCGGCCGATCCGAAGCGGGTCATGAAATGTTTGTCGACATGGCCGGTCGATCCCGACCGCCCCAGGGCGTCCGCGCCATAAGACGCAATCTGCGCCGAGCGGCCTTCCGGGGTGACGATGCGGGTCCAGACGATCAGCACACGGCTTTGGTTCAGGCTGAGTGTGGAGCGGTAGTCACCGAAGATCTTCGAGCCTCTGGGCACCAGGATGTTCGACCCGTCAAAGCTGTGAACGTCTTCCGAGACCACGGCGCGGACCACGCCCGGCAGGCTGCTGTCGATCGCGGTTTCCAGCGCCGCCTGAATGATGGTGCCCTGAATGATCGTAATATCGGGGCGGGCAATGCGCTGAGAGGTCGAGACGGGAACGGCCTTGATCTGCCTTTGCACAAACGCTTCGTCGGCCGAGAGTTCATATTCATTGCCGTTGTCGGACCCCGCTTCGGCCCCCTGTCCGGAAAACGCGATCATTCCGGAATTGATTCGCCGCAGGCGCTGTTCTTCCGCCAAAGCGCGGGCCGCTTCGAGCTGTTCCCTGCGCTCCTTTTCGCGCTGAAGCCGCAGCAGCTCGTCGGGATCTGTGGCCGGGGCAGGGGGGGCGGAATTTGCGCGGTTCAACTCTGCAGTCAGCTCGTCAATGCGCAGCTGCGCCCGTTGGCGTTCCAACTCCAGTTTTTGCTGCATGTCTGACTGGAATTGCAACTCGCGACGTTCCGCCTCTGTGGCGGCATTGCGCAGGTCTTCGAGCAGTTTCGCCTCGCGGTCCTGCGCGTCCTTCTGTGCAGTCTCATAAACTTCGCGCAGACTGCCCAGATCCGCTTCCATCGCGCTGCGCAGCGCCTCGATCTCTGCCTCTCTTTCCTGCTGGCTTTGCGCCAGCTTCGCCGCTTGTTCGGCGTTCAGCGTCTCGATCTGCGCCTGCAAGGATTTGAGCAGTTCATCGGACCTGTTGTCGGGCTGGACAGGCGCAGGAACGGGCTGCGCGACCGGGACGACAACATTGCCAAACCCCGCATCATCATCGGGAAACTCGTCCACGCTTCCCACCGGGATTGTCGTCTCCCGCGTCTCATCGGGCAGCAATGTCGAGATGTAGAAGCCGCCGCCGACCAGCGCCGCCGCGGCTGCCGAGGCCAGCACCAGCTTGCCCGTCTTGCCGCGATTGCGCGCCTTGTTGGCCTGCCCGCCAATGGCGTTCAGTCTTTCGCGGAGGTTTTCATCTTGTTCACCCGCCATTGGTCATCTCCACAATGCAAACTTCCTGTTCACCCAGGCGCAGCGCCCATTGCCGGGACGTGCCGGACACGCGCATCACATGGCCCTGCAAACGCACCGAATTGACGGATCGCTCGGTATTGCCCGTGACTTTGAAGATTGCCGGGATCGGGGCGGAGGGGGAGAACCTGAAATACGTGTAGGTGCCGTTGTCCCACACCGTCATGGGCGTGATCTCGGTGCGCGCCGACACGCCGTAGCTGTCATTCCAGCGCCCGGCTCTCACGCGGCGCGAGGCGTCCTGCTGGCGACGGGGATAGTCGAAGCGCAGCACGTAGAAAGGCGCGCGGCCTTCGGCGAGGTGGAAATAGTAGCTGCGCTGATTGGTATAGACCGTCAGGTTGGTTTGCTCGCCTCGCGCGGTTGGCTTGATTGCAAAGACGCGGCCCCCGGGGATGCCTTCGAATTTGAAACTGTCCGTGTCGCCCGCGACGATCGACACGATCTGTTCGCCGGGCTCGAACTCTACGGTCGTGGCGCGGGTCAGGCTCACGATGATATTGAAGACCTGCCCATCCACGTAGCGGGCCATCCTGACACGCCGGTCGAGACTGCTGGCGCGCGGCGTCGATTCAGCGAGGGCGGTATCCGCGAAGACAAGGATTGCAAGAAGAGCTGTTGCGAAGCGGAGCATCAGAAATCCCTCTTGTCTGCGGTGACGGTGTAGTCGGTCACGGTGAAGCCGAACGGGTTGTCCCAAAGATCTTCGAGCGACTTTTCCTGTTCTGGCCGGAACGCATATCCAAGAACGACCGTGAACGCGCCTTCGGACATGCCGCTTTGATTGATGAGGCGTTTGACCAGGCGGACCTGCGCGCGATCATTGGTGATCTGGCTGATCGAGAGGATGTTCACCTCGATCTCTGCGCGATCCCCGTATCTGGCGGGGATGTAGCTCTCGCCCCGGCTGTCCCAGGATCTGTTCAGGCTTGCCAGCGCGCGGTTTGAGGACTGTTTCAACGCCCTGTTGATCCGCACGTCATTGTCGATCTGGTTGTAGGTCTCGCGGTCCTTTACATAGCGATAAATCGCGGCTTCAACGACCGCGCGTTTTTCGGTGAGCGTGACGGCTTTGACCGAGGCGTTGGGGATTGCCACGCCGGTTGCCGGATCATAGGGCACCAGAACCGGAGGGCTTGGTTGATGGTAAAGCGTCACAGCCCCGGCGACGGCCATCGAGCAGGCCGCCATGAGCGCCATGCTGGCGGCCGCGATTTTCCACTGCCGCTCCCGGCGCAGAGCGCCAAAGATCACCTCGTCTTCTACCGTTTCGTGACTATCCATAACAAACGCTGCCTCACTTCTTGGGGATCGAGATGGTGGGGACCGTGAAATCACTCATGAAGCCCTGCACATCGGCCAGCGTGGCGGCGTCTGCCACGCCCGCCACGCCAACATTCATGGTCTGGACGGATTCCAGTTGCATCAGCGCGGCCAGCGCGATTGCCATCTCGGCGGTGACGCGGGTGTTGTGATCGACGCTGTCTTTCAGGTCGGTCATGTTGGACGTGTCGTCCACGAGGGCGCGCACGCGCTCGACAATCTGTCCGGCCTCTGCGTGGGCCACTTGCGCAGCCGCCGACGTGACCGCGCCCGAGGCTGTGACTTGCGCGTTGCGCTGCGCAATCGGATTGGTCGATGTGGACAGGGCTTCCACTTCGCTCGCCGAGGTGCCCGCGCGGGTATAGGCGTCCTCAACATCCGCTTTCACGGCGTCGCGGATGGTTGAGGCGACGCCGGTGAAGTCGCCCGATTGCACCGATTGAATGACGTCCAGAAACGAGGTGTCGAAATCCGTCTCGATCACACCGTCAAGCCCGTCGCCCATGACGAGATTCATCAGCGAGGTCGGATCTTGCAGCGCCGCCTGGATTTCTTGCAGCCTGTCATACTGGTCTTGCAGAACCTGAAGCTGGTTTTGCAATTCGGCCAGCTGGTCATTCTGGATGCCGAAATCCTGCAACATCTGGTCCAGTTGCGCGATCTCCTTGAGGATCGACTGGCTGTCAAAGGTCGGCACGCCCTGAGCAGAGACAGGCGAGGCCAGGATTGAGATGGAAACCGCAGCGGCAATCTTGATCTTTGGCAACATTCTAACCTCCTGATGGGATGGTCGTGGATGGGATGGAAATGCGGGCCGGGGTCATATCGGCCATGAACGCTTCCGCGAGACGTTGCTCGGCCATGCGCGCCTGTTGATCGGCAGAGAGCGGGATCGTCCTGGCGGCGCGCAGCTTGAGCAGGGCAGAGCCGATCAGCGTCGCTTCGGCCTTCATCATGGTGTTGAGGTCATAGGCGTCTTTGGGGTCGCTGGTGCCGCTGATCTGGGTGATCAGGGCGCGGATACGCAGCAGCGCCTCGCGCGCTGTGGCGATCTGATACTGGCCGTAATAGATCGAGCTGTTGCCGACATAGGAATACTCGGCCAGAGCGTAATAAGCCGGGTCGATCGTGCCCAAGGCATCCGCGCCACCGACCTTCGCCAGATACTCGTTATAGAACCGGGGAATGCGGGCCACATAGCCTTGCGTCTCGGCGTAGGGAGGAACGCCGCCATATTTGGTGACGGCACCCGGGCCTGCATTATAGGCCGCAAGGGCATGGATGATGTTGCCCCCGAAGTTTTGCAACTGTTCGGCCAGGTAGCGCGCCCCGCCGGTGACTTGCAGATAGGGGTCTTCATAATACCCAGGGTAGACGCCGAGATATTGCGCCGTTGACGGGATGATCTGCGTGAGGCCAAAGGCGGCCGCAGGCGATCGCGCCCCGATCTGAAACGCGCTTTCCTGTTTGATGAGGGCTTGCAGCAGACACCGCCACTGGACGCGCGACAGGCCAGCGGCCCCCACGCCTGCCAGATGGTAGGTGTCTGCCGCCCCCCTTATGATGATTTGCTCGATGGTTTCTCTTGCGTCACCGAAAAGGTGACGTCCTGCGGGGTTTGCGACCGGCCCGTAGACGTCCTCCAGCGGGGCTGCGCCGTTTGTGCTGTCGCCCACCATGAACGTGCCGTCATAGCTGGACACGCCCTCAAAAGCGGCCAGGATCTCATCTATCGTCTGAAGTTGCTGTTCCTCGTATTGGCGAATGCGGTCGCGACCGACCAGCTTGTTTTCCTGAAGCGCAATATCCTCAACGCGGCTCGTCAGCTTCGACGCTTCCAGCTGCACCGCCCGCGTGTCCATGACCGGCACGCCCTGCGCCTGCGTTTGCAGGGCCAGGGCCGAACAGACAACAATGAGGGCGTTGCGCATCATGGCCGGTCATCCCCCGCCAGCTTTGATTGTGCCGTCCGACTTGAGGACGCGCGACAGCGCCTCCGTCAGTTTCAGCGCGCCATCTTCCCCCAATTCGATCAGGGCCGTATCCTGCGCGGCAGGCTGACCCGCCCCGAAGGACGCGGAAGACCCGCAGATCTGGGGAGCCGTGCCGCTACTCACAAATTTGAAGGTGGGTTGTTCGGGCGGCAGGCGTTCGAAGTCGCAATTCCCGGTCAGCGTCCCGTCTTTGGTGAAGCACTTGCAGCGCGCTTCTTGCGGGGGACCGACACAGGCGGACACCAGGAGCAACCCTGCGGTCAGAAAAACGGCTTTCATCTTCATAGGGCTTTCTCCCAAAATCTTGGATGTTCCCGGTAATCCTCGCCAACAACGTCCTGGCCGGCCCGACCGCCGCCAAGCACGTGCAGCAGGTTTCCAAGGGACGAGAGGTCTATGTCGCAGAGGGTCGAGGTGATCTGATCCCTGACGAGGCAGGATCTGGTCAGCGACTTGTTCATGCAGAAGGAGAGCTCTTTGTCGGTCAGCCGCAGATCGGCGAAATCCTCGGCATTGGCCTGCGGGTTCGGCAGCAGAACCTGCGTGGAAAAGCTGGAGAAAATATCCGAGCCGACCTTGCTGTCTGACAATTGCCTTGGGTTTTGCGCCATCATGACGACGACGCAGTTTTGCTTTCTGAGACTGACCAGCCAGCCTTTGATGCGTGCGGCAAAATAGGGGTTGTCCACGGCCTTCCAGGCTTCATCAATCAGAACGACCGTCCGGCGTCCGTCGCGCAGCTGGCGTTCGACGCGGCGGAAGATGTAGCTCAGCACCGCCATGCGTTCGCGTTCGCTATCGGCATCCATGATTTGCGTCAGATCGAAGCCGACAATATCGCCCTGCAGGGAAAAGCTGTCCGGACGGCCAGACCCGAAGACCCAGCCATACCGCCCGCCGTGCTGCCATTCCTGCACCAGCATCGACAGCGCCCCGTCGTCGTCGGTCATGTTGAACTGCTTGGCAAAGTCGGTCCAGTTTCGCAAGCCTGCAGGCGCGTCCGCATTGGCCTGGCACACTTCAATGATCCGCCGGTTCTGAGTAGGGGTCATGGTGCCGTTCGGATTGATGATCCGCGACAGCCAGTCGGCCAGCCATCCCACGCCCTCTTCGTCCACCTCGACCGAGAGCGGATTGAGCCCGGTTGGCTCGCCTGCAAGGATTGTCGAGTAAGACCCGCGAAGGCCGCGCGTGGCCATTTCCAGACCGCGCCGGTAATCGAAGACGAAAATCCGCGCGTCCACACGGGCCAGCTGCGCCATGAGAAACCCGGCCAGAAGCGATTTGCCGGTGCCTGTCTTGCCGATGATGATCGAGTGGCCTGCCGTTGGAGCGCCGCTTGGTGAGCCGTTCTCATGGAAGTTGAACTGGCGCAGAGATCCATCGACGGTGGGGAAGAGGGCGACGGGTGAGGCCCATGGAACGTCGCCCGCGCCCGCGCCAAGGTTGGAGCGGTGCAGCGAGCAAAAGTCGGCCATGTTGGTGTTGGTCGTGACGGCCGTGCGCGCCCGCATCCAGCCATTGCCCGGCCATTGCGAGAAGTAATGCGCCTTGAGCAGCCAGCTGTCGCGGATCAGCTTGACGCCCGCGCCTGCCGCAACCCCGTCCATCAGGGACAGGGTTTCCTTTAGTTTCTGCAAGCTTGGAGAGATCAGTGAAACTGTTGCGTGATGTTCGCCAAGCCCTTGTGAGCCGGTCAGAACATCCTCTTCCAGCCGTGCGGCCTGTTCGGCCAGCGAGACCCGCGCGTCATCTGTCGATCGCATGATCTTGCGTTGCCGCGATACAAGGTCGGCCGCCTTGTTCCTGGAAAGAGGCGAAAAACTCTGCGAAATGACATAATCGCAGGGCAGCGCGAACTCATCGAACATCGTCACCCAGGTTTCCGGGCTGTAATCCTTGATCGCGCGCAGATCGCCGTAGCGCGTGCCGTGGACGCCATCGAAGAGCTTGAAGTGATCGGCTTCAAACGTCACCCGCTCGTTGAAGACCACATCGGCCAGCACCGAGAGGTTCCGGGGGTGACGGATGGGCGTCTCGACGCCGGTCTGGATCGAGTTCAGAAACCCCAGCAGCTCGCCGGATTGTTCGCTGAGAACCCGTGTTGACATATCGCCAAGGGCTGCGCGGAAGAAGCGTATGATTTCTGAGACTTGCTCGATGGACCTCGCGTCTTTTGCCCGCGTGTCCGACGTGTTCTTTCTCGACAGTCCTCCCACCGCTGCGCGAATGCTGGACGCTGTGGGGTGCTTCATCACCGATATGGTCAGGCTGCGGTCGCGCAGGCCGCGCGCAGTGAGGTGGCCCCGCCAGCGCCGGTCGATCTCTTCGGCCATGCCGCCGCTCATGATGGGCGCCACAAGATCATTCGCCGCCAGGGCTCGGCTGATCTTGTGGACATAGATGGCAAACCCGGCGGGGATCTGACCCAACACCGCCGCGATGGCATCGCGCACCACTTCAAGCTCGTTTGTCCTGGTCGTCAGGGAGTCCAGCCCTTCGACGCGCAGGCATTGCAGGATGCCGTTGTCGCGCAGCCGGATTGTGGTGTCGTCTATCAGCGATACATAAGGCAGGTGCATCATGCCCGCAGGCACCAGCTTGTCACTTGCCACGAAGCTGAGCAGGGAGGGCGAGAGATTAAGGGCCATAGCTGTCGCCTCCGAAGATCCGTTTGCTTTGCGTGGGCGGCACAGCCGCCGTGCCTTTCAGGAAGGCTTCAATCGCCTTGTCGTCCTGTTCAGAGGCGATGCGCAGGCCGATATACCAAAGGGCACACCAGCCAAGCGTCCAAAGGCTCGAAAGCCAGATGAGGGGAAGGACGCAAACCACGAGCAACAAGATGCCGTAGCCATAGGGCAGGCCAAGCAGCCGGGGCGATTTGGTCAGCGCAAGGTAGAGCGTGTTGCGTCCTTCCGATCTCATCTGAAAGCTCCGTTCATTTCCAAAGGTGCCCGTTTACGGGGTGGCGGTTGCGGACACGGTTGTTCCGAGCCAGATCGAGTCGACGATTGTGGGGATGCCGCCGATCAGGACGATGATGACCAGAATGCCAATGACGCGCCCCCAATCGAGGACGTTGACCGCCCCGGCGATCAGCGCGCCCACCGCCACGATGGTCATGAACAGACGACCCGTCAGGCCCGTCAGCGCGTTGATCACGGACACGAAGAAATTGTTCAGCCCCGATGTATCGATGGCCTGCGCATAGGCAGGGGCCGCCACCAGACAGGCCAGAAGGCACAAGCTGGCAAGTTTGATCTTGTTTTGTTCCATATGGTTTTCCTCTCGGTTTTAGCTGCGAAGTCTGGACCAGACGCCCAGAACCTTTCGGACGTGGCCTTGGGTTTCGCGAAAGGGCGGGATGCCGCCATGTCGCGACACCGCATCCGGCCCGGCGTTATAGGCCGCGAGCGCCAGTGCTGGTGTTCCGAATTTGTTGAGCATCGACAGAAGATACCGCGCGGACCCATCAAGGTTCTGTTCAGGGTCACGCGGGTTCACGCCGAGATCCCGTGCCGTCGCAGGCATCAGCTGGCCCAGGCCGATCGCACCCACATGGGAGCGCGCGCTTATCTTGTAGGCGGACTCGATCTCGATATTGGCTTGGAACAGGTGAAGCCAGTCGAGGCCGCTTATTCCGGCCGCGCGAAGCGCCGGGTGCGACGCATACCGTTGCCCGACACGCCGGATCATTTCTACGACTTCGGGCTTGGCGTGCGCGCGGGCTGGCATTGGCGCAGGGGCTGCCAGCGATGCGGTCTGTTCGTCGCGCTGAGGCTCATCCGGGGCGGTGAAAGCCACCAGGTTGCGGGGCTTGGAACCACCGGTATTGAAGTTGATAACGAAGGGTTCAGCCGCCGCCGAAGAGGCCGCAAACAGACCTCCGATAATAAACATTATGGTGATACGGGGAGTCATAGAGCGCCGCCGATCTCGCCACGGCAGGTGTCAGCCAGCGCAAATTTAGCGAGCAGATCAGCGAGAGTCTTCGAGGGCCTCGTCAGGAAGCGATTGAACAGACCGTCCACCGGCAACGAATGGAACATCCATGTGGGTGAAGCCAAGGTCGTGCATGAAGGATGATAAACCGTTGATTGTTCGGAATGTCCTGACCTTGAATTCGTCGACCGTAGCGCCCCATCGAGGGGTCGTGCACAGTATCTTTTCATAGGTGCGGTCGCGATTAACCAGGCGAACGACCCATTCGCCATACCAAACTGACGCCTTCCGATATGCCTCTTCCCGGCAAACGATTTCAGCTTGGTAGCCTTTCGGCAACAACTCGCGGAACATTGATTCTGAGGCCACATTCGGCGTCTCTTTTTGCAGGTCCCTATCCAGCCTCTAGTCCTCCAAGCAGCAGGACTGAGGCACCCTTCACGGGCACCTCATTCCTATGACATTATACTATCACCACGCAACCCTATATTGTCATCGCGGCAATTCTTTTTTCGATCGACCAACTGATACGACCGCCTTGCTTGAAAATAAAGCAAAGTTGCCCTGTCGAGGGGCGCTAATATGTGTCGAGTATTCATCATCCGGGCTATAGCGGTGCGGCTCTGCAACGTCCGTTTCACTTCGCGCCAGACGTTGCAGAGCCGCACAACAGCACCTTGTCAATTTTTCAATGGACCCGAACTGACCGCACTGAGTGGTCACTCGTAGACGAAATTCTCACACCTCTCGCCCTTCCACATCACAGATAGGTGGCCTGTGTTCCACCGATACAGCCAACCGACAACTTGCCGGGTGTTTGCATCCAGGACGCGCTTGATGGGCGTTGCATGCACCCTTTGACCTCTCAGTGCGGTCAGATCGTTTTCAGCGAACGCGTCACTGCTGAGCTGTTTTCCCATTTTCTGCCCTCCAAGGACGTTGATGCGCGGATTTCCGCCAAACGTTGTGTTTTGCAGTATGATGCACGTAAGGGTTGATCCGCTTTAGAAACTAAGGTCACGTAATGATACGAAACAGAACGAAACAGAACGAAATCTAACCCCGCAGAACATTGTTTTTGCTAGAAAAAAATTTTCCGGGGAGGTTGTAATCGAACAGACAAAATCGCGGAATTAAGTGAATCCAAACGAAACAGAACGAAACGGAGGGTGATAAGCCTTTGGTAATTAATGGTAAGTTTTTCATCCCCCCAGATGGCGAGGACAGAGACTTCAAGGCACTATTCAAGCAAGCTGCATCCGGTGGCGTGGGTCGGCCTGTTGATGAGAACGGTTTCCCTCTTGGCCCGTGGACAGCCGAACTACTCGCCGAGGCAATCTCCCGAATTGAAGCTAACCGCGCAGGCATCGAGCTACGCACTGTGCAGCTTTGGTTTCAGGACAACGTGAAAGGCATCAGTACGTCCAATATTCGTTGGCTGGCCCGAATATTCGGATGCGGAGATCCGGAAAAGACTAGTCGATGGCAGGCGGCGTTGAGTGCTTCTCAGGCCAAACTGGTCGCCGATAGGCGGAAACGAAGCAAAATTCGGCACGCTGTACAGACCAGCGACATCACGGACCGCCCGTCTCCACCATGCGATCTGAGCGCGCCCGAAAAATCAACAAGAAACACTGTCGCAAATCTGTCGGAATCCATGTTCCTGGGAGGCAACCCATTCAGTGCGATTGTGCTGCTGTGGGGTGGTCAGGCCTTTCTGATTTTTGCGAGCTATATCGTTGGAACGCACATCGTTACGTACAATCCGGTCGAAGGTGTTTCCAAGCAAGTGGGTCTCTTCTGGTCCCCAAACTGGATTTTGGACAGGCTGATCTGGTTGCCGATCATGATCATTTTGGTATCGGCTCTGATACAGGACTGGCGCGGGGAATGGCGCTCGTCACTATTGCCTCAACAAGATCGCTCGGGTTCAAAGATCGCGTGGGAGCGCAAGCTCCAAGCACATTCGACAGCCTTCTGGGCCGTTTTACTCGTCAGCCTGATAATCGTGTTTCTGGTTCAATGGTATGGGGCGTACTTGCGGCCATTACTACAGGATGACGTGGGGGACCGCGTCGTCGACTGGATTCTTGTTGCGATCGAGCGGCCGGATGTTATCTCTTTTTCAGAAGCCGTATATCTCTCCGCCTTTGCCAACCTTACCTCCGGTGTCGCCTACTGGTTCCTGTTTGCTGGGCTGTTGCTGATATACGTTCTCGCGTGCGACTTCGGTGAGATTTGCCGAGAGCAGGTTGGCTCTGACAATGACGAGGCTGTGCGTCATGCGTCTGTTATTGGAGCGAAAATAGCGAGAGGCCTCCACGACTACACCGTGTTGGCCGTTTTGATTGCCACTCAGATCAAACTGGTCGCGGTTTATCTCATGACCGACGCCAGCAACATCGTTTCTTGGCTGCTTGAAGATACATACGCCGCGCTCGGCTTGGGAACGAGCGACTGGGGCTGGTTCGACAAAACTCCGTCGGCCTCCATCACGAGCTTCTTTGTCTTGTTCATTCCATGCTTCGTGTACGTTATCTGCGCCTTACGAATTCGCGGTGCGCTACATCTGCTCGGCTCTCATGCATCCACGGTCCACACAAGAATTCCCTGGTGGAAGTACAATGCGGTGATCGTCATGATGGCGGTAAATTTTGGGTTTCTGGGCCAGTTTACCGGTTTTTCGATTCTGCTTTGGGCCAGTATCCTTCTGGTATTCTTGAGCGTTTTTCATCGTGGTTCTGATCATTTGGGCCAGGAAGGAGCACCCTGAAGATGACGATGTTGAAGGCAGCTCCTTTCTTTCCCGAGATAGCGGAAGGTCCGGGTAATGGTGCGTCCTATTGGGTTGAAACTGCAGACGGCTTCCGCCTGAGGGTTGGATCATGGAGGGTGCCGGGTCCGGAGAAGGGTACGATACTTCTGTTTCCCGGACGCACCGAGTATATTGAAATGCATGGTCGCACAGCGAAAGCGTTCGCGAATTTCGGTTTCTCGACAATCATAATCGATTGGCGGGGGCACGGTCTCTCTGATCGCGTCATTGCTGACCCCAACACCCTCCATGTGGACCGCTTTTCTGACTATCAGCTAGATGTTGCTGCAATGATCGCAACAGCGTCAGAACTGGAAATGCCAAAACCTTGGTTCTTGCTTGGGAACTCCATGGGTGGATGTATTGGTTTGAGGGCGTTGCTCAACGGCATGCCTGTATCAGCATGCGCATTTACGGCACCTATGTGGGGTCTCAAGATGTCAAAAGTTCAGCGTCTGATCGCACGGCCGGTTTCATGGGCGGCTCAGGCGTTCGGAAGAGGAGAAAGCTACATACCTGGGCATAATGGGGAAAACTATGCTCTGAGCAATCCATTCGAAGGCAACAGGATCACCAACGACCCGGATCAGTACGGCTACTGGGTCCGCCAAGCTCGTTTGCAACCATGTCTGCAAACGGCTGGTTCAAGTATGCGGTGGCTTCATCAAAGTCTATCGGAGTGCGGTCGCCTTACCAAAGCTCGCTCGCCAAATGTCCCGTGCGTGGCTTTCTGTGGAGATCACGATGGGCTTGTCGATATCAATGCTATTCGAGATCGCTTAAATGATTGGCCCGACGGACGCTTCGAGATGATTTCCGGCGCCAAGCATGCGCTGTTGCTGGAGACACCAAGGGTTCGTCAGCGAATTATTTCTGAAATTGCGGCTCATTTTGAAGGGTTTGGGGATGGTTAGGGCAAAGGCGCCCGCTGGGCACGTGTTGCTGACCGAACGGGCGCGTTCTTCGGTGCCCCTGAACCGAAGACTGATCGAGCCGAGTGCCAGTCTTGTCATGAACAGAACTGCGATTGAAAAGTAGCCCGAACAGGACAGTGGGACATGGGCGGTTTCAAGGAGGCTCGCATGAAAGATGGTCGAGACAGGGATCAGCTTTTGGTGTCGACAAAAACCTGTCAAAACCTTAGCGGGTTTCGCCAAGGGTTTGTGTCACAAAGATTTCCAACAACTCTCGACGATTGACAAGCCGGGACAAAATCGACCGTTTTTGGCGCATAGGTTCTGTCAGGGGGTTTGTGTCCGGCGAGCGGGACAGACCTTGCGTTGACCGCTATTGCAAACGACAGAACAGTTCAGCCAGCGGGCTACTTCGCGGGAAGCGTGGATACGAAGGTTCGACCGCGCCTGATCCACCGATGTAGTGCCTCATCGGTGCCGATGCCGGGAGGATCGACAAGCACGAAACCACGCGGTCTTCGCCCGCCGGTCATCTCCATGGGGCGAACATGCTCTTCCGCCAAGGCCGTATCATAACCATCCCGCCCCACTCGGACCATGAGCGCATTGCCGGTCACTCCGCAGCACATATGATCGCCGATCATGAAGCACAGCGCCCCCATCATCTTCTGCTCGCGCAGCTCGCCCGCGTCTGACAAAGCGTTCCGGACACGGGCAGCAAGGGCTTCATCATAGGCCATGCGCAGCTTCAACGTTTCTCGGCTGCGATGATTTCTTGAAGCCGCATCAGGCTGGTTTCCCAACCGGCGCGGGTTTTCTCGCATACTTCAGCGTTTGGCAGTCCGCTATGCCGTAGCGTTAGTTGCACACCGTCTGATCGCGGCTCCAGCTCGTAGGTCAGCATCGCGGGTTCAAAGGGAGCGCCGACAGCCTTCCAGGTCTGCACGAGCCTGTTTGGCTCTTCGAAGACCACGAACTCTCCTTCAAGCTGGTAAGGTTGACCTCCACCGACGCCTGCGGCAGCCCAACGGCCGCCTTCCCGGACATCGCCGCTCCATTCCTGAGTGTTGAATACGCCCGGTCGGACCCACCAGTTGCAGATCTCCTTGGTTGTGAGCGCTCGGAACAGGCGCTCAGGCGAGGTTTCGAAAACTCCAGAAGCTTCGATTTCGCCTGTCTTCGGGTCTGTTGTAGCCCTCACCTCATCTTGAGCGTCGGGTGCATCGGCATCTGCCATGTTCATTCTCCTTTTCGACATTGATTGCAGACTACAAGTGGTAGTACGGTTTCGTAAATATGGACAAAAAGGATAGTATGGGATTTCCTATGGCGCTTGATAGCGACACCCATAAGGGGCCAAGCGTGTCCCTTCTGACCGGTCTCGACATGACCCACATCTCGCTCTGCCCGGCCATCGCGTTCAACAAGATCGTGGGAGGGCGCTACAAGCTACACATCCTGTGCGTCCTCCATCGTGGGCCGCAGCGGTTCGGCGAGATCGGACGCTCATTGGTCAAGGGCGGCTTGGGCAAACCAGTGACACCGCGCATTCTGAGCCGAGAATTGAAGGACATGACTGAGCTGGGCCTGATCGACCGGCGGGAGTATCCGGTTGTGCCGAAGAAGGTCGAATACTCTCTCGCACCGAGGGGCAAGGCTCTGCTTCCAATCCTAGCGGAAATCGTCCGATGGGGAGCGACCGGCGTCCATGAAGAGATTCTGGAGATTCCGAAACAGTGACACTACACGACAGGCGTACTCCTTGCCACTAGCCTCGTTTCTGACCTTCGCCGCGCCGCAAGATGTGCCAAAACTCAACCGTTTCTGTCACCGGCGGAAAGGACCGTTTTTGGCGTGCAGGTTCTGTCACTGGGTTTGTGTCCGGTGTGCGGGACTTTGCAGCCGTTGCCCTTCCGGGTGTTTGCTGACGCAGCATCCGCTCGCAGGTGCGGCACACTCATCGCTGCCTGGCAGCCGATGTCGCCAATCCGGTCATTCAATGCCAGTCTGAGGCGCGATATTTGAACCGCCCTTTCGCTGCAACCACGACGGGCTAACGTGGAGCGGATGGGGTGGATGGCGTCTGCTCCCAATCGCCGCGCATTGCGGCAAACTGTGGATGTCATCTTCTGAAAGGAAAGGAGCCCCACCATGCAAGTCACGACAGTAGAATTAGATCTGGGCAAGGACGTTTTTCAGGTTCACGGCATTGCGTCCGACGGCACTGTTGTCTTCAATCGTTCGATCCGGCGCAGACAATTACTCAAGTTCTTCGAAGCGCTGCCAAGTTGTTTGATCGGCAACCATTGCCTTCGAGGCACTTCTTTGAATCCGTCAGGCAAATTGAAACATAATGTTTTCAAAAGGTTCTGCCCGCCATCGCGTTGGCGGGCAGTAGAGCGTTCCTTACCCCTTTGGACGAAACGGCTGAGCCAGCGACACCGGGAAGTCCAGTGCCATAGCCTGCCGGTTCCGGGAGATCAGAACGAGGACGGCGATAGTGGCCAGATATGGCAGCGCGGACAGAAGCTCCGAAGGAACCTTCAATCCGATTGCCTGCCCCTGCAGCTGCAGGATTGTCATACCGCCGAACAGCCAAGCCCCCAAGATCACCCGTTTGGGACGCCAGGCGGCGAAAACCACCAGCGCCAGAGCAATCCAGCCGCGGCCTGCGGTCATGTTTTCCACCCAAAGCGGCGTATACACAAGCGACAGGTAGGCGCCGCCGAGCCCGGCCATGGCACCTCCGAACATCACAGCAAGGTAGCGGATCTTGATGACTTCGAAGCCGATGGCATGTGCGGAATCCGGGCTTTCGCCGATGGCGCGCAAAGCCAGCCCGGCTTTCGTTCGGTAGAGGAACCAGCTGACGGCGCCGAACATCACGAAGGAGAAATAGACTAGCGGGTCGTATTGGAAGAACATCGCCCCGATCACCGGAATATCGGAAAGCCCGGGTAAGTGAATCGGCTGGATGGCATCCACCGGTGTGCTGCCGAAGCCGCGGCCGATGAAGGCGGAAACCCCGGTGCCGAAAATCGCCAGCGCCAGACCCGCCGCGTATTGGTTGGTCATAAACGTAAGCGCCAGCACGCCGAACAGGAGCGAGGCGGCGGCGCCGGCCAGGACCGCGGCAGCAAGCGCCACGATCATCGGCAGGCCCGCAAAATGCGCCCACACCCCGAAAGCGGCGCCGACCAGCATCATGCCTTCGATACCGAGGTTCAGGACACCCGATTTCTCGACCACCAGCTCGCCAAGCGCGGCGAAGATGAGTGGGGTTGCCGCGATGATCGTCGCGGCGAACATGGAAATGAACAGATCCATCAGTGGGCCCTCACAGCGGTTTTGCGGATGCGGAAATTGATCAGGAAGTTGCTGGCCAGCAGGAAGAACAGCAGCATCCCCTGGAAGATCAGCGCGATCGAGGACGGCAGGCCCAGCGACATCTGCACCGTTTCACCACCCAGGTAGAGCAGCGACAGCAACAGCCCGCCCAGCACGATGCCAAAGGCGTTCAGGCGACCGATGAAGGCCACGATGATGGCGGCAAAGCCGTAGCCGGGCGAAATTTGCGGCGAAAGCTGCCCCAGCGGGCCTGCGGCTTCCATCATTCCTGCTAGTCCGGCTGCGGCACCCGAGGCCAGCAGGCCGATCCAGATCGAGGCCGAGGCGTTGAAGCCGGCAAACTTGGCCGCCGCGGGGGCCACGCCCCCCACCGACATCTTGTAGCCCATGAAGCTGCGCTCGGTGAACAGCCAGGTGACGGCGACAACGATTCCGGTGAAGAAGATTGAGGTGTTCAGCCGGTAGGAATAGTCGAAGACCTCAAACATGCCGTTGTAGGGCAACAGTGCGGTCTGCGGGAAATTGAAGCCTTCCGGATCGCGCCAGGGGCCGTGAACCAGATAGGACAGGACCAGCGCGGCGACATAGGTGAGCATCAGCGTCACCAGGATCTCGTTGGTGTTCATGCGATCCTTGAGGAAGGCCGGTATGGCGGCCCATGCGATACCGGCCAGCATGCCTGCAATGACCATCGAAGGCAGCAGCAGCGGGCTTTCCTGCCAGGGCGCGAACAGGCCGACGCCGGTGGCGGCGACCGCCCCCATGATCAGCTGCCCCTCCGCGCCGATGTTCCAGACATTCGCGCGGAAACCGATGGCAAGCCCGCAGGCGATCAGGATCAGCGGAGAAGCTTTCAGCAGCCACTCGGATATCCCGTTCATCGTGGTAAGCGGCTCGATGAAGAAGGTGTAGAGCGTCACGAATGGATTGTAGCCCAGTGACAGGAAGAACAGGGAGCTGATGACAACGGTCAGCCCGGTTGCGATCAACGGGGCGGCAATAGCCATCTCGCGCGAGGGTTCGGCGCGGGCTTCGATCTTAAACAGCATATCTGACACTTTCCGTTTGCACATCGGGCGCAGCGGGTTTGCTGCCGGTGCCTGTCATGAGAAGGCCGACTTCTTCAACGTTGGTATCGGCGCGGTTAAGCGACGGCGTCAGCTCGCCATTGCATATGACGTAGAGCCGGTCGCAGATCTCGAACAGCTCCTCCAGCTCTTCGGAGATCACAATAACTGCCTGGCCGGAGCGGCTGAGGTCGATCAGTGTCTGCCGCACATAGGCGGCGGCGCCAACATCCACGCCCCATGTAGGCTGCGAGACAAGCAGCACCTTGGGGGAAAGCTCGATTTCCCGGCCCATGATGAACTTCTGCAGGTTGCCGCCGGACAGGCCGTGCGCCTTGGCGCTGGGGCCGCTGGCCTTGACGTTGTATTTTTCGATCACGTCGGCGGCGAAGTCCCGTGCCTTCCGTCGGTTGGCCATCCCGTGTTTGACCATGCCCAGCCGGTGGGCGGTCAGCAGCGCATTTTCCGACAGCTCATAGGGCGGCACAGCGCCGCGGCCAAGCCGTTCTTCCGGCACGAAACCCAGGCCCAGATCGCGGCGGCGACCGGCATTGAGGTGGCCGATCGGACGCCCTTCAAGGACGATGTCTTCGGCAGCGCTGGTGATCTTCTCGCCGCTGATGGCGGCGGCCAGTTCGCCCTGGCCATTGCCCGAGACGCCGGCGATTCCGACGATCTCGCCGCCAAAGACCTCAAGACTCACCGCTTTCAGCGATGTGCCGGTAACCGTTTCCGGTGCCAAGTTCAGGTTGTTCACCGACAAGAGCGGCATGTGGCTGAGTTCCGATGGCTCCACCATCATTTCCGGCAGGTCCTTGCCCACCATCATGCGGGCCAGCTCGGCAGAGGTCGCCTGACGCGGGTCGGTCTCGCCGGTGACTTTGCCTCCGCGCAGCACGGTGGCGCTGTGGCAAAGCTCGCGCACCTCGTCCAGCTTGTGGCTGATGTAGAGAATGCTGCAGCCTTCGTCAGAGAGCTGGCGCAGCGTCTCAAACAGCTTCCGCACCGCCTGCGGGGTGAGAACCGAAGTCGGCTCATCCAGGATCAGCAGCTTGGGCTGGCGCAGCAGGCAGCGGACAATCTCCACCCTCTGCCGTTCCCCGACCGACAGCGAAAGCACCAGGCGGTCAGGATCAATTGGCAGCCCGTAGCGTTCCGAGACTTCGCGGATCCGGAGAGCAAGTCCCTTTAGGTCCATCTTGCCGGGCATCGACAGGGCGATGTTTTCAACCACCGTGATTGATTCAAACAGGGCGAAATGCTGGTAGACCATTTCGATTCCCAGTTCCCGCGAAACCGCGGGGCCATGCTCGGGCACAGCCTTGCCGTCACAGTAGATTTGCCCTGCATCCGCCGGGGTAGCCCCGTAGATGATTTTCATGAGCGTGCTTTTCCCGGCACCGTTTTCGCCCAGCACGGCGTGAATTTCGCCGGGGAGAACGGACAGCGAGATGTCATCATTGGCAAGCACACCAGGGTATGACTTGCTGATGCCACGGAGTTCCAATCGTGGTGTCATTGCGCGTTTTACCTTTGTTCCGGTGGGTTGCCCGCCAGGCAGAGTGCGGCAGGCAATCCTTCCTTTTGGGGGTATCGGGAAGCGGTCAGCCCAGCCTGCCGATCATCCCCTCGACAAACCAGTTGATGCCACGGATGCCGGCCACCGGCAGGACTTGCCCCGCCTCTACCCGCATTGCTCCGCCTTGATCCCTCAGTTCGCCTGCAAAGGGGTGCAGCCCCCCGGAAGCGATTTCGGCGCGCGCGTTCTCTGCAGCTTCAATGGCTTCTGCCGGGAGGTCGGCGTTGTAGGGTGACATTTGCACCACGTCGTCTGCCAGGCCCAGCCAGCGCTCGGTTGAGTTCCAAGTGCCGTTGGCTACATCCTTGGCCGCCTGCACATAGACTGGCGCCCAATTCAGTGTGAAGGCTGTCAGGTGCTTGCCGTGGCCGAATGCGGCCATGTCGCTCGCATAGCCGACGGACCAGGCGCCGCTTTCCCCGGCCACCTGAACACCGGTGGCGGTATCCGTCATCGAACAAATCACATCGCACCCCTGCGCAATCAGCGTCTTGGCAGCTTCCTTTTCCTTGCCGGGGTCGAACCAGGAGTTCAGGAAGATGACGTTGCAGGTGATGTCCGGGTTGACGCTTTGAGCGCCGCGCAGCAGCGCGTTGGCCGGGCCGACGATATCCGGGATCGGGAAACCGCCGATAAAGCCGATCTTCGCTGATTTGCTGACGTGACCAGCGGCGACGCCTGCAACGTAAGTGCCCTCAAAATACTTGGCTTCAAACGTGCCCAGGTTCTTGAGGTGCTTGATGCCCGAGCAGTGTTCAAAGACTGTCTCGGGGAAGCGGGGAGCCACCTTTTGCATCGGCGTGCCATGCGAAAAGCTGGTGCCGAAAATCAGATCGTTGCCCGAACCCGCAAGTTCACGGAACACCCGTTCCGCATCCTGCGGCCGGAAAATATTGTCGATGACGGTGATCTCAACATTTTCACCGAACTCGGCCTTGATCGCCTCTACCCCTAGGCTGTGCTGCTTGGTCCACCCGATGTCAGATACAGGTGAGACGTAGACGGCCCCAACTTTCAGCGTTTCGCTCGCCCGGCTGATTGCCGGCAGCCCGGCCAGGCCGGCGGCGAGGCCAGCTGACGCTCCATACTTCAGAATGTCTCTTCTTGTTGCGCGTTTCATCGTTTTCTCCCTGTTGAGGTTGATGACTTAAATTTCGCAAGCGGCCTTTCTGTTGTGAGACGTTCCAGTTTTGGTTTTTCGTTTGTTGGAGCCGTCTCAGGCCTATGCTTCTTGGGACACGTAGCGGGAGAGTGCCTCCCGTGTGTCGATTTCCGGCTGGGGCTCATCATCCATGAGATACCCCTTGACCACGTTATGATGGTGGACTGCGATCAGCTCCTGGGCTTCGGCGATCTTGCCTTGCTCCAGCAGGTCAATCAGCACCCCGTGGTCGTGCAGCAAGCCGCAATAGTCGAAGCGGGAACTGACCAGTGAGCGCAGCAGGGCAGTCCGGCGGATAAGCTGAGCATGCATCTGCTGTATGACTGTGTTGCGCGACAAACGGACCAGAACTTCATGAAACCCTGATCCCAGCTGATCGGACAACTGGTCGTTTTTTTCCTCGACCGCTTTATGCTGCAGTTCCACGTGGTGGCGCAGTTCAGCCCAGCCCTGCGCACCCAGCCTGCCGGAAAGCTGAGCTGCGACGCCCTGCTCAAGTATGGTGAGCGCATCGTATATCTCTACAGCCTCTCTGTAGGTTGGCTTGGACACGAACGCTCCGCGATTGCGCTCCATTGTGACCAGCCCGTCTTCGCTGAGGCGGATCAGCGCTTGCCGCACGACGGCGCGGCTGACGCTGAAAATGTCCGCCAATGTCTGCTCGCTCAGCTTGCAGCCGGGCAGCAGTTGTTTGTGAATGATTGCCCGAGTGACAATCTTGGATATCTCATCTGAACGGTTCCCCATGGCGATGGCACGACCTTCCTGATCATATCTCTGTTGGCAAAAGCCTGTGTGTCGACACGTCCAGCGCCGCCTGCGCTGGACATACATTGATTTATAATCTTTTCATGATTGAAAGACTATCAGGATATTATTGAAAGTCTGTTCTGTTAAAATTGATATGCAATCTGCACCTTTTTGACTACCGTTACTGGCAAGCCACCGCAAGACGAATAATCAGGGAGCTGCGTAATGACATGCAACGACAGGATATTGATCGACGACTGGCACGTCGTTGCCGATCTCGATCAGCTTCTGCAGGCCGGTTCCTGCAAGACATACCTATTGGGTGTTGAAGTTGCCGTTACCGCAGGTCGGGACGGTCAAGTGGCCGTAACGCTTGCTGACGGGAAGCAGCAACTGCCTTGTCAGATCAAATACGGGTTTGTGTGGACCAGCCTTGGATCTCCGGAACGAGAGACCATTCACATACCCGAAGCATTCGAAGACGACCGTTACATCATCAGCGGCGGCTCATTCCCAGTTAAAGTGTCGGGTTTGCGGGTGGTCGAGAATTTCCTGGACATGGGGCACTTTCCCTTTGTCCACAACGGCTGGTTGGGTGAAGAGCCGCATACCGAGGTTGCTCCCTATGAAGTGGAGCTGACTGAAGATAACGAGATCATCGCGACAGAGTGCTACTTTCATCAGCCGGTGGCATCCCCCACTGCCGAAGGCGGGATCGAGGTCGAGTACAAGTACAGGGTCTACCGCCCCTACATCGTGGCGCTCTACAAGACCAACCCGCTTTACCCGGACCGCAAGGACTACATCGTCCTGTTCATCCAGCCAGTCGGGCCGGAGGAATGCGTGGTTCACAACATGCTCTGCTACATAAAGGAAGGCATGAAGGAACCCGATATCCGCTGGTTCATGCAGCTGATCTTTGCCCAGGACAAACCAATCCTGGAAAACCAGATTCCGCGGCGGCTGCCGCTGGACCCGCGCGCCGAAACACCGATCCGGGCAGACAAGGTTGCGATCCTGTACCGCCGTTGGCTGCGAGATCACTCTGTGAGTTATGGCGCCATCCCGGCAACCGAAGCATGACAGGAGGAAAATCCGTGTCCAAACCGAAATGCGAAGACCAAGTGGCTTTGAACCTTTGGTACACGATTGCACCGATCGCGGAATTAGAAGAGCCGGGAGCACAGCAAACAATCCTGCTGGAGCAGCAGATCGCCTATGCGCGAAACGCTGCGGGAGAAGTGGTCGTCTGGGCACATGAAGGTGTGCCGGGCGGTGTTCCGGAGCAGAACACTTTGCCGGTACAGGAGCGCTACGGCTATGTCTGGACAACGCTGGGCTCGCCAAATAGCGATATATTCCCAATTCCAGAGTATGCTGAAGCAGACCGCCGCAACATTCATGCTGCAACATTTGGCGTGAATGTTTCGGCTCCGCGGCTGGTCGAGAATTTCCTGGATATGGGACACTTTCCCTTTGTCCACACCGACATCCTCGGCGCAGAGCCGCATACCGAGGTGAAAGAGTATTTCGTCGAAGTATCGGAAGAGCGTGACGAAATCATCGCGTCGAACTGCAAGTTCTGGCAGCCGATGGCGGCTGCGGCCTCCAGCGGCGGTGCCGACGTGGACTACATCTACCGGGTGCCGCACCCGTTCTGCTCGGTGCTCTACAAATCCAGCCCCTTGGATGAGAGCCGAAAAGACGTGATTGCGATCTTCATCCAGCCGTTCAACCAGGAACAGGTTAGGGTGCATATGCTTCTCTCTTTGCTGGACGACGCCAACAACGACACGGATATCCGGCTGTTTCAGCAGACCATCTTTGGCCAGGATAAGCCAATCCTGGAAAACCAGTACCCCAAGCGCCTGCCGCTGGACCCAAGGGCAGAAACGCCCATTCGCGCGGATAAATCCGCAATCGCCTACCGCAGGTGGCTGTCCGGGAAAGGGATCACCTATGGCGTGATCCCCCCGGCTGCGTGACCAAGAAAACCAACAGGGAAATCTAAAATGATGTCCGACCTGCACAGCAACTGGTATCCGATCGCCTCAAGCTCGGATCTGCCGAAACGCCATGTATACCAAGCGCAGCTTCTGGGGAGGGAATTCGCCGTCTGGCGCGCCGACGACGGCCACGTCAATGTCTGGGAGAACCGTTGTCTGCACCGCGGCGTGCGGCTTTCGATTGGTATTAACAACGGCACCGAGCTGAAGTGCCAGTACCACGGCTGGCGTTATGCCAACCGCACCGCCGGCTGCACTTACATTCCGGCGCACCCGGCGGATGCGCCGGCCCGCACCATCTGCAACAACACCTACCCGGCAATCGAATCCCACGGGCTGGTCTGGTCCGGCGAAGAAGCCTCTGGCGATCTGCTTTCGCTGGATGGCTTTGACAGCGCAACCGTGCTGCGGGCGGTGCCGGTCTTTGCGCCGATGAATATGGTTGCCGAAGCGCTGCTGGGCTACGGCTGGGACGACAGCTGCAAGGGCGCGGCCAACGATGACGGCTCGGTCACTGTGACCGCCGGCGACGGCACCGCCGTCCGCATCTTTGTGCAGCCGATGGACAGCAACCACTCGGTGATGCGCGGCCTGGTCAACCAGGCGCCTGCCGGTGCTGGGCGGGCCGAGCTGCTGCAGACCCATAGCTGGCTGATGCAGGAACTGCGTGACCGTGTCGAGGTGCTGGCCGCCAAACAGGAGGCCCCTGCTCCATATGAGCCGGTCATAGCCAAGGTCTCCGAAGACCTGGTCGACATCCCGGCGCTCGGCACCGACGGACGCAAGGCCGAACTGCGGGTGCAACTGGTCAAGAAAGAAATGACCGCCGAGGGCATCGTCAGCCTGCGCCTGGAACCGATCAAGGGCCAGTTGCCGACCTTCCAGCCCGGCGCGCACATCGACGTGCATCTGCCCAACGGTCTGGTGCGGCAGTACTCGATCACCAACGGGCCGGGCGAGACCGATCACTACACCATCGGCGTCAAGCGCGAAGGGGACGGCCGCGGCGGTTCGGCGGCGGTGCATGACAGCCTGCAGGAAGGCGATGTGCTGGCGATCTCCGCACCGCGCAACAACTTCCCGCTGCGCCGCGATGCCGAGCACACCGTGTTCATCGCCGGCGGCATTGGCGTTACCCCGATGATCGCCATGGCACGGGCGCTGAATGCCCAGGGCCTGAGCTTCGAATTCCACTACTTCGTGCAGTCGGACGACCACGTGGCCTTCAAACAGCAGATCGGCGAATTCGAACGCGCTCTGACCATTCATAAAGGTCTGAGCCCAGAGGCAACCGGTGCCAAACTGAAGGAGGTTCTAGCGGAGCCTGGTTTCGCCCGCCACGTCTATATCTGCGGCCCCGGCCCGATGCTGGAGGCGACCCGCGGGATCGCGGCAAGTCAGGGCTGGACGGATGAAGCCGTGCATTTCGAGTATTTTGCCAATACCGCCGAGGTGGATGACAGCACCGCATTCGAGGTCGATCTTGCCCGCTCGGCGCTGACCTTGCAGGTGCCCGCAGGCAAGACAATTCTGGAGGTGCTGCGTGAACACGGCATCGACATGCCGAGCTCCTGCGAGCAGGGCGCCTGCGGCACCTGCCGTTGCGGCGTGATCGAGGGTGAAGTGATCCATCAGGATGTTTACCTGAGCAACGCTGAGAAAGCCGAAGGCAAATCCATCATGACCTGCGTGTCGCGCGCAGCGTCCGACCGTCTCATCCTGGATATCTGAGGTGCCAGCATGCTGAAACTCTACGACTACGAACTCTCCGGCAATTGCTACAAGCTGCGCCTTCTGCTCTCATTCCTGGGGGTCGAGTACAAATCAGAGCTGATCGACTTCTATCCGGGCAACCAGCACAAATCCCCGGAATTCCGCCAGATTAACCCTCTCGGGCAACTGCCGGTCATCGACGACAACGGCCTTGTGCTGCGCGATGCCCAGGCGATCCTGGTCTACCTGGCCTCGAAATATGACCCGTCGTGCAAATGGTACCCTCGGGACAATCCGGAGATGCTGGGGCAGATCTCGCAATGGCTGGCTTTTGCTGACGGGATCACCGGAACGGCCTCGGCAGCCCGCTTGCATGACGCGCTGTTCTACAACCACATCGACGTCGAGGCCGCGAGGGCTGGAGCACACCGGTTGTTCCGGGTGCTGGATGAACATCTCTTCTTTGCGGAAGAGGCGGGTCAGGACTGGATCTGCCCTGGCGACCACCCCACCATCGCTGACATTGCCTGCTTCCCTTACATCATGCTTTCCGAGGAAGGCGGCATTCCACGCATCGATTACCCGGCAATCCGCCGCTGGAGTGACCGTTTCAAGCGCATCCCGGGCTTTACCGTGATGTCGGGCGTCTTCCCTGCAGGGCCAGCCGCGAAAGACAGCTCAAAAGCAGTTGCCTGAGCGCTAACCCTCTCCCCTAGCCGGCCCATCCTGTCCGGCTATCCTGGGCGCCCGGTGATTGCTTGCTACCTCCCATCGGGCGCCCGCCTTTCCAAAGCGCATGGGCATAGAGGGCTTTTCTCTGGCAAACCTGAGTTTACCTCATTTGGCGCAATTCAAACAATCCAACAGCCGGTGGTGGAACTAGCTCCCCGCCAGGAATCTCCAATTCCATCCAATGTGACAGGCCGGAAGACCTGAAAAAGCCTTGGCTTAAGGAGAGAACGTGCCCGTCCTCTTCAACACGGGCCTCACCAACCACTCACAGGGAGAAGAAAATGAAATCAAGGAATGAGGGTCTGAAAGCGCTTTCGGTGGCGGCTTTTTCGGGGCTTGCCGGAGTTGCAATGCCGGCGGCTGCCGGCGCGGAGATACTGTTTTCAACTGGCGAAGTTCAGCTTCACTACGGAGACGGCTACCACCTGGGGGCAAATGGATTCGACACAACCAGCCGAACGACACTGACCGTGGAGCAGTTCACGCTATTTAACTGGGGTGACCTGTTCTATTTTGTTGATCTTTTTCAAGACCATGAAGGAACAGGCCGCGAAGTTGATCATTACGCTGAGATTTACGCTCACCTGAATGGGGGCAACTTCGGCATCAACTTCAGGGAAGATGGCTTTGTCAAGGATGTCGGCCTTGATTTTGGGTTGTTCCATGGTACCGACTTTTTGGTTGCCGCTCCGGGGGTGCGAGCGGACTTCAATGTGCCGGGCTTCAATGTCTTCACATTCGGCCTCTACGCCTATGACAATCTCGTCGACCCGTTCAATCGAGACTTGGATATGACCTATCAGGCAACACTCGTTTGGAACGCACCATTCACTCTGGGCAATGCAAACATGAGCTTTCGCGGCTTCACTGACTTCATTGGCGACCAAGGATCTGGTGTGGACGATCAAATTGTTGCTTCACCCCAGCTGGTTTGGGATGTGGGCCAGGAAGGTGGAGCATCCATTGGTCTGGAATACACCTACTTCCGCAACAAGTTCGGCGTCACCGGCGTAGATGATAACTCCATCTCAGCGTTTGTTGCCCTGAAGTTCTAGAACACAAAAAACTGCAAAAAAGCAGCCTGCAATGCTCATGCGGGCTGATCCCTTCACAACTGGAGAAAACTGATGATCAAGACCCGTGCGGCCGTTGCGGTTGCCCCCGGCAAACCGCTGGAAATCATGGAAGTGAACCTGGAAGGCCCGATGGCGGGCGAGGTTCTGGTGGAAATCAAGGCAACTGGCCTGTGCCACACCGACGAATTCACCCGCTCCGGCGACGACCCAGAAGGCATCTTTCCGGCGATCCTGGGCCATGAGGGCGCAGGCGTTGTGGTCGAGGTCGGCGAAGGCGTGACCAGCCTGAAGCCGGGCGACCACGTCATTCCGCTTTACACGCCAGAGTGCCGCGAGTGCGAGTACTGCCTCAACCCCAAAACAAACCTGTGTCAATCGATCCGCTCGACGCAAGGCGCCGGCCTGCTGCCGGACGGCACCACCCGGTTTTCGATGCTGGACGGCACCCCGATCCACCACTACATGGGCTGCTCGACCTTTGCCAACCACACCGTGGTACCGGAGATCGCGCTGGCAAAGATCCGTGAGGACGCGCCGTTCGACAAGGTCTGCTACATCGGCTGCGGCGTCACCACAGGCATTGGTGCTGTGATCAACACCGCCAAGGTGGAAATCGGCTCCCGCGCGGTGGTTTTCGGCCTCGGCGGTATCGGCCTCAACGTGATCCAGGGCCTGCGGATGGCCGGTGCCGACCAGATCGTCGGTGTTGACCTGAACCCGGGAAAGGTTGAAATGGCCACGCATTTTGGCATGACCGATTTCGTGAACCCGGCCGAAATCGAGGGCGATCTGGTGGCGCATCTGGTCGAGCTGACCGGCGGCGGCGCCGACTATACCTTTGACGCCACCGGCAATGTGAACGTGATGCGCACCGCGTTGGAAGCGGCGCACAAGGGCTGGGGTGAATCGATCATCATCGGTGTGGCGCCGGCCGGGGCCGAGATCTCCACCCGCCCGTTCCAGCTGGTCACTGGCCGCAGCTGGCGTGGTACAGCGTTCGGCGGCGCAGCCGGCCGCACTGACGTGCCAAAGATCGTTGATTGGTACATGGACGGCAAGATCGAGATCGACCCGATGATCACCCACAAGCTGACTTTGGACCAGATCAACGAAGGCTTCGAGCTGATGCACAAGGGTGAAAGCATCCGTGCAGTGGTGGAATTCTGATCGATGGAGCTGATCGAAAACACCACATGTTTCGGCGGCAAAAATGCAGTCTACAGGCATCGCTCAGATGCCTGTGGCTGCGACATGACCTTTGGTATCTACCTGCCGCCGCAAGCGGAAACCACATCGGTTCCGGTCCTGTGGTATCTCTCCGGCCTGACCTGCACCCATGAAAACGCCATGTCCAAGGCGGGATTGCAGCAATATGCCGCCAAACGCGGCTTGGCGCTGGTCTTTCCGGATACGTCGCCGCGCGGCGAAGACGTGGCCGATGACGAAGCCTATGATCTGGGGCAGGGTGCGGGCTTTTATGTAAACGCGACCCAAAGACCGTGGGCACCGCATTTCCGCATGTACGACTATGTTACCCGGGAGCTTTATGCGCTGGTGTGCGGCGCGTTTCCGGTCACTGAGAAGCAGGGGATCACAGGCCATTCCATGGGCGGTCATGGCGCGCTGACCCTGGCCATTCAAAACCCCGAGCAATTCCGCTCAGTTTCGGCCTTTGCTCCGATTACCAACCCCACCAAGTCGGATTGGGGGCGCAAGCAATTGGCGGCATACATCGGCACGGATGAAACCATGTGGCGGGACTATGACGCCAGCCGACTGCTTCGCAGCAAAGGCTGGCAGCAGGATATCCTCGTTGACCAGGGCGGCGAGGATCAGTTTCTCGATCTGCTGCGCCCGCAGGAACTTGTGGAAGCTGCGAAAGACGTTTCAGTGCCGCTCTCCTACAGGGCGCATAGCGGCTACAATCACAGCTATTACTTTGTCGCCAGCTTTGCCGAAGAGCACGTTAACTGGCATGCAGACAGGCTACGAGGGCCTGCTGCGTGAGTTGACACCGCCTGAAGCCTTCCGCGTCCACGCATCAGGCTGCTGGTTCAAAACGCCAGGGCAATTCTTCCGCGTTTCAGTGCTGCAGCGGACATGATAACCGGCCCATCGCTTCCAGAGCGCCGTCCTCAGAAGGCGCGTGGCTCGCTGTCTGATGGTGGGCGAACCGGCTGGCGTATAAGGTGAATGGCAGGAAGGAGCCGGTCTTTCTCGCACGATCTCGCTGCTGCCGCAAAATACTGCAACTGCTCGCTCGTCACACCCAGCTCCCTGGCCACGCCGGTTTGTGTGGCACCAGGCTTATAAAGCCGACCAACAGCTGCGGCTTTGAATTCATCTGTGAACGTTCGTCTCGATTGTCCCATTCCATGCTCCTTTCTTGGACAGGGGTACTTTACCCCGGTGTCCGGGAACCGGAACGAAGTTCATGGCTGCATTCTCCTCGGCCATGCAGCGAGAGAAATTCGGCAGTGCAGCGGATCGGCGCGCTGCGAGCGCGCGCAGCATGAAAACCAGATTCACAGTATGGGCTCACTCCAGACCTTCTCCGCAGCGCAGGATGCGCCAAAACTCAACCCTTTCTGTCATCGGCAATAACGACATGGTGTGATTGCGGCGGTCGCTCTCCGGAGGCGAACGAGGTCCGGTATGTTGGCCTCATGGAAAAAAGCCGTGAGGAGAACGACCTATGGAACACTATGCCGGTTTGGACGTGTCGCTGAAAGAGATTTCGATCTGTGTCGTGGATGAGGATGGAGCGATCGTAGCGCGCGGGGCCTGTCCTGCCGACCCCGAAGGCGTCGCAGGCTGGTTTCGCAACCGCGATCTCGAACCTCGACGCATCGCACATGAGAGCGGCATGCTCTCGATCTGGTTGCAGCGAGGGATGGCTCGGCTGGGGTTGCCGGCAACCTGCATCGATGCGCGCAAGGCGCACAAAAGCCTCTCGGCGCGACTGAACAAGTCAGACGCTGCGGACGCGGAAGGACTGGCGCAGCTCGCACGGACCGGCTGGTTCACTCCGGTGCACATCCGAAGCGAAGACGCCGATCGACTGCGCTGTCTGGTCGGAGCGCGGGAACGGTTGATCCGACTGCGAAAAGACCTCGAAGGGCACATCCGCGGCGTCCTGAAGACCTTCGGCATCCGCATGACCGGCATCGGCCAGGGGCGGCAGAGGCAGGCGTTCCGGGATCAGCTCGCGGCAGCTGGGGAGAGTGATACGGTTCTGCGCGCAATTTCTGATGGGTTTATCGCCGCACATGCAACGCTGTGCCAAGCAGCAGATGACTTGGACAAAGTCGTGAAAGGGAGGGCCGAAGCCCATCCTGTCGCGCGCCGCCTGATGACGATCCCCGGCGTCGGCCCGGTCAACGCGCTAAGCTTCATCGCCCTGATCGATGACCCTAACCGTTTTAGCCGAGCATCCGATGTCGGTGCTTTCCTCGGGCTCACGCCGAAACGCCATCAATCCGGTGAAATCGACTGGTCCGGGCGCGTGTCGAAATGCGGTGATGGCGCCATGCGCGGTCTGCTGTTCGAGGCCGCTTCCTGCCTGATCCGCCAGGTCAAACGCTTCTCGCCGCTCAAGAGTTGGTCTGTCCGACTGGCCGGACGGCGCGGATTCCGCAAGGCGGCGGTCGCCACCGCGCGCAAGATCGCCGTGCTGATGCTGACGCTGTGGAAGAACGAAACCGACTATCAATGGACAAAGGAGGCCACTGCCTGATCTGAGTTCCCGCCCCGAAGGCGGGAAGCGAAGTCCCGACGGGACGGAGGTTGATCGATCTCGTAAAAACGGTTGGGATGCAGGCTCGCCTGCTCACCCCGCAAACGACATTGGAGACGATCCACCACCGAACACCATCATGAGGCGCATCCGCGACCTCGGAGAGAACCATGACCCCGGACGGACAAACCGCTCACCCGCTTGACAAGGCCGCAATCAGAGAACCGTTTTTGGCGTGCAGGTTCTGTCACTGGGTTTGTGTCCGGTGTGCGGGACAGAGATGGCTTTCGCTGCGGTTGCGCAGATGTCCGGTTTAGGTCAATCAAGCAGGGATAGCTTTTTGAACCACAGGAGCGACTGTGAAGACCGTCATCCTCGAACACGAATACGCCTCACCGGCGAAGGAGGTCTGGGCGGTGGCAACGGACCTCGATGCACTCAAGGACATCATGGATGGGGTTGTCAGCTTCGAAGGGTTGCCGAGCGGTCGCGTATACCAAGGCCAGAAAATTACCGTGCAGGTGTCGCTTTTCGGGAAGTTACCGCCTCAGCCGTATTTCATGGAAGTCCTGGAATGCGACGACGAAGCAATGATTTTGCGGTCGTCTGAAAAGGGCGCAGGCGTCAAATCGTGGCGTCACACTCTGACCGTGGAACCACAGCAGTCAGGGTCCAGGCTGCGCGACGTCATTGAAATCGACGCGGGCTGGATGTCATGGGCCTTCGCCCTCTGGGCACGGTTTCTGTATCGCAAGCGGCATGAACCGCGCGTTCAAATTCTTGCGGACATGCGGACGAAACGGTCTGAGACTGAGTTGTCCGATTCAGAATCGCCGTGAAGTGAACCAAGATGGACTGCGCCCCTTCGCGCTATGTGCAGTGAACTGCAAAAAGGGCTCACTCCAGACCTTCTCCGCAGCGCAGGATGCGCCAAAACTCAACCCTTTCTGTCATCGGCAAAAACCACCGTTTTTGTCTATCCCGTCAACTGCGGTAACACCCACGCAGCCTCACGCCTGTTCCAGTAGACAAGCTCCACAACTGAGAGGCTGTGTGAGAAGTCAACGCGGTGCGATCCGGCGGACCATCTGGGCGCATGCGGCAATCGTGATGAGCGTCTCGGACGTCTGTACCCGATATTCGTAATCCTTTGACAGTCGACGGTGCCGGCCAAGCCAGGCGAAACTGCGTTCAACGATCCAGTTAAGTCCGGCGATCTTAAACGCTTGCTCCTTGCGTTTGACGATCGTCAGCTTCCATCCGTTTCGATCCTTCAGGTCTTGTGACAGCCCTTTGCTCTCGTAGCCAGCGTCTGCGATCACAGTATGGACTGTCGGCCATAGCGGGGATAACCCGCCAGCCAGGAAACGGGCTGCCCGACGATCCGACATGCCCGCAGGCTCGACGCGGCAGGCAATAAGAAAGCCCTGTGTATCAACGAGCATCTGTCGCTTTCGCCCCTTGACCATCTTATGCCCATCAAAGCCACGAACGCCCCCTTTTCTGTCGTCTTCACCGATTGACTGTCCATGATGACAACTGTGGGATCAGGGCGCCGGCCCGATTTTTTCCGGGCGGCACGGTAGAGCGCCCGATGCAAACGGCCCCATACACCATCGATCCGCCACTGCCGGAAATATGACCAGACCGTACCCCAAGGCGGGAAATCGAGCGGAAGAAGACGCCACTGGCATCCTGTGCGCAGCAGATAAAGGATCCCATCGACCACGGCCCGCAAATCCGTTCGCCGAGGTCTGCCGCCAGGACGGGGAAGCGGCAGATGCGGCGCAATCAGCGCCCATTGTTCATCGGTAAGGTCTGTAGGATAGCCAACGCGCGCCATGATCTCCCTCCCATTTCTGGAGAAGAGCATACGCTTCGATGCCAAAATGGCCACTTCTCACACAGCCTCATAGCTCACGCGGCTTGCAGTGTCATTTCGCCCCGTCCTGCAAAGGACCACAGTTCTTGCGTTGCCAAAGCGTTGGTTTTTGCGCTACATAACTCTATAGAGTTAATATCGTTACTATAGAGTCATGTGACGAGGGAAAACTATGCTGACCTTTTTAAGATCGACTGCGCTCACCGCAGCCATCTCAGTCTCCGCTACGATTGCCGCCCCTGCGCCAGCCGAAGCATATCCCATTGACTGCGCGATCCTGCTTTGCCTCGCCGGTGGCTGGCCCAGCTCGCCCGAATGCTCTGCGGCCCGCGCCACATTCATCCGCCGGATCACGCCCTTTCCGATCGAGCCTCCGCTGCAAATCTGGCGTTGTCCGATGGGCGCGTCGTTCGAGGTAGATCCCTCCACCCTCACAGCCGACCGCATCTACGAAATTCTCATGGACGAAAGCGTGCCGCAGCAATCCTTTCCTGCGCCCGCGCCAGAGGGCTTCACGTTGAAACCTCAACCCGCCGTCTACCGCGAGACGGACAACCTGCCGTTTTCGGACAGCACCATGGTTCATCCCGTTCAATCTGCCGACATTGACGTGTCCGGCCCCGCGTTCGATTTCATCCGCTCGATCCGGGTGAGCCAGGTACGCGTCAGAGAGTGGGGCGAGGAATGCCACTCCTACAAAGACATACGCATCGGGACCTATGACAGCCAAGGCCGGTTTTCGTGGCGCGATTCCGAAGTAGTTCCGGCCGCATTTGAGGGCCGCGACCGTCGCTGCCCCCGAAACCTGCGGGGCGTCCTGGTCGAATGGCGCGATTATCAGGGCAATTATGACAAGGAGCAGGTCAACTACTAGCCCTTGTGCGCAGGTTTTGGCCGACAACTATAATTGCGACACGCATCAACAAGCTGTATGAAAGTTTCTAACCGATAATCCAGAATCAAAAAGATCGGAGCAGTCAGCACAGAACAAATGAAAACCCCCGCGAGGCGGAAACCTGCGGGGGGGGGTTTTAAGAGCCGAGGGATTGCCGTCCCGGGATCGACCATAACTTCTCAGGTCTTGTTCTAACCTCTCCCTACATGACGAGCAAGAAAAAACCGCACCTGTGCGAACAAGAAAAATTTGCCCGTCACCGTCTCGCTTTAACAAGCGAGGACAAGACCAGTGACCACATCAACCATCCCCCATAGCGGGGATTTCATGCGCCTTTTCGCGCGCACCCCCATGACAGGGGCGGCGCTGCGCATCGCCAATACCCTGGCCGGCTACATCAGCTATGACGGAGTGTTTCGCGGCGCGCCGAAAGGCTTTGCCGCCTTCACCATGAAAGAATTGCAGGCCATGACGGATCTCAGTGACCGCGCGGTCCGGCACGCCCTGGACGAGCTGACGCGCCTTTTCGGCCTGACCATCCAACGTCGGCATCACGCCCGCCATCTGTTCGCCTTCACCAAGGTCTATGACCCCGAGGATAACGCGTCAGAAGCCGCGGAATCCGTGGCCTCGGAACAGGCCGAGATTCCTGCGGAAAAACGAGTAACCGGAACCACAGTTCCGCCTTCTCCTTATAGTAGAACAAAAAGTAATAATCATACGCCTTCGACAATTCAGATTTCAGAAGGGGCTGGGTCGGTTTACCAGACGCCGTTCGCAACCGTGATCGAGACGGCGAAGAAAGGCACAGAAGCCGAAAGCATGGACACGCAGTTCTTGTGGGCCGGTTTCCACATGCTCAACACCCGGAACCGCCATGCTTACGCGCCGCTGTCTTGGCTGATCGCCTTTGTCCGCAAGGCGAAACCGAAGTTTCAGGCGGCAGAGAAACCGCAACGAAAAGCGGAGGCCCCTGCCCCGGCCTGTCCCGATCCGCTGATCCTCATGGCGCAGCCCGCGCCCCACGCCAACAAGGATTTCCACGAGCACAACCTGCGAAAAGCGATCGGGAATGACGCCTATGACCGGCGCGTTTCTGAGATCCGGAAGACCTACGGCGCAAGCGTTTTTGCGGCGAAACGGGCCGTCCACGGACAGGCGGTCAAAGACGGGACAATCAACCCGTGAAGGCTTTTCCCGTCATCGTCGCGGCGATCGCCGCCTTCGGCCCAGGCGCCGCCACCGCCGAATGGTGCAATCCGCCGATAGCACCGGAGCTGACCACGCCGGAGCTGGCGCAGGAATACCGCGAAGAGTTCAAAGACGAGTTCAATCAGTATTTTCGCGATGCTTCCCGATACACCGCCTGCCTCGATGCCGAACGAACGCGCATCTTCGAGGAAATGCAGATCACCGCACAGAGATACGAACGCTTCTTGGGCGATAGCAGAAATTGGACCACTGACCAGTGAGCCCGGCGTGCCATAAAGCGTCTATCTGGGAGTTTGGAATGGTATTGATCCGCTCGGCAAACCTTTACCCTTCCCCGTGGGCGCGACGGCCAGCTCACCTCTGATTTCTGTGTGCACCAGATAGCAAAATCTGTCCCAAGTCACATCCGATCCGCACTGCCGATGAACCAACCGCATTGCTTCCAGTTTAAAGGGATCACGAAACAAGTCACCGCCGACCAGATCTGACAGGTCGCGCCATTGATCGAGTGAGATAACATTGTCTTTCATCTTCCCTCATCCTTGTTGAGCGTCTGAGTTTCTTTATATGCCGCTGCTGTCACGCGCAGAGCTTCGCGCAGATAACTGATTTTCCCTTCGTCCAACCGGCGCCTGAGCGCGGTGATCGCGCCATCTATGTCGCCCTCCGCCTCCGCCAAGACGCTTTCGATGTGCTTGCCCGCGCTATCTGTCGTTTCAAAGTAATCGCCGTAGGTTCCGGGCTTGAATACTGTCTCGTATTGCTCGCCGCGATGCTGAAAAGCCTTTGCTGTCATTGATCTGCGCCTCTGCTGGATTTGAGTTCAGGCGGCGCGGGAAGGCGCGCGAACCTGCAAGGCTGATAATACAACATCCGATTGAGAATTGTACCAAAACATAGAGTTGGGCCGTGGCCCCTGCCATGATCCTCGATCATGTCACCGCGCTCTAGGCTACAGCCGGCATTCGGCTTTCGCCCCGCACCCTTCAGCCCCATCCTCCCTGATCCAATAGCCCGCGCCCTGTCTCATCCGAGCCAGGGCGCGGGCTTTTTCTCATGGTCGGCTGCGGCCTTGTGAGCGGCCCTTTCGGGTGCCGGTCGCATGGGGCGGCGTCAGACCTTCCCACAAGTCGCCTCGCCATCCTTCGCTTTATGTTGGCGCGTCCAGCTCGTCGCCTGCAAGACCCTGCCCCGTCCCCTTGTCCGGGGCGGGCTGGAAAGCTCTGACGAATGCTGGATCGGAGATCCGCGCCAGCGCAGATCACATAAGCAGGGGGTTTCGTCGCACGCTCCGAACGCCCCTGCATCCTGGGCCGCGCGTTCCGCGCGTCCGTAAGGGGACCGCCGGTCCCCCACCGCAACCCTGAAAACCTGCACCCAAAGGGGTTTCCCCGACCTTCCTGCGCCTGCGGCTTCGTGCAGGCCGGGTGATCCCCCTCCCCTTTGGCTTTGATTTCAGAGTTGCAGCGGTTCCCCCCCTGCCCTCGCCGGGAGGCAGGCTTTCAGGAGAGGGGCGCGCTTCGCGCTTCCTCGCCAGAAACCCCGCCCCGATTTTCGGCAAAGACCGGAAACGTGGCACCACCACGAAGGAGTTGCCCAATGGGTTACACGACCGCCTATCATCACGTGAGAACCGACGCCGAAGCGGCACGGTATGCGCTCAAGGAAGTTGAACGCGCTGGTATCAAGGTGCTGGCCTTCTCGACCGACAGGCATGTGATCGGGCATGGCTACGGCTTTGTCACCTATGCCGCTGTCGAGGTTGTCGAGAACGACCGCCGCGACGTGATCTGCATGACCGTATTGCAGCACCGCACCGACAGCGAAGTCGGCTGGAAATTCGTTGACGAAACGATGGGTCCGAACAACGAGCGTTGCCCCATTGCCATTCTCAACATGCTCACCCCGCCTCAGAACGACTATGCCGCGTCGTTTCGCAAGGCATCGCGCCTGTTCCACGAAGGCCGCGTGGAAAACGTCACTTTGCACACGGGAGAGGCAGCATGACCGACGCTGTTGAACTGACAGAGGCCGAGGCCGAAGCGCAGGTGATTGCCAAGCAGAACGATCAATTCCGCAAGACCTGGGGCGCTGACTTTACCATCCCCGGCAAGATCGTCGTGACCCAAAGCGTGGCCTGCCTGTCCGCAGGCGCACAGGTTCAGATCATGCGGGCCGTGCAGGCATTCGACACCTTCACCGAGGACAATGACCCTTACGGCGATCACAGCTTTGGCGCGTTTGAAATCGAATGCGCAGGCGAAACCGTCAAGCTGTTCTGGAAGATCGACCTCTACGACCGCGCTTACAAATACGGCAGCGAGGCCCCGGCGGATACCTCTGAAACCCGCCGCGTTCTGACCATTCTGCAACGCCACGAATACTAGCGCCGCACAAGCGGACCCGCCGCACCGGACAAGGTGCGGCACCCCACCCCTTCACCACAGACCAAGGAACAGACCCATGACAGACCAAAGCAAAATCATTGCCGCCACCGACGAGCAAATCCCCTTTGCAGACCTCTATCTGCACGACATGAACCCGCGCAGCATCGTGAGCGAGGACGCGATCGAAGCCCTTGCCGAGAACATCCGCCAGCTTGGCTTGATCCAGAACCCCGCAGGCTTGCGCGACGAGACAGGCAAGGTTGGCATCGTGGCAGGTGGCCGGCGGTTTCGCGCGCTTGCCTTGTTGCAGGACGATCCCCGGTTTCAGACCGTGACCGTCCGCATGGCCCCCGATTTTGATACCGCCGCGTTTTGGGCCACCAGCGAGAACGCGCAACGCGAAGCCCTGCACCCGGCAGATGAAATCCGCGACTTTGGCGCGATGGAGCGGCGCGGCGTCACCGTGCCCGCAATCGCCGTGGCCTACGGCGTGACCGAGCCGCATGTTTACCGCAGGCTCAAACTGGCAAGCCTTCCCGCGCCCGTGCTGGACGCGCTGAAAGCCGGAGACATCAGCCTCTCCAATGCCGCCGCCTTCACCATCAGCGAGGACGAGGCGAACACGCTGGCCGTGCTGGAACAGGTGCGCGGTCAGAACTACAGCGAACACCGCATCAAGGACATGCTCAAACCCAACGCCGTGCGGCAGACCGACCGCCGCGCTGTCTTTGTCGGGCTGGACGCTTACGAGGCCGCAGGCGGTCGCATGATCAGTGACCTGTTTGCCGAGCAGACCTTTCTGGACGATGTGGCCCTTCTGGACGAGTTGTTCGCGGCCAAGCTGGACGCCGAGGCCCAGGCCCTGACCGCCGTAGGCTGGAAATGGGCCGAGGCGTCGGACATTACCTATATCGGCTGGAACTTCATTGAAGATCGCAAGCTGGACCGCATCTATGCCGAGGAAGGCGACCTGACCGAAGCCGAGGCCGAACGGTATGACGAACTGGCCGAAATGATGGAGGCGGATGTTCTGGACGAGGCAGGCCAAGCCGAGTTTGCCGCTCTGGAAAACATTCTGGCAGGCGCGTTCAGCGACGAGCAGAAGGCCGTTTCCGGCGTTGTGATCCATGTCGATCAGAGCGGCAGCGTGCAGACCATCGAGGGGCTTATTACCCGCGAAGATAGGCCCGCCGCGATTGAGGCCGGATTTCTGAGAACATCGGCCCACAAGACCGAGGCCGCGCCGAAATCGCCTATCTCCGCCAAACTGGCCGACGATCTGTCCCGCATCGCCAAGGGCGCGCGGCAACACGCGGTTTTGCGTAATCCTGATCTGTTGCTCGACCTTCTGGCCTATCAGTTGAGCCACGATCTGCGTTGGAACAACCCGCTTGGCGTGTCGCTTACGGATGTTCCGAACTGGCCCACCACCGAGGCCGAAGGCTACGGCTTGGACGAAAGGCTGACCAGCAACCCGCCGCGCGATATGTGGCAGACCAAAGACCTTGCCGCGTCGTTCCGGGCTTTCCGCAAGAAGGGAGCCGAGCATGTGCGCGGCGAGTTGACCCGGTTCCTTGCCGCGCAATACCGGGGCGGCGACGAGAAGCTGGCCGCATTGGTGGACAAGGAAACCAAGCCGAGCATCCGCGAGGTCTGGACGCCCACCGCCGAGAACTTTTTCAAGCGCGTGGGTGGCCCCTATCTCAACGATCTGTGGTGCGATCTTCTGGACCTTGCCGAAGATCACCCCACCGCCACCACCTTTGCCAAGCTGAAAAAAGGCGAGAAGGCCGAGAAGCTGGAAAGCCTGTTTGGCGATGCGTCCATGCGCAGCGCCCTTGGCATCACCGACGAGCAGGCCGCGCGGATCGACGCTTGGTTGCCCGAAGGCATGGAATGAAATCGCAGGCGGGGCGTTCGCGCCCTGCCCCTACTTCGCAGGAGGTTGAGACATGGCATTCCAGAACGAGACAAACAAAGGCCGCGTGATCAAGATGGTCGACAGCTTGCACCTGATCCTGAAATCCGCACAGGCGAACCGCGCCGAGGATCACGAGATTGTTGCGATGTTGCGCCCGCTGACAGGCGAGCTGGCCGGGCTTGGCCTTGCCGCCGATATGCCGGCCGCCGCGCCAGCACCGGCGACCAGTGCTTTGACGGCTGGCGAACGCGCCGCCCTGCATCTGGCCGACCGAGCATCCTTGCGCGACCTCATCGCAGCTTTGATGGGGCGGCTCGATGCCCACGCCGCGCAGTTGGATGATGCGCCATGAGACACAAACGCTGGCCCCGCCACCCGTTCACCGACACGTCCCGCAAGCGTGCCGCGCTGCGCCGAAAGCAGCGCCTTGAACGCGAGGCTCTGCCCCTTCTGGCTGACCTGGTGGCCGAGGCGCAACCGTCCGAGGATGATGTGATGCGCGCCCGTGCCGATCAATGGACAACCCAAGAGGCCCGAGATCGCAGCCGCCGCGCCCGCAAATGGCTTGAAGCCCGCGCCCGCCTCGCCGCCCTGTCCGCAAACGAAAGGGCAGTGCTGCGCCGCGCATGGGATTGCGCGCCTTACCCCGCCGATCCGGTCTATCTTCTGGACTTTCTACACAGCTACAGCACCGGGCGGATCACGCTCGATGCCCTGCCTTTCGCTCTTGTGCCGACAGATCAGCATGGATGCCGCATCACGCTCGCGCCGTGCGTTTGACGGAATTTTGGCCGGTCCAAACTGGTAAGACATGCGCTGGTCTGCTACTATGTGAATAACAGTTTTCTTTGTGGTGAAGAAAAACACTGGCCCCGCTTCGGCGGGGCTTCTTTTTGGCTGTTTCGATCTGAACGAGGATTCAGATTTGGCCGCTCGGCCCAGGGCCGCGCCCAGGTCCGCCCGGCCCCGCGCTATGCGCGCGGCAGCCGCTTTCGCGGCATGGGTCGATCAACCACACCAGCTTTGTCTGCGCCCACCATTGTATCGCCTTGCGAGTCCTTCGCTGACCAAAATATCCGCCACGTCATTGCGGCCAACGTAGAGCCGCGCCAGCCCGCGGTTGTATTTGTCCCGTCCCGGCAAGATCACCAGATCGACATTTCGCACGCTCGCCATCAGTTGCCGCAATCGGTTCGTGGCCGCGCGGCCGAGCGCCAGCTCGTACTCGCATCGCGGCTTGTAGGTTTCCGGTGTATCGAAGCCGACCAGCCGGAATTTGTCGCCTTTGGCCCGTACCGTGTCGCCGTCCACCACGTAGATCGAGGACGAGGCGATCACTTCCGCCGTGGCGATGGCAGGCCAGAGCAGAGCAAGGATGAGTAGGAGCCGCATGGTTCTGCCTTTCATTCCGGTGGGAGGTGAGTGTCGCACCGCCCCTTCTTGATTGTCCAGCAATAGCAGCCGTTTGGTTTACCCCGAGTTTATCACGCTCGATTCAATGCCGCCGGTTCCGGTCATGGTGAACTCACAGAGACGCGAAACCCTGATGCGGTCTGTTCTTGGCCTTTGCCTGAAACGCGGCAGGAATGCAGATTGCATCCGGACATAGCTGACCCCCTTCGTTTCTCACTGATGCCTTATCGCGGATCGCGGCCAGGCCGTGCCCTCAGCTCACGCTTCGGCAAGCAGAAAGACGGCTTCCACCTTCGGCGGACCCTCCGCATTTCAGCTTGCGCCCTGCCCTGACACGATCCGCTCCTTTCAAGCCATCGAAACAAAGGAGATCGGCCATGACCAACTTCATCCTCACCGTTCCCGTCAAATTCACCAAAGACGGCAAAGAGCAGACCACCTACCGCCGCGTCGGCGCAGTGTTCGAGAACACCAAGACCGCAACCGGCGAAACCTTCCTCTCGATCAAGCTGGATTTCCCGGTGGCCGTGACCGAACTGGTTGCCTTCCAGTCCAAGCCGAAGGACGGCGAAGGCGGCGACGATCACCCCTAAGCCCCTGCGGGCCTGGGGCGGCACAAGCCGCCCCTACTCATCCTTGCTCTGCCCCGGCATTTCCGCTTCCGCTCTGCCGGGAAGCGCCTCGACCACCACCCAGGCCATGCAGTCGCGTTGGCCGCATTTAGGGCAGGTCAAACTGCCCATTATCCAGCGCAGAAACTCATGCTCTGTATACCGCTGGCGCAGCCAAAAGCTGTGTAAATACCACGGACCTGCCCCGCACATGCAGCTCACTCTGGCCGCGTGCGCAGCTCCGATGCTGCCCACGCGCAGAGTGTAGAGAGGGGCGAGGAAGGTTTCGCGGATCATCTGAGAACATTAGAAGAACATGCGGGGCGAAGGAAGGCTTTCAATGTGTACTTCGGCAAGAACATTGATCTGCAAAACAAGATGGCTGACGAGTCGTGGGCAAGGCTCCAGACTCAGGCGATCAAAATTGGCGGACACGAGGTCAACATGTCTCCCAGACCAACAATCACGTTCAGGCCGCCAGTCGAACACTGTGAGTCTAAACTGTCGAGTTGGTTGACCGCTGAGTAATAAAACCGCAGCGTGGCACAAATGCGTTCCGCTTTGGGAATGTCGGTTGAGAGCAATCCAATTAAACCGTGAGGGCATTATTCGTGGATGACACCGAAAACTTGACTGTGGGGCTGACCTACGGGGACGCTATGCACGTCGATGACCTGCGTAAAGGTCAATATTTCATGCCTTTGGCCGTGGAGAAGGACGTTTTGTTCCGCGTCGGACAGATCATGGCTAGTTGGGGATACTTCGAACAATTGATGGACAATTTTACCCACGAAATCGTTTCGCAAACGTCTTTTCCAGCTCCCAAAAAATGGAAAATGAAAAGCTTCAATGAACGCAGAAAATTGTCCGAAAAAGCTCTTTTGTTCTGTGCCACTAAGAAGGCTCCCGAAGTGTGTGGGCTTGTGAAAAAGGTGTCGCAAGATGCTATCGCTGCCTACGATGTACGTTGCCAGCTTGCTCACGGACTATACCGACCAGGGTTGGAATATTGTACCGGCGATATGATTGGAAATAATGTTCCGTATGTAGTTGAACCGGCTCGAAAGGGGCGAGGAAAGTCAATGCTATTAGAAAAGGAAAGTCTCAAAAAAACTGCAATAGACATTTCGTACCTTACCGGCAACTTGCTGTTCGTTCTGGAACGCCTGGGAGGGAAAATAGACGGATTTGTTGTGAATATATCTGCCTCAGAATTGCTAGGTCATGGAGTGAAGGGACAGTTTTCTCCGCGACCAGTTTCAACCTTTTTTGACCCAAAATAGTGTTTCGCTCGATGTGATGAGCGATTGCTTCGAGGATCAAAATGCTGCCCCTGCCATGATCCTCGATCATGTCACCGCGCCCTAGTCTGCGGCCAGCATGGCTGGCCTTCGACCCGCACCCTTCGGCCCCATCCTCCCTGATCCAATAGCCCGGGCCCTGTCTCATCCGAGCCAGGGCGCGCAGTTTGTCTCATGGTCGGCTGCGGGTTTGTGAGCGGCCCATTCGGGTGACGGTCGCATGGGGCGCGGGGGTTTCGTCGCAAGCTCCGAACGCCCCGATCCTTTGTGGCACGGGCTATGGCCCGTGCGTCTGGGGACCGCCGGTCCCCCACCGCAACCCTGAACACCTGCACCCAAAGGGGTTTCCCCGACCTTCCTGCGCCTGGGGCTTCGTGCAGGCCGGGTGATCCCCCTCCCCTTTGGGTTTGATTTCAGCATTGCGGCGGTTCCCCCCCTGCCCTCGCCGGTAGGCAGGCTTTCAGGAGAGGGGCGCGCACAGCGCTTCCTCGCCAGAAACCCCGCCCCGATTTTCGGCAAAGACCGAACCGGGCATCGCCACGAAGGAGATCCGTATGAGCGACGCGCATTTGCTCGAAACACTGGCCGAGACCGAAGGCTACACCACCACCGACGCCCTGCTCGAAGACAGCGTTTTCGACAGCCTGTGCCCTGCCATCTGCACCAACCCAGGCTGTGGCTACACGAGCAATCTTGAGCCTGACCAAGATCGCGGCTGGTGCGAAATCTGCTCCGAAAACAGCATGAAATCCGCCCTTATTCTGGCTGGCCTGATCTGACGCCGCGCCGATTATCCCCCCTATATTTTGCAGGACCGACACCATGCGAGAAGAAATCACCGTCACCGCTCAACTGATCTACGATTGCCCGATGGACGCGGCTTTGACCGAGCAAAGCGACATGATCCACGCCGATCTGACGCGCCTGCTGGATGCAGACAGCACCACCGGCGTCGCCTGTTGCGGCGTCACGATCCAGCATATCGCGCCCGAGGCCGAGACCTACGGCACGACCGAAGCCCGCCAGCTGGCCGAACGCCAGAGTGACCGGATCAAGGACGCCTTGGCGGCCGTCTATGACGACACCGAAGACGCGCGGTCTCTGCTGATTTATGCCCTGTGCGATCTGCGCCACTTTGCCGACCAGAACGGGCTTTCCTTTGGTCTGAACGACAAGGCAGCCCACCAGCTTTATCGCGCCGAACGCGACAGCAAAACCGGCGAGGTCGCGGCATGAAACACGACAGCACCTTTGCCCAGATCGGCAACACTCCCGAGCAGGAGGCGCATTGCGCCCCTGCCCTGCGCCGCAGCCTGTCCGAGATCGTGGCGGAATATGACGCGAAGTCCGAAGCCATCCCGGCCGCGATCCAGACCTTCAACGCCGCTGAAACGGCGATCAATGCCGCCGGCTGCATCGGCGGCACCTATGGCAGCGCCGTGTTTTCCACTGCCCCGAGCCTTTACGAGCGCGATGTGCGGATTGCCCTTCTGCGGTCGGCATGGAAACACGTCTATGAGGGGCTGAACATCGAGGCGGTCGCATCGGCCAAAGACCGCAAGCAGCTCGAATTGAAGCTGACAACGCCCCTGCCCTTCACGCTGGAAAACATCGCGGAAGTGTTTGGCGAGTATCTGCTCGATCCCAGGTTTCACGTTCTCAAAGGTCTGGCCGAATGTTTCTGCGATCTGGACCCGGCCTATAAAAGCCATTCCAGGGTGAAAATCGGCGTGGCTGGCCTGCCCAAGCGCATCATCATTCAATATGCGACGGGCTGGAACAGCTGGGGCCGCGAGCGCGTCAAAGACACGTTGAACGCCTTGCGCGTCTATCGCGGCGAAGCCCGCTACAGCTACCGCGCGTTTGAAGACGTGATGGACGAGGCCGAGAAGTATGGCGAAGCTGATTTTTGCGGCGGGATCATCCGCGTCTTCAAGAACGGCAACGCGCATCTGATCTTCGACAAGGCGGGGCTTTTGGACATCAACCGGGGGCTGGCCGAGTTTTATGGCGAGGTTTTGCCCGACGCCCCGACAGAGGCCGAGGCAAAACGCCCAAGCACCGAGGTTGCCCGCGACCTTCAGTTCTACCCCACCCCGCGCAAGGTCGCACAAACCGTGATCGACGCCCTGCACCTGTCCGGTGGCGAGAGCATTCTTGAACCGTCCTGCGGCGATGGTCGGATCATGGACGTGCTGGCCGACTGGCATAATGATCCCGAAGATCACCGGTTCCGCAAACCCCTTGTCGTGACGGGCGTTGAGTATGACGCCGTCCGCGCCGCGCAGGCCCGCGCCAAGGGGCATCACGTGATGGTCGCAAACTTTCTCCAGGTCGCGCCGGAGCCATCGTTTGATGTGATCGTGATGAACCCGCCCTTCTATGGGCGGCATTACAGGAAGCATCTGGACCATGCCGTGAAGTTTCTGAAACCCGGTGGCCGTCTGGTCTGCATTCTGCCCGCCAGCGCCCATTATGATCATGGCAACACCATCGGAACATGGCGGGATCTGCCCGTTGGAAGTTTCGCGGAAAGCGGCACGAATGTTCCCACCGGTTATTGCCTCTACTGGAAGCCGAAACAGGCGGCGACAAGCGCACCGGTTTAAGGCGAAGAACCGCCTTAAACCCCCAAATTGCTTGGGTAAAACAGGCCCGCCATGTTAGAATCAACCATCGGTTATGCCACCAGAAAGGCCGCCCCCATGTCCCTTGTTCCAACATCTGTCCGCGCGGTCTGGAAGTCGGCCGAGCTGCTGATTGCCTTCCACAAGAACAAAAACAAACAGCGCCGGGACACGCCCTATTTCTGGCGCCCAAAGGATGCCTTTGCGCGCCTGCTGACAAAGCCCGAAGATCAAGAAGCCGTTGTCGTCCTGCGCGGCGAGGGTGACACCGAAGATGTGCAGATCAAGATGCACTCGGACAAGATCGTGATCCGCCGCGACCGCGCCCTTGGCTGGTCCGGCGTCATTCTGGACGACGATCAGATCCGCATCGTGGTCGACAATGTTCTGATCCGCGTCGATCCGGATGGCGGTGTTGTGGTCGAGAGGGACGCCGAAAAGACCCATCTCGAAGGCAGCGGCGAGATCTACCGGTTTACGCCCGACATGAAGATCAACGTCTCCGCCGATGGCAGCCGCCTGTCGCGCGAAACCGAAGACAGTCTCGACGGCTTCACACCAGACGGAATGGTTTCGCGCCGCAAGTAATCGAGAAGGAGACCCGCCGTGATCTGTCTTTACCGTCGCGCCATGACCTCGATCTACCTGCGGGCCTATCTTGCAGGCCACACCGGGCAGATCATGCCCCGCCGATTGCGCAAGGCTGTCGCCGGATCAGAGCTGCACCGCGCCTGGCTGGTCGGCTCTCTCGGGTTCTTCGAGCAGGACGGCGTGGCCTACGGCCCGGCGCGGCCGTACCGAGACACCGGCGTCACATACTCTGAATTGTAGCAGGCTCGCCTTCGGCGATGCCACTACACTGCAACAAGGTCGGCAGAGAGCCCAAGATACCGAATGCTGCACTTTGCTCCAATGCTCGCGAACCGCAGCAAGCCGACATTGGACGTGTTAAGTACGGCCCTGAGCGGACCTTACTTTCACTTGCATATGTCGCAGCGCAGCTTCTTAATGCGGACATCGCACGACAGGAAATCTTCAAGAAACCGATCTGGGCTTCAAAGACGTGGCGCCTATTGATCGTCCGTAGATGCAATCGTAGCAACGCCTACTGATCGCCAGTGCTTGGTCCGGCGGTTTCACATCGAGACTGGTACGGGGAACGGGCGGAAATCCTGGGCATGAGAACAACAGTAAATCGCAACTAGGAACCCAAGTGGTGGGTCAGGCCTTGAATGTCGCTGCTTTCAGGAATCCTGCCATCCACTTTACGCTGACCTCGGTGTCGTCCTGACCGGTCAGTGAATTGAGCCCTGCTTGGGCCGCGGCGCCCATGCGATCGGCACGGCTGTTTATGAGATCGGCATTCAGTTCCGGCGTGAAGTCGGGATGTTGTTGAATGGCAAGGAAGTGAGTCCCAAGAGTAAAGCCGCTGTTTGGGCAGAATTCACTTGCCAGGAAAACTTCGGCATTGGCGGGCAGTTTTGTGACCTGATCCTGATGCATCGCATGCAAGTTGATGCCGCGCGACTTTTCAGCCCATTCTGTTTCGCGGACCACGTCGACAGGCATTAGCCCGACACCCCATCCCTTGTCCGATCTGGACACCCTGCCTCCGAGCGCATGTGCAACGGCCTGATGCCCATAGCAGACGCCAATTAAGGGTATCTTCTTGACGTGCAGTTCGCGGATGAAAGCGAAGAGGCGATCCTGCCAATCCGATTCTTCAAAGACCGAATACTTTCCGCCAGTGATGAGGTAGGCGTCGAATGCTTCGGATGGCGGCAGCTCATCTGTGACGGCGCTGACCACCGTCCAGCTTGACTCCGGAAGGTGGGGAGCAAGCGCGGATTGGAACCGCTTTGGCGACGGCGGATGATTGGATTTGGTGTTCGGGTCATGGTGCCCGATGTGGAGAATGCAGATATTCATTTTGGTATCCTCGAACATTTCGCCATCGGCATTATCAGGCAGTTGAAGTCGTCGCCACGTCATTGCTGATCTTGATGGCCTCATAAGAAATTCCCATAATGAAAACTTATGCCTTTCGTGGATGAATCAATAAGGTTGGAAGTCCGAATCGCGCCGACTAGTCTGCCCAACATGGATTCATCGGACATCCCGACTGAATAATCATCATGGACCGAGCCAAAATGGACAAAACTCCCATAAGTAAACCACCAGCAGCCGACGTTCTTTCGGTGACCGAGGGAACGTCTCCCCTGATGCTGTCGTTCCCACATTCGGGCGACGTATATCCGGACGATTTCGGCTTCGATCCAAAGCTGAGCTACTCGCAAATCGACAACCCGAGCGACAAGTATGTGGACGAGCTTTTCGGCGCTTCAAATGAGTTGGGCCTGACCACGATTAAGGCAAATTTTCCGCGCGCCTATGTCGACGTTAACCGGCATCAGCACGACATCGATGCCAATATGCTGGATAACCCAAAGGCCTGGCCAGGGCGGTTTCTGCCAAGCGGTTCGGTCGAGGTTGGAGCAACTTTGTTTTGGTCCAAGTCCTATGACACGCCAATATATAATCGGAAGCTCACCGTCGAGGAGGCGCACAACCGCCTGTCCAGTTACTTCATCCCGTATCACCAGACGATGACGCGTCTTGTCGAACGGCTCCGCGCGCAGCATGGCAAAGTCTATATTGTCGACTGCCACTCAATGACCCGGTTCGATCAGGAAATTCGCGGCGGAAAAGAGCGCCCCGAAATCGATATCGGAACACGCAACGGCGCCTCCTGTGACCCCGACATTTCCGAAAAGATGGCCGAACTGTTTGCCGCGCGGGGCTATGACGTCGGCATGAACAAGCGCTTCATCGGCGGCGAGATCACTTTGCGATATGGCTGGCCCAAAATCGGCCAGCACATCCTGCAGGTCGAAGTGCGTCGGGATCTCTACATGAATGAGGAAACCCGCGCGCGGAACGAGAACTTCGCCAAGGTCCAGGCCGACTGTGCCTGGGTTCTGAACCACTTCAAGACCTACATCGAACATCGACAGAACGCGGCAGCACCCGCGGTTCTGGAAACGACTTGAGAAGCGAGACTTCCATGAAACGGACACTAACAATACTCGGCCTCGCGGCTGCGGTGGCATTGCCATCTGTTGCAAGCGCGGAAACACTGAGGATGGCGTTTTCTTCGGCACCGCAGTCGATTGATCCCTATCCTTTCGGGGGCACGCCGACGGCTTCGCTGAAAGAGCATGTTTTCGAGGCGCTGGTGGCAGCTGATGACAGCCCGCTGCTTGCCGAAAGTTGGGCCTGGACGAGCCCCACCAGCCTTGAAGTCAAGCTGCGCCAGGGCATCACGTTCCATGACGGCGGGGCGCTGACTGCGCGCGATGTGATCTATTCTGCGTGCCGCATGATGTATCTTATCGATGGCAAGCGGAACCTTCTGACCAGTTCCATGGGCCCGATTACCGACATTGTCGCGGTCGATGATCACACGGTTCGGTTCGACATGAATGCGCCGTATCCGCTTTGGGTGCAGAAGATGAAGTTCCTGTCGATCCTGCCCGCGTCGGGCGGCGACGTTCCGGAAGGCCCCATTGCCTATGACGCCGAGGGCAACTGCGGCATCGCCTCGTATCCGAGCCGCGCCGATTTCGAGTCCGGCGACGCGGCGATCGGCACCGGGCCCTACAAACTTGTCCGCTTCGACAAGTCGGGCGAGGCCGATCTGGAGAAAAACCCTGACTACTGGGGTGGGGCGCCCGAGTGGGACGAAGTGCAGATACGCACCATTGGAAACGCCGGCGCACGTCTTGCCGGACTGCTCGCAGGGGATTTTGACCTGATTGAAAACCCCACGACCGAGGATTTGCCGGGGCTCGAAGCAAACGACGAGCTGACCTATACCGCAATCCCGTCCTGGCGTTCGATCTTCTTGCTGCTTGATGTCAATCCGGAAGGCGCACCGGGTGTGTCTGCAGCCGACGGTTCGGCGCCGCTGGCCGACATTCGAGTTCGTCAGGCGATGTCGATGGCCATTAACCGCGATGCTATTGCCGAGCGGCTGTTCGGCGGCGAGGCGACGGTGGCCAACCAGTTTGCGCCCAGCTATCGCACCGGCGCTCCAGAATTGCCCGCGCTTGCCTACGATCCAGAGAAAGCCAAGGCGCTTCTGGAAGAGGCTGGTTATGCCGACGGGTTCACGATCGACTTTTACGCCCCGTCGGATCGATATGCCAACGGTGCGCGCGTGGCCCAGGCGGTGACACAATACCTTTCGCGGGTCGGCATCACGGTGAATCTCAAGACCGAGCCGTGGTCCGTATTCGCCGGCAAACGTCGCGACAAGGAACTCGGGGTCTTCATGTACGGTTGGGGACATCCTCAGGGCGCCGCACAGATGATTTCGTTCGCCTTCGCCTCGCGCGACAACGATCTTGGCCTTGGTGCATCGAACTACTCTAATTACCAGAACGACGCATTCGACGCGGCCATGAAAGCCTGGGCCGTCGAAACCGACGACGACAAGGCGAACGAGTTCGTCGGTCAGGCCATGCGCGTCGCCGTAGAGGACCTGCCGGGCATCCCGCTTTACTACCAGCACACGATCTGGGCGCACCGCGCTGATCTGGTTGTGAACGGTCGCCAGGACGAGCGCACCAGCGCCACCACGGTTTCCCGCAAGTAACAGGAAACAGGCACCGGGACGGATCGACCGGCCCGGTGCAACTCTTCTTCAGCCAGAGGGGCTTCCCATGTTGAATTTCATCACCAGAAGACTTGGCCAAAGCGCAGTTCTCGTGCTTGTCATGTCGGCCCTGGTCTTTGTCGGCATGTACGTGATTTCAGACCCCGTTGCGGTTCTGGCTGGCGAGGATTTTACCGAAGCGGACCGACAAGCGCTTGCCGCCGAACTGGGCGTCGACCGACCGCTGATCGTGCAATACTTCAACTTCCTCGGGAATGTGATCCGCGGCGATTTCGGTTCGTCCTTTGTCTACAACCGTCCGGTGATGGACCTGATACTCGAAAAGCTGCCGGCGACACTCGAGGTCGCGTTTCTTGCGATGTTCATCGGGCTGGTCGTCGGCATTCCGCTTGGAGTTTACTCCGGCCTCAACCAGAAGAAGCCCGCAACCAAGACAATAAGCTTTGCGACGACCGTGGGCTACTCCATCCCCAATTTCTGGCAGGGCGTGCTTTTGATCATGCTGTTTGCGGTCTGGCTTCAGATACTGCCAGCATCGGGGCGCGGCGATACTGTTGAGGTCTTTGGCGTCGGTTGGTCGATGTTCAGCCTCAATGGGCTGAGCCATATGATCTTGCCCGCATTGAACCTGGCGATCTACACGATCTGCCTTCAGGCGCGGCTTGCCCGATCGGGCACCCAGGAGGTGATGTATCAGGATTTCATGACGTTCGCCCGCGCCAAAGGCATCAGTCGCGAGAGGATCGTGCGGCGCCATCTGGTTCGCAACATCCTGATCCCCATCGTGACCATCACGGGACTGCAGCTTGGCGGACTCATCGCCTTTGCGACGGTGACGGAAACCGTCTTCTCGTGGCCTGGCATCGGCAAGCTGCTACTGGACAGCATCCACAATTCCGACCGCCCGGTCGTCGTGGCCTATCTGATCCTGATCACACTGATGTTCGTCACGATCAACTTCATCGTCGATGTCACCTACGCGCTGCTCGACCCGCGCATCCGCTATACGTGAGGGGGATCTAACATGCCTACCGATGTCACCACCGTCGAAGTCGACCCGGTCGCAGCAGCCGACAAGGCCGAACCAACCTTTGCTGAAAAGTTCTGGAAAGTGTTTCGCGGCCACCCCGCCGCCCTTGCCGGACTGATCGGGATCACTGTCTTCGTGCTTCTGGCAATCTTTGCCCCTCTGATTGCGCCTCAGGATCCTTACGATCAGACGCAGCTGGACATTCTTGATGGCCTTCTGCCGCCGGGATCGCAACTTTGGGACGGGACACCCAGCCTGCTTGGCACGGATGCGCTGGGTCGCGACATCCTTTCGGCAGTGCTTTATGGACTGCGCATTTCGCTTTTTGTCGCGCTTGTCGCGGTGATTGTGGGGTCGGCCATCGGGGTCTTCATGGGGCTTCTGGCCGCCATGAAGGGCGGGTGGGTTGAAACCGTGATCATGCGCACGGTCGATTTGAAAATGAGTTTCCCGGGTATCCTGCTGGCCCTCATGGTGCTCGCGATCTTCGGGACCGGCATAGACAAGGTGATCATCGCATTGATCATCGGGGCCTGGGCCTCGGAAGCACGACTTGTACGTGCGGTGGCGCTTTCGGAATTGAAGAAGGAATACGTCGACGCCGCCCGTCTGGCTGGCCTTTCGGACTGGCGTATCATGGGGCGGTTCCTGTTCCCGAACTCAATCTCACCCGTCCTTGTGGTGCTGCCAATGTCGATCTCGGGCGCTATCGGTGCTGAAGCGACACTGTCATTCCTCGGCGTCGGTGTTCCGATCACCGAGCCTTCGCTTGGGCTGCTGATTGCCAATGGGAACGACTACATCCTGTCAGGCAAGTGGTGGATCAGCATTTTCCCCGGTCTTGTGCTGGTTGCCATGGTGCTTTGCATCAATGTCGTGGCGGACCGGCTGCGTGACCACGCCAACCCCTATCTGCGCGGAAAGGACTAAGCCATGACCGAGCAACTGATCCAGGTCGACGACTTGACCATCGCCTATCCCATGGCCGACGGCGAAGTGTTCCGCGCCATCGACAAGTTTTCGATGCGTGTCAACCGCGGGCAAATCGTTGGTGTCGTCGGCGAAAGCGGGGCAGGGAAGTCCACCATTGGCAAGGCAACGTTGGGACTGTTGGACGAAAACGCGGTGATCGATACTGGCGGCGTCTCGCTGGACAATGTGATGGTCACCAAGCTGGAGGAACACGCCTTCGCCAACATTCGTGGCAACAGGGTCGGGTATATCTACCAGAACCCGATGACAGCGCTGAACCCGGTTCTGACCATTGGCGAGCAGATCATCGAGGCGATCGAGGCCAACACCGACAAACGTGGATCGGCGGCGCGCGCCTATGCCATCGAACTTCTGAGGCAGGCGGAGGTCCCACAACCCGAGGACCGGCTGTCGAAATACCCACACCAGCTATCTGGCGGGTTATGCCAGCGCATCGTCTTTGCCATCGCGATCAGCGCTAAACCCGATCTGATCATTGCCGACGAGCCCACGACGGCTTTGGACGTTACCGTTCAGAAGGCGGTGTTGGACACGCTGGTGAAACTGACGCGCCAGGAAAACATCGCGATCATCCTGATTACCCACGACATGGGTGTCGTGGCAGAGATGTGTGACTATGTCTATGTTCTGCGCCACGGCAAGCTGGTGGAAGAGGGGCCCACTGCCCAGGTTCTGAAAGAGCCGACCCAACCTTACAGCCGCGAATTGATGGCTGCCATTCCGCGCATTGATCACAAAGTTGACCGCTTTGCCGTGCCGGGCGGCCTTGGAAAAGCCGAGGACCGCAAGCGCGCCATAGACTATCTAATGTCGCGCCGTGCGGATGCGGGGAAAGAGGGCGAGCCGCTTTTGAGTGTTCGCAATCTTTCGAAAACCTTCTCCAGCAAGGCAACGGCACTCAAAGCGTCATCGGATTTCAAGGCGGTCTCGGACGTCAGCTTTGACGTCTTTCCCGGCGAGACAATGGGAATCGTGGGCGAGTCAGGATCGGGCAAATCGACCGTAGGGCGGATGATACTGGGACTGCACACACCCGATCCGGGCTATGAAATCACCTATCGCGGGCGCAACATCATCGATCTGAAGAGCAAGGCCGAGAAACTGGCACATCGGCAATCCTTGCAGTGCATCTTTCAGGACCCTTATTCCTCGCTCAACCCGCGCATGACGGCTGGCGACAACATCACCTATGCCCTGCGAGCCCATGGCACGCTTGGGCGCGAAGAGGCGCGCAAACTTTCGGGCGATCTGATGGAACTTGTGGGTCTTCCCCGTGCGTCGGCCCGGAAGATGCCGCATGCCTTTTCGGGTGGCGAACGTCAGCGGATCGGCATTGCCCGCGCCTTGTCATTCCGGCCCGACTTTATCTTCTGCGATGAACCGACCTCGGCACTGGACGTTACCGTGCAGGCCGAGCTTTTGAACCTGATGAAAGACCTGCAGGACCAGCTTGGCCTGACGCTTCTGTTCGTCAGCCACGATCTTGCGGTAGTGCGCCAGATGTGCGACCGGGTCATGGTGATGAAGGCCGGGGAGGTGGTAGAGGCAGGCGCCTGCGACAAGGTGCTGGTCGACCCCGATCACCCCTATACGCAAGGGCTGCTGGCCGCGATGCCCAGATTCCGCCCTGAAGTGGGGCATTTGGCGATGAATTTACGCCAGATTCCCTCGGTTCATAAGGAAACGCAATGCCGCAATCCAACCGCATCCGACGTCTTAAGCATATCGAGGCGTTCTCGGCAGTGATTTCAACGGGGTCTTTTTCTGCAGCAGCGCGCCAGCTGGGCGTCTCTCAACCTGCGATCAGCCAGTTGATCAAAGCGCTTGAAGACGCCATTGGCGCGCCGCTTTTCATCCGCCGGAATGGCGCGATATTTCCGACCAACCGTGCTGAAAGCTTGCGCGAAGACGCGGTGAGCCTTCTTGCGCATTTGGACCGGTTTCAGGCGCAACTGAGCTATGGCCGGACCAGAGTGCTTTCGACGATCCGCCTTTCCGCCTCGATGAGCATCGCCAGTGAGCTTCTACCAGACGTGGTTAGCCAGATCACGCTGCAGCACCCTGACGCGATGTTCTATGTCAGTTCGGTACCTTTATCCGCAATGGTCCAGTCTCTGGTGCAAGGCCACATCGACTTCGCATTCCATACCCGACCACTGGAACATCCTGGATTGCACAACGAATGTATCGTTGAAGCGCCGCAGGTCGCGGTGATGACTGCCGACAATCCGCTAGCCGGTATTGAAGGACTCAGTATCAAGGACTTTGACGGTCAAAGGATCATAACTTCCACGAGAAGCGATCCTGCATTCCACTATTTTGCAGAGTTGTGGCGAAAGAACGGCGTGTCCGTCAAAACGGTTCTGCAATCTCCTTTTTCCGGGTTTTCTATCAGGATGGTTGAAGCCATGTCCGCCGTTACCTTCAACAATGCGCTCGTTGCCCGCAAGATCTGTGAGCGCAATCCAGATTTGGTGATGCGTTCTGTTGAAGGCGTGGGCTTCAAGACTCAGTTCTTCCTGGCTTGTGCCGACTGGCAAGCCAAATCTGTTACACGTCAGATCTTGGAAGAAGGTTTCAAGATGAAGGCGCTACCCTAAGAGGGGGGCAGAGTGCTCAGATGAACCTTAACACATTCGGTGTCGATTGGTTACTCTGACCCGGAGCAAGGAGGCTAGACCGGCGCATTGTTTGAGACACAAAGTTGAATCGATCCAACGGTCCGGCGGAGGCTCAGGTTGAACGTCAGCTTTGGCGAGTTTTTTCATCAATCTCGTACCTGCGGAGAATGTTACCTTCCCCGCGCCGGCGTTTCTCGCTGTGCTCGCGAAGCGCACAAAAACAGACTCTGGAAACTACTAGTCAAACGGCCGTTTCGTCCGCTGTGCCGCCTTTGGGCCCCTGCCATGATCCTCAATCATGTCACCGCGCCCTAGTCTGCGGCCAGCATGGCTGGCCTTCGACCCGCACCCTTCGCCCCCATCCTCCCTGATCCAATAGCCCGCGCCCTGTCTCATCCGAGCCAGGGCGCGCACTTTGTCTCATGGTCGGCTGCGGCCTTGTGAGCGGCCCATTCGGGTGACGGTCGCATGGGGCGCGGGGGTTTCGTCGCAAGCTCCGAACGCCCCGATCCTTTGTGGCACGGGCAATAGCCCGTGCGTCTGGGGACCGCCGGTCCCCCACCGCAACCCTGAAATACTGCACCCAAAGGGGTTTCCCCGACCTTCCTGCGCCTGCGGCTTCGTGCAGGCCGGGTGATCCCCCTCCCCTTTGGGTTTGATTTCAGCATTGCGGCGGTTCCCCCCCTGCCCTCGCCGGGCGGCAGGCTTTCAGGAGAGGGGCGCGCTTCGCGCTTCCTCGCCAGAAACCCCGCCCCGATTTTCGGCAAAGACCGAACGCGGGCATCGCCACGAAGGAGCGCCACACATGGCATTTCAAGTTGTCGTCACCACCGAAGAAGGCATGACCAGCATTTACCCCGACAGCATCGAGGCATTTGCCGAAGATCATTTTGCCGAAATCACCGGCACCCATTCCAACCATCGCACCCGCGCCGAATTGCAAGGCCAGCCCACGATGCGCGGCTATATCGGCCCTTGCTGGGGCGGCGAGACGGAAACCGGCGATCCGATCATCCGCTACGAAGACGCGCAAGCCTACGCAGACCTTTCCACTTGATCCCTGACCACATCGCCCCGCCAGCCCGGCGGGGTGTCCCCCTCATTTTCTCGCAAGGATCACCCACCATGACACAGCCATTTCAAAACCCGCGTTGCCCCCGCGCCCTGGCGCAAGACATGGAAACCGGCGAAGACACCGCCCGCTTTCAATTCCGTTGGGTATGCGCCGCCAGCGATGCATCGCACCGGACGCAGATCGGCGCTGACAAGCTGACCGCCCACGCCCAGGCCGATGGACAGAAGGAGGCTCAGGCATGAATTGCTTTGCACTCAACACACAGCACAAGCCGCTTCACCTCGATAACGTTCAAGGCGTCGTGGCGCTTGAACTGGCGATCGGAGCCAGCCTGCCAGACAGTTTCGGCGCTTGGCCTGTCAGCCTTGCCGACAGCTGGAACGCTGCCGCAGAGCAGGCAATCTTTGATTCCTGCAAAACCCTTGGCGACATGGCCCGCGCCTTTCTCAAATGGCGCGCAGCGGAGTTGGACCGCCAGCTCGGCGCAGCTGAGGCACCGGCCATCGCGGAAGATGCGCCCTATAGCAGCCGCCGCAGCATCCACTTTTTTGACAACGAGGCAGAGGCGATCCGCTACCGCGACGATCACGGAACCGGAGGCTGGATCTTCGTTTGCGACGACAAAGGCGAAGCAACGCTCTTTCCCCACCAGATGACGCCCAGCACCATTTTGCTGATGGGCTGGACCAGCAAATCCGGCGGGCGGTTCATCGGAGCGACGGGCAAGATCCTTCAGCAGGAGGATGTGGCATGAAACGCTCGGTCAGGCACATCGAGGGGCGGCACCTTACCGCCGCCGACAAGCGCAATATTCTTGGCGGCATCGAATATCTGCGGAACCAAGAGACCTGCGCGATGTGGCTGCGGCGAGGCGGCTCGAAGAAGCAATATCGCCTCACGCCCGATCCGGCGATCCCGCACCGCTACGGCGTCGAGATCCGCGAAACCTATACGTCCGATTTCGGCCAGCTAAGGCACCGCGACACACGCCACGTCATTGAAACATCCGGCGTCGATCCCCTGCCCTTTTCGGGCTGGCCCGTGGAAGAAGCCGACGCCGCCCCCCTGCCCTCGCAAGAGGAAATTCCATTCGCGTGAAACACGACACTGCCCGGCCATCCTGACCGGGCCGCAATGCCGCCATGGTCGGCTCTGACGCAACGTTCTCGCTTTTTGCTGTCGAGAGGTTCGAAGGTTCCGCCCTTTTTATGCTATGATACCGTTTTGAAAGCCATTTTTGGAGGATTTAATCATGTCGGAACAAGATATTGTTATCTTGAAAAAAATTGCGGCAGCGTTGATCAAAAAGACAGAACCTTTGCTGGATGAGCGCGGACTTTCACGAGAACGCCGAAGATTTTTTAGGATTTCATCCATGATAGCGGCCCACGTCTTGGATGACGACCTGAAGTCAACGGCAGCTCGACGCCGTTTCAGAGACTTTCGCCTCATTTTGGATGGGACGATGATGGCGGAGGCGAAAGTCCCAAAGAAGGATCCGAATCTTGAATATCTTCGGTGCATGTTGGGGTGTATGCAGGCCTACAATGAATGTATGGGACGCACGCCAAGTGGTAACGATTTTGACATACCTGATGACGATACACCTGAAGGTGATGCTCCGGCGGTAGATCCAGATAAGGCTGCCTGTTTCTTAAGCTACGCTAGCTGCCTAGCTAGCTGCAATGCGCCGCCATTACTCGGCTAAAACAAACATTATATAACTACCAGAACCGTTTTTGTTATCCAATTCAGGCCCCTGCCATGATCCTCGATCATGTCACCGCGCCCTGGTCTGCGGCCAGCATGGCTGACCTTCGACCCGCACCCTTCGGCCCCATCCTCCCTGATCCAATAGCCCGCGCCCTGTCTCATCCGAGCCAGGGCGCGCACTGTGTCTCATGGTCGGCTGCGGGTTTGTGAGCGGCCCATTCGGGTGACGGTCGCATGGGGCGGCGGGGGTTTCGTCGCAAGCTCCGAACGCCCCGATCCTTTGTGGCACGGGCAATAGCCCGTGCGTCTGGGGACCGCCGGTCCCCCACCGCAACCCTGAAATACTGCACCCAAAGGGGTTTCCCCGACCTTCCTGCGCCTGCGGCTTCGTGCAGGCCGGGTGATCCCCCTCCCCTTTGGGTTTGATTTCAGCATTGCGGCGGTTCCCCCCCTGCCCTCGCCGGGCGGCAGGCTTTCAGGAGAGGGGCGCGCAGAGCGCTTCCTCGCCAGAAACCCCGCCCCGATTTTCGGCAAAGACCGAACGCGGGCGGCACCACGAAGGAGCGCCGCACATGGCCAAGGCACGTTTTGATATCAAGCAGCACATCACGGATACCATCATCGCGCAGATCGAGGCAGGCACACCGCCCTGGCGCAAGCCGTGGACCGGCAGCGCATCCGGCGCATGTTTCCCGCTGCGCCACAATGGCGAGCCTTACAAGGGAATCAACGTCCTGATGCTTTGGGCAACCGGCATGTCACGCGGCTTCAATTCCGCCCGCTGGATGACATTCAAGCAAGCACTCGACCTTGGCGGCTGCGTCCGGAAAGGCGAGACGTCCACGAAATCGGTTTTCTACGGCACCTTTGAAAAGGACGTCGAAGGCAGCAACGGCGAGACCGAAACCCGCGCGAGCCGGTTTGCGAAATACAACAACGTCTTCAACGCGGATCAAATCGACGGTTTGCCCGAAGATTACTATGTCCGGCCCGAGCCGCCCCGCGATCTTGGCACCAAAGCCGACGCAGAGCTTGACGCTTTCTTTGCAGCGACCGGCGCGGAAATCACCACATCGGACGATCCAAGAGCATTCTATGATCCGGTGAAAGACCTGATCCACATGCCGCCCATCGGCACGTTTTTCGACGCGGCCGGGTTCTACGGCACACTTGCCCACGAATGCGGGCATTACTTTCTGGCAGAGCGGCGGATTGGAACGCAGAAGAAATTCAGCACCAAGGCAGAGTATGCGGCAGGCGAATTGGAAGCCGAAATCTTTTCCTCATTCGTTGCCATTCACCTCGGGTTTGAGCCCCATTTTGACCAGACCGCCTCATACGTCGAAGGCTGGCTCAAATGCTTGAAGGCGGACAAGAACGCCATTTTTGCGGCAGCAGCGCAGGCGCAAAAAGCCTTCGACCATGTTCTTGACCTGACGGGTCGCAGCAAGTCCGGACCAGACGAACAAGAGGCCGCGTGAGCGGCCACTTCCCAAACCCGCGCTATGCGCCTATATTTGTCACAGGAGAGACGATCATGACCAACGCAGAAATCAGTTTGCACGACGACAAGATGCGCGCCGAAATTGCCCATCTTGCGGCGCAGACGACGAAGTTGAACAAGGAAATCCGCTGGTATGAAGCGGTTATTATTGCGGGCGGCGCCTCTGCCGTGACCCTCGCGATCGTCGCACTCACGAAGGTTTTGTTGTAAGGCGCACTCCCCCTTGCAACGCGGCCCCTGCCCTTTTGGGCGGGGGCTTTTTTCTGGAAATGTTCTGGTGACGCGGCAGGGAGCGAGCTACGCCCGCCCCCTGCCCCGCCTTGCGCTTCGCGCGATGGCCCTGTCGGGCCAGGTCACGTTGCTTTGAGTTTATCGAGGATCTTCCGATATACAGCATCTTCATGCTGCGCTGCCCAGGCATAGTATGGGAAGACACTCGGCTTGATGCCGATCGGATTGAACTTCCGTTCATATGCCTCAATGTATTTGGTCGGTACCTTGAATCGCACAACGACCCCCCGCTCTTCGTGGCGTGGTTTCACGTACTCTTTTTCAGGGGGTGAGAAGGTTTCCACTTGGCGCAATTCAGTTGCCACGAGTTTGATAACATCTGCTTCGCTGACACCGATCCTCTTGGTGTGTAGCGCAATCTCGTCCCTGTATTTTTCCGGAATGTGTAGCCAGACGCGCGGGCCTTGAGCTGTTTCTTCCTTTTTGGCCGCTGGTTTTTCCGTCACCTTCTTCGCTGAAGTATCACCGGCAACGTCGCGCGGTGGTGTTGTCAGATCCTGGGTGGCAACGGTTGTCTTTTCGGCATCACCCTTTTTCGGTGTGCTGACCTTTGATCGAGCGACGTTCGGTTGTGGCGGCGTTTTTGGCAATTGCACGGGCGGCGTGTTGATCTTTCCGAGCAGTTTTTCATCTCCGATGTGGATTGCCGCCCCCGATGTGTCCGGACGTGTCACCTGTCGCTGTGGCTTAGGCATCCTCTTTCTCCCACACATTGTTTGCCAAGATATCGTTCATCACCTCGATGGCGATCTTCAGAAGATCGGTGCAGTGGCCGACATTGACCCTTTGTCCTTTATAGTCGTCTGACGTTTGTCGTTTGATCAATTCACCTAGCGGCCCCGTGTCTGTCATCAGGGCCATAGCAGCTCTGTTGGGGACTATCGTCTTGACCAAAGGCAATTGTTCTCGGGCGTGATCCAAATACTTCCGCTCTGTCATCGACGGTCGCGACGCGTTCTTGATATTGTTGGCTACGAAACAATGTACCGGCCCCTGCACGCCCTCGGCCAGACGGTCATAGTATTCCAGCATCCAAGCCCTTGTCGCTTCTGCGGATACAGCGTCAGGCTGAGACATTTGGATCGGAGAAAACACAAAATCGCTGACGCCTAGAATTTCGTCCAGTGCCTTTGTCGCGAAGCCCGGCGAGTCGAGCAGGACAAGATCAGCCGAGCGGCTATCGTAGGCATCATCTATGATTTGAATCACGCTCTCGACGTCTTGAGCGTGATGGAATTGCGCATTTTCGGGCCACAAATCATTTTTCACCGCTGCCTCGTGCCACGAGGCCAGGTTTTTCGTTCCATCGGTATCTATGAAGATGACCCGATACCCGGAGACAAGGGCTGCGCTGCCGAGCAAGGCCAGCAATGTTGTTTTGCCTGCCCCACCCTTGAAGCTGAAGGCCGTGATCACGGGAAGATTATATTCCTGTTCGTCGTCTGCCATCTCGTTCCTCAATTTTGCTCGTTTTTTGCTTTTCTCTAGCGTACCGAATTGGCAGGCAGTTGCCTAGTCCTTCCGTCCTCTGTGCCTTCGTGTCTCTGGTCCTCTAGCCCTTCCGGCCTGTGATCCTGTCGACCTTTGTACCTTCGTGCCTCTGGCCCTCTAGTCCTTCCGGCCTGTGATCCTGTCGACCTTTGTACCTTCGTGCCTCTGGCTCTCTAGTCCTTCCGGCCTGTGATCCTGTCGACCTTTGTACCTTCGTGCCTCTGGCTCTCTAGTCCTTCCGGCCTGTGATCCTGTCGACCTTTGTACCTTCGTGCCTCTGGCTCTCTAGTCCTTCCGGCCTGTGATCCTGTCGACCTTTGTACCTTCGTGCCTCTGGCTCTCTAGTCCTTCCGGCCTGTGATCCTGTCGACCTTTGTACCTTCGTGCCTTTGGCTCTCTAGTCCTTCCGGCCTGTGATCCTGTCGGCCTCTGGTCCTTCGTGCCTTTGGCTCTCTAGTCCTTCCGGCTTGTGATCCTGTCGGCCTCTGGTCCTTCGTGCCTCCGGTCCTGTAGTCCTTCCGTCCTCTATTCAACGAGACGGCGCGTGAGGCCGGCGCGTCTTCATCTCAGGGGGTGAGGTGCCTGTTGACCCGCTTCGCGCCTCACCGCGCTTCTCTGCGGCTCTCCCAAGCAAATTGACGCGCCCTTGGGGCGCGACTTTTTCGTTTTGCGACCGCATTTGCGGTCGATCGGTCGTTGGCCGACCGAGCAATAATACTCTGACGGTGGGTCGTCTCTACGTTTGACTAAAGTCGCCCACCTGAGTATTCTTTCAATTGCAGGATATGTGCATTGTTAACGCAACATGATGTGCCGGGCGGTGACGCACCGATGAAGAAGCTGAAAGCTCAACAACGAG
>NZ_FWYD01000016.1 GCF_900176485.1 Primorskyibacter flagellatus
CGTAGGTTCAAATCCTACTCCCGCAACCAACTCAAGCGAAGACGCACTTTCTTCAAGGCCCGCCAACTCGGCGGGCTTTGCTTTTTTGAGCATTTTCTTCATTGCAGCCGCGTCGAGCATCTGCTCAGCCAACAACTTCTTCAGCTTGGCGTTCTCGTCTTCAAGCGTCTTCAGCCGTTTGGCGTCCGACACCGTCATCCCGCTAAACTTCGCCTTCCAGGCATAAAAGGTGCCTTCCGACATCCCGTGCTTGCGGCACAGATCAGCGCACTTCGCTCCGGCCTCATGCTCCGTCAGGATACCGATGATCTGTTCTTCGCTGTATCGCGTTCGCTTCATTGTCCGTCCCTTCGTTGGGTCGGACTCTAATTCCAAATGGAGGAAAAATCCCGTGGCAGCTCAGACATCACGTCCGTCCGACTTTGGGTGCGCTTTTTGTCAACATGACCTAGGTTTGATGGGGCAGTGACCCGGCACAGTAAATACCCTACTCTGATCGGATCATCATCGGACCAGCAAGGATCAACGCAATCAGGTCGGCCTGGCGATTTGTGCCGGTTTTTTGAAAAAGGTTTCGCAGGTGGAACGACAAGGTCGTTTGCGTCACGCCCAATTCCTTTGCTACATCGGCAGAGCGGTTTCCGCGGGCTAAAGACCCGGCGACTCGCGCTTCGGTTGGTGTCAGATCGAAAATCTCCATGAGCAATGCTTCTGGAATCCGCCTTTTCTGATCTGGCGTAGAAATGAACAGCGCAACATGCGGGGTGCCTTTGTTGGCCTTGCCGGATTGGGGCAGGCTGCACACGACGACCGAAATCACGCCGGTTTCCCCTGATTGCTGCAAATTAATGCCAACAACATTCTCTTTTCCGCTTTTTGCCAACCCCACAGCATCACCAATAGCGCGCTTCAAGTCTCTGTTTGATAGCGGATCAGTCGAAAAAAATCCGTCTTGATCGAGCTCGATGGTATCGGTGGTGGCAACCATGCGCTTGGCGGCGTGATTGCAGTGGACGGGTTTCGCGGTCCCATCCAGCAACACTGCTCCGAGGGCGATAAGGTTGAGGGCCGCCTCCGCACCGGTGCTGGACAGGCTGGCAAGTGCTTCACGCAAGGCGGTAATTTCGCTCTCGTGTTGATTTCGAATACGATCAACCTGACGCACCCGCGCGGCGATGGTCGCCAGCATCAGGTCATAGTCGACGGGCTTGACCAGATAATCGTCGGCACCCAGAAGCTTTCCTCTGATCATCTCAGAGGGTTCGGACATCGCGGTCAGGAAGACGAAAGGCACTGCGAACAATTCTGGCCGCATGCTCCGGATTTCGTGCAGCACACCGTAGCCGTCCAGACCCGGCATCGTTATATCGCAAAGCAACAGATCAGGTGAAGCACTTGCCAGCAGATCCAATGCTTCGTCGCCCGAGCACGCGGCGAGGGTGCGATATCCGGCTTCCTGCAATTCCTCGACTATGTCATTTCGCAATGCCCTTTCGTCTTCGACGACAAGGATCAGCGCCCGGTCTGCCGTGCGGCTCATGTCTGGCCTTTCTTGAAGCGGAGCAGTGTCATGCGAAACGTCACGCCGGCGACATCGGGTTGCAAAGTGACATCGCCCCCCTGCAATCGTGCCAATGCGCGTGCCATGAACAGACCAATCCCGGTACCAACGACACCGACGCTATTCGCGCCGCGATAGTTGCGATCAAAAATCTGGGTCCGCTCATTTTCGGGAATAGTATGGCCGGTATTGGACACATCACAAAACAGCCACTGCGCATCTGCGTGCAGAACAACGGATACAGCGGTTTCCGACGCTGCATACTTGATGCCGTTCGACAGAAGGTTTTCCAAGATGTGTTCGGCATGGGCCGGATCGCAGAACGCGGCAACCGATCCTGATACATCGAACCGCAGGTCAATCTTGGACGTGGGCGTCGTTTCACGCTGTCGAGCGCAGACCGTCCGGATGATTTCGCCAAGGTCACATTCTACCCGGCGCGCGCCCATTTGGCCTGCATCAAGACGTGCTGCATCCAGTGTGCTTTCCACCAACCGCGTGAGACCGGCAATGGCGTTTCTCGCGCGGCCCGCGCGTTCAACCACCTCATCCGGTTTCGCATGTAGACCCCTGCGAATGAGACGTTGCAAGGCGGAATCCGCGACTGCGAGAGGCGTGCGGAATTGATGCGAGATCATGGCGGCAAAGTTCCGGTAAATTTCACCAGCCGACCGTTCCCGAAGCAACGCGTCGTCCAATTCACGGGTGCGCTCGGCCACTAGGTACTCCAATCGATCACGGTCTTGCGCATCTTTCTGGTGAACCGCATATCGATCAGAGGCATCATTAATGAACAGGATCGCTCCGAGGATATCTTCTTCGTTACGCATTGGGAAAAACCGCAGATCCACATAGAGCGGCTCGTCTGCATCCTTGCGAAAAAGCGGCTGAAGCATATGTCGCGAGGTTTCACCTTTCAGCGCGCTCTTGATCCCCTCACGCACCGGAGTTGTGTCGAAAAAGCCGGCGATCCTGTCTAACGGTTGATTGACTGCGTCTTCGCCGCTCGTTTCCAGCAATTGTGTCATTGCGCTATTCCACATGGTGCATCGCGTGGATTGATCTACAGCCAAGATGCCTTCGCCGCTGGACGAAACAAGTAGTGCCGAAAAATCCCTTTCGCGCCGCAACATGCGGTTGCGCTGACGCGTTTGGCGCAGCGCCAAAACAAGTATCACCGCCAGAATGCCGCCAGCCATCATGATCCCGATCAGCGAGGCTATAATCTGGCGCAACTGGTCGCGATAGGTCTCTAGCCGCCCGCCCAACTCGTCCCATTCAGCTATCATCGCAGCATTTGCTGCCCGCCCGAAAAGGCGTGGAAACGGTGCCAATTCTACGCGCAGCGGCGCACCGTCACCGGGCGCAAACTCCGCGATCATTGGTGCAATTGAAGCAAGAGTCCCGGACAGGTGATCCAGATCGTCGCTAAAGCCGGTATGTTCAAGAAACCGGCGCTGTGGCCCGTCATTGAGCAAGGCAAACCGGCTGACGAGAAGATCGAAACGCAGGGAAAGATCGTCGCGCGTGGCTTCTCCCAGATCTGCCAGTGCCACGGTCTCGGATAGGCGAAGTGCGGCGACTTCGCTTTGGTGCAGCACCCATAGCATGTTCTGCTCTGCGTCCACGCGCATGTCCTTCTCGATCTCGAACATCCGGATCAAGGAAAAGGTCAACAGCATCGCAAAAACCACAAAGGCCGCAAGTGGCAGGATCAGTCTGAGTGTGGGATTTTGAGAATACGTCATTGCACGTCGAGTTGATAGAGCTGCCAGACCCAGCGATAATCAAAGCGAATATCCTGCAAGGCACGGTGGTCATCGCGCGGATAAACAATCCAGAACGGCCCTTTATCGGCGCGGCGTAGTGCCTTTCCGTCCATGTGCGTGGCGACGATCACGTCGTAGTCGTAGAAATCATTCATCGGGATCTCCACTGAGTAATCGTTCAGCGCGACTGCAGTGACGCTGGTACCTGTTGCGCCCAGGTGGTCCAGAAGATCGCGCATCAGGAACCCGGTGAAGCTGTGCGTGCCGTCGGTGATGACCGTCGATGTGTTGATCGTGACCGCCGAAAGGTCGTCCAGGGCTGCGCGATCCAAGGTAACGGGTGCTTTGGCGAACTGTCCTGTCACGTGCAAGGATAGCGCGGGTTGATCCGCGGATGTGGCAATACTGGCCAGCATCAAGCCACAGGCCAAAGCGGCGACTTTGATGAACATTGTGGCATTCTCCCATTGTCCGGTTGCTTGATCAGTGGTCTTCGCGTGCCGGTGCAAGCATTTTACGATAGAATTTATTTGTCGTCCCCCTCTGAACGAACGGGGCACGACCCGGACAGACCGTGCAAGATTAAAGTGAAACCTTGCAACTTGCGAGCGCACCAAACATGGCCGGAGTAGACCTATGCTGAACATCGTCCCACATTTCAGGATTGTTGGAGTCGCTGGGTTTGTTTTGCTGTCGAGTTGCGGCACACCAGAATACCGAACTGAAAAAAGTCATTGTGAAGCGGAGTGGATGCTTAAGATTCCGCCGGTCTATCGACAAGAGATTGTCACCAAATACCGCAACGAAGAACGACCGACCGGCGAAACGGTCTGCGAATCAACCGGGACAACTACCAATTGCAAGCCGGTCTTGAAGACGGTTTCGGTTCCCTACACGGCGGTAGAAACCGTCGATATCAAGAAATCGCAACGCGGCCCGCAGATATCATCCTGCACCGCGCGGGCGTGCGTGACAAAATACGGCAATAACAAGTGCGAGGGGTAATCCCAGCGCACGAAACAGTTTTTTAGGCAGGCAATGTAGCTTTACTCGGGAGAGGGAAATGTGGGATTTTAGTATTGGTGGTGCGCTTAGAATGATGGTGCGCACGATGCCGTTTATCCTGTTGCGCATGGCGGTCTATTTCGGGATTTCGCTGGGTTATATTCTGATAACCGGAGTCGGTGCCGGTGTCGGCTGGGGTGTCGGTGGGTTTGGCGACGAAGAGTTTCGCGCCACGACAACAATGTGGGGCGGTTTTGCGGGCTTTGGAATTTTTGGCGTCTTTATGTATTGGGCGCGCGAATATATTCTTTACATCGTCAAGGCCGGACACATTGCTGTTTTGATTGAATTGATCGACGGCAAGCCGATGCCAGATGGCCGCAGTCAGATCAGCCATGCAACAGCCGTGGTCAAAGAGCGGTTTCCGCAGGCCAGCGTGTTGTTCGCTGTCGATCAATTGATCAAAGGCGTTGTGCGCACCATTTCGGGATTGGTGCGCGGCATCTTGACCATTCTGCCGATCCCCGGCGCGCAACAGATTGGCGGCCTTATATCCGCGTTCTTGCGCGTCGCTGTCGGGTTCGTTGACGAAGTGATCCTTGCCTACGCCATCCGCACGAATTCGACAAATGCATGGGGGTCCGCGAAAGTGGCGCTCGTGCTCTATGCGCAGAACTACAAACCGATGCTTAAAAATGCTGCATGGCTGGCAATTATCGTCTACGGCCTGAGCTTTATCGTGTTCCTTCTCATGCTCGCGCCAGCGGCGCTGGTGGTCTACCTGATGCCCGGCGCATGGGCGGCAGGCGGCGTGGTATTCGCGCTGCTGTTCGCATGGAGCGTGAAAGCGGCACTGCTAGAACCTTTTGCCATCACCTGTATGATGCAGGTCTATTTCCAGTCAATTGAAGGTCAGCAACCGAACCCTGAATGGGAAGCCAAGCTGGAGCAGATGTCAGGTAAATTCCGCAAGCTGAAGGATCGCGCGTTTGGCGTAGATGCAGCGGCAACATGATAAATATCACAGGATTTGACGTCCATAACGTTGCTAAGGGAGGTGCGGAATGAATAATTCCACACGGATATCACTGGCGCTCGCATTTGTTGCGATGTTACCGCAGGCAGCCGTGGCGAACATTGTTTGCGAGGGCACCTATGAATTCTTCAACGGCAAGGACACGATTAACGCAATTCCCGGTGAAGCCCCAGAAAATGGTGCGCGGGCGGCAGAGCTTTACAACGCCAACCGCGGTGCCTGGCTGGGTCACTTCATGGGCAAACCCAAAAGCGAAGGCCTGCACGAGGTCGAGGTCAGCCAGTGCGGCCGCCAGTTCCTCCTGACCCAAGGGTCGAAAAAGATGCTGTTCCTGCAATCGATCCTGGATGAAACGCTGTATGTGGCGCAGGATATCGGCACGAACGAGGCGGAATTGACGCTGCGCGTCGTCGATCATCGGATCATGGTCGGTTCAGTCAAGGGGAAATCCCACGGCTTTGCCTTCAACATGCCCGTGGCGATGGAGCCGCGCGATGTCACCGTGCCTGATATGAAGGGCTGTTTTGACGACCCGGTGCCCGAGGGCAAAGAGGTGGTCGGCGACCGGTTGATCGTGGACCCCGCCATGCGTGACGAAGTGATCGACATTGTCGCGGAAAAACTGGGCGTGCCACGCGCGCAGGCCGAGCGATATATCTCGGCCCCTCGCTTTGAGAAGAAAACCCGCCAATCCGATACTGGCGTGACCGAAATCCTGCCGGGCGAACCGAACTGCCCGATCGAACTGGCCGGGGTGAAAAACTGTTATGTCCACCCATCTGACACAACGAACACCGTGAATGCCTTTGTGTTGCTTGATGAGGACGGGCGCCTGTTGCCCGTCACGATGGAAGGGGCGACATCGAACCGGCCGCGTGTTTATGATCCGGGCGTCGATGATCTCTGCGCGCCGAAAGCGACCGTGCCACCGGCGGATCAATTCTTGCAGTTCATGTTCATGCCGTACGAGGACACTGGCCACAACGACGTTCAGGCCATTCTAGGAGATGCAAGGACAGGTCTTTACAAAAAAACGCATCGATCTGACGGCAAATCCAAGGGGCGACGCGGGCGGGAGGAAGCCGCCGATGAGGCCTATCAGGCCGTCGGCGCGCCGGTCACGGGGTTGCATTAATCACTTCGCGTTCGACACAAAGCCCGGCACGAAACCACGCAATACAAAAGAGTACCTTCAGCAAGGAATGAGCGCATGAAACAGATCGTATCGAGAATTGCGGCGATGGCGATGACGGCCTGCGTTGCCGCGGCCGCCGGTCCCGCGATAGCGCAAGAGGACGTGGTGATCGTCTATGATGCATCCGGGTCGATGTGGGGTCAGATCGACGGTACCAGCAAGATCGAGATCGCGCGGGATGTCCTGGGCGATCTGGTGACGGATTGGGATGACAACACCAATCTGGGTCTTGTTGCTTATGGTCACCGCGCGGAAGGTGACTGCACTGATATCGAAACAATGGTCGCCCCGGGCCCGCTTGACCGCGCAGCCTTTATCGCCAAGGTCAACGCAATTAATCCCGTAGGTAAAACGCCGATTTCCGCCTCTGTCAGCCATGCCGCCGACCTTTTGTCCTACCGTGACAATCCGGCGACGGTGGTCCTGATTTCTGACGGGGTGGAAACCTGCAACGCCGATCCCTGCGCATTGTCCGCGCAGCTTGCAAAGCAAGGCGTCGCGTTTACCGTTCATGTGGTGGGCTTTGATCTGGATGACGCGGCCAACGCCAGTCTGTCCTGCATTGCCGAAAATACCGGCGGCGTTTTTCTGCCCGCCAGCAATGCAGCCGAATTGACCGACGCCTTGGCGCAAGTCCAAAGCGCCATGGTCCTGAAGCCGGTGACACCCGAACCCGTCGCAGAGGAACCCGCGCTGCCTGAAGTCACGCTAACCGGTCCGCAACAGGTCACGACCGGAGCGGTGTTTGATGTTGCGTGGAGCAAAACCATCAACGCGCGCGACTATATCACCATTGTGCCGATGGGGTCGGATCCGGGCACTTCTACGGATTACATCCGCGCGAAAACCGACACTGCGGGCAAACTGACCGCACCGGCGGAAACGGGCCTTTACGAGCTGCGCTACGTTCTTGACACCGGGGCTGTGACACTGGCCAGCGCACCGATCGAAGTCGTCGAGGCAGAGGTCACCGTAAGCGGTCCGGAACAGGTCACGACCGGAGCGGTGTTTGATGTTGCGTGGAGCAAAACCATCAACGCGCGCGACTATATCACCATTGTGCCGATGGGGTCGGATCCGGGCACCTCTACGGATTATATCCGCGCCAAAACCGACACTGCGGGCAAACTGACCGCACCGGCGGAAACGGGCCTTTACGAGCTGCGCTACGTTCTTGACACTGGGGCTGTGACACTGGCCAGCGCACCCATCGAAGTCGTCGAGGCAGAGGTCGGTATTTCCGGCCCAGGGTTAGTGCGTGCGGGGACTGAAATTGACGTTACCTGGTCAAGCAACGTCAACGCGCGTGATTTCATCACCATCGTGCCGATGGGGGCGGATGAAGGCAGCTACGCTGATTATATTCGCGTGAATTCGGTAACGCAGGGCAAATTGACAGCACCTGACACCACAGGCTTGTATGAATTGCGCTATGTGCTTGATAAGGGCGCGCGCACGTTGGCAAGCGCTCCCCTAGAAGTCGTTGGTGCCGACGCGCCGTTAGACAATGGGGCTGGGCTGAGTGTGCCAGCGACGGCTGCGCCGGGTGAAACGATCACGGTGACATGGACTTTGCAAAGCGACAGCGCCGATCAGCGTATTGCACTGGCACGCAAGGACCAGCCGGATTTCAGTTGGATTTCGGTGCAATCAATCGGTGACGTGGCTTCCATGCAGGTCACACTGCCCGATGAGGCCAGTCTCTATGAAATCCGGTTTCTGGATGTCTCGGGTGGCGCGCTTTTGGGCCGGTCCGTTGTGGAGGTAAAATGATGTTCTGCAAAATATTAAGCAGTGTCACTCTGGTGCTGAGTTTTGCAGCCACTGCGGCATTTGCGCAGATCGACGGCCACGGACCGGACAGTTGGAAGGTGACCGGCGTTGCCGAAAATGACGTGTTGAACGCCAGGATGGGGCCGGGAACCATGTATCCGGTAATCGAGACCTTCGCACCCGATACGCGCGCGTTGGAACAGCTCACCTGCGTACCTTATTACACATTGCGCCATTATAGTGCGATGACCGAGGCACAAATCAGCGCATTACCGCAGCGCTGGTGCCTGATGCGCGACAGCGACATGACGCGCGCAGGCTGGGTCGCCGGACAGTTTATCAAGCCAGACGGCGAGGATACGACCATTCCATCTTTGGACATGATGAAAAAAACCGGCGACCCGCTGCTAGATGAGGCACAGGCGCTGGTGCGCGAGTTGTATATCGTTTTTGAAATGGGCGGAGAGCCGGGCGACAATCCGTTCTTTCCACCGACAGCCGCGCGGTACTTCTTTGCTGACATGGTGCCTGACCTTTCGGGTCACGGCAGTGACGTGCTCTACGATGCGCAGGACTTTCAGGGTCAGGTGACGCGGATCGCACCCGATGATGAACAACCAATGTTTCGGGGTATGATCACGATCAATGTCGATTTCACCAATTTCGGACAGCAAAGCCGTGCGGCATTCAGTTTGCGCGCGGATACATCCCAACCCGGCGCACCGTTCCGGATTTTCCGTGTCGAGCATGGGGATTGGAGCTTTCCACAATGACATTTTTAAAGACCGGATGTGCAGCCGGTGACGCAAAGTCAGATGGTAACCGGGGACGTCCGGAATCTGAACTATGCTATCCGGCAACATCAGGCCATTTCAGCGGTGTTCCGGATGATATTCGCGCAAAACCTATAGCGGATCAGGCCCGAACCGGGAGGGATGCTATCGTTCAGTCCGCTGCAAAGTGCTTATTCAACGGCTGGATCTGCTAATCCCTCACACAAGAAAAGCTCACGAGATGGGCGGAGACGATCTTGTCTCTTTCCGACCGCACCGGAAAGCTCACACGCACCGATTGTCCCAGTCGGTCGTTATGCGCAATGCTGTGCCTCTCAAACGCGAGAAGGCGTTGTGACCCATGTCCCTTGTCCGTGCGGTAGGAAATCGCCCCGCGACAGGCAATGAAGACGTGGTCACTGCGGTTCGGATCAAACTCTTGCTGCGACAGTCGCACACGAACGCTGGCAACACATTTTCTTATGCCGCTGTTACCGAACAGCGCCGGGCGGCAGTCGAAATCCAGCTTGCTGACCCGCAGCGGCGCAACGGGCCGGTGGGTCTGGTTTTGGTGCTCCGGTCTGGTTCGATGGTGACCCCGAAATATCGGGCGTTTTCTTTCGGTGCCAGTCCTTGCACCTTGCCCTAGAAAACGCGCCGCGACCCAACCATCCGCAGCATGCCCTTCAGCGCCTTGAACGAAAACTCTCGCCCAGCCGTCGCGACGGTCAAGGATGCTGACAGAGGTTCCATAGGGCAGGGCGCGCAATACGGAAGATCTCGTATCCGGTGCGGTTCGCAGATTCAGCGCGTCGGCCTGAACATGGGCGTAGCTGCCGACCTCTTGCGCAGAGGCTACGCCACCGTCAAAGCTCAGACATGTCAGTAGCGCGAGCAATGCGAAGAAGGCTCTTCCCGTAATAAATTTACCTGTCATTTTCGCGCCCCCATTATCTGATCCAACCTTCCGGCGCTTGGCGTTAACTGTGTCCAATCTGGCAAGCTCACAAGTGATCGGGCACATATCTTCATATCGACACCGAAGCAGTTGGCATCTCGTCGGCGTCCAGATCAAGGTATCCTTCAAGGCCCGCGCGCATTTCGGGTGCCAGATCTTCGGGATGCATGATGCGGGTATAGAACAGTGTGAAATAGACAACCTTGATCGCGGTCACGACACGCGCGAACAACGTGTGCAGCAGGACACTGACAGAGACTACAACAAAGACCGGCAGCCAGTTAAAGACGGTGTCCGGACCGATCGGGCCCAGTTGCGGCATGTTGCGAGAAATTTCGGAAAGCGCCCCGGCCGAAAAGGCATCCGGCATACCGCCACCAAAGAAAAGGCCAAGAGCAACCCCCGCAAGGCCGCCGAAGACATAGAGCGGCTTCATCAGCGAGCCGATCACGCCGCCCATGATGTCGATTCCGAACACACCAGCCAGGGTTTCGGGCACATGATCCTTCAATCGTTTCATTTTGATAACCCCGTCGCCCAGGCTCAGCCGGTCGATCGCGAAAGCCGGTAGCAGGAAGTGGTTTACCAGATCCCATACTTCGACGATGCCGCCCAGTAACATCGCCATCAGGCCGCCTTCCTTGTTTTTGCGGCTGGCCACCCAGACGGCGGCCATGTCCAGCAGGCCAAGGGTGCGGACCTGAGAGCCGAGGCCGGTAATTTCGCGTCGTGCTTCACGCCGGGTGGGCGTGCCACCGGTGGCGGTGCCATATGTCAGGCGGCTGAGCGTCAGTTCGGCGCGGTTGTAAAAAAAGAACTTGTAGATAAACATCACAGCCCCTCCGAGCAGGAACCATGTGCTGTTGCCGTTCTCGTAAACAGCAAGAACAAGCCCGGCGAAGAACAGGCCGGTCATCACCACAGCATAGACCCACATGACAATCAGCGGCCCCAACAACGCGCGATTTCGCCCGACAATGGTGAAAGTGTGCCGGACGAGAAAGCCCAGTTGTGCAAAGCGGGCCTTGAGGTCTGGTTTCGTGAAATCCATGGTTTTCTATCCCCTAATTCTGCTGTTCTAGTCGCCCGCCGATGCAGGAACGGGTTCAACGCGCCTTACCGTCACTCAGCCGGCCGACCGTAACGTCGTCTTCGACCCAAGGTTGTCAAAGTCGGGCTGGTTACGCCCCGTCTGTTCGCAGGGGAAAAGGAAAATATCTTAAATTTAAAAGGGCTGCCCATTAGTTGCGGGCTCGATTGTCTCAAATCCCAGAAAGCGTTGCGTCATGGGTGCCGGGCAGGAGAATACGCGGAGCCACACTTGACGGTGAGATTTCTCGCGTCGGCTCTATGAAGTTGCGCGGTGCTGTTGCGCGCCCCTCCGCGCAGGCGGTCGTTCCGGCGTCCGGGGAAATGTCCACCCACGCGCGGCTTGAACCTCGGCACGGCGACTGCTACCTCATAGGCGAATCCGTTGGGGTGTTCCGTGAGGGACTGAGAGGCGCGAGCCAACCCATCGAACCTGATCCGGACAATACCGGCGGAGGGAACGGAGCACGAGCAGGCTGCGGGGCAACCTCCGCCCGCCTTTTCTCCCTCCTCCCGTCGTCGGTGGAGGAAGAAATGACACCACAGGTCATCAAGATCGGCATGCTTTTCTCGCCCGAGATCGTTGCCGTCCCTGCCGAAGCGGACGCTGATTACAGCGGTCCCGTGATGCGCGATCCGGTGCTGGTCGCAAAGTCGGTCGATGCGCTGCTCGCCGCTTCCGGCACCATCGCGTTGGAGCAGTCAAGGGTCACCACCTGGAATACCCATGACACCGGATGCAGCCTATCCTCGGCCATTACCGCCGAACTGGCAAAAGGCGCGCCGTTGGAAGGCCCGGCCGGGCGTGCGCAGGTCTGGCTGCACGGCGCGATCTGCGCGGCTGATGACCGGGCTATTGGCGGCGGCCACGGCCCGGTCCACCATTTTCACGGATACTGGCCATGACGCGGGCCACCGTCATCGGCGCTGGCGTCGCAGGGCTCTGCGTGGCCACCGAACTGGTCGCCCGAGGCTGCGCGGTCACTGTCTTCGATCCTGTGTTGCAGCCCGGACCACACCATTGTTCATGGTGGGCGGGCGGCATGCTTGCGCCATTCTGCGAAGGCGAAACGGCAGAAGAGCCGGTGGTTCGGCTGGGTCAGCAGGCGGCTCGCTGGTGGGAACGGCAGGGCGTGGGTGTCACGCAGCGCGGCACCGTCGTCGTGGCCCTTAATCGCGACCGTCGCGAACTCGACCGTTTCGCCCGCCGCATTGAGGGCCACACCCTGCTTGACGGTTCCGCCCTTGCAGCACTGGAGCCGGACCTCTCAGACCGCTTCGACCGGGCGCTGCACGTCACCGCCGAGGCTCACCTTGACCCGCGCGCCGCCCTGCGCCACCTTCGAACGCGGCTTGAGCGCGACGGTGTCACCTTCATCGCAGAGCCGGGCCGTGCCGATGGCCTGACCTTCGACTGCCGTGGTCACGCGGAGCGTGACGCGCTTCCCGATCTGCGCGGCGTTAAAGGCGAAATGGTTGTGCTGCGTGCGCCCGACATCCGCCTGACCCGCCCGGTTCGTCTGCTCCACCCGCGCTTTCCGCTTTATGTTGTGCCCCGTGCCGATGGTCATTTCATGCTGGGCGCGACACAGATCGAAAGCGACGATCGCCGCCGGCGTGTTCGGTCTGTGCTGGAACTGCTCTCGGCCGCCTACGCGCTGCATCCCGCCTTTGGCGAGGCCGAACTGGTCGAGATCGGTGCCGATGCACGTCCGGCCTTTCCCGATAACCTGCCGCGCCTTGTCCGGCGCGGCGAGACGATCCATGTCAATGGCCTGTTCCGCCACGGTTTCCTGCTCGCGCCTGCGCTTGCACGGATGGCGACTGAACTGGCCTTCGACCACAGCAAACCGGAGTTTTATTATGCAGATCACGGTTAACGGAACCGCAACCGAGGTGCAGGCGCAAACCCTCGCCGATGCGCTGGACGAACTGGGCTATCGCGATGCCAAGGTCGCCACCGCCGTCAACGAAAGTTTCGTTCCGGCGACGGCGCGCGACGCCCCCCTTTCCCCTGGCGACCGGATCGAGATCGTCGCCCCGCGGCAGGGAGGCTGAGATGCTGCTTTACGGTACCGAGATCAATTCGCGGCTGATGCTGGGTACGGCGCAATACCCGTCGCCGGCGGTTCTGGCCGAGGCCTTCCGCTGCTCGGGTGCCGGTATCGCCACCGTCTCTGTGCGACGTGAGGCGGGCGGCGATCGCGCCGGCGCGGCATTCTGGGATTTGATCCGCGACCTCGATGTGACACTCCTGCCCAACACCGCAGGCTGCCACTCGGTCCGCGAGGCGGTGACCACGGCGCAGATGGCCCGCGAGCTGTTCGACACACCCTGGATCAAACTCGAGGTGATCGGCCATGCGGACACCCTTCAGCCCGACCCCTTCGGACTGGTGGAGGCCGCGCGCATTCTGACCGATGAGGGTTTCAAGGTTTTTCCTTATACCACCGAGGACGTGGTTCTTGCCGACCGGCTGCTACAGGCGGGTTGCGAGGTGCTCATGCCATGGGGCGCACCCATCGGCACCGGGCTGGGGCTGACCAACATCTATGGCCTGCGCACCCTGCGCGCCCAGTTTCCCGACGTGCCCATGGTGGTGGATGCGGGCCTCGGTCTGCCGAGCCAGGCCGCCATGGCGATGGAGTTGGGCTATGACGCGGTGCTGCTCAACACCGCCGTCGCCAAAGCGGGCGACCCGGCGAGGATGGCGGAAGGTTTCGCCCGCGCGGTCGAGGCCGGGCGGCTCGCCTACGAGGCAGACCCGATGGAGCCACGCGACATGGCGGCCCCTTCGACCCCCGTCATCGGCAGGGCGTTCCTGACATGAGCCTACACCGCTTTTATCCGATCTTTGACAACGCCGGCTGGCTGCACCGCACGCTTCCGCTGGGCGTGAAGCTGGTGCAGCTTCGTATCAAGGATATGGACGTGGCCGACCTTTGGAACGCCATCACCCAAGCGAAATCGCTCTGCCGCGCGCATTCCGCGTCGCTGGTGATCAACGACCATTGGCAGATCGCCATCGACGCAGGCTGCGAGTGGGTGCATCTCGGGCAGGAAGATCTCGATACTGCGGATCTTCCGGCCATTCGCCGTGCTGGCCTCAGGCTGGGTATCAGCACCCACGACCACGCCGAACTTGACCGTGCCCTGTCAATGTCGCCTGACTATGTTGCGCTGGGCCCGGTCTATCCGACGATCCTGAAAAAGATGAAATGGCACCAGCAGGGGCTTGAGCGTGTCACCGAATGGAAGCGCGCCATTGGCGACCTGCCCCTTGTCGCCATCGGCGGCATGCGCGTCGAGCGAACAGCGGACGTCTTTGCCGCCGGTGCCGATGTCGTGTCAGTGGTCACCGATATCACCCTCAGTGACGATCCGGAGACCCGCGTTCGTGCCTGGATCGAGGCGACGCGATGAGCCGCTATGCCCGCCAGATCGCAGTGCCCGAACTTGGGCCTTTGGGCCACGCCCGCCTGCGCCGGGCGCATGTGCTGGTCATCGGCGCGGGCGGGCTTGCTGCCCCGGTGCTGCAATACCTCGGCGGGGCTGGCGTAGGCCGCATTCGGTTGGTGGATCCGGACCGGGTTGAGGCGACGAACCTGCATCGCCAGACGTTGTTCCGCGAGTCTGATATCGGCGTCGCAAAGTCCAAGGCCGCCGCTGCGGCGATCACCGCGCTCAACCCCGATTGCAGGGTCGAGGCGGTCGTGGCGGCGCTTGATCCTGCCAACGTCGGCGCACTCTGCGACAGTACCGATCTTGTGCTTGATTGCGCCGACAGCTTCGCGGCAAGTTACATCCTGTCCGACGCCTGCCACGCTGCGGGCCGCCCGCTGGTCAGCGCCTCGGTGGTTGGGCTCGACGGTTATGCCGGGGCCTTCTGCGGCGGCGCGCCCAGCCTGCGCGCCGTGTTTCCCGACCTGCCGCAAAGGCTCGGCTCGTGCGCCGAGGATGGCGTTCTGGGGCCGGTCGTGGGTGTGATCGGCGCGCTGCAGGCGCAGATGGCTCTCGCATTACTCGCAGGGCTCGATCCTTCGCCCCTCGGGCAGCTTTTCACCTTCGACGGGCGCAGCCTTAGATCGGGCGGGTTTCGCTTTGCCGATACGCCCGAACCCGAGCGCGGCCCCCGTTTCCTCGCGCCTTCCGCGATCACTGCCGCTGACTTTCTCGTCGACCTGCGGGCCGAGGACGAGGCCCCCCTGATGCGGCCCTTCGCCCGCCGTCTTCCCGCCACCGCTTTCGGCCCCGGAGGCCCCATTCCCGCCACCGGACAACGCGCCGTGCTCTGTTGTCGCTCGGGCCAGCGCGCCTGGACGGCCGCTGAAAGGCTTGGGGCGGTCTGGGACGGAAACATATTTCTCGTCGCCCTCGGCGACCCAACCGGAGACATCCCATGAAACCCATGCTGACAGCCCTCGCCCTTGTTCTGGCGACACCCGCCGCCGCGCAGGACGAGATGACCGTTATGCTCGACTGGTTCGTGAACCCCGACCACGGGCCGATCATCATTGCAGAGGAACTCGGTTATTTCGCTGAAGCAGACCTGGCGGTCGAAGTGATCGCCCCGGCCGACCCTTCCGATCCGCCCAAGATGGCTGCCGCAGGTGCGGTCGACCTTGCAATTTCCTACCAGCCGCAACTGCACCTTCAGGTGGCAGAAGGCATGCCGTTGGTGCGCGTCGGAACGCTGGTCGCCACACCGCTCAACTGCCTGCTCGTGCTGGATGACGGACCTGTCGCGCAGATCGCGGATCTCGAAGGTCGCAAAGTGGGTTTCTCTGTCGCCGGCGTCGAGGAGGCGCTGCTTTCGGCCATGCTGGGCGAGTCCGCGCTTGGCACCGGCGATATCGAGTTGGTCAACGTCAACTGGTCGCTGTCGCCCGCGCTGATGTCGGGGCAGGTCGATGCGGTGATCGGGGCTTTTCGCAACTTTGAGCTGAACCAGATGGAGATCGAGGACGTCGCCGGCCGGTGCTTCTACCCCGAGGAACACGGCGTGCCGACCTATGACGAACTGATCTACATCGCCAACCCCCAGACGATGGATGCGGGAATGATCCGGCGTTTCCTCGGGGCAATGGAAAAGGCCACGCAGTACATAGTGAACCACCCGCGGGAGAGCTGGGAGGTGTTCGCGGCCACCTCAACCGAGCTTCAGGACGAGCTGAACAAGAAGGCATGGGCCGATACGATCCCGCGCTTTGCGTTGCGTCCCGAGGCACTGGACGCCGGCCGCTACGCGCGGTTCGAGAACTTCCTGCATCAGGCCGGGCTGATCGAGGGCACGCGCCCCGTCACCGCGCTGGCCGTCGACCTGGGGGCAGAATGAGCTACGGCACGGCATTGCGTCTTTGGCGCGACGCCGCCGGTACAGCGTGGAACGATCATACCCACCACGCCTTGGTTGAACAGATGGCCGATGGTCCGCTGCGACGCGCGGCATACCTGTTTCTTGTCCATTTCCCTTGTGCCTGGACCCTGGCGGTGACCAAGGCCAAGACGCTGGATGAGATGCACGCCTGCCGCGAGGGTGGCGCGTTGATCGACTTGACGGTCGCGCGCCGCCTCGGCCCCACAACGGAAACCAGCCCGCGCTGGCGCCGGCTATGCACGCGCTTACAGACAGCCACGCGGCTGGAGGTCGATTCCTGGGCCATGGGTCTTTCGGGATGAGCAGCGCGCCTGCGCTTCAATTGGCCGGGCGTGTCACGATCGGTGGCACCGCGATCTTCGGCCCCCTGTCGCTGGAGGTTCCGGCGGGGCGGTGGACCTGTCTGCTCGGTCCCTCCGGTGTGGGCAAGTCCACGCTTTTGCGCCTGTTTGCGAGCCTTGGGGACAAGGTCGACTTTGAGGGCACCTTTGGCGCAAGCGATGGTGTGTCGCTGGCAGGTCGCGTGGCGTTGATGGCGCAGAGCGACCTGTTGATGCCATGGCTTGACGTGACCGCCAATGTCACTCTCGGCGCACGGTTGCGAGGCACGCAGCAGCCGCGTGAAAGGGCGCTCGACATATTGGCGCGCGTTGGCCTTGCGGATCACGGCACCAAACGCCCTGACGCCCTTTCCGGCGGACAGCGGCAGCGGGTGGCGCTTGCCCGGACCCTGATGGAAGACCGGCCTGTCATATTGCTGGATGAACCCTTTTCGGCGCTTGATGCGCAGACACGCGCCCGAATGCAGGACCTTTCGGCCGAACTGCTGGCCGGTCGCACCGTGTTGCATGTGACCCATGACGCCGCCGAGGCCGCGCGTCTGGGTGAGACGGTTTTGCTGATGACCCGCGAGGGGATCACCCCGGTCGAATCACCGCCCGCCAGCGTGCCGCGCCCCTATGATGCGGCTGAGACCCTTGCCTTTCAGGGTCAGTTGCTGCGGCAACTTATGGAGACAGTGTGAAAAGGGTCCTGCACTTCGCCAGCGTCGCGCTTCTGGGTATGTTGGTTTGGCAGGCCGTCGTCACGTTTGCCGAACTGCCGCGCTTCATTCTGCCCGGACCCATGTTGGTCTTTTCCACGCTCTGGACCAGCCGGATGCTGATCGCCGAACATGCGGTAGTGACCATCACCGAGGTGCTGATTGGTCTTGGCCTCGGGGCGACCTTGGGCTTTGCCTCGGCGATCCTTCTTGTCGCTTCGCCGCTTGCGCGCACTCTGCTCCGTCCGATGCTCGTCTTCAGCCAGGCCATCCCCGTGTTCGCGCTGGCACCGATGCTGACGCTGTGGCTGGGTTATGGGCTCTGGTCGAAGGTCGCGATGGCGCTGCTGATCATCTATTTCCCCGTGACATCGGCCTTTTTCGACGCGCTGATGCGCACACCCGTCGCCTGGGTGGAACTTGCCCGCGTCATGAACGCCACACCCGCGCGTATCCTGTGGTGCGTCCGCGTTCCAGCGGCCATGCCCGGCTTTGCCTCGGGGCTTCGGCTGGCGGCGGTCTATGCGCCTATCGGTGCCATCATAGGCGAATGGGTCGGGGCATCGCGGGGGCTTGGCTATTTGATGCTGCTGGCGAACGGCCGCGCGAAGATCGACCTGATGTTCGCCGCGCTGATTGTCCTGGCCGTGCTGACGCTGGTTCTTCACGCGTTGGTCGATGCGGTCTGTCGACGGATATGGGGAGGGTGATTTTTCGGTGACTTCGGCCAGACGGTGAACCACCAGAATTTTCTGGAGGTGCTTTTCGCAAAAGAAGGCTTGGACCGCATCAGCTTGCAGCAGTAGCTTGGTCACCACGGTCGCCACGCCGTCGAAATGACCGGGCGTATCGCGCCGCGAAGACCATCACCAACGCCGGTCAGTATTTGCGCGTGCATCGCAATTTATTACGATTTGCGGCGCAGGAAGGTCATTTTTGGCCCTCTCAGAAATCCAGGCCCAGATCCAGCGTCTGCGCCGAATGCGTCAGCGCCCCGGAGGAGATGTAGTCGACACCCGTCGCCGCGACCTCGGCGATTCGGTCCAGCCTCATGTTGCCCGAGGCCTCCAGAACCACGCGCCCGGCCGCCAGCGCAACCGCCTTGCGCAGGGTCGGCGTGTCCATGTTGTCCAGCAGCACGACGTCGGCTCCGCCCTCGTCCAGCACCTCGGCCAGCTGGTCCAGCCGGTCGACCTCGATCTCGCAGCGGATCATGTGCGAGGCCTGCGCCTTGACCGCGCGCAGAACCGGCCGGATGCCGCCCGCCGCCGCGATGTGATTGTCCTTGATCAGGATCGCATCCGACAATGAGAAACGGTGGTTGAACCCGCTGCCATGCAGCACCGCCTGCTTCTCGACCAGCCGCAGGCCGGGCGTCGTCTTTCGGGTGCAGGTCACACGCGTCTCGGTCCCAGAGGTCTGCGCCACGAAGGCCGCTGTCATCGTCGCGATGCCAGACAGCCGCCCGGCAAAGTTCAGCGCGACCCGTTCACCCGAGAGGATTGACGCCGCCGCTCCCTCGATCTCCATCAGCAGGTCACCCGGCCGGATCTCGTCCCCGTCGGCCTTGTGCGCGGTGACAACCAGCGCCGGGTCGACCAGCCGGAAGGTCAGCGCCGCCACCTGAAGCCCCGAGACGATCCCCGCCTCGCGCGCGTTCAGCCGTGCGGTGTAGCGCGTCGTTGCCGGGATGACCGTGCGGGTCGTGATGTCGCCATAGGTGCCCAGATCCTCAAGCAACGCGGCGCGGACCAGCGGTTCCAGGATCAGGTCGGGCAAGGGGGCGGCAGTCATGCGGGTTCCTTTCGGGCCTGGGCGCGGATCTCCTGCGCCTGCGCGAGGGTGAAGAAGGATCTCTCGCCGGTCGCGCCCTGCACATCGGGATGGTCCGAGCGGAAATGCGCGCCCCGGCTCTCTTTCCGGGCCAGCGCGGCGGCGGCGATCAGCGTGGCGGTTGCGGTCATGTTCAGCAGGGCGTCACAGTCGGGCTGCGCCGCTGCGATCGTGGCGATCGTGTCCAGCGTGCGCCGCAAGCCAGCGGCGGTGCGGATCACGCCCGCTCCGTCGGTCATCGCTTGCCGCAGCCGGGCGACCAGCGCCGGATCGGGTGCTTGGGCCGGGGCAAGATCGGGCAGCTCGACCGGCGCGACATCACCCGCGCCCAGCCCCTTGCCAATCGCATCCGCACAGCGCCGCCCGTAGACCAGCGCCTCGAGCAGCCCGTTCGAGGCCAGCCGGTTCGCGCCATGCAGCCCGGTCGAGGCAACCTCGCCGCAGGCCCAGAGGCCGGGCAGGGTGCTCGCCCCCCCGGCATCCGTCGCGATGCCGCCCATGTGGTAATGCGCGGCGGCGGCGACCGGGATCGGCTGCGCCACCGGATCGAGGCCCGAGGCCCGGCAGGCTGCGGCCACGGCCGGAAACTCGGTCAGGATCCGCGCGCCAAGGGCCGCCCGCGTGTCCAGCGCCGGGGCAAGACCGGCCTGCGTCTGGGCAAAGACCGCGCGGGCAACGATGTCGCGCGGTGCCAGCTCGGCATCCGGATGTGCCGCCAGCATGAACCGCTCGCCCCGGCTGTTGATCAGCGTGGCGCCTTCGCCGCGCAGCGCCTCGGTCGCCAGCGGCGCTGGGTCCAGGCCATTGGCGATGGCCGTCGGATGGAACTGCACAAACTCCGCATCGGAGATGACCGCCCCGGCCCGCGCCGCCATGCCCAGCACCTGCCCGCAGATGCGCGGTGGATTGGTCGTCTGCGAAAACAGACTGCCCGACCCGCCGCCCGCCAGCAGCACCGCCGCACCGCGCAGAGCGACCGATTGCGTCAGACCGTCGGCGCAGCGCGCGACCCGGGCCCCGTACACGCGGCCGCCCTCGATCACCAACCCGGTGGCCATCACGCCTTCCAGCACCTGCACATGCGGCGCGGCGCGGACCTGCGCGGTCAGTGCCTGCATGATCTCGGACCCCGCCTGATCGCCGCGCACGCGCACGACACGGGCAAAGCTGTGCGCCGCCTCGCGCGACAGGACATAGCCGCCGTCCGCGGTCCGGTCAAAGGGCGTGCCCAGCCCGGTCAGGTCGAGGATATGCGCCCGCGCCTCGGCCGTGACGGCCTCTGCAACCTGCACGTCCACGGTCCCCGCCCCTGCTCGCACGGTATCGCGGGCATGCGCCTCGGCGCTGTCGGAGGGGTCCATCGCCGCCGCAACGCCGCCCTGCGCCCAGGCCGACGACGCCCCGGAGCCGAGAGGTTCGGGCGAAATCATCAGGACCGGATGCGGGGCCAGGCGCAGCGCAGCATATTGCGCCGCCAGCCCGGCCCCGACGATGATGGCGCGGGGCGTGTCGATCGCTGCCATGGGCCTAACCGTTCAGGCGCGCCGATAGGTCAATCATCCGCTGCACGGCGACACGGGCCTTGGCGGCCACCGCGGGGTCGACCTCGACCGCGCCTTCCATCGTGTGCAGCGACCAGAGCACCTTCTCGAGCGTGATCTTCTTCATGTAGGGGCACATGTTGCAGGGCCCGACGAAATCGACATCCGGCAGCGCGTCCGAGATGTTCGAGGCCATCGAGCATTCCGTCACGAGCATCGCCTTCTCGGGCCGTTCGGTCGTGACATAGTCGATGATTCCGCTGGTCGAGCCCGAAAAATCTGCCTCGGCGACCACGTCGGGCGGGCATTCGGGGTGGGCGATGATGCGGGTGCCGGGGTTCCAGTCGCGGAACTCGCGCAGGTCCTTCGCGGTGTACTGCTCATGCACGATGCACGATCCTTCCCACCAGACGATCTGCTTCTCCGGCACTTGGCTTGCGATGTTCTGCGCCAGATACTTGTCCGGGGTCATTATGACCGTGTCGCTCTCCATTGCGCGGACGATCTGGACGGCATTGGACGAGGTGCAGCAGATGTCAGAGGCCGCCTTCACCTCGGCCGTGGTGTTCACATAGGTGACCACTGGCGCGCCGGGATATTTCGCACGCATCTCGGCGATCCCCGCGGCGGTGATGCTTTCGGCCAGTGAACAGCCTGCGGCCATGTCGGGGATCAGCACCGTCTTGGCCGGGTTCAGGATCTTTGATGTCTCGGCCATGAAATGCACGCCGCACTGGACGATCACATCCGCTTCGACCTTGGTCGCCTCGATCGCCAGTTGCAGGCTGTCGCCCACCACGTCCGCGATCCCGTGATAGATTTCGGGCGTCATGTAATTATGGGCCAGGATCACCGCGTTCCGCTCGGCCTTCAGCTTCCTGATCGCAGCGACATAGGGCGCGAAGATCGCCCAGTCGGGCGGAGACATGACGCGCTCCATGCGGGCATAGATCCCGGACATCTCGGCGGCGAGGTCCGGGGAGGGGGCGAGATCATAATGATCGGCGAGTTCGGCGCGCAGCGCGATCTGGTCGAGCAAGGTGAGGATTCCTCAGGTTATTGCGTGTCGCCGGAGAGGGCGTGGCCGCACGCGGAAGGCGCGGGCTGAGGGCTATCTACGGGTCACATGACGCAAGGGCAAGTTGACGCTGGCGTAATATTGCGATGACATGCGCTAACATGTGTCCAAAACTTCTTTCGGGTGGTCGCGGCCTCATGCTTCTTCTCGCGGGTGAAGGAGAGTTGGATCCAGCTGGCCACGACGGGGGGGGGGGGCGCAGTTTTCGGCTGCGGCGGAAGAGATGGGTGTTTCCCGTAGTTCTGCTTGGGAGTTTTATCGACGATTAAAGCAAAGCACCTCGTTGAAATTATCGGCCGCTCCGGCGAATAGTTGACTGCCAAGCGCCATTGCTCTTCTTCAGCGTCCATCCGGCTTTGAACTTGCTGTCAAGATAGGCATAGAAAAGCGTTGAATCGTCGATTATCGCGGCAACAAGGGCACCTTCAGCCCCCCATGTCGTTTTGCTCTCGCCGATCCAGATATGTTCCCCCATGAACGGCCAGTCCGATCCCTGTTCGGTTCGGCGGGTCCGGGCGACGACCTGACCGATCTCAGCGAAGGGGTGGTCCGGGTCCGCGTTCGTCCAAAGCTGCAAACCTTGTTCGTCCACCACAATTTCCAGCTTGGGCTTTCCGGCGTCGTTCAGCCAGACCCCCGCGATGTCGCGTCCAACCGCGTCGTTGTTCCCGCCGACGGCTCTCAGCCGTGCCAGCGCCAGCCCAGCCTTGGCAGACACCGGATGCCGAGAATATGCCTCGCGAAATTCCGCGAGGGCCTCGCGGTCCTGCTCGGCGATCAGACGGTCTAAAACCTCGCCCGGCGAGTCCAAGAGCGTTTCGTCCAAGGTCACTGGATAGTTGAAACGCTGCGCCGCATCGCGCAGGGCTACCAAGGCCACACGGGCGGCATCGGCATCTTCAGGGGCATCTCGGAGGATGGCGGAACAGGCGTCCAAGCCGATATCGACCAGAGAAACCACGTCCTGTCTGGGGGCCGACGCCTCGCTAGCGAACCGCAGCCCTTGCTGCACGACCTGGCAGGCGAAGCGGTTCCTGTCGGCATCCTGCTTCAGCTTGTCGGTGAACCCGTCCAGATTGGAATAGGCCGCGCCGTCGGACAGCGCGGCAAGGAGCGCGCGGGTTTCCGACAGCGCCTCCGAAGATCGCCCGAGTTTATAGAGCGCTCGGGCCCGGAATTCCCTGTCGCGCAAGCTTGGCGTGCCAGTCTGCGCGAGCTCCTGATAGGCGCTTTCCGCCTCCGCCCAGCGTTCCAGATGTGACAGGGCGTAGGCCCTGAACGCCTTGGGCTCGTTGATCATTCCGGCGTGCAACCCTCTGATCATGTCGGCGAATTGTTCCCAGCCGCCCAGTGACGCCCTGCCGGCCTCGATTGTCGGAAGCCCAGTCTGGATCCGGGACGCGATTTCAAAATCCGCCAGCGCCGCCTCGTAGGAGCCCCCGAAGAAGCGCAGCTTTCCGCGTTGAAGATGCGCCAGCGGCTGAAGGGGCACGGCATCGATGGCGCTGGAAAAGGCGGTGTCGGCGGCATCGCAATCGCCGCGTCCGGTCGGCGGGTGACACGACCAGTTGCCGATGTTGAGCCAAGGTATCGAGACATGCGGCAGGAGTTCCGTGGCGCGCCTACTCGCTTCAAGCGCCCCTGCGGTATCGCCGCTGTTTCGCAGCGCCGTCGCCTCGACCAGAAGCCTGTCGTATTCGGCCTCGCGCACCATCAATTGCAGCCGACCGGTTGCGACTTCGCGCAAGGCCTGCGGCTGGAACGAACGGTCGATGACCGTACCTGAATCAAGCCCGACGTGAAAGCTGCCGTCCGGCGCGCTCCAAGCCATGATGGGAGTGGTCGCCGACGAGCCGTCCATCGGAACCGCAAACCGGGTTAACTGCCGGAAGTCGTCGGTCTCGACGATCTGAAGCACAGTGCCCGGCATGGCCCCACTACCGAGTTGCAGAACCAAACCGATGGTACCTGCCACCACGTCGGTTGCAGCGACAACCCGGCGGTCTTCGAGACCCAGCCCGTCCACGCGGATCTCATGCACAGGTGACATCTCGAACGTTTCCGGGTCGATGCGGAAGATCCGCGACCCGCGCTGTTGCGACCCGGCGCTTGCGAATTGCTGCGCGCTGACGATGGCAAGGAATGATCGGTTCGCAGCATCCCAGCGCAACGATACGAGTTGAGAGCGGAAGAGCGCGGAGACCTGTGCGGCAAGGCCTACGTCCTGGATGGCGCTTGCGTCATAGCTTGCACCGCGCAGCGTTAACGGTTTGGTGCGACCGATCAATGCTCCCGTTTCGTCGTGAAAGCTCAGGGTCAGATTGCGGTCGGCAAGCGCGAAGGCGGCAAATTCGCGTGCCTCCTGGGGCAATTGCAGGGCGGTTGCTCCGGGCCCGACCTGGTCTTCCCGAAGCGTCCGTGCTTTCCGCGCGTCTTCGCCTGCACCGGATGCGAGCGGCCAAAGCGTCGTGCCTGTCGCACCCGTTCCCAGCAAGGTTTGACCGTCCGCGGAAAAGGCAAGGCTTTCCGCCGCAAAACCTGCCGACCAGAGGGTTTGACCCGTGACCGTCATGACCGTGACGCGGCCATCGGCCGAGAACGCGAAATGGGTCCCGTCAGGTGAAAGCGCGGCAGAAAGAGGCATGTCGCGGTCCACGTCCATCGCGTGCCGATAAAGGCTGGTATACGCGACGTCCTCATGATCGAAGATCTCGACATGCGCGGTGGGTCCCCGGTTGCCATAGAGGACCAGCAGACGTTCGCCGCCATCGGCGGCTTGCATTTCGACGACGGTTTCGAACGCATCGTAAAGACGGCTGCCCAGATCCGCGACATCCGCAAGGTCCCAGCGCCTGATGTCACTGCCCTGACTCGTCGCACTCATCAGGATGGCACAATCGGGGGTGAACGCGAGCGCCGCGACAGGCCCGGTCCCGTGACGGAGCCGGGCAGTGACGCGAACGCCGTCGGACTGGAAGACGTGGATCGACCCCGCACCGTCGCCGACTGCCAGCAGGTTCCCGTGCCGACAAGCCGTGGCGGCTGTCACGCCGGATGCGACGGCGACCGGCCTGACTTTGCCGAAGGTTCCTGCGCCATCGAAGATCGTCGACGGCACAAATTCCGGCGGTCCGTCCTGATCGCATACGAGAAAGGCGTCTGTCCGGCCCTCCTCTGATCTCGTCGTCGGAATGACGCAGGACACCCCGTCGCCCGGTTCCCAGCCGACAAGGCCAACCTCGAGACGGCTGTCGCCAAGCGCGGCCGTCACGGATCTTGCGACACCCTCCTCCGACCGCGGTGTGCGTCCAACACGCTCGGGCACCAGAATTTGTCGCGTATCGACCGTATCGCCGAATGCGACCGCAACCGTGTAAGACCAATCATTGCCTTCCCGCACAATATCAGTGACGGCGCGGCCGGACCCCGCCAGAACCCGGCGATGGCTGAAATCGGCGGTATCAACCAGATAGAGGCTGCCCTGCGAGTCCCCCGCCAGAATGGTGCCCTGCGCATCGAGCGGGAGAACCGCCATGATCGGATGGGGGTGGTCCGTCAGCGCCTGCCCCACGAGCCGACCATCGGAATCGAAGAGGCTCACCCCGATCCCAAGAGACTTACGGTCCGCGCCCTGTAGGCTGCCGCTGCCGACGACAACCAAGTCCTCCTTCGCGCGCTTCATCCAGCGGGCGTCGTTGGCGAAGGCGACACCAGAGGGGCCGTGCGCATTCAGCGGCGGTGCAAGCGGCCGACCGTCGAAATCCGTCACGAGGACCATTTCGGTCATGACGATCAACAGCCGGTCTTCTCCGTCCGGATCGGGATGCAGTCTTACGACGTTGGCATATTGACCGTCGAACTGGCCGCGAAGACGCGGCATCTCACGTGCCGCATCCGCAACCGACGGCAGCACCGAGCGGATCTCTGCCGGTGGTGGATCGGGGGCATAGATGGCCTCCGCGCGTGCGCTGACATCGACGGCAAGCGCCAAACCTGCGGCGGGATCCTGCGTAGCAGCAAATTGCGCGCGGCTGGCATCGCGCTGCAACTTCGCGATCTCGGTCTGCTCGTTGGCGCGCGATCTGGCAAGTTGCAGGGAAAGCGAGAGGATGATCGCCGCCGCGCCGATCACCCCGGCTACCGTCGCGAAGACCGTAAGTCGTCGGGTCGATGCGCGGCGGCTTTCAAGAATGTAGTCAAGGGTTTCCGCCGTCGGTGCCACATCTTGGCCTCCTGCGGCATCACGCCAGGCTTCGGCCGCGCGAAGGGATGTTCCCCGCAGCAGAACGGCGGAAGACCTGTTTCGTTGTCGCCATTCCTTCGCCCTGTCCTGCAACCGGGTGAGTTCCTTCAACCAGGCCTGGTTGGCCCGCAGCGCGGCAAGCAGAGTTTCGCCATGCGAACTGAGCGAAAACCGTCCTTCTGCGGGCAGAACGTGGAACTCACCAATGGAGGGGGGCATGCCCTCCGGCGGGACTTCGACTATCCGCACAGGCAAAAGCCGCTTGCCGCGGCGCTCTGCTTCGCCAAGTTCCCGCAGACACCATTTCGATTCTATGGAGGCCGCGCTTACCAGCCAGACCACCGTGTCGCAGGCATGGATCATCTCGGCGATTTCGCCCCACCATTTTTCGCCGTAGGGCAGGTCGCGACGGTCTATTCGGACGTCGAAGTCATGGGATTCAAGGTATGCGACGATGTCGTCGGCGATCTTCGTTTCGACCCGCGCATAGCAAACGAAGACGTTGAGCCGCCTTTCGGGCTGCTTGTCGGAAATGTCTGCTTTAAATGCTCGGAACATCAGGCCCCCGATACTAGGAGTCGTGGCCGGAAAAACCTGTTGAGTTTACCATGAATAGCTCTGCGCACCAAGTTTCTGCCGTTCCACCCCACTGGCCCCCCGTATCGCAAAGCCGTCTGTGATGATGGGACCGCCTCCCCGACGGGCATTATCCAGTTTTTGGTGCCAGCCAAAATGTCCGTTTGGGCCGATCAACTTTACGGTTGTCAGTCTGTCGGACCACAGGGATAAAGGCGGGCACCATTCCCAGTGTGGCCCAGCCTGGGGCGTCGAGGGGCTTTTGCAGTCCGCCCCATGCCGATGGTGCCGAGTCCGCCCCAGTCCTGAAAAGAGTGCTCCATGCTCGATAAGCTCGAAATGTTCATTGCTCTTGCCAAGGCGAAGCATTTTGGCAAGGCCGCCGACGAACTTGGCATCACGCAGCCAACCTTGTCCACGGGGATCAAGAATCTAGAGGATCGGCTTGGAGTCAAACTTGTCTTTCGTGGCTCGAAATTCGGCGGGCTGACGCCCGAGGGGCACAGCGCGCTGGAATGGGCGCGACGGATCGTCAGCGATGCGCGCCAGCTGCGCGAGGAGATGCGATTCACCAGGAATGGCCTGTCGGGCCAGTTGCGCGTCGCGGTCATCCCGACGGCCCTCACCTGGGCCGCGCAGCTCTCGGCGCGGTTCAGCGAGAAAAACCCTAATGTGCGGCTCACGCTTTTGTCGCGCACCTCCATTGAAATCCTGTCCATGATCGAGAATTTGGATGTCGATGCGGGCATCACCTATCTGGACAATGAGCCGACGGGCAGGCTGAGTACCGAGCCGCTGTATCGCGAGCGCTATATGCTTGTCTGTAATGAGGCATCGCAATGGTACGGCCGAGAGTCGGTCGGTTGGAAGGAGTTGGAGGGCGAGAGATTGGCGCTCTTGACGCCTGAAAACCAGAACCGGCGCATCATCAACGGCCATTTCCGTGATGCGGGCGTGACGCCCGATGCCTGGATCGAGTCCGATTCGGCGGTCGTGCTGGTCGCCAATGTCGAGCGCGGCGACTGGCTGACCATCCTGCCGGCCGATATTGCCACCTTCCTTGCGGCAGGCAAGGCGCTGAAACTGGTGCCGCTATCGGGCAATATCCGGCATCCTTCGGTTGGCTTGGTCGCCCCATATCGAGAGCCGCACACCCCTACGCTGCAAGCGCTTCTGAAGGAAGCGGCACAACTGGCGGAGCAGTGCGATTGAAGTTGTCGATCACTTGACGGGATATCCATATTGATTCTGTGATAATGCGGCATTTACCCTTGAGGCAACATAGCCAAAAGGTCAGCCATGCCACAGACTACGTCCATCCCGACCGATGCCGAAATCGCCGCGATCCTCGCCGAGCACAAGCACCGCGAGGGGCCGCTTCTGCCAATGCTGCACGCGCTTCAGGCGGAATTCGGTTACATCCCCACCGCCGCGATCGCGCGGATCGCACATCTGCTGAACATGACAAAAGCCGAGGTGCATGGGGTCGTCTCGTTTTACCACGATTTCCGTGAACGGCCCGCCGGGCACCATGTCGTCAAGATCTGCCGTGCCGAGGCGTGTCAGGCCGTTGGCGGCGATGCGCTGGCCGAAGAGACTCTGGCCAAGCTGGGCCTCGACTGGCACGCGACTACGCCGAACGGCGCCTTGACGGTCGAGCCGGTCTATTGCCTCGGCATGTGCGCCTGCGGCCCCGCCGCGATGGTCGATGACAAGGTCGTGGGCCGGCTGGATGCTGCCCGGATGGCGCGGATCCTGACGGAGGCGGGCGCATGAAACTCTATATCCCGATGGACAGTGCGGCCAAGGCGCTCGGCGCGGATGACGTGGCCGAAGCGGTCCGCCGCGAGGCAGAGGCGCGCGACCTGGATGTCACGATCATCCGCACCGGTACGCGCGGCATGATCTGGCTGGAGCCGCTGGTGGAGATCGACCGCGGCAACGGTCGCGAGGCGTTCGGCCCTGTAACGCCCAAAGATGTGACAGCGCTGCTGGACGGAACGCTCGACGGGCATGGTCCGGTCGAAAATATCCCCTTCTTCGCGCGCCAGACGCGCCTGACCTTTGCCCGCTGCGGCGTGATCGATCCGCTTGATCTGGCCGATTACGAGAAGCATGGCGGCCTCGCCGGCCTGCGTCGCGCGATTGATCTGAGCAGTGCCGAGATCGTCGCCGAAGTCACCGACAGCGGGCTGCGCGGGCGGGGGGGCGCGGGCTTTCCCACCGGGATCAAGTGGAAAACGGTGATGGAGGCTGAGGCACCGCAGAAATACATCGTTTGCAACGCCGACGAGGGCGACAGCGGCACCTTTGCCGACCGCATGATCATGGAGGGCGATCCCTTCACCCTGATCGAGGGCATGGTGATCGCGGGTCTCGGCGTCGGCGCGACCAAGGGCTATGTCTATCTGCGTTCGGAATATCCCGATGCGATTGCCGTGATGAACGAGGCGATCCGGATCGCGCGCGCCAAGGGCGCGCTGGGCGAGGATATTCTCGGCTCAAACCGCAGCTTTGACATGGAGGTGCGCGTGGGTGCCGGTGCCTATGTCTGCGGCGAGGAAACATCCTTGCTCAACTCGCTCGAAGGCAAGCGCGGCGTCGTGCGGGCCAAGCCGCCCCTGCCTGCGCTCGAAGGCTTCCTTGGCCGGCCCACGGTGGTCAACAACGTCATCAGCCTCGCCACTATACCGGTGATCTTCGAGCGGGGCGCGCAGCTTTACGCCGATTTCGGCATGGGCCGCTCGCGCGGGACTGTGACCTTGCAGATTGCGGGCAACGTGGCGCGTGGCGGGCTCTTCGAGACCGCCTTCGGCATCACGCTGGGCGAGGTCGTCAACGATCTGGGCGGCGGCACACGCTCGGGCCAGCCGGTCAAGGCAGTGCAGGTGGGCGGCCCCCTGGGTGCCTATATCCCCGTCGCCAATTTCGATGCACCCCTCGGCTACGAAGAACTGGACGCCAAGGGCGGGCTGCTGGGCCATGCCGGTCTGACCGTCTTTGACGACAGCGTTGACATGTTGAAGATGGCGCGCTTTGCGATGGAATTCTGCGCGGTGGAGTCTTGCGGTAAATGCACGCCTTGCCGCATCGGATCGGTGCGGGGAGTCGAGACGATCGACCGCATCGCGCGCGGCGATGCTGACGCGATCCCGCTCCTGACCGATCTGTGTGAGACGATGACCGACGGATCGCTCTGTGCGCTAGGGGGATTTACGCCCTTCCCGGTCATGTCGGCGCTTAATCATTTTCCGGACGACTTCGCGACCCAGAAGGAGGCAGCGGAATGAAAGACTTCATCATCCCCACATCCATCCACGATGACCGTGACATGGGCACCAAGGCCAAGCAGGGCGCGCCCGTCACACTGACCATCGACGGGTTTGAGGTGACGGTGCCAGAGGGCACATCCGTCATGCGCGCGGCTGCCGAGGTGGGCATTCAGGTGCCCAAGCTCTGCGCGTCGGACAATCTGGAGGCTTGGGGCTCCTGCCGCCTCTGCGTGGTCGAGATCGAAGGTCGCCGCGGCACGCCCGCGTCCTGCACGACGCCGGTGGCCGAGGGCATGGCCGTCACGACGCAAGGTGCCAAGGCCAAGAAGATCCGCAAGGGCGTGATGGAACTTTATATCTCGGACCATCCGCTGGATTGCCTGACCTGTAGCGCCAATGGCGATTGCGAATTGCAGGATATGGCCGGTGCCGTGGGCCTGCGCGATCAGCGGTTTGAGACGGGGCGCAATCACTACGACCCCTTGGGCATCGGCACGCTGGCGGCTGGCGACATCCGCGCGCGCGCACGCCCCGGCGCTGGCGATTTGGGGAACCCCGAATACATCCCCAAGGACCAATCCAATCCTTATTTCACCTATGATCCCAGCAAATGCATCGTCTGCTCGCGCTGCGTGCGCGCCTGCGAGGAAGTGCAGGGGACCTTCGCGCTGACCATCGAGGGGCGCGGATTCGAAAGCCGGGTTTCGGCGGGTATGACCGGCGATGATTTCATGGCCTCCGATTGCGTCAGCTGCGGCGCCTGCGTGCAGGCTTGCCCCACGGCATCACTGCAGGAAAACTCGATCATCGAGCTGGGCACGCCCGAACGTTCGGTCATCACGACCTGCGCATATTGCGGCGTCGGCTGTTCGTTCAAGGCCGAGCTGAATGGCGACGAGCTGGTGCGCATGGTCCCCTACAAGCACGGCAAGGCCAATCGCGGCCATAGCTGCGTCAAGGGCCGCTTTGCCTATGGGTATGCCAATCACAAGGACCGCATCCTGAACCCGATGATCCGCGACTCGATTGAAGAGCCGTGGCAGGAGGTCAGCTGGGACGAGGCGCTGGCCTTCGCGGCGCAGCGGATGCGCGGGCTTCAGGACAAGTACGGCAAGAAATCCATCGGCGTCATCACCTCCAGCCGCTGCACCAACGAGGAAACCTATCTGGTGCAGAAACTGACCCGCGCGGTATTTGGCAACAACAACACCGATACGTGCGCGCGCGTGTGCCATTCGCCCACGGGCTATGGCCTTGGCCAGACCTTCGGCACCTCGGCGGGCACGCAGGATTTCGACTCGGTCGAGGATACGGACATCATCATCCTGATCGGGGCCAACCCGACCGACGCGCATCCGGTCTTTGCCAGTCGGATGAAAAAGCGTCTGCGCGAAGGTGCCAAGATCATCGTGATCGACCCGCGCAAGATTGATCTGGTCCGCTCTGCGCATATCGAGGCATCGCACCACCTGCCATTGCGCCCCGGCACCAACGTTGCCGTCGTCTCGGCCATCGCCCATGTGATCGTGACCGAAGGGCTGATGGATCAGGATTTCATCCGCGAGCGCTGCGACTGGGAGGAGTTCAGCGAATATGCCGAATTCATCAGCGACACGCGCCACAGTCCCGAAGCGACCGAATTGCTCACCGGCGTGCCTGCCGCCGACCTGCGCGCCGCTGCGCGCCTCTTTGCCACCGGTGGCAATGGCGCGATCTATTACGGGCTAGGCGTGACCGAACACAGCCAAGGGTCGACCACGGTGATCGGCATTGCCAACCTTGCCATGCTGACCGGCAATATCGGGCGCCGCGGCGTGGGCGTGAACCCGCTGCGCGGTCAGAACAACGTGCAAGGGTCCTGCGACATGGGATCTTTCCCGCATGAGCTGCCCGGTTATCGCCATGTCAAGAATGACGATGTGCGCGATATCTACCAAGAAGTCTGGGGCGTTCAGATCGACAACGAGCCGGGCCTGCGCATCCCCAACATGCTGGATGCCGCTGTGGAGGGCACGTTCAAGGGGCTTTACTGCCAGGGCGAGGATATCCTGCAATCCGACCCGGATACCAAGCATGTCGCCGCCGGCCTTGCCGCGATGGAATGCGTCATCGTGCATGACCTTTTCCTCAATGAGACGGCGAATTATGCGCATGTCTTTCTACCGGGCTCGACCTTCCTGGAAAAGGACGGCACCTTCACGAATGCCGAACGGCGCATCAACCGCGTGCGCGAGGTGATGAAGCCGCTCAATGGCTATGCCGATTGGGAGGTGACGCAGCTTTTGGCCAATGCCATGGGCGCGGGCTGGCACTATACCCATCCCAGCCAGATCATGGACGAGATCGCGCTGACCACCCCCAGCTTCGCCGGCGTGTCCTATGACGTGCTGGAAGAGAAGGGATCGGTCCAGTGGCCCTGCAACGAGGCGCACCCGGATGGCACGCCGCTGATGCATGTCGATGGCTTCATGCGCGGCAAGGGGCGGTTCATCGTCACCGAATATGTCGCGACCGAGGAAAAATCCGGCCCGCGCTTCCCCCTCTTGCTGACCACGGGGCGCATCCTGTCGCAGTATAACGTGGGCGCGCAGACGCGGCGCACCGCCAATAGCGAATGGCATCACGAGGATCTGCTGGAGATTCATCCGCACGACGCCGAAGTCAGGGGCATCAAGGACGGGCAATGGATCAAGCTCGCGTCCCGCTCGGGCGAGACAACGCTGCGGGCGCAGATCTCGGAGCGGATGTCGCCGGGGGTAGTGTACACGACCTTCCACCATCCCGACACGCAGGCCAATGTCATCACCACCGATTACTCGGACTGGGCCACCAACTGCCCCGAATACAAGGTGACGGCGGTGCAGGTCTCGAATTCCAACGGGCCGACCGACTGGCAGGAGGCGTATAACGCGCAGGCAGCAAAATCGCGCCGTATCCTGCCCGCGGCGGAATAGCGCCATGAACGCGCCGCGCCTCACCTATAGCGTGCCGGGCGTCAACGTCCGGCATGACGGGCTGCACGATATACGGCGCAGCCTGCCCGAAGAGACGCCCGTCGCGCTGGTCTTTGACGGGACCACTGCGGCGGTGATGATGGCCAGCCCCGATAATATTCAGGATTTCGCCATGGGCTTTGCTCTCACCGAGGGGTTCATCAGCGGCCTCGCGGATGTGACCGACTTCGAAATCGTTGCGCATGAGTTGGGCATCGAGGCGCGGTTCTGGCTGGCGTCCGAGCAGGCCGAGGCGGTACGCCGGCGCCGACGCAGCATGCTCGGGCCGGTGGGCTGCGGTCTGTGCGGGATCGACAGTCTCGAGCAGGCCATCCGCCCCCTTCCTGTCCTTCCTGCCGGGGGAACGCGTCTCTGTCAGGCGGCCATCGCCGGTGCCAGCGAGGCACTGCGCGCGCATCAGCCGCTGCATGATCAGACCCGCGCGGTCCATGCGGCGGGCTTTGTCGGGCCGGAGGGCGATATCGTGCTGATGCGCGAGGATGTCGGTCGGCATAACGCGCTCGACAAACTCATCGGTGCGCTATCGCGCGGCGGGATCGACCCCGCGAGCGGGGCCATCGTGCTGACCTCGCGCGTGTCGGTCGAGATGGTACAAAAAACCGTCATCGCCGGGTGCCCCGTGCTGATCGCCGTATCGGCACCTACTGCCCATGCATTGCGGCTGGCCGAAGGGGCGGGGCTGACGCTAGTCGCCTTCGCGCGCGGCGGCAGTTTCGACATTTACGCGCATCCCGAGCGTATCCAGACAGGAGCCTGCCATGCAGCCTGACAAACTCGTCATGATGGTCAACCAGATCGCCACCTATTTCACGACCCAGCCCGGCACCGATCAGGCTGAGTGTGTCGCCGCCCATATCAATGATTTCTGGGAGCCGCGAATGCGAACGACGCTATCAAAGTATTACGCGGACGGCGGCACCGGCCTGTCAGACCTTGCGAAAGAAGCGATAGCGTTCCTACGAGTGCCCGCGGACTGAACTTGCGAGCCCGCCGGATCTGTCCAAATGCATTTCAGTGAAAAAAACGCGCACCGCAACACCTTGTGTTTAGCGGGCCAGAGTGTCCTAAACCTCTGTGATTTCAGGCAAACGCAGGGCTTTGGGGGGGCAATGGCTGGGGACTGCGCGACGGCCGATGTGATGAGCCCGAGGCATCGCGGAAATGCCACCTATCGAGCGGCTCGATTGTCTCGCGACCGACCGCTGGATCGGCTAGCGGAGCATTCGCCATACCCGCCGCCGCCGCAGAGTCCATGCTCCTGCCCCCAGGACGAGCAGGCAGAGTGCCCCTTTCGTCACGTATTCCATCGTTCCTTGGATAAGCCAGGCGTGTACGACTGTTCCTGTGACGATTACGATCGCTGCCGCGCTGTGCCCGAGACGCCAGATGCGAAGTCCCAGCCGTTTTCTCGCGGCCGCAAGGATGGCTGTTGCGAAGAGGGCCCACATCGCGACCGCACCCCAGATGGAAAAGGGCGTCGGTGAGCGGAAAAGCAGAACATCCACCACGTCGGGCGGACTGGTGATCCAAAGGCCCGCCACATGGACAACAACCGCTAAAACCAACCCCGCTCCGGTCCAGATATGCACGCGCCGGGCCGGCCCTCCCGAAAGCAGGCCGGTGACCAGCAGGGGCTGGACAAGCAGAAGGGCCAGCCCGACGATCCCGGAAAAGCCGGCAATGATGTAGACCGGCTCCCGCCATTGCAGAAGCGGACTTTGCGCCGCCGCGACCAATGCTGCCGCGATTGCCAGGGCCAGAGCCGCCCATAAGAGCGCGCGGCGCAACAAAGTCATCAGACCGGGCGCAACACGAACTCTACATGCAGGCTCGTGTCCGATGCCCGCGCCATCACGGGCCGCAGGAAAACCGTCTCAAAGCTGCCGTCATCGTAATCGGTATCGTAGGCGAGGTGCCCGTGGGGCTGACCGAAGGCAGGCACGATCTGTGGCATCTCGATGCGGAACACGCCGTCCGCGTCCGTGAGCACCGCGCCATGCGAACGCGCGTCCCGTTCGTGACCTTCGGTCGTATGGGCCCAGACCTGAATGCGGCGACCGGCAAGAGGTGCCCCGTCGCTCGCGCGTCGCACGGTGCCAGTGGTCCAGAAGCCGCCACCCCCGATCCTCTCCACGATCGGGGCACCCGGACGGTAATTGTTGGCTCCGCCCCGCATTGTCGGGCTGGGTGCAAGGGATTGCGCGCGGGCCGGTATGGTCAGGCCGGACGCACCAATGAGAAGCGCTGCCCCTGCAGTGGCAACGACGGTTCGGCGCGTCGGGTTCGGGGTCGTCATGTCGATGTCTCCCAACTGCGGTTTCAAAAATGGACTTCTTCGATCACCTATATTTATTTCAAAAAAGAGCCCATTCAACCACAGCACACGGGGAATTCACCGCATGTCGGGCGCGATTTGGCTCAGCCGGCGAGGTATGTACGGAACCAGGCCACCATGCGCTCTTCGGCAAGGCGGGCGGCCTGTTCGTCATAGCGCGGCGTGGTATCGTTGTGGAAACCGTGGTTCACGCCGGGGTAGATATGCGCCTCGTACCGCTTGTCGCCTTCTTCCAGTGCTTTCTGGTAGTCCGGCCACATGGCGTTGATACGCTGATCGAGCGCGGCAAGCTGGATCATCAGCGGGGCCTCGATCCGGGCCACTTGGCCGCTGTCGGGGGCTGCGCCGTAGAAGGGAACGCCTGCCGCCATCTCGGGATAGGCGACCGCCAGCTTGTTCACGACACCGCCCCCGTAGCAGAAGCCGGTCGCGCCCACCTTGCCGTTTGTGCCGTCAAGCGCCTGAAGATACTCGAAACCCGCGAAGAAATCGTTCAGGAGCGCGTCCTGATCGAGGCTTCGCTGCATATCGCGGCCTTCATCGTCGCTGCCCGGGTAGCCGCCAAGCGAGGAAAGCCCATCGGGGCCCATGGCAACGAACCCCGCCTTTGCGAGGCGGCGCACCACATCGCGGATATAGGGGTTCAGACCGCGGTTTTCGTGGACGACCAGAACGGTGGCTGGCGGGCGGTCGGGGTCGATTTCCGTTGGTCGGACCAGATAGGCCGTGATCTCGCCCGTTCCGTTCGGGCTGGGATAGGTGATGTCTTCGCCCTGGATGCCGGGATCATCTTCGGCCACCTGCTGGGCCAGCGCGTAATTGGGCGCAAGCGTGCCAAGGATCGCGGCCGCCGTCAGGCCACCGACGGCCCATTTGCCGGCACGGTCGAGAAACTCCCGTTTCGAAATTTTGCCGTGCGCATAGTAATCGTAAAGGTCCAGCAGCTCCTGGTCGAAATCGGCTGCGGTTAGGCGGGGCTGAGGCGTTTGGTCATTCATTGCAATAACTTCCCTGATGAGTGAAATTGAGATGTGAGACGCGCATGTGCCAGTCGGGCCGTCCAAGCGGTGCCCAACGCATCTGCAAGAGAGCCCGAAGCCATACAGGATAGCCTAAGGCGACCACCATGACCGCGCAAGCCGCCAGTCATTACTGTCTCAGCATTCAACACTCTGGCTCAGGCTGGTCCAATGCATCTGCGGCGATACTCGAACTACAGGCCGTCGGACATCAGCCATTCAAACAACCAGTATACTGAAGTGTCAGCGCGGCGCTGATGTCTGGGCTCGGAGGGTGGATTGCAGGGCAAACAATGCCAAGACTCCAACTTCCCGCAGTCGCGCCGAAACGCAAAGCCTGGAACAAGGGCCGGATCATCGGTCGGAAACGTCCATTCTTGCCGAAACAGGTCTGGGCGATCCGTCCGCGGCTCGAACCGGCACGCAGCCTGCACGATCTTGTACTGTTTAACCTTGGCATGAAATGACCGAAATTCGACAGCGAAAGACCGAATGGGACAGCGCCCGGTGGAAGCGCCATCCTCGCAAATGCTGATCGTCGTTGATGCGCGCGACATCGGCGAACCGCTTGGCCAGTATCTGGGCAAGCCGATGATGGAGGCGACACCGCGTGCCCGCCTCGACCACCGATGCCACTCAGCGCAGAAGAAGCCATGCCAGTTTGCGACGAAAGACACTTGAATTGCGATTTATATATCTATACTACATGATATATGGATAAGAATTACGCACTCGACGCCTTTGCCGCCCTCAGCCAGTCCACCCGGCTCGACGTGTTCCGCCTGCTGATCAAGGCCGGAGGAGCGGGCATGTCGGCGGGCGACATCGGCGAGACCCTCGGGGTACGCCAGAACACGATGTCGGCCAACTTGGGCGTTCTTGCCCGATCCGGTCTGATCCGTAGCGCGCGGGAAGGACGCAGTATCCGCTATTTCGCCGACATGGAGGGAATGCGCGGCCTGCTGGCGTTCCTGATGGAGGATTGCTGCGGCGGACGTCCCGAACTGTGTCAGCCGATCATCAACGAGCTCGCCTGCTGCTAGGAGATTTTCATGGCCACCGAGCCCTATAACGTTCTGTTTGCCTGCACCCACAATACCGCCCGGTCGATCATCGCGGAAGCGATCATGAACCCGATGGCCGGTTGATTCCGAAATCCTGAGAGTTTGACATGACCGATACTTCGCTTCCCGCTGCGGCGGGTCTTGGAACCTTCGAGCGTTGGCTGTCCGTCTGGGTGGCGCTTGCCATCGGGGCGGGACTGCTGCTGGGCAACCTTTTTCCGGGCCTCTTCGGTGCTCTGGCCGCACTGGAGGTCGCTTCGGTCAACCTGCCCGTCGCGGTCCTGATCTGGGCGATGGTCTATCCGATGATGGTCGGCGTGGACTTCGGCTCCCTCGCCCGCGTCGGGGACAAGCCGAAAGGGCTGGTTGTCACGCTGGTGGTGAATTGGCTGATCAAGCCCTTCACTATGGCGGCGCTCGGCGTACTGTTCTTCGAGCACGTCTTCGCCGGGCTGATCCCGCCGGACGATGCGCAAGCCTATCTTGCGGGCGTGATCCTGTTGGGGGCCGCGCCCTGCACGGCGATGGTGTTCGTCTGGTCGAACCTGACGCGCGGCGACGCGACCTATACGCTTGTGCAGGTCAGTGTGAACGACGTGGTAATGGTGTTCGCCTTCGCCCCCATCGTGGCCTTTCTTCTGGGAGTGACGGATATTGTCGTGCCTTGGGACACGCTGCTTCTGTCGGTCGGCCTCTACGTCATGCTTCCGCTGCTGGCGGGGTACTTGACCCGCCGGAACCTGGTTGCCAAGGGGGGCGAGGCGGCGGTGGATGCGTTCAAGGCCCGTGTGCAGCCTTTCTCGATCATCGGGTTGCTGGTAACGGTCGTGTTGCTTTTCGGCTTCCAGGGTGAGGTGATCCTCGACCGCCCGCTTGTCATCTTTCTGATCGCCATCCCGCTGCTTATCCAGTCCTACGGCATCTTTTTTGTCGCTTACGGTGCAGCACGGGCCTGGGGCATCCCGTTCAACGTGGCCGCGCCCTGCGCGCTGATCGGAACGTCCAACTTCTTTGAACTGGCTGTCGCCGTCGCCATCAGCCTGTTCGGTCTTGGCTCCGGGGCAGCACTGGCCACGGTGGTCGGCGTGCTGGTGGAAGTGCCGGTGATGCTGTCTCTCGTCGCCTTGGCCAACCGGACGAAACACTGGTTTCCTGCGGAAGAGGGCGCGTCGTGAGCATCGTCATCCATCACAACCCCGAATGCGGCACCTCGCGCAACGTGCTGACGATCATCGAGGCGTCGGGCGCAACGCCGGTGGTGATCCCCTATCTTGAAACCGGCTGGACCCGCCCCCAGCTTCTGGCGCTTTTCGCGGCCGCTGGCCTGACACCCCGCACCGCGCTGCGGACAACAAAATCCCCGGCGGAAGAGTTGGGGCTGCTCGATCCGTCGGTCAGCGACGACGCGATCCTCGCCGCGATGCTGGCACACCCCGTTCTGGTCAACCGTCCCATCGTCTGTTCGCCCAAGGGCGTGCGCCTGTGCCGTCCGAGCGAGACGGTACTCGACCTGCTGGGCAACCTGCCGCCGGGTCCAATGGCGAAAGAGGATGGTACGCCACTGATTGACGCGGAAGGAAATCGCCTTGCCTGACACACCGAACCTAGACGAAAGCCATTTCGCGCCAATCGACGCGAAGCGTTTGCTGCCAACGGAACGAGCAACACACGCCCCGCGCATCCTGCTGCTTTACGGCTCCCTGCGGGAGCGTTCCTTCAGTCGACTGATGACGGAAGAGGCCGCGCGCGTCCTGAGGCGGTTCGGGGCTGAAACACGCACCTATCGGCCCTCCGGTCTGCCCTTGCCGGACGACGCGGACGCCGATCATCCGAAGGTGCAGGAGCTGCGGGATCTGGTCGCCTGGTCCGAAGGCATGGTCTGGTGCTCGCCGGAGCGACACGGCGCGATGACCGGCATCATGAAAACCCAGATCGACTGGATACCGCTTTCTCTCGGCGGCGTGCGTCCGACGCAAGGGAAGACGCTGGCTGTCATGCAGGTCAGCGGCGGATCGCAGAGCTTCAACGCCGTGAACCAACTCCGCATCCTCGGCCGCTGGATGCGTCTGCTGACCATTCCGAACCAATCCTCCACCCCGAAGGCGTTTCTGGAGTTCGATGACGCGGGCCGCATGAGACCCTCGCCGTTCTACGACCGGATGGTCGATGTCATGGAGGAGCTGATGAAGTTCACGCTTCTGACACGCGACAACAAGGACTTCCTGCTCGACCGCTACAGCGAACGAAAGGAAAGCGTTGCGGACCTGTCAAGGCGGGTGAACCAGAAAGCGATCTGACTGCATTTCAATGCGCGGCAGAGCCAGAGCTGCTCTTCAGGCGTGCCGCTCCTCGCCATCGCCCATCCGCTGCCCCGGTGCGATGTATTCGAGGCCGGTGGCGTATGCCTTGGGGGAAGCAACGGTGAAGGCCTGAACAGATCATCCGGGCCTCGCGCTGACGCCGGCGGTGCGTAACACGCACCTGATTGTCATGTAGAAACTGCATGTAAGTTCAGAGGCCGCTTCGAACGGGATCGCGCCCCTTGCCTTGGCGCAGGCACTTGCTGAGATGTTTTCTCCCCTGGACGCCGCCTCGGCCCATCGACCTTACGATATGGATCGGTGCAGTGCTAGCCGTCGTCGTCGGCACCAAGAATTGCAGATGATCGATTCCACCGGCACCAGCCAGTCGTGGTTCTGTCGGTCACATTGCGGGTTTTCGAGGCGCTCAGCCTTTCGCGCCGTGTGCTTTCTCTGAACAAGACTGATCGCAGCGGTATCGCGCAATACCAGGCGCGGCATTGTGGCGGCGGGGGGCAAAGGCGATCATGCCGTCGGACTGATCAAGGAGATTGATGTGCTCGAACGAATTAAAGCGATGCAACAGGCGCTGGCCCGGACGCCGCATCTTGTCAGGCTGGGGCGGCTGTTTTCCGAAACGGTGCTACTCCAGGTGGACGAGGCGGAATACTATCTTCACTTCGACAAGGGCGAGCTTGTCGCCATAGAGCCCGGTCCCAGCCGCAAGATTGCCTGGTGCTTTGCCATCCGGACCGACGCCGCGGCGCTGCGGGCCTATTGGACGGCGCGGCCAACGCCCGGTTTCCACGACCTGTTCGGTCTGGTCAAGATCGACCGGGCAAGGATCGACGGTGACATTCTGTGCTTGGTCAAGAACCTGCGCTTCTTCAAGGAATTCCTCTCCCTCGGACGCGAGGAGGTGCCGGCATGAGCATTGAACCCATTACCGGACGCTATGCGACCGTCGAGATCGAGGGCCGCGCCCAGCGGATCTATTTCGAAGAGGCCGGTTCGGGCCGTCCCGTGTTGTGCCTGCACACGGCAGGTGCGGACACCCGGCAATGGCGGCACCTGATGAACGATGCCGCGGTGACCCGCGACCATCGGCTGATTGCTTTTGACATGCCTTGGCATGGCAAGTCGCTGCCTCCCCAGGGTTTCGAGCGCGAAGAATACCTGCTGACCACCGAGACCTACATCGCCACGGTGCTGGCCGTCTGCGAGGCGCTTGGACTGGAGCGTCCCATTCTTGCCGGATGCTCCATGGGCGGGCGGATCGCCTTGCAATTGGCGGCCCTGCATCCCGAACGGTTTGCCGGGTTCATCGCCATAGAGGCATCGGATTTCCAGCCCGCCTGGTATGACATCGACTGGTTCGACCGGCCCGACGCGCATGGCGGGCAGATGGGGGCGGCGCTGGTATCCGCCAATATTTCTCCCTATGCCCCCGACGCCGAGCGCTGGAATACGCTCTGGATGTTCATGGCCAGCGGGCCGGGCGTGTTTCGCGGCGACCTGAGCTTTTACACCCGTGACGACAGTCTGATCGGACGGCTGGCGCGGATCGACACCAGCCAGACCCCGGTGCATCTGCTGGTCGGTGCCTATGACCTGACCTGTACCCCGGAGGACGCGGAACGCACCGCTGCGGCGATCCACGGCGCGACCTGCACGGTCATGGACGAACTCGGCCATTTCCCGATGAGCGAACATCCCGAGGGGTTTCGGCCCTTCTTCATCGACGCCCTCGCGCGGATGACGGCAGGCAAGGAGGTCGCGGCATGAGCAATCCTTGCATCATCTGTGTGGCCATCACCGGGTCATTGCCGCAGAAGTCTGACAATCCGGCGGTGCCTGTCTCGATCGAGGAGCAAGTGGAAAGCACGCAGGCGGCGCATGAGGCAGGGGCGAGCATCGTTCATGCCCATGTGCGAAATCCTGACGGCACCCCAAGTTCCGACCCAGAGCGTTTCGCCCGCCTGCTGGAGGGTCTGCGCAAGCATTGTCCGGAAATCTTGGTCCAGTTCTCTACCGGTGGCCGGTCGGGCGCTGGCCACGAGCGCGGCGGGATGTTGCGGCTGAAGCCGGACATGGCCTCGCTTTCGGTCGGATCCAACAACTTCCCGACCAGGGTCTACGAAAACCCGCCTCAGTTGGTCGACTGGCTGGCGGCGGAGATGGCCGCACATGGGGTGCGGCCCGAGATAGAGGCTTTCGACCTGTCGCATATCCTGATGGCTCATCGCATGTGGCAGGACGGCCGCCTGCGCGACCGTCCTTATGTGCAGTTCGTGATGGGCGTGCAGAACGCCATGCCCGCCGACCAAGAGGTCTTTGACTACTATGTGCGGACGATGCACCGCCTGTTCGGCACGGATGCGCCGTGGTGCGCCGCCGGCATCGGACGGCACCAGATCGAGCTGAACGACTGGGCGATCCGGGCAGGGGGCCATGTCCGCACCGGGCTGGAGGACAATGTCAGGCTGGACCGGCATACCCTGGCACCATCCAATGCGGCGCTGGTGGCCAAGGCGGTGACGCTCTGTGAGCGATACGAACGCCCGGTCGCCACCCCTTACGAGACCCGCGCCATTCTCGGCTTGCACCAGCCGGTCGTGGCTTGAGAGTGGTTTCCACTCGGCGCGCTGCCACCGGCGCGCCTTTTCCCGGTGATTACCGGCCGTCCTTCTGGATCTTGCGGGCAAAGCTCTTGGCAAGAGTGGCGAAATTTTGGGTATGTATGCCTTGGTTGTCTTGCCGCACGGCGAGGGAAATCGTCGTCCCCGGATTGTGCCCCTCGTAGTCGCGGTAGACCACCCCATGTCGCGGCGACAGCGAAACCGAGCGCGGCACCAGCGCAATCCCGACCCCGACCGAGACCAGCGAGATCGCGGTCTGGAAGTCTTGGGCCAGGACTTCCTTGGCGGGGATGAAGCCTTCCTTCTTGCACACGTCGAGGATCTGATCGGCAAAGCTGGGCCGGGGACGACGCGGATAGAGCACGAAAGTCTCGCGTTTCAAATCGGACAGGCGCGGCACCTTGGCGCGGGCCAGATCGGATTCGGCCGGAACGGCCAAGATCAGCGGTTCTTCGTGGAACGGGAAACAGCGGATCTCGTCGTCGACCAGTGCCGGGCGGGCAAAGGCCACATCGATCTGGCGCGCGATCAGGGCGGTCTTCAGCTCGGCATTGTTCATCGCCGACAGCGCCAGTTCGATGTCGGGATAGGCATTGCGAAACTCGCGGATCAGCTCTGGCAGGACGCCGTGGCTGGCGGTGCCGACAAAGGCGATGCGCAACCGGCCCGCCGCGCCTTCACCGATGCGCCGGACCTCACGTTCGGCGCGCTCGACCTGATCCATGATGTCACGCCCACGCTTGAGCAGGGCATCTCCGGCCTGGGTCCGGCGGATCTGGCTGCGGGAGCGGTCGAAAAGCAACACGCCCAGGTCGGACTCGAGCTGCGCGATCTGGCGGCTGAGAGGTGGCTGCGCGATGCCAAGGCGCGTCGCGGCGCGGCCGAAATGCAGCTCTTCGGCCACTGCCACGAAATAACTCAATCGCCTGAAATCCATAGCCGTCCTCCCCTCGGCCATCATCCGACACCCATCCGCACGGAACAAGCCCTACGAGGGTCGCAGGGCATCGCGCAGGCGGTCTTCGTCGAGATGCACGCCAAGGCCCGGCCCCTGCGGCACGCGGAGGTGGAAATCCTCGATCACCAGCGGGTCACGCACGATTTCCGAGACATGCAGGCGCGGGCCGAAATGCTCGCATCCCCAAGGCAGACGTGGCAGCGTGGCGAAGACCGCCAGATGCGCCGCGGCCCCGATCGAACCTTCCAGCAAGCAGCCGCCGTAAAGCTCCATGCCGCTGCTTTCCGCGACCCTTGCCGCCTGGGACAGCGCCATAAGCCCGCCGCTCTTGACCAGTTTCAGCGAGTAAACGCTGCCGCAGCCCATGGTGCCGGCGCGGGTAATCTCGCGGTGGGAAAAGGCGGCTTCGTCGACCATCAGGGGGATCGGGCTCTGCGCGGCCACCCGTGCCATGCCCTCGAAATCGTCGCCGGGCAGCGGTTGTTCGATCAGGTCGACCTGCAATTCCTTCAAGATTGGCAGGTAGCGGCGGCAGTCGGCTTCGCTCCAAGCCTGATTCACGTCGACGATCAGGCGGCGCATTTCCGGCACCTCGTCGCGCAATTTTTGCAGGCGGCGCAAGTCGGCTTCGGGGCTGGCAAAGCCGAGCTTGATCTTGAAGTCACGGTGTTCACGGGTGGCCAGCTTGGCGCGTGCCTCCTCGACCTCCTGGTCGGCATCACCCGAGGCCAGCGCCCAGAGCACCGGCACGCTCTCGCGCAATGCCCCGCCGAGGAGAGTCGTCACGGACAGGTCGAGAGACCGCGCGAGGGCATCGAAGGTCGCCGTCTCGATGGCCCCCTTGGCGGAATTGTTGCGAAAGGCGGCCCGGGACATGCGCGCTGCCACCTCGGCGGGCCGTGCGGCGGGACAGCCGATCAGCGCGGGTGACAAATAGCGCGTCACCACCGCCTGGATCGATTCCACCGATTCTTCGGCCCAGCGGGGCCCGCCAAGCACCGCCGCCTCGCCGATGCCTTCGATTCCGTTGGCCAGCCGCACCCGGACCAGCACAAACTCGCGCTTGCTGAACTCGGTGTTGGACAGCCGATGCGCACGAATGCTGGGCAGGGTAACGATCTGGGCCCGGATCTCGCGGATGGCGGTCCGGCTGATGAAGTCCTGGTCCTGCGTCACGGTATCGACGACCTCGGCGGTGGAATACGCCATTGGGTTCTCCTTGGGATAAAGAAGCGGACGCCCCGAAGGACGCCCGCGAGGCGAGGTTACGGTTACTCGGCGGCCACCGCCTGGGCCTCGGCATCGCGCTTGAGGCGGAAATCGAAGCGCATCACCAGGTCGGTGTCGGCACCATCGGGCGCTGGTTTCATGTCACCGATCAGGCTCTCTTTGACGGCAAAGACAGAGTCGTTGTCGAGATACTCGGTCTCGCTGTCGTAGATCTGGCTGATCAAAGGCTTGTAGCCTGGCTTCGAGATCATGAAGTGAATGTGGCCGGGGCGCATCGGGTGGTGGCCCATGTAGTTCAGCAGTTCGCCGGCCGCCCCATCATAGGGGATCGGATAGGGCTCGGGGCGCAGGCCGACGAAATCATAAGAGCCATCGGCCTCGGTCAGGAAGCGGCCGCGCAGGTTGTAATCGGGCTGCTCAGGGTCCTGCTGTTCGTAAAGCCCGTTCGGCGCATCCTCCCAGACGTCGATTTGCACGCCTTCGATGGGATCGCCCTTGGTATCCACGACACGGCCCGAAACGCGCACGGTTTTCTGACCTTCGAAGTCCTTTTGCACGATGCTGGCACCCTTGGGCAGGACTGGCGGGTTCTCGCGGTAGAACGGGCCCAGCACGGTGCTTTCGCTTTCACCGTCGGTGACCTGGTTGTCGAGCATGTCGACCAGAACCTCGACGCCGAGGATATCGCAGATCAGGATGAATTCGTTGCGCGCCTCGCTTGAAATATCGCCCGCGCGGCGCATCCATTCGCAGCCCTCCAGCCATTCGCCGTGGGTCAGGTTCACCTCTTTGACGAAGGCGTGGAAATGCTTCAGCGCCGAGGTCATGATCTCGCGGTTGCGTTCTGGAATATCGGGTTTCATCGCGCCGGTGACGGCCTCGGTGATGTTGTCCAGGGTGATGTTTCGCATGGGTTTCTCCTCCTTTGCGTATGTGGTGGGCGTTACCAGATCGCCTCGGCGATAGGATCGCAGAGTTCCGGTGCTGGGGCCTGTCCGCCGATGACGCCGAAGCGGCCCTTGTAGAAGATCAGCGGTCGCGCACCGGGATCGGTGAGCAGCCGGCTGACATGGCCGATGAAGATCGTGTGATCGCCGGCCTGCACCTCGTTGACGATGTCGCAGGCATAGGCCGCCAGCGCACCGCGGATCACCGGCAGGCGGTCGAGATCGTCGAACGGATTGGCAAGGCCTTCGACGGGCCGTCCCGCGAAGTGCCAGGCCAACCGCTCGGAGCCTTCGGCGAGCGTACTGACCGAGAAGCGGCCGGTCTGTCGCAGATGTGGCAGGATCTTCGCGCGCTCCCCGATGGAGACCGAGATCAGCGGCGGGTCAAGCGAGATCGACATGAAGGCATTGGCGGTCATGCCGTGGTCGCCATCGGCATGGCGCGTGGCGATGACGTTGACGCCGGTGCCAAAAAGGCCGCAGGCATCGCGAAGCTGGCGGGGATCAAGTTGGGTCATGCGGAGGTCTCCGGGTTGAGGCCGGGACGCAGCAGGGTCGCCGCGGCGGCAGTCAGTCCTTGTTCCAGCAGGCCGCGGATGCGGGTCGAGGACACCACCTCGCCGGCGGCGCAGCGCACCGGGGGTTGGACATGAACGTCGAAGCGGCGGGCCAGCAGGGATACGTTGCCTTCCTGTTTCGCGCCGAAACGGAAGTCGCCACCGACTCGAAGCTCGCGGGGTCCCAGCAGGGCCAGCCGGGCCATGAATGCGGCGGGAGAGAGCGCGCGGAGCGCCTCGTCGAAGGAAAACACCACCACATGGTCGGGACCCAGCGCCGAGATGCGGGCCAGTTTCGCCGCCAGCGGGCAAAGCTGCGTGGCGCGGCCGAAGAAAACCTTGGGCGGCGGATCGAAGGTGCAGACCACGGAGGGCACGCCCAGAGCGCGCGCCCGTTTCACGGTGCCGGAAATCAGCGCCTGATGGCCGGAATGCACACCGTCAAACGCCCCCAGCGTGACGACGCTGGCACCAAGCGTTGGCACGTCGCGGTGCCAGTGGGTCAGGTCGGGTTGGTCAAACATGGCGGCCTCCTCCTCTGCCGGTTAGGTCGACATTAGCGGCACCCGGCCCGAGGAGGCGATACCCGGAACGGTATGCTGTCATACCTAGCGGCACGGGCCGTGTCGGACGCAGGGTAAGGGCATATCGTCGGGCGGCACTCAGGCCGTTCCGTCGCTTCATCGGAGGAGAAAGACCATGCCCAAAGACGCCACACCCGGTTCCAAGACCGAGGCTTTCACCGGACAGGAGTTTCTGGAGAGCATTCAGGACAGCCGCGAGATCTATATCTATGGTGAACGCGTGAAGGATGTGACCAAGCACCCCGCCTTCCGCAATTCCGCCCGCATGGTGGCGCGCTGGTACGACAAGTTCCACGAGCGCAAGGACGTAATCGGGGTCGAGGCCGACAATGGCTCGGGCAATATCACGCATCCGTTTTTCCTGGGCTCGAAGACCAGCGAGGACCTGATCAAGAGCCGCGACGCGGTGGCCGACCTGCAAAAAGTCTCTTACGGGTGGATGGGCCGGTCGCCCGACTACAAGGCCGCCTTCCTCGGCACGCTGGGTGCCAACAGCGGGTTCTACGGCGAGTATGCCGGCAATGCGCTGAACTGGTACAAGAAGACCCAGAATCGGCTGGACTACTGGAACCACGCAATCGTCAACCCGCCGATCGACCGCGACCGTGCGATCGAGGAGGTCCGCGACGTCTTCATGCATGTCGAGAAGGAAACCGACGCCGGGCTGATTGTCTCGGGTGCCAAGGTGGTGGCGACCGGATCGGCACTGACCCACTACAATTTCATCGCCCATTACGGCATCCCGGTAAAGGACAAGGAATTCGCCCTGATCTTTACCGCGCCGATGGACGCCGAAGGTGTCAAGCTGATCGCCCGGTCGTCCTATGAGTTCAACGCCGCCGCCACCGGATCGCCGTTCGACTATCCGCTGTCCTCGCGAATGGACGAAAACGATTCCATCCTCATCTTCGACAAGGTGCTGGTGCCCTGGGAGAACATCTTCGTTTACGGCGACACCGACAAGATCAACCAGTTTTTCCCGGCCTCTGGCTTCGTGCCCCGCTTTACCCTGCACGGGCTGACCCGGCTGTCGGTCAAGCTGGATTTCATCGCCGGTCTGTTCTCGATGGCGGTCGAGGCGACGGGGTCCAAGGATTTCCGCGGCGTGCAGACCGCGGTGGGAGAAGTTCTGGCCTGGCGCAACCTTTTCCATGGTCTGTCCGACGCCATGGTGAAATCCCCGGTCCCATGGGATGGCACGGACGGCTACAACCTGCCCAACACCAATGTCGGCCTCGCCTACCGGGTCTTCGCGCCCATGGCCTATGGCCGGATCAAGGAGTTGATCGAGCGCCATGTTGCATCCGGGCTGATCTATCTGCCCTCCTCGGCGGCCGATTTCGAAAGCGAAGCGATCCGGCCCTATCTCGACCGCTTCGTGCGCGGCTCGAACGGTTATGCGGCCATCGACCGCGTCAAGCTGCTCAAGCTGCTCTGGGATGCCATCGGCACCGAGTTCGGCGGCCGGCATGAGCTCTACGAGCGCAATTACGCGGGCAACTACGAAAACACCCGCATCGAGACCCTGTTGAACGCCACTGCCAATGGCGACCTCGCCAACCTGCAAGGCTTCGTGTCCCAGTGCATGGGCGAATACGACCTGTCCGGCTGGACCGGCAAGGACCTGATCAATCCCGACGACATCAACCTCGTCGGACGCGGGATGCTTCAGAGCTTCGGCTGAATATCAGATATCGGGGGCCGTCTCACACCGGAGATGGCCCCTTTTTCCATCCGCAAGAGTGATGTGATCCCCGAACATGTCCTCGACGATCGCTGGAGGCTTTCCCTAGATTTTCCTGAACTGGGAGAGGACCGGAAACCCAAGAAAGCGTTCATCCTCAAACAAGGCGAAGAGTTGGCGCTCGATAGAGAGATGCTGCCGGACGTGTTTCGCCATCGTTTATATCTGATGTAGAATTTTTGCAAGAAGGGCCTGCCACAGGCCTTTGCCACGCAGGCCGCGAGTGGCCGTTTGGGAATGCACCGCCCTCCGCTGCAAGCGCGCCGACGTCCGTTTCTGACGATGCTATGCCAACCGATTTATTGGGCGTCCATCTCCACATTTAGGAAAGGTTCAGGGCTGTCCTCCGCCTCAAGCTTCTTGCCTTTGATCCATCAATACGGATTGCCGCCCTTGCGCAGAAAGCTGCGATCCTGGCTACAGCAAGGTGATCAATGAATATGACGTCGTACCGCTCGAGGTGCCGCACAACCCTGTTGATCACCTTTTGCCTGAGGGCTTTGATCCTGATGCGGTGCTATGTCGTGTATTGCGCGGGCAATTCGAAAAGATCGATGAACCAGCGGCACAGGTCCGCATCGCCAATCATCTCAACGCGAACCGTTTCGGGGGCCTCGTTGCCATAAAACACTGCCGCCAAAGGCGGTGCCGCAGGGGCAATGATGTGCAGATCGGGTGCATCCACCTCGCCCCGCGTGACAGGCAAGACGCTGTTTTCAAGGCGGGCCGTAAATTGCGCGGTGCCAATGGTCAATTGAACCACGGCCGTCCTCCCCGGCGCGGCCTCGGCTTTGAACATCGTTCTCAGCGACAGCATGAAGGACACTGGCGAGAGGGGCAATGTCGGGTCATGCAATGGCGAGGCGGCGGCCCAGCGACCGAGTTCCTGGATGATCGGTTCAGCCGCATAGCCCCAGCCCGTCAGGCCGTAGAGCTGCGCTGGCACCGGTTCGGGCGCTGTTGAACGCGCGATCACGCCATGGCCCTCAAGCCCGGCGAGCCGTTCGGTCAGCACCTTGGCACTGAGTCCCGGCAGGCTGGCGCGAATGTCGCTGAAACGGCGCGGCCCGAACATCAACTCGCGCACGATCAGCAAGGACCAGCGTTCGCCCAGTAACTCAAGTCCGAAAGCGGTGCCGCAGGCATCATCGTACCAGCGCCCGTGGGGGGATTTTGCTCGACTGGTAGTATTTTGTAACTTCATAGTTGCTTTTTGTAACTCATATATTTTAGCCTGTCCAGATCGACCATGCGAGTCGGCAAGTCTGTCATGCCACCGACATGCACAAGCCCAAGTTCACAAAAGGCGCTGCATGCGGCCCGTGATCAGAGCCAAACGGTCACCCTGTCATGGTCAATGATTGGCGTATGCCAAAAAGCAAAGAGGAGAGACACCATGACCTATGTTGCCGGGTTCCTGACCCCCGTCCCGAATGAAAACAAGGAAGCCTATATAGCAAGTGCCCAAAAGGCCTGGCCATTGTTCAAGGACTACGGTGCCTTGCAGATCGTAGAGGCTTGGGGCGATGATGTTCCTGAAGGCGAACATACCGATTTCAAACGCGCGGTGGCATTGAAGGATGGCGAAACCGTCTGTTTTTCCTGGATCATCTGGCCCGACAAGGAAACGCACGATAAATGCGGTGCCAGCATGCAGACCGATCCGCGTTGGCAAGACATGGATATGCCCTTCGATGGCAAGCGGATGATGTGGGGCGGCTTCACACCCTTGCTTGAAGAAAAGGCTTAAACCATGGAGAGCGCCAATTCGTCAGTACCTACCGTCTGGACCTTTGACTGGGTGCCCGATGGTCCACGCGGCTTTGTGCGGGATCTGCGGTTGCGATGGGCTTGCGAGGAGGCGGGGTTGGACTATCAGGTCCGCTCGGTCCCTTTCGAGGATCGCGGGGCGGATCACCTTGCCCATCAGCCTTTCGGGCAGGTGCCGTTCTTGACGGATGGCGACCTGCGCCTCTTTGAAAGCGGTGCGTGCCTGTTGCACCTTGCCGAGAAAAGCGAGATCCTGATGCCGCAGGACGCAGCGGAGAAAGCGGACACGCTGTCTTGGGTCATTGCGGCATTGAACTCGGTCGAGATGGTCAGCCTGCCGTGGTGGTTTGTCGGATTGTCGAACCCGCCCGAGAACCCGCTTGAAGACTGGCTACGTTCACGTCTCGACGTGCTGGAGGGTGTGTTTGCCGCGCGTGACTGGCTGGCCGCCGGGCGTTTCACCGCCGCCGATCTGATCATGGCGGATGTTGTGCGCCTGCCTTGGGTCCGCGGCCTTGGCAGCTATCCGGCAACGGATGCCTATGTGGCGCGAATCTGTGCGCGACCCGCCTTTGAAAAGGCTCACGCTGACCAAATGGCCCATTTCGCAGCAGCGGACGTGGCCCGCGCCGGTGAAACGTAAAACCCCTCGGAAAGAAGCTGCTGGGTGATACCGATTTTACACCTGTCGAACACGCCGCGCAGATGGCCAGGAAGATCGGCGCGCAACTTGCCGTTCTCCCCGACACAACGCATATGTCGATCATGTCCCGCCCCGATTGGCTGGCGCCTTTGATCGCGAACCGGATCGAACCGGCGCAAGAGTGATGGCGCGAAGCCGATACTGGACGAAGATGTGACAGAGATCATCGGTAGCCCCGATTGCGGCAATTCACCGAAAAACAAATTCGTGCAGGACATCGCGATTGTGCTGGAATACGGCGCAGGAAAGGCCGAGCAGTTTGGCGATACGGAAAGCTATCTTGCAGGTAACAAACTGGCCAGCACCTACGATCGCCTGACGGTGAGCGGTGTCAGCTTCTCCCAGTCCCCGGTAGATGCGGGCGCGGTTCGCATGGCGGTGCTTGATGACACATGCGGCAACCTGATCCAGCTTGTGCAGATCAAGGATGCGCAAACCAAGTGACGCACGCTTGCGGTTCAATCCGAATGCTCTCACCTGGCGAAAAAAAACCGGGTGGTGGCCTCTTTCTAACCGCTCAACCCATCTGCTCCCGGCGCAGCAGGATCACTGTCCCGGCCGGGTCTGATGTCCAATGACCAGTGACATTGGTCAACGGTTCCAGCTCGTCGCGGCAGGGGCTGCCCAGGTGCGACAGTGCGGCGTCCGGATCGTCGTCGAACAGCTCGATCCAGACATCCGTCTGGCTCTGGTGGGGCACCCGGTCGATCCACAGGGTTAAGCCGCCGAAGTTGAAGCCCGTGCTGTTGTCCAACTCGCGGGTGACCGTCAGGCCTACTTTGTCACGGTAGAAGGCCACGGTCTCTTCCCAGCGGTGCATCGGCACTTTGATGGCGATGTTCTTTCCCGGTTCCATGTGATGTAATTCCTCTTTCAACGTTGATTTACTTGTAGAAACCGTCACGCAGGTTGATCCCGTGCTCCAGCCAGGCCTTCATTGCGCAGAGCATTGCCGTCCAGCCCTCACAGTTACCAAAACATGAGGTCAGCCCGGCCTCGGTTTCGGGCCAGCCATATTCGCTGATCCGCACCAGGGTGCGCCCGTCATCCAGCGGGCTGAACTCCATGGTCACGGTCGTCCATGTGGCGGTTTTTTGGTCCGCCTCCCACTGCAAGACAATTTTCTTGTTGGGGATTACTTCCAGCACCATGACCGGGAAGGCTCCAGGAAAATCGTGGAAATCCCACGTCACCTCGACACCGCTTTCCAGCCGCCCCCGCGCCCCGCCGGTGGTGAAGTATTGCGACAGAAGGTCAGGCGAGACCACGGCTTCGAAGACCTCCTCGACCGGCTTGGCGATACGCCCGGCCACTGTAAATTTCAGTTCCACGATACGAATCCTCTTTGCTTCGCTTTTATAATGTTATAAAATTATAACATGTCAATCGAAGATCAATATGATGCCCTGTTCAAAGCGCTCGGGCACCGCGTGCGGCGGCGAATCCTGGACCTGATCAAGGACGGCCCGAAGACGACCGGCGCGCTGTGCAAGACGCTGACGGAGCTTGACCGATGCACGGTGATGCAGCATCTGTCAGTAATGGAGAAAGCCGGGCTGGTGGTGGTCGAACGGCGCGGGCGTGAACGCTGGAACCATCTGGACGCCTTGCCGATCCATGATCTGCAAACCAGGTGGATCGGACCTTACGCCGCGCACGCGATCACGATGCTCGATGATATAAGTAGGCTGGCCGGAACCGATGCGCCGACCGCCGACATTGCTGACAAGAGTAACGCCTGAGACGCTTGAGCAGGTCGCTTTGTCCGCTCCTCACTTGTAAGAACAGACCACAGCGAGTGGGCAGTTTGAAAATCGTTCCTCCGCTTGGCTTTCAATGACCGCTGTGACGACAGCAGATTGCATCGCAGCAAAAGACTTACCGCCGCGAAGTTCGGCAATCGCCCCATCGACGATCAGCCCCAAGATTGCCAGCCATCTCTCTCGATCCGCCAATGGTGCAGGAACGTGCCTATTTCGAAGCGCGACAGACGGTGCCTCCGTGTGCCGCTGGGCTCGGATGCTCAGGTCAGGTTGGGGGTTCACCCTTAGAATCCAGCGCGCTGGTTGGGAGGCAAGAGCTGGCTCTTACGACCGCCGGAGCCGCGTCCAGACGAAACCTCTCATCATTTGCAAGCAAACCACTGCCGGTCAGCGGATGCACGGCTTGAAACTGCTGAGCCAACGGCTGTGGGCGGGGGACCTGACCGCCAGGTCACCGAACTTCAGGGTCGTGTTGTCGGAATGAACGGCTTTACCGCGCTCGGCATACGCGTCACAGAAGCCGTCGGATAAGTGTGGCTGGAGAAAAGAGAAGGCATGGCCGCCACCCGAGTTGCGCAAAAGACTTGCAAATGTCCAAGCTTAGCGTTGACGAAACGAATGGCATCTCATTCTGGCCTCTCGCATGCTTGACGCCGCCGCGAACTGTAATTAGGCAATGCGCTATGGCGGGCCTGTAGCTCAATTGGTTAGAGCAGAGCGCTCATAACGCTTTGGTTGCGGGTTCAAGTCCTGCCGGGCCTACCAGATGCCTCAATAATTAGTTTTATTGCAGGACTGCGTCTTGTTTGGATGAACTTTACGGGACGGTTCAGCCCGTACAGCTCGGAAGGCCAGCCTGATCCCACCATTTACGCATATCACCGCCCAAGCACTTGTCAGGGCAAGGCTTTCCGTCGCGCGTCTCTAGGTAGGTGCTTGGAGGTGACGTTCAGGTCTGCGCGATAGCCAGAAGGCCCTCGACGTTCAGATGCGTCTCGAGATGCGCGGCCAGCGCATCCAGTGTTTCCTCGACCACGCCATTGTAGGATTGCGGGCCTGCACATACGCCAAGTGCGGCAAGCCAGGCGCGGCGAAACGCGTCATCGGCGAACATCCCGTGAAGATAGCTGCCGCTGATCCGGCCATCGGGTGACACCGCGCCTTCGGGCGCGTCCGCGACATGGGCAAAGGGCCGCGTCCTGTCGGGGCCATCGCTGGTGCCGATGTGGATTTCATAGCCGCTGAACGACAGGCCCGTGGCCACATGACGGGCCGTCACCTCGGTCAGGTGTTTGTCGCCCCCCATTACCGTCGTGGTGTCGAGCAGACCCAGACCGGGCGTGACGCCCGGCGGACCCTCCAGCCCATCGGGGTCGGCAACGCTTTGCCCCAGCATCTGATAGCCGCCGCATATCCCCAGAATGCGGCCGCCGCGTCGGTGATGTGCGATCAGGTCGATGTCCCAGCCCTGCGCGCGCAAGAACGCCAGATCGCCCCGTGTCGATTTCGATCCGGGCAGGATCACCACATCGGCATCCGCCGGCAGAGGGTGCCCGGCCGGTAGCATCGTTAGCCGCACTTCCGGTTCTGCCATTAGCGGATCGAGATCGTCGAAATTGGCAATGCGTGAGAATTGCAGGCAGACAATATGCAGACGTCCTTTGGGCGGTGCCTGCCGGATATCCAGCGCATCCTCGGCAGGCAGGCGCCAGGCATCGGCGAACCACGGTGCGACACCAAAGCCGCGCCAGCCCGTGCGCGCCTCGATCATGGCATAGCCATCGTCGAAAAGACGCGGGTCCCCGCGGAACTTGTTGATGATAAAGCCGCGTACACGGGCGGCATCGGTTGGATCCAGCACCGCTTGCGTACCGACGATCTGTGCGATGACGCCGCCGCGGTCGATATCGCCGCAGAGGATAACGGGCACTCCGGCGGCTTCGGCAAAGCCCATATTGGCGATATCGCCCTTGCGCAGATTGATTTCCGCCGGGCTTCCAGCCCCCTCCACGATCACCAGATCATGCGCGCGGCCCAGCCGGCCGAAACTGTCCAGAACCGAAGCCATCAGGGTGGGCTTGATTTTGAAATAATCGCGGGCCTTGGTGGTCGTCAGCCGCTGGCCCTGCACGATGACTTGCGCGCCCGTGTCGGTTTCCGGCTTCAGCAGGACGGGGTTCATGTCGGTATGCGCGCGCAGCCCGCAGGCCTGTGCCTGAAGCGCCTGCGCGCGACCGATCTCGCCGCCATCGGATGTGACGGCAGCGTTATTCGACATGTTCTGCGGTTTGAACGGGGCCACCGACAACCCGCGATTGCGGGCGGCGCGGCACAGCCCTGCAACCAGCATGGATTTGCCGACATTGGACCCGGTGCCCTGAATCATCAGCGCCCGCGCCATGCCTACATCTCCACGCCGTTTTGCGCCTTGATGCCATCGCGGAACGGATGCTTGACCAGCGTCATTTCGGTAACAAGGTCCGCCGCCTCGATCAGTTCGGGTTTCGCGTTGCGCCCGGTCAGGCAAACATGGGTCATGGGCGGTTTCTGGTGCAGCAGAAAATCGACAACCTCGTCGATATCCAGATAGTCGTACCGCAGGGCGATATTGATTTCGTCGAGCAGGACAAAGCGAATATCAGGGTCGAGGATCTGCTCTTTGGCGATCTTCCAGCCGTTTTGCGCTGCCGCAATATCGCGTTCGCGGTCCTGTGTTTCCCATGTGAACCCTTCGCCCGAGACGAGAAAGCGGCATTCATCGGCAAAGCGTTCGCGCAGGAACAGCTTTTCACCGGTCACCCAATCGCCCTTGATGAACTGGACCACAGCGCAGGGCATGCCGTGCGCGATGCAGCGCATGATCATGCCGAACCCCGATGACGATTTGCCCTTGCCCGCGCCGGTATGCACGATGATCAGGCCTTTTTCCTCGGTCTTGGTCTGCATCATCTTGTCACGGGCCTGCTTGATCTTGCGCATTTTATCCGCATGGCGCGTATTTATGTCGTCGGTCATTGTTCGTCCCCGTTCTTGACAATCCAATTGGTTTAGGAGCATCTGCACCTGTGTTGGTGCCTGTGTAAACAGGTGAAAAGGGAATGTGCGCCCGGAGGTTTTCCGGTTAAGCACAGCCGCCCCCGCGACCGTGAACGGAAAAAGGTGGATCACCGCCACTGGCCAAAGGCTGGGAAGGCAGATCCACCGCAGGGCACCGCCCCTAAATCCGTGAGCCGGGAGACCTGCCAACACATGTTGCCACGACCGGACGGGGTGTTCCGGTGTCGGGGATTGCTCTGCTGGTCAGTGCTGCCTCGCCATCAGACCCGCGTCCCATTTCAGAATGGGACCGAAGACCATGACAGACAAACGAAACCCTACAAGTCGGGACGGGCCGCCGACGCAGCTTTTGGTCTGCGTCAAATGCCGACGGGGCCAGGACATGCCACAGGATGCGCGCCGCCCCGGAGAGGCGCTTTATGATGCGATCACCGCGCTGGAGATGCCGCCGGGGATCAGTATCGCGCCGGTCGAATGTTTGCAGAACTGCGATTACGGCTGCACCGTCGCGCTGCGCGGCGGAGATGACAAATGGACCTATGTCTTCGCCAATGTTGACGAGGTCGATCACGCCCAGATGATCCTGGACGGAGCCGCGCGTTATCACACCACAAATGACGGCTTGATCCCCTGGCGCGAGCGCCCCGAGCATTTCAAGCGCAATTGCGTGGCCCGTATCCCCCCAATGACCCAGCCTCAGGAGGCCCTGAATGACTGATCTTGCGAAACTTCCTGTCACCGTGATCACCGGGTTTCTCGGCTCTGGCAAGACCACCCTGATCCGGGGCCTGATGCAGAACCCCGGCGGCAAGCGTCTGGCCGTGATCGTCAACGAATTCGGCGATGTTGGCGTAGACGGCGAAATCCTGAAAAGCTGTGCGATCCCGGATTGCCCGGCCGAGAATATCCTTGAACTGGCCAATGGCTGCATCTGCTGCACCGTGGCCGATGATTTCATTCCCACGATAGAGGCGCTGATGGCGCTGGAGCCGCGCCCCGATCACATCCTGATCGAAACGTCGGGGCTGGCGCTGCCAAAGCCGCTGCTCAAGGCGTTCGATTGGCCCGATATCCGGTCGAAAATCACTGTGGACGGGGTGATTGCCCTTGCCGATGCCGAGGCGGTCGCGGCAGGCCGGTTCGCGCCCAACGTGGCGGCGGTTGATGCGCAACGCGCGGCTGATGACAGCATCGACCACGAAACACCCTTGTCGGAAGTGTTCGAAGATCAGATTGCCTGCGCCGACATCATCCTGCTGACCAAGCCCGATCTGGCCGGTCCCGAAGGCGTCGCCAAGGCCAAGGCGCTGATCGAGGCCGCGGCACCGCGCCCCTTGCCGGTGATCGAGGTTGCCGAGGGGGTGGTTGATGCCCGTATCATTCTGGGGCTTGAGGCCGCCGCAGAGGATGACATGGAGGCCCGGCCCAGCCATCACGATGACCACGACGATCACGAACATGACGATTTTGAATCCATCGTGGTGGACATTCCCGATCAGGCCGACCCCGCCACGCTGGTCGCCGCTATCGGGGCGCTGGCGCGCGATCACAACATCCTCCGCATCAAAGGGTATGCCGCGGTGACGGGCAAACCGATGCGCCTTCTGGTGCAGGCGGTGGGCGCGCGCGTGCGCCACCAGTATGACCGCCCGTGGCGCGATGACGAGGCGCGGCAAGGCAGGCTGGTGGTGATCGCCGAGCATGACGACCTCAATCCCGACGTGATCCGCGCCGCCCTTGGTGCGGCCTCGGTCCGCGCGGCAGAGTAGCTGCCGATGCATGTCGTCTTTCGCGAAAGTCACGGGCTTGAAGAGACCGAGACACCAACCGATCTGGGGCAGGATGCCGCGGATCTGGTGGTGCTGTCGCTGTCTGATTCCGACCTCGGGGCCTTCGCGGAAGGCTGGCACCGGGGTGGCGGGGCCGAGGGGCGTCTGCCCTCGCTCAGGCTGGCGAATATTGCCGCGCTGAAGCATCCTCTGTCGGTTGATACTTATGTCGAGAATACGCTTTCCGGCGCGAAGGGCATCCTGATCCGGTTGATCGGTGGCGTGCCCTATTGGCCTTATGGTCTGCAACATATTCAGGCATTGGCACGCACGCACGGGATTGCGCTTGCGGTCCTGCCCGGCGACGGACGGCCCGACAGGCGGTTGGACGAGATGTCCACCTTGCCGCTTTCTACCCTGCGCAGGTTGGCGCATCTTTGCGATACCGGCGGGACAGTTGCCGCGCAGGCGGCCTTGGCACAAATGGCGTTGGCGGCGGGGCTGTATGCGGGTCCGGTGCAGGGGGCCAAGGGCTTGCCCCCGGTCGGGGCGTGGACCCCGGAGGCGGGGCCGGCCTGCCCGGTATCGGCATTGGGCCAGCCAGAGGCGCTGGCGGGGCAGCGCCGCATCGTCCTCGTTTTTTATCGGTCCTATCTGGTCGCCGCCGATCTGGCACCGATCAAGGCGCTTTTCTCCGCGCTTCGCGGGCACGGCTGCGATGTCTTGGCGTTGTTCGTGCCATCGCTCAAGACACCGGAAGTGGCGGGCTGGCTGCGTCGCCAGATCACGCATCTGCGCCCCGATGCCATCGTCAACGCCACCGCCTTTTCCGGCAAGGCCGACGATGGCCGCTCGCCGCTGGATGCGGCCGGGGTGCCGGTGTTCCAGGTGGTGCTTGCCACCGCGACCCGAGACGCCTGGGCCAAGGCCGAACGTGGTCTGTCGCCCGCCGATCTGGCCATGCATGTCGTCTTGCCAGAGGTGGACGGGCGCATTCTGGCCGGGGTCGCCTCGTTCAAGCAAGCAGGCCCGCGCGACAGTCATTTGCAGTTTTCCCGTTTGGCCCATCAGGCCGAGGAAGAGCGTGTCGGCGCGATCGCCAGCCGCGTCATGGGGTGGCTGGACCTCGCCCAAAAGACACCAATGGATCGGCGGGTTGCGCTGGTGCTGTCGACCTATCCCGGCAAGGACTGGAATATGGGCCACGCGGTTGGCCTTGATGCGCCGCAATCCGCGCGCACGATCATCGAGGATCTTGCCGCTGCCGGATATGACACCGGGGCAGAGACCCCACTCACCGGAGAGGCGCTTCAGGATATGTTTGCCGCGCGTCAGATGCGTTGGTCTCTGACTGACTACAAAACCGCGCTGGCCAGGATGCCACGCGTCATGCGGGACGATCTTCAAAACGCCTGGGGTGTGCCCGACGATGACCCCGATGCCCATGACGGCGCGTTTCACTTTGCCGTCACGGCCTGCGGCAAGCTCTGGATCGCACTGCAACCCGAACGTGGGCTGCAAGACGGGCGCGAAGACAGCTATCACGATCTGTCGCGCGTGCCGCGTCACGCCTATGTCGCCTTCTATCTCTGGCTGCAACAGCACAGCGATGCGCTGGTCCATATCGGCGCACATGGCACTCTGGAATGGCTGCCGGGCAAATCGGTCGCCCTTTCCGGCACCTGCTGGCCCGAGGCGCTGACCGGTGCCTTGCCGGTGATCTATCCCTTCATCGTCAACGATCCAGGCGAGGCTGCGCAGGCCAAGCGCCGGATCGGGGCCGTCACCCTTGGCCACATCCCGCCGCCGCTGCGCGACAGTGGCACGCCGGACCGGCTGGCCCGGCTGGAGGCGCTGCTGGACGAGTTTTCCAACGCTGACGGGCTTGACCCGCGCCGCCGGGACCGGCTTCAGGGCGACATCCGGGCGGAGGCGCAGGCGCAAGGGGTCGAGCGCGATCTTGGGCTGGACGGGGCCTCATGCAGCGCCGAGGCGATCACCCGCATTGATCGCTTCGTCTGCGACATCAAGGAAAGCCAGTTCGGTGAAGGGCTGCATATCTGGGGGCGCGCCCCACGCGGAAAGACGCCTTTTGCCACCGCCGGGTCGGTCGAGGGCGAACGGCAATCGCTGCTGGATGCGCTGGACGGGCGGCGCATTGCGCCTGGGCCATCGGGATCGCCCTATCGCGGACGGCGCGACGTGCTGCCCACCGGGCGCAATCTGTTCACCACCGATCCGCGCGCGGTGCCGACACGCGCCGCCTTTGCTCAGGGCGTGCGGCTGGCCGAAGAACTGATCCGCCGCCATCTTCAGGACGAAGGTGATTGGCCGCGCGGCCTGATCGTCGATCTTTGGGGATCGGCCACGATGCGCACGGCGGGTGAGGATTTCGCCATGGCCCTGGATCTTTTGGGCGTCCGCCCCGTCTGGGATGCCGGGTCCGAACGTGTTTCAGGCATCGAAGTGGTGCCGCTGACCGAAATGAATCGCCCGCGCATTGATGTGACCTTGCGGGTGTCGGGCCTGTTTCGGGACGTGTTCCCGACGCTCTCGGCGCTTTTTTCGCAGGCTGTCCGCGCCCTCGCTGCGCGCGAGGAGGCGGCGGATTGGAACCCCTATGTCGGGCACGCTGATCTGGCGCGTGTCTATGGTCCCGCACCGGGCGAGTTCGGCCTGGCAATGGGCGCGGCACTGGATGATTACACCGAAGCAGGGCGGCGCAAGGCGGGCGAGGCTTGGCTGAAGGCCAGCAATTGGGCGCTGGACGGCGAAGCGGCCTTGCCGGACGCGGCAGGTATCCGGAACCGGGTGGCGCAGGCCGACAGTTTCGTGCATGCGCAGGACCTGCCCGAGACCGATCTCTTGCTGGCCAGCGATTACGCCGCCCACGAAGCGGGGTTCGCCGCTGCGCAACAGATCGCGGGCGGGCGCGCAGCCCTTTATCATCTGGACAATACCGACCCTGCGCGCCCGCGAGCGCGTGCATTGTCCGAAGAGATTGCCCGCGTGGTTCATGCGCGCGCGGCCCATCCCGGCTGGATCTCGGGGATGAAACAACACGGCTTTCGCGGTGCGTCCGAGATCGCTGCAACGCTGGATCATATGGCCAGCTTCGCGCATCTGGCCGGTGCGGTCGCACCGCATCTGTTCGATCTTTATCACGACGCCACGCTGGGAGATCCGGAAACCGATGGCTTTTTGCGCGACGCCAATCCGCAAGCTCATGCAGCGATGCAGGCGCGTTTTGCCGACCTGCTGCGGGCGGGCCTGTGGCAAACCCGGCGCAATTCCGTTGTCGCCGCTCTGGAGGGGCTGCAATGACAACGCCGCCCACGGTCAAAGGCTGGTGCCCCGGTGCTTACCGTCCGATGCTGTCGGCGGATGGTTTGGTGATGCGTGTGCGGCCAAGGCTGGCACGATTGACACCGGACCAGGGCGCAGGGCTGTGCGACATCGCCTTGCGCTACGGGTCGGGATCTATCGACCTGACCAATCGCGCCAATCTACAGATACGCGGCGTGGCGGAGGCGGATCACGATACCGTTCTGGCAGGGCTGGGCGCATTGGGCCTGCTGGATAAAGACCCAAGGATAGAGGAACGCCGCAACATTCTGGTTGCGCCTTTCTGGACCAAGGGTGATCTGACGGCCCGGCTCACGCGCGCGTTGCTGGACTGTCTTGCTGATCTGCCCGAGTTGCCGGCAAAGGTCGGTTTTGCGGTCGATTGCGATCCGGCGGGGCCGCAACTGGCGCGCTGTTCTGCCGATATCAGGATCGAACAGGGTCAGTCGGGCTTGATCCTGCGCGCAGATGGTGCCGCTTGCGGACGCGCCGTGACGGTCGCAACGGCGATACCCGCGCTGATCGAGATGGCAGTATGGCTGGCCGATCATGTCACGCCGCAGGCCCGCCGAATGGCGTTGGTATCGGCCCGCGACATCCTGCCCGAAGACTGGTCAAACGCGCCACCGCGCGCAACTGCCGCCCAAGCGGAAATCGGCCTGCATCCCCTTGGGGCACTGGTCGGTGCGCCCTTCGGGCAGATCGACGCGCGTGCCTTGAAGGGGGTCCTGAAGGGCGCGACGGGACTAAGACTGACGCCGTGGCGGACGTTCCTGCTGGAAGGGGTGGGTCTGCCCGACGCGACTGCCTTCATCACGGCACCTGACGATCCGCTGATGCGCGTCGATGCCTGCCCCGGCGCGCCGGTTTGCCCATCCGCCAGCGTTGAAACGCGTGATCTGGCGCGGGCACTGGCACCACGGATGCAGGGCAGCCTGCATGTGTCGGGCTGTTCCAAAGGCTGTGCGCGGGCGCGACCCGCCGATGTGACGCTGATCGGGCGGAACGGCGCATTCGATCTGGTGCGGGCGGGCTGCGCAGAAGATTTACCTCTCACAACCGGGCTACACCCCGACGACCTGATGACTGAAGGATTCTGACATAAGATGCCGTATACCTATGAAACCAATGGTGCGGAGATCTACCGCCAATCCTTTGCCATGATCCGGGCCGAGGCTGATCTGGACCGCTTCTCGGCCTCAGAAGAACCGATTGTAGTACGCATGATCCATGCAGCCGGGCTGGTCGGTCTGGAGCGGGACGTATGGCTGTCGCCGGGATTTGCCGATGCCGCGCGCGCAGCACTGGAAGGCGGCGCGCCGATCCTATGCGATGCGCGCATGGTATCCGAAGGCGTCACTCGGGCGCGTCTGCCGGCGGACAATCCGGTGATGTGCACCTTGCATGACGCGCGTGTGCGCGACCTTGCGGCGCAGATGGGCAATACCCGGTCCGCTGCTGCGCTGGAGTTGTGGCGCCCGCATCTGAGCGGTGCGGTGGTCGCAATCGGCAACGCGCCCACCGCGTTGTTCCACCTGCTGAACATGCTCGAAGACCCGGAATGTCCGCGCCCCGCCGCGATCATCGGCTGCCCTGTCGGCTTTGTCGGCGCGCGCGAAAGCAAGGATGCGCTTTGGGCGGATCAACCGGTGCCGTGCTGCATCGTGGAGGGGCGTCTGGGCGGCAGCGCTATCACCGTCGCCGCAATCAACGCCATCGCGAGCCGCGCGGAATGAACGTCGGAACGATCCACGGCGTTGGCCTTGGCCCCGGCGACCCAGACTTGATGAGTCTGCGCGCCCACAGGCTGCTGACCGGGGCGCGCCATATCGCCTATTTTCGCAAAGCCGGCCGTACCGGACAGGCTCGCGCGATAATCGACGGGCTAGTGCACCCGGATGCTATTGAATTTGCAATGGAATACCCGGTCACAACCGAAATTCCCGTGACCGATCCGCGTTACAACGAAATTCTGTCACGGTTTTACGCCGAGTGCGCCGCGCATTTGCGTGCCTTGGCCACAAGGGGCGAGGATGTGATTGTCCTAAGCGAGGGCGATCCGTTTTTTTATGGGTCGTTCATGCATCTTTACACGCGGCTGAAAGATGACGTTCCGGTGCAGGTAGTGCCGGCGATCACCGGTATGTCGGCGGCATGGACCGCCACGGGCAGTCCGGTCACTTGGGGCGACGATGTCCTGACCGTGCTGATGGGGACGCTAAGCGCGGCTGACCTGACCGACCGGATGAAGACCACCGATGCGCTGGTCGTGATGAAGATCGGGCGCAATATCGAAAAGGTTCGCGCGGCATTGGAGGCGTCGGGAAAATACGAAGATGCCTGGCTGATCGAATATGCCAGCATGCCGGGCCAGACCGTCCAGCGACTGTCGGATGCCGAAGGCCGGGTCACGCCCTATTTCTCGATCATTGTCGTGCATGGGCAGGGGCGCAGGCCATGACGGGCTGGGTGAAAATCGCAGGGCTTGGCCCCGGATCAGATGATCTGGTCACGCCGCAGGTGTCTGATGCGCTTGCAGCGGCCAGTGATGTGATCGGCTACATTCCCTATGTTGCCAGAATAGCGCCGCGTGCAGGTTTGACACTGCATCCCAGCGACAACCGGGTCGAGCTTGACCGGGCGCGCCATGCTCTGTCGCTCGCCGCCCGAGGTCACAAGGTGGCGGTGGTCTCTTCCGGCGATCCCGGCGTCTTTGCGATGGCCTCGGCCCTGTTCGAGGCGCTGGAATACGGGCCGGCAATATGGCGCGATCTGGACATAGAGGTTCTGCCGGGAATTACCGCCATGCTGGCCGCTGCCGCCCGGATCGGTGCGCCGCTGGGGCATGATTTTTGCGCCATCAATCTGAGCGATAACCTGAAACCCTGGGCCTTGATCGAAAAACGCCTGCGCCTCGCCGTCGAAGGCGATTTCGCAATGGCATTCTACAACCCCCGCTCAAAATCCCGCCCCGAAGGTTTCGCGCGCGCGCTGTACCTTTTGCAAAAGGCCTGCGGTGATGCGCGCCCGGTGATCTTTGCGCGGGCCGTGTCCACGCCCGCGGAGGAGATCCGAGTCATACCCCTGAATGACGCGCTCCCCGAGATGGCGGATATGCGCACAGTGGTCATCGTAGGGGCCTCGAATACTCGGGTGATCGAGGGCGCGCCCCGCCCGATCGTCTACACGCCCAGATCGGTCCTGCCATGACCCAGCCAGTCCAGAACCGCTGCCACGTCATGCGCTTCGAGGCGCGGGGGCAAGGCAGGCCGATCAATCATCACGACCGGAATCCCAAGTGCGCGCGCCGCCAGCAGCTTGGCCTGCGCACCGGTGCCGCCCGAATTCTTGGAGACCACAAGGTCGATCCGGTGTGCCCGCATCAGGGCAAGATCGCCCTCGGTCGTGAACGGGCCGCGATCCTGTACGATCCGACAATCGGGAAAGGGCAGCGCCGCCTCCGGCGCGTCGATCAGGCGCAGCAGGTAGAAATGCTGCGGGTTCGGGGCAAATTCGGCCAGATGCATCCGTCCGACGGCCAGCATCACGCGGGCGGCGGGCCGGTTCAGCGCCGCGACCGCGCCCGCAATATCCGGCACATGTGCCCAATTGTCGTCCGGCCCGGCAGACCAGGGCGCGCGGCCAAGCGCGATCAGGGGCACCTGTGCCTCTGCGCAGGCGCGGACCGCATTGGCGCTTATTTGTGCGGCGAAGGGGTGCGTTGCGTCGATGACATGGCTGATGCGGTGATCTGCCAGGTATCGCACCAGCCCCGCTATGCCCCCAAAGCCGCCGACGCGCTGGGGCAGGGGCTGCCGCACGGGGCGCATCACGCGGCCCGCAAAGGATATGGTGCCGCCTATGCCAGCCGCGCTGAGCGCGAGGCAAAGCGCCGTTGCCTCGGTTGTGCCACCAAGGATGAGGGGGTTTTTGTCCATGTATGAGGCTCCGTGGCTGACCATCATCGGGATTGGCGAAGATGCGCCGGATGGCCTGTCTCGTGCAAGCCTCGACGCGCTTGGATCTGCGGAAATCGTCATGGGGGCGCAGCGTCAGCTGGCGCTTTTGCCGCCTCACGGGGCCGAGCTTGTGACTTGGCCGGTACCTTTCGCGGACGGGGTGGACATCTTGTTGAAATATCGTGGTCGGCGCGTTGTGATGCTGGCCTCGGGCGATCCGTTCTGGTTCGGAGCGGGAACCAGCATGATGGGTCATCTCGCGCCGGGGGAATGGCGCGCCTTGCCCGGTGTCTCGACCTTTTCGCTTGCGGCCAATGTCATGGGTTGGGCTTTAGAAACAACGCGGTGTTTCGGGCTGCACGCAGCGCCGTTGACGCGGCTGCGCCCGGCGCTTGCGGCGGGCGTGCGGCTGATCGTGCTGCTGCGCGATGGGGCGGCGGTGGCGACGCTGGCGCAGTATCTGACAGCACAGGGCTGGGGCGCGTCGCGGATCAGCGTATTGGAATCGCTGGGTGGGCCGCAGGCGCGGCGCAGCGATTTACGCGCCGCCGACGGTGTCACCGACAACCATGCGCACCCGGTCTGCGCGGCAATAGAGGTTGCGGGCACCGGCGTGGCGCTGCCGCTGGCCAGCGGCCGGCCGGATGCTTTTTTCGACAGCGACGGCACGATGACGAAACGGCCGGTCCGGGCGCTGACCCTGTCCGCGCTGGCCCCGCGCCCGTTCGAGCATCTTTGGGACATCGGCGGCGGCTCGGGGTCGATCGCGATCGAATGGCTTCTTGGCGATCCCAGCCTGAGTGCCACCACGATCGAGCGCAACCCTACGCGCGCTGCGCGCATCGCGTCGAACGCGGCAGCGCTGGGGGTGGATCGGTTGCAGGTCATCGAAGGCGAAGCTCCCACCGCGCTTGAAGAGTTGCAGACGCCCGATTGCGTCTTTATCGGCGGGGGGCTGTCCGATGATCTCCTGACCTGGCTTGAGGCGACATTACCGGCCGGAACGCGGCTGGTGGCCAATGCCGTGACGCTGGAAAGCGAGGCCTTGCTGACGCAGACACAGGCACGGCGGGGTGGTGATCTGCTTCGGATCGAGCTGGCCCGCGCCGCGCCGCTGGGGTCGGGGCGGGGCTGGAAAGCCAACTATCCCATCGTACAATGGAGCGTGACTCTATGATTGTCGCGGGTTTCGGATTTCGCAGCACGGCGAATGTGGGCAGTCTGCGCAGCGCTCTTGAATTGCACGGCGTTGCGCCTGACAGCTTGGCCACGGCATCGGCCAAGGCGAAGGCCGCGCCATTCATCGACCTTGCGCAGGCGCTTGGTCTGCCCGTTGTGGCGGTGCCTGCGAATGAACTCGTCATACAGCCGGTTCAGACCCACTCGGTCGCATCGCACGACCACTATGGCACCGCCAGTGTTGCCGAAGCGGCAGCACTGGCCGCAGCGGGGCCGGGCGCGCGCCTGCTCGCCGCAAGGCTGATTTCACCGGACAGGCTGGCAACCTGCGCAATCGCGATAGGAGACGCGACATGACCGTTCATTTTATCGGAGCCGGACCCGGCGCACCGGACCTTCTGACCCTGCGGGGCAGGGACATCATCGCGGCGTGTCCGGTCTGCCTCTATGCCGGATCTTTGGTGCCCGAGGCAATTCTGGCCCATTGCCCAGCGGGGGCGAACATCATCAACACAGCGGCCTTGGATCTGGATGCCATCATATCGCATATGCAGGCAGCCCACGCGGCAGGTCAGGATGTCGCGCGGCTGCATTCGGGGGATCTTTCGGTCTGGTCCGCCATGGGCGAGCAGATGCGCCGCCTGCGGGCGCTGGACATCCCCGTTTCGGTCACGCCGGGGGTGCCGTCTTTTGCCGCTGCCGCCGCCGCGCTCGGAAGCGAGCTGACCTTGCCCGGACTGGCGCAATCGGTTGTTCTGACGCGGACGCCTGGACGCGCCTCCAGCATGCCAACGGGCGAGACGCTGACCAACTTCGCGGCCACGGGGGCGACGCTGGCCATCCACCTGTCGGTGCAGAACATTGCCGCCGTCACCGCTGATCTGACCCCGGCCTACGGGGCTGACTGCCCTGCGGCCGTCGTTTATCGCGCAAGCTGGCCGGATGAGCGGATCATTCGCGGCACGCTGGCCGATATTGCCGGACGATTGGACGCCGAGATCACCCGTACTGCCCTGATCCTTGTCGGGCCGGCGCTGGCCGGAGAGGGGTTTGACGAAAGCTGCCTCTATTCGGTGGATTATGACCGGCGCTATCGACCGCAAAGCGCGGAAAGTCCCTGGGCGGGTTGGAGCCACGGCGATGGTTGATCCGGCCTCCGTTCCGCCCGGCCTGATGATTTCGGCCCCGTCTTCAGGGACCGGCAAGACCACGGTCATGCTGGGCTTGCTGCGGGCGTTGGCCGAAGAGGGGCTGACCGTGCAGCCCTATAAATCCGGCCCCGATTACATTGATCCCGCGTTTCACCGCGCGGCTTGCGGGCGGGCCTCGTTCAATCTTGATACCTGGGCGATGGGGGCGGATCTTCTTGGCACAGTCACCGCCCAGTCGCAGGGCGCGGATATCTGTATCGCCGAAGGGTCGATGGGTCTTTACGATGGCGTCGCCACACGCGGCCAAAGCGGTTTTGGCAGCTCCGCCGAAACGGCGCGGCACATGGGGTGGCCTGTGGTTCTGGTCGTCGATGTCAGTGGGCAGGCGCAATCCGCCGCTGCGACGGCGCTTGGGTTTCAGGCCTACCAACCCGATCTGCCCTTTGCCGGGGTCATCCTGAACCGCGTGGCCTCGCCGCGCCACGAGCGGCTGGCGCGGCTGGGTATGGAAAAGGCCGGCGTGACCGTGCTGGGTGCCTTGCCCCGGCGCGGCGATCTCGTCTTGCCCGAACGGCACTTGGGTCTGATTCAGGCGGCCGAGCATCCTGATCTGGAGGCCGCGATTGCCGCCTATGCCGATTTCCTGCGCGCCCATGTCGATCTGGATGCGCTGCGCAACGCCGCCCGTGGCCAGCGCGGTCAAGACGGCGCGCGACCTTGGCCATCGGCACCGGCGGGGCGGATCGCGCTAGCGCAGGACGCGGCGTTCTCCTTTACCTATCCGCACCAGCTGGAGGGCTGGCGCGCGGCAGGTGCGGAAATCCTTCCCTTCTCGCCGTTGGCAGACGAGGCACCCGACGCCAGTGCCGATCTCGTCTGGCTGCCGGGAGGGTATCCTGAACTGCACGCAGGGCGGCTGGCAGCGGCGAGCCGCTTTCGCGCAGGTCTGATCCGGCACGCGCGTTCGCGCCCGGTTCACGGCGAATGCGGCGGCTATATGGCGCTTGGCGCGGCGCTGATCGACAAGGAGGGAACCGCGCATGAAATGGCCGGTCTGCTGGGCCTTGTGACCAGCTATGAGAAACGCAAGTTCCACCTGGGCTATCGACGTGTCGATCTGCTGTCCCCGATGCCGGGACACGCTGCGGGGACGCAGCTTCTGGGACATGAATTCCACTATTCCACGATCCTTGAACAGCCCGACGCACCGCTGGCGCGGGTGGCGGATGCCGATGGTGCGCCGGTGCCCGAGACCGGGTCATGCCGGGGCCATGTCACCGGCACGTTCTTTCATCTGATCACCGCGCAAGAGGCCCCACGATGACCGGTTTTGTCAGTTTCGTGGGCTCCGGCCCCGGCGATCCCGAATTGCTGACGCTCAAGGCGGTGGACCGATTGAAGCGCGCCGATGCGGTGTTGTTCGATGATCTCAGCGCGGGTCCGATCCTCGCCCATGCGCGTAGCGGTGCGGATCTGATAGGGGTCGGCAAACGCGCCGGGCGCGCGTCTCCGCAGCAGGATCATGTCAGTCGCCTGCTGGTGGATTACGCGAAGATCGACCAGCGCGTTGTCCGGCTGAAATCCGGCGATGGCGGCCTTTTCGGCCGCCTGGAGGAAGAGTTGGTCGCCCTGCGCGCCGCAGGTATCGCCTATGAGATCATTCCCGGCGTTCCTTCTGCCGTGGCCGCGGCGGCGGCGGCGGGCATCCCTCTGTCCCGCCGTCTGACAGCGCGCCGGGTGCAATTTGTCACCGGCCATGACGTGACCGGAAAGCTACCTGGCGACATCAGCCTGACCGCGCTGGCCGATCCGACAGCCTCGACGGTGATATTCATGGGCAAGCGGACCTTTCCGGGCCTTCTGGCGCGGCTGCTGGCACATGGCCTGCCGCCCGACACGCCCGCCATTCTGGCCGAGGATGTCAGCCGGCCCGAACAGCGCATCACCCGATCGGATGTTACAACTCTGGCCGCACGGCTGTCACAGGAGGTCGGCGACAGCGCGGCGCTGATCCTTTATGGCCCCTTGGCTGAGCCACCGGCATGACCGCCGCATCCTTCGATCTTTGGCTGATCGGCATTGGTACCGGCAGCCCGGCGCATGTCACCGGCGAGGGAATGCAGGCGCTGCGCGATGCGGCAGTGGTGCTGGTGCCTGACAAGGGCGCGGGCAAGGGCGATCTGGCGGCGTTGCGATACCACATCCTGAAAGCCAGCGGCACGCAGGCGCGGGTTGTCACCTTTGACTACCCGGTGCGCGACCCCGCCTTGCCTTATCCCGAAAGAGTCGCGCGTTGGCATGACGAGATTGCCCGCCGCTGGCAGAGCGCGCTGACCGGGGCAGGGCAGGCCGGGCCGGTGGCGCTGCTGGTCTGGGGCGATCCTTCGCTATACGACAGCACGCTGCGCATTGCCCGGCGGCTGACCCCCGTGCCGCGCCTGCGGGTGGTGCCGGGTATCACCGCCATTCAGGCCCTGACGGCGGCGCATGCGCTGACGCTGAACACGCTCAACGGGCCGGTGACGATCACCACAGGGCGGCGGCTGCGCGATCATGGCTGGCCCGAGGACGCAGAGACGTTGGTCGTGATGCTGGATGGCGATTGCACTTTTCAGACCCTGCCCGCCGATACGCGTATCTGGTGGGGGGCCTTTCTGGGAATGCCGGAACAGATTCTGGAGCATGGCCGGATCGGCGATGTCGCGCAACGGATTATCCAAATCCGAGCAGAGACGCGGGCGCGGCATGGCTGGATCATGGATACCTATCTGTTGCGCGCGCACACCGCCGAGTCTTAGGGCCGTCGCACAGATCTGGTGGCCTGCGGCGCGTATTATGGATTGACGCCACGCATCCTGGTCTGTCAATTAAGCGCCATGACCGGTCCCGTTGCTTTTCGGGCGAAAGAGGGAATGTAGTGCGGTGCCGTTTAGCGCCAAGTCTACAGCTGCCCCCGCAACTGTCAGCGGCGAGCAGGGCCAATATGCCACTGGAGCAATCCGGGAAGGCTGGCCCAACGCATTGACCCGCAAGCCAGGAGACCTGCCGGACATGTGCCCCATGGTAAACGGGGCGCATCCACCGGACGCCGGGGTGTGCGTTTGGCCGTGGCATCCGCGCGCCGATCTCTGGTGCACCGTCCCGGTCCGATCCTTCCCCGCCGTTCACATGAAAAAGGTGCCGGGTGTGGCACCATAGACGGGACGGATTGATGAAAAAGACCCTTATTGCCAGCGCTGTTGCGCTGACCCTGCCTGCGATGGCCTCGGGACATTTCCTGCTGGAATATACTACGGACACCATGATCGAACGCCCCGGCGATGTGCCGGTAAAGCTGATCTTCTGGCATCCCATGGACAACGGTCATGTGATGGACCTGGATCTGCCACAAGACTTCTACATGATCCATAATGGCGAGAAGACTGACCTGAAGGACACGCTGGAAACCGTGCAATTCACCGGCGGCGAAAACAGCGGTGCCGCGTTCAAGGGAAGCGTGCCGGTCAAACGCTCGGGCGATTACATTCTGGTCACGGTGCCGGTCCCTTATTACGAGGAATCCGAGGATATCTATATCCAGCAGATCACCAAGGCGTTCCTGAACCGCAGCGAATTGCCAACCGACTGGATGAACCCGGTCGGCTTGCCCACGGAAATCGTGCCGCTCAACAAGCCGTACAACATCTTGGCCGGGTCGACCTTTACCGGGCAGGTTCTGGCCGAGGGCCAGCCGGTTGCCGGTGCCGAGATCGAAATCGAATACATGGCGGCCGAGCCCGACATGGAAAATGCTGCGTCAAGCGCGCCGGTCGTGGGCGCGCTGCCGGGTGGAACCATTGTCGCCGTTTCCGATACCAACGGATATTTCACTTTCGGAGTCCCCAAGGCCGGATATTGGGGCTTTGCCGCGCTCGGCTCTGGCCCTGCGACCGAGCATGAAGGCAAGGAACTTAGCCAGGACGCGGTGATCTGGATCCGCGCCTGGGACATGGAGTGATCCGGCCATGCACATCGTAGATGGCGCGCTGTCCAATCCGGTGGTGATCGCCGGGGCGGTTGCGGCAGTGGGCGGCATCGCGCTTGGCCTGCGCAGCCTGACATTGGAACGCATCCCCGCCGCGGGGGTGCTGTCGGCCAGCTTCTTTGTCGCCTCGCTGATCCATGTGCCCATCGGGCCATCCTCGGTACATCTGATTCTGAACGGTCTGGCCGGGCTTTTGCTTGGCTTCGCCGCTTTTCCGGCGCTGTTTGTCGGCCTGTTGTTGCAGGCGGTGTTCTTCGGCTTTGGCGGGTTGACGGTGCTTGGGGTCAATACGGTGAATATCGCGCTGCCCGCCGTGCTGGCCTGGATGGTGTTCGGGCGGCTGATCGGGCGCGGCTCGCCGGTTCAGGGTGCCGTCTGGGGCGGTGTTGGCGGGGCCTTTGCCATTGCCGCAACGACGGGGATGGTGGCCGTTTCTCTGGCCATGTCGGGCGATGAATTCCTGCCCGCCGCGAAACTGGTCTTCTTTGCCCATGTTCCGGTCATGGCCATCGAGGCCGTGCTGACCGGCTTTGCCATATTGCTTGCCCGCAAGGTCAAACCAGAGCTGTTCGTCAAAGGACTCCCCGCATGAAACATCTGATCCTTGCTCTGGTGCTGATCGTGGCCCCCCTGCCTGCGCTGGCACATAAGGTCATCGCGGGGGTGTTCCCCGCCGGTGAAGCCATCGAAGGCGAAATCGGGTTTTCAAACGGTGACATGGCCACAAATGCAGAGGTCGTCGTGACCGGTCCGGATGGTGCCGAACTGGGCCGTGCGATCACCGATGGGGACGGGTTCTTTATCTTCGTCCCCTCTTTGCCCGTGGCGCATGTGTTCAGCGTCAATCTGGGGGCAGGCCATGTCGCCGAGGTAACGATGCCTGCCGATCAGGTGGCCGAGATTCTTGGCGAAGCGGCACCGGAAGGTGCGCGTTCCGCCATGACCGAAATATCTCAAGCGGCCGCGGCGGGCGACGTCACGGTCGCGACGTTGACCGGAACAGAGCGGCAGGCCATCGCCGAGGCGGTGCGCGACGAAATCCGCCCCCTCCGCCGTGAAATCGCGGCCTATAAGGAGCATAACGGCTTTCAGACCATCCTTGGCGGCATCGGCTATATCGTGGGGCTGTTCGGGCTGGGCTTTTACCTCGCGGCGCGCCGCAAGCTGGAGGCCTAGGACATGGCACATGCGCTTGGACAGAATGAAAAGACGCTGACCGAAACCGGCGCGCTGCGTGTGTCGGGACGGATCGGCAGCGTCGATCCACGGGTGCGTATTCTTGCCGCGATCAGCTTCGGCATCGTGGTGGTGGGGCTGTCGTCGCTGATGACGCTGAGCGTCGCTTTGGGTCTGTCGATGGGCCTTCTGTTCCTGTCACGCCTGCCTTTGCGCCCGACCCTGAAACGCATGGCGATGATGGACAGCTTTATCATTTTCATGTTACTGCTGTTGCCCTTCACCGTGCCGGGCGATCCCATTTTCACGCTTTGGGGCGCGACCGCCAGCTGGCAAGGGCTGTGGCGCGGCGTGGAAATCGCCCTGACGGCCAATGCGGTTATTCTGGCGTTGATGACACTGGTCGGCACGATGGAGCCCGTGACACTGGGCCACGCGCTGCACAAGCTGCGGATGCCCGAAACTCTTGTGCATCTGCTGATGTTCACGATCCGCTATATCGAGGTTCTGCGCGAGGAATACCTGCGGCTGCGCGCCGCCATGAAGGTGCGCGGTTTTCGGCCCGGCACCAACTGGCATACCTATCGCAGCTTCGGGTATCTGGTGGGGATGATGCTCGTGCGCGCAATCGAACGATCTGAAAGGATATTGCAAGCAATGAAATGTCGTGGCTTTTCCGGGCGCATCCATCTGTTGCAGGATTTTGCTCTGACGGTGGTGGACCGGCGGTTTGCCGTCTTGTTCGGTGGCGCGGTGTTACTGTTGATCTGTCTGGAAATCGCATGGCGTTGATCGAACTGGAAGACATCCATATCAGCTATCCCGGTCAGCCTGCCATCCTGGCGGGTGCGGCGTTGCAATTGCTGCCAGGTCAGCGGTTGTCCCTGACCGGCCCGAACGGGTCGGGCAAATCCACGCTGCTGCGGGTGATCCTTGGCCTTCAGGCACCGCAGCGCGGCACGATCCGCGCCTTTGGCCAGCCCCGCACGCAAGAGACCGATTTTCACGAGGTCCGCCGCCGCATCGGCCTGGTGTTTCAGGATGCTGATGATCAGCTGTTTTGCCCCACCGTCGCCGAGGATATCGCCTTTGGACCGCTGAACCTTGGCAAATCGAAATCCGAGGCGTTGGAGATCGTAGACCGGCTGCTGTCGGATCTGCGGCTTGCCCATCTGCGCGACCGCATCACTCACAAGCTGTCGGGGGGTGAAAAACGTCTGGTGACGCTGGCAACCGTTCTGGCGATGGAGCCGGAAGTCCTGTTGCTGGACGAGCCGACAAATGCGCTGGATGTGAAAAACGAGGCGCGGTTGATCGAAATCCTGCAAGGTTTGCCGCAAGCGATCCTTCTGGTCAGCCACTCTGCCGCGTTCCGGGCGCAGATCACCAGCGCAGAGGTGGAAATCCGCGAGGGACTTGTCCGCCCGGTCGGCCCCTAGTTGCTCAATATGGCAAGCGTTGCCCAGGCAGCGGTTTCCGCAAGGAATTGAACCGCGCCCAGAACATCGCCTGTCTGCCCGCCGACACGCTGTTGCGCGGTCCTTGCAATGACAAAAGTCACCGCCGCGACCACCAGCATCACGATCAGACCATCCAGACCAAGCACAATGACCGCCGCCAACGCCAGAAACGCCGACACCGTCAGGTTTGCGCGCGTATCGCGCCCGGCCTGCGCGCCAAGCCCATCGTGTCGGGCGGGTGGCATTGTTGCAAGGCAGACGGTCATTGCGACGCGGCTCAGCACACCGATGGCAAGGAACGCAGCCAAATCCGCAGAGCCGGCCAGCTGCGCCACCGAGGCGCTCCAGATCGCGCAACACAGTCCGAGCGCCAGAACACCGTAACTGCCGATCCTGCTGTCGCGCATGATCTCCAGCCGGCGCGCCGTGTTGTGGCCACCCCACATCCCATCCGCAAAATCGGCCAGACCATCCTGATGCAATGCGCCGGTGGACAGGATCATGGCGGAAAGGGACAGGATAGCCGCAAGCGCCGGGCTGGCCCCAAGGCCTGTCGCCGCGCCGTGACAGATCCCGGCGATCAGCCCGACGATCAATCCGACAAGCGGATAGGCCCATTGCGCGTCCGAAAGCTTTGGCGCGGGATCTTTCAACTGGCCTGCGGGAAGGCGTGTCAGCAGCATGACCGCGAGTTGCAGTTCTGCAATCCGGGCCGTCGCGGGTTTCATCCGTCCGACACTCCGGCCTCGGCAAAAGTGGCCATGCCGTTGTGACATTCCAGCGCGGCGCGCAACACGCCAAGCGCCAGCGCCGCACCCGATCCTTCGCCAAGGGCCATCTGCATTGAGAGGATCGGAGGTTTGCTCATTGCTTCCAGCAGGTGAAGGTGGCCGGGTTCCGCACTGGCATGGCCGACAAGGCAATGATCCAGCAGCCTTGGGGCGGTATCGAACAGCGGGGCGACCGAGGCGGTGCAGATATAGCCATCCAGTATGACCGGCATCAACCGCGCGCGCGCTTCCAGAACCGCGCCGCAGATGGCCGCCTGTTCCCGCCCGCCAAGCGCCGCGAGCATCGCCATGCCCCGCGCCGCCTGATGACGGGCAACGCCCGCTTCGACGACTCGCGCCTTGTGTGCCTGCCCGTCAGTGTCTGACCCGGTTCCCCGCCCGACCCATCCGGTCGCGGCACCACCAAAGGCCGCACAGGCCAGTGCAGCCGCAACAGTCGAATTGCCGATCCCCATTTCGCCAAGGACAAGGACCGATGCTTCGGGATCGACGGCGGCTGCACCACGCTGCATTGCCTCGATCGTCTCGGCAGGATCCATCGCGGGGCCTTGCGTGAAATCCCGCGTCGGGCGATCCAGTTCCAGTGCGACAACAGACAGATCGGCATTGCTGGCGCGACATAACTGGTTGATTGCGGCACCGCCGGCCTGAAAATTGGCCACCATTTGCGCCGTCACCTCTTGGGGAAAAGGGTTTACGCCTTGATCACAAATTCCGTGGTTCCCCGCAAAGACAAGCGCCTGGGCGCGGGCAATCTGGGGCCGTTCGCGGCCCTGCCAGCCCGCCATGAAAATCGCCAGCTCTTCAAGACGGCCAAGCGATCCGGGCGGTTTGGTCAGGCTGTCCTGACGCGCTTTGGCAGCGGCGGCCGCCGCGTGATCGCATTCGGGCAGATGCAGCGCCGCGATATCGTCCAGAGAATGCAGATCAGAGAGAATGGTCATTGGATTTCACTTTCATGGGGTAGCCCGCCACGCAGAACACGACCTCGTCGCAAGCTTGCGCGATGGTCTGGTTGACCCAGCCTGCTGCATCGCGAAAGTCGCGGGCCAAGCGGTTTTCGGGAACGATGCCGGCGCCAACCTCGTTCGTGACAAAGATTACCGGTGCCGTCTGGTCGGCAAGCGCGTCGAGCAGAGTGGCGGTTTCGGCGCGCCAGTCGCCGTCCGACAGGATCAGATTGCTAAGCCACAGCGTCAGGCAATCTACCAGTCGCGGGTGCCCGCCATCCGACTGCCGCAGTTTATCAGCCAGCGCGAAAGGGGCGTGGATATGCGACCATTCCGGGCCGCGCCTGGCCTGATGGGCGGCAATGCGCGCAGCCATTTCGTCGTCATGCGCGTCGGCGGTGGAAATATAGATGGCGCGGCCGGTCGCGGCCACGGCATAACGCTCTGCCAGCGCAGACTTTCCCGACCTTGCACCGCCCGTTATCAGCATCGACTTTTTCATGGGTTTATGGAAAAGCAGGTTTCGAAGTGAAAGGGAACATGCAGGCGTCATCATGGCCGGAAAAAATGCGCCTTTGGCGTCACTTATCCTGATCCGTCACGCGCCGATTGCCGAACAGGGCCGCCTGTTCGGGCGCACCGATGCGCCGGCACGTCTGGATGCGTCTGACATCCTGGGTTTGCGACGGCGCCTTGGCGGCGTCGCACAGGTGATCAGCAGCCCCGCACGCAGGTGCCGCCAAACGGCTGCTGCGATCTGGACCGATGGTCGCGACATACCAGCGGATGCAAGGCTGTGGGAGCAGAGTTTCGGCGACCACGAAGGGCTGGCCTATGCCGAATTGCCCGACCTTGGCCCCCTGGGGGGGGCGGATCTGGCTGCTTACGCGCCACCCAAAGGCGAAAGTTTCAATGCGGTTTGCGCCCGCGCATGGCCTGCTTTGCAGGAACTGGCCGAACGCGCCCATGCCATAGACGGCCCGATTGCGCTTGTCGTTCACGCGGGGATCGTCAGGGCGGCGATTGCTCAGGTTATCGAAGTCCCCAGCGCCGCGCTTGCATTCGAGGTCGCGCCGCTTTCGCTGAGCAGGTTCAGGGTTGGCCCGGCAGGGCTTGTCGCTATTTCCAGCGTGAACGAGACGGCCCGATGATCCACGCGCCGCGCAGGGTCTACGGGCATTTTGGTGAATGGATGCAAGGTTGTCTGATGCCGGATGGCGAGGTTGCGTTGATCACCCTGCCGTGTCGCGCCTTGTGGGTGCAGATAGAAACCGACGGGACCGCGAATGCAGACAGTGCGATGTTCCCGCCCGACCAGCTTGCGCGGTTCCGCCATGCGCTGCGTCTTGGCGCTGCGCCATGGCCGCGACTGTCGTCAAACATACCGCCCGGATGCGGTGCCGGGGCATCCTCTGCCACCCTGACGGCACTTGCTTATGGCGCGGGCTTTTCCGGTCCGCCGATGGATCTTGCACAGGCCTGTCTTGACATAGAGGGCGCGACAGATCCTTTGATGTGGCCTGCGCCCGATGCGATGATCTGGGCATCGCGCAGTGGCCGCATCGTAGATACGGTCCCGCCGCCGCCGCCCTGCGTGATTGTCGGTGGCTATTGGGGCGCGCCCGAGCGTACCGATGCTCTCGACACGGAGTTCCCCGATATTTCCGACCTGCTCACGCCTTGGTGCGCCGCGGCACGTTCCGGGGATCTGTCAAGCCTTGGGCGACTGGCCAGCATATCGGCCAGCCGTTGCACCGCCTTGCGCGGCCCGCGCGACCCCATGGCGGAGCTTGCCGAAGATCTGGGTGCTCTCGGCGTCGTGCGGGCGCATACGGGATCGGCCCGAGGTCTGATATTTCGGCCTGGCTCGGTTCCTGCAAGTTCAACGGCGGCGCTGGAAAAAGCAGGCCTGAACGGCGTTTTCCAGTTTGCAACGGGGCTGGCATGAGTTTTGCTTTGATGATCCTGACCGGCACGTTGATCGACGTTTGCCTCGGCTGGCCGACGGCCTTGTATACGCGCATCGGCCATCCCGTTGGCTGGATTGGAAAGGTAATTTCGGGATGTGATGAAAGGCTGAACCATGGTGGTCGCAACCGGCGCATGTTGGGCGGTCTGTTGACGGTCGCGGTCTGTTTGGCGGTTGCCGTTCTGCCGGCCCTGGCGCTGCAAATGGTTTTGCCCGATGGCGTTCTGGGTCTGTGTCTGGGGGGCCTTCTGGCATGGCCGCTGATCGCGCTGCGGTCTATGCACGATCATGTCCATGCCGTCGCCCGCCCGCTTGTCGCAGGTGATCTTGTGGGTGCGCGTCGCGCGGTGTCGATGATTGTCGGGCGAGATCCAGCCCAGCTTGACCAGCACGGGGTTGCGCGTGCCGCCATCGAAAGCCTGGCTGAAAACACCAGCGACGGCATCGTTGCACCGGTGTTCTGGGGCGTGGTTGCGGGCCTGCCGGGAATCGTCGCGTATAAAGTTATCAATACGCTGGATTCGATGATCGGTCATAGATCCGAGCGATACGAGGCCTTCGGCAAGGTCGCGGCGCGCCTGGATGATGTGGCCAACTGGATTCCGGCGCGCCTGACGGCCGGTATTTTTGCGCTCGCCGCCGGGCGCAACTGGCGCGCCGCGATGCAGGTTGTCCGCCGCGACGCCCACGCGCATAGATCGCCAAATGCCGGCTGGCCCGAAGGCGCCGTTGCAGGTGCCTTGCGCATACGTCTGTCCGGCCCACGCAGCTATGGCAATACCACCGTCAGCGAACCATGGCTGAATGCGGGCGCACCGGACCCCACGGCAACAGACCTGATGCGCGCGCTTCATCTTTATCGCAGGGCGATGACTGGAATGGTTCTTGCGCTCCTGGCAATTGCGGTGTCTTGAGGCCATCATGGCACCGACAGAGCAGAAAACACCCCGCGATCACGGCGGCAATCTTGATGCAGCCATCCGACACTATGGCGGGAGGGTCGATCAATGGATCGACCTTTCCACCGGCATCAATCCGATTTCCTATCCGGTGCCGCAGATCTCGCCACCTGCTTGGGAAAACCTTCCCCGCCGCAGCGATATGCAGCGCCTTTTGCGCACGGCACAAGGGGCCTTTGGGACCAAAGCTGCCCTGACCGCGCTTGCCGGCGCCCAGGGTGCCATACAGATCATGGGCCGTTTACGCACCGCCAGTGAAGCGCGCATTCTGTCTCCGACCTATAACGAGCATGGGGCCGCTTTGCGCGCGGCCGGCTGGCAAGTGACCCAGGTATCATCCCTTGCCGCGTTGCGGGGTGCCGATCTGGCCGTTGTCGTGAATCCCAACAATCCTGACGGCAAATGTCACGATCCGGCAAGCCTGCGTGATCTGGCACGCACAGTAGGGATGCTGATCGTCGATGAAAGCTTTGTCGACGTGCAGCCCGAGCTGTCGCTCGCGCCGGTTCTTCACGAGATCGACAATGTTCTGGTCCTGCGGTCCTTCGGAAAGTTTTTTGGGTTGGCGGGGATGCGTCTTGGCTTTGCATTGGGTCCAGAGCCATGGATCGCACAATTGTCAGACCTTGCCGGTCCATGGCCTGTTTCCGGGCCAGCCATCGAGATCGCGATAGACGCTTATGACAACAGCGCCTGGCAGATTCGGACGACGGAAAGGCTGACCCTTGACGCGCTCCGCCTTGATGCGCTGGCGTCGAAAAGTAGCCTGCCCCTTGTCGGAGGAACGCCCCTGTTTCGTACATATGCCGCGCCAGATGCCGCAGCCTTGCAACGCGCACTGGCCCGGCACCACATATGGACCCGCATCTTTCCCTATGACCCGAACTGGATCAGGCTTGGTCTGCCCGGAACGGAAGCAGACTGGAAGAGGCTGGAGCGCGCCTTTGGTCATTGAGCGGTGGCCAAGAGCATCCCGTGCCTGGGCAGAGCCTATGAACTATGGGAACGTCTGAAAAACCTGCTTCTTTCGGCGTGATCTGGTAGACTTGGGCAACCCGCCAAGGAGCCGTTCCGATGCCGAAGCAGCCTGCCTTTCC
>NZ_FWYD01000037.1 GCF_900176485.1 Primorskyibacter flagellatus
TATGTCCAGAAGCAGCTCGGCCATACCTCGGCAGAGATGACGCGCCGCTATCAGCGCAGGCGCGATAGGTTCCGGGTCAACCTGACCAAGGCCGCCGGGCTCTGAGCCTTGCAAACCCCACCGTTCTGGTGAAGCGCTAAGGTGAAATTCAGACGCTGCGGTCTCAGCTTAGCGACTCAATTGAAATCAGGAACTAAACGCGACACTCGAGTTGGCAACCGCCGTCCGTGAGGATGCTGCTGGGACGGGCGGCGCAGCTTGGGTTGTTGCGGCCTGAGCGGCAACTATATCCTTGCAAATCTGCTAGCTCTTGGAACGATTGCAAGGTTACAGCTAAATTTGTTGTCAGGAGAATGGATTGACGACGCGCAACTGATCTTCGACCAGCAATCCGTCGTGCATATCTTCGCTCCACAACGTCGTGCATCCAGCAACAAGTGCGACCGACACAATCATGGCATCATAGGCCGATAGCGGGTATTTTTCTGCCAATGCCCGGCCCACCAGATGCGTTTGCACTGTCAGGTCCTCGACTGGACACAAGGATTGGATTCCTGCGAGAAAAGCTCCGGTGTCCTCCCAGCTGAGACCGGCTTTCCTTCGGCAATTGACCATCACTTCGTTCAGGACCTGTACACTGATCCGCGGCCCCTGCCCCAAGATGTCTTCAGCCCGATCCGCCTTTGGACCATCGTCAAGAAGGTAGAGAACGATATTCGTATCCGCGAATTCAGCGCTCATGCGCGGCGGCGCGGCTCAGGCGTGCGTCTTTGGAAAGCTTTCCTCGAAAACGTCGCAGTCCTTGCAGCACCTCATCGGCGCGAGGTTGGCGCTGGACAAGCAAAGTACCATCGTCCTTTATCAGGTCGATCTGGTCACCCTCTTTGAGGCCAAGCTCCCGCACAAGATCGGCAGGCAGTCGGACCGCGAGCGAATTCCCCCATTTTGCAACTTGCATGTCGTCGTTTCTCCAATGGGATACACGGTTTCAATTGTATATCATGTCGTCGCAATTACCAAGATCAGTTTTCGACGATGGCGGTGAGCTGACTTGTGTTTCGATGGTAATACCACACAAGATGTGGAAAAAACTTGCGCGAATCCGACTCTTACGTCAATAGTCACGGAAACGAGGCAAAAAACGTCAATAACCGTGAACACGCCAAAGATGTGTGGCGCGGGTCGAGAGGGCAGATGAACAAGACTTTCGTGCATCAGGACCTGAACGCGGTCATTCGCCAACACTCCGAGTGGCTGGCCAACCAGTTGCATTCACAACGCGAGAGCCTGTTCCCCCCCGACGCCAATAAGGAAATGCGCAAATTCACCTCTGGTGAGGCGGCCGCGCTTCTTGGCGTGAACGATTCCTATCTGCGCAAACTCAACCTTGATGGCAAGGGTCCTTCGCCTGAACTGACGGCTGGCAATCGCCGCCTATATTCCGCGCATGACGTTCAGGCCCTGCGTGTCCTGTTGGAAAAGACAGCACGCAAGCCTGGTGACTATATCCCGGGGCGGCGTGATGGCGACCACCTGCAAGTCATCGGTGTAATGAATTTCAAGGGTGGCTCCGGCAAGACGACAACTTCCGCACACCTCGCCCAACGGCTGGCTTTGCGCGGTTATCGCGTCCTGGGCATTGATCTCGACCCCCAAGCCTCATTCACCGCGCTACATGGCGTGCAGCCCGAATTCGACCTGACCGATGGCGGCACGCTCTATGACGCCATCCGTTATGACGACCCAGAGCCGATCCGCGCCGTCATCCGCAAGACCTACATCCCGAACCTCGACCTTATCCCAGGCAATCTGGAACTGATGGAGTTCGAACACGAAACGCCGCGTGCCCTGTCACAAGGCAATGCCGGCCTGTTCTTTTTCCGAGTGAAAGAGGCGCTGGCGCAGGTTGACGGCGACTACGACGTCGTGGTCATCGACTGTCCGCCGCAACTGGGGTTCCTCACCATGTCCGCGCTGTCCGCCGCCACCGGCGTACTTGTCACGATCCATCCTGAAATGCTCGATGTGATGTCGATGTCGCAATTCCTGCGCATGACCGCCGACTTGATGGATGTGATTGCAGAAAGCGGGGCGGATATGTCCCACGACTGGATGCGCTATGCGCTGACCCGCTATGAACCACAGGATGCGCCGCAGAACCGGATCGTTGCCTTCCTGCGTACCATGTATGGCGATGCGGTGCTGAATTCTCCAATGCTTAAATCTACCGCAATCTCCGACGCGGGCCTGACAAAGCAAACCCTTTACGAAGTTGAACGCAGCGCATTTACCCGCACGACCTACGATCGTGCCCTTGAAAGCCTGAACGCGCTTAACGATGAAGTTGCTGATCTCATTCAAAAAACTTGGGGGCGGTCATGACGAGTGGAAAGAAAAAGCGGATGTCTATGCTCGACAGCCTCGCGGCAGCCGGTGGTCCCGCCCCTGCCCCCCAAGTTGGTGCCGCAACCCCTATGATGACCTCCAACCGCGCCTTGCGCTCGGCTCGTGATGCGGTCGACGCCCATCATGTCTGGGAACTGGACCCGACCAGCATCATCGACGACCGTATGGCAGATCGGCTTGATCCGGCGGATGTGCTTGATCTGCGCGATGCAATCGAGGCGAATGGCCAGACCGTACCAATTCTTGTACGTCGACACCCATCTGAGACGGACCAGTATCTACTCGTCTACGGCCGCCGCCGGCTCGAGGCGATACGCCAGTCCGATAAGGTTGCCAAGGTGCGCGCATTGGTTGCCAGTCTGGATGATGACAGCGCCCTGCGCGCCCAGATTTCCGAAAATATGGCGCGTCGCGATTTATCCTTCATTGAAAAGGCAATCTTTGCGCAAGAGCTCGTATCGTCAGGCTTTGGAAATCAATCACAGGTTGCAGAGATTCTAACCGTGACCAAATCATCGGTTTCCATGGCTATTGCGATCGCTGATATGGTCGGCACGGATCTCGTGCGCGCTATTGGTCCTGCCCACGGCATCGGTCGCCCGCGGTGGGAGGCCATGGGCCGTGCCATTGCTGATAACGGACTGGATCGGGACAGCCTGATCCATATTGCCGAAGAGGCCCATGACAAGGCCGATGTGGTTATGGTGGTGGACACGGCAACTGCCACCGACGACACCTCGGTTCAGGCGTTCGAGGCCGTGTCCAAGGCTGTCGCGAAAGCGGCTAAACCTGCCAGGGCCCCCTCCCCTTCTGTGGCGTCCAGCGTGCCGCTCAAGATCGGCGGCAAGCGTGGCGGCACCGTCAAACGCAACGCTAAAGGCGTCGTGATCGAACTGGCAAGCAGTGAGTTTGCCGATTGGATCGAGGTGGAAGCCCATGATTTCATTGATGAACTTCACGAACGCTGGAAACGGCGCTCAGAAGACTGAGAAAGAGCGGAAACAAAAACAGGAGGCACGATAGAGCCAAAGAAAAGGTCCCGCAAAGCGACCGCCCTACGAGACCCAGACTTGTTGTTAGCACTCTCAAGTTAGTCTCGAACGCTGTTTTTCGCAAGTCTTTAGTGATTCGCGGACCGAAATTTCTTTGTCTTCGTGAATGATAAATGGATTACACCCCCGTAACGCCGTTCCGGCGATCGGTAAATGCTGCCATCTTGAAACATCATGCTGCAGCGCAACAGGAAGTTCCGCCATCAGGCGTTAACAAATGGGAGGCGCTGCGCGAACTCGCCGCTGCGCGTATCGCCTTTGGCTTATCTGACCGCGATCTAAGCGTGCTTCAGGCATTAGTCAGTTTTCATCAGTCCACGATCCTTGGCGGTAACGAAAGTGAACTTGTCGTGCATCCGTCCAACAAGGCCATTTGCGAGCGTCTGAACGGCATGCCCTGCTCGACTATGCGACGACACTTGGCGAACCTGGTGCAAACCGGCTTCGTCGTTCGGCGCGACAGCCCAAACGGCAAGCGTTATGCTCGCCGTTACGGCGACGAAAAGATCGCATTCGGCTTCGATTTGGCCCCCCTCGCCCAACGCTTCCCTGAAGTCTGCAAGGCCGCCGAGGCCGTCAGGGCCGCCGAGGAGCGCTACAGACGCCTCAGGTCTGCGGTAAGCCTCATGCGGCGTGATCTGGTGGGTCTGGTCGAATACGGCAGATCTCTGCGCCCTGACCTCGCTGTTTGGGATCAGGCGTCCGATCTTGCAGTTCTGACAGCGCGCGATTTGCGTCGGAAACTCGACTTTGCCGAACTACAGCAAATCGAAGCCACTCTTTCTAAAGCATTAGATGCCACACGCGGCCTTCTCGAAGGTGATCAAACAGAGAATATGAGCACCAATGCTGTTATAAATGAGCAGCACCATAATAATTCAGATAAAGACTCTTATGATTCTGAACTACGCTTAGAAAAAGCGCAGGGCGACTGCACCGCATCACATCACATGTCAGCATCGGTTGCTATTGACGAATCCGGCAAGGTCGATGAACCAGTTTCAAAAGTCGATCATTTGCCAAGGATACCCCTCGGCCTTGTCCTGGCCGCCTGTCGCGAATACCAAACATACGCCAATCCTCCGGTACGGCATTGGCACGATTTGGTAAGGGTCGCAGATGTGATCAGACCCATGATGGGCATTTCCCCATCCGCTTGGGACGAAGCCAAGCGCTACATGGGTCCGGAAGAGGCCGCTGTGGTCATCGTGGCAATGCTGGAACGCTTCGGAGACATCCACTCGCCCGGCGGTTACCTACGGTCCCTGTCCGCCAAGGCTGCGCTTGGCGAATTCTCCTGTGGACCAATGATCATGGCGCTCATGCGAAAGGATGCAGCATGAAAAGTTCACAGTTGTGAACCTCGGTTGGCTTTGCGGCCCAAATACAAAGTTCACAACTGTGAACTTATTGCGCCCTTGATCTGGGATCTACTTCCCAACCGCGTTTTCACGATGAGTGCAGTAACGGCCACAGTTCATTAAGGCCGATCACCGTCACCAAACAGGTTTGGGAAGAGCCGCTCTCGATAATCCAACGGAAACGCCAAACGAACGGGCGTCTTGGGCGAGGCGGTGGTCAGGTATCCAGCGGCGGTCAGTTTACTCAGCATGTTGCAAGCCGTACGCTCGGACGTCTTGAGCACAATTTGCGCATCGCCACGTTCCAGTGCCCCATGCCGAGGAACCGCCGAGATCAGTGCTGGCGCACGCTTGTCATCGATAGTATCTCCAACAAGACGTCGATACCGCTGGTCCAATCCTCCGAGATCGAACAGTCTTGCTGAGAATGTGATTTGGTCGAGTGTGACCTTTAGGAACCATTTACTGAATGTCTTCAGTGCCGCTTCTGGCAGGTTCCCACGTTCGTCGCGGAATCCGCGGCGAGGGCTGTCGGCCAGATCCATCATCCGTTTGTACTCGCCCCGATCGGTCAGCCCGCGGGCCAGCCCACGCGATACGGACCAAAGCCCTTGGCCACCGAGCCCCGCTATGAGGGCCACTGCATGAGATATCAATCTGCTGACGCGCCCGTTGCCATCCGGGAAAGGATGGATGTAGTTCAGACGGTGATGTGCAGAGGCGATCGCGATGCTCTGTCCGCTCAAAGACCGTGCCGCAATCTGAAACCGATTGTCGAAGTGGTCCATGAATGCCGCGACGCGCGCTGATGAGGGGGTAGGTAACGCCCGACCGCGACCTGCCGATCGTCGTCTTGGCGCATACGGCCCGGAACGATAGGCTCTTGTGTGCCGTCGGGATGTTCGATGAACCGAAACTCGTCAGGCATCTCGTCGTAGAAACTCTTATGGACCCAAGTCAGGAATGCGACAGATGTGGGACGGGGCAGGGTGCCTATGCGATGTATCTCGTCGATAGCCCGTTGAACGATAACATGCGCCCGAGCCTCAAGTGCGAGCGGGCGGGTTTCTTCCTCAAGCTCGGCGCCAGCCAGCGCCCTTTCGATGTCACGGGGGCGTGTGTTGTGTCCTTCGATCAGGTTGGAGTAGTAGCAATTCCTCACGCGGACGAGAACGGCAAGCTCGGCTGCGCTGTCAGCATGTAGCCCTTGTCCAGCCCGGTGGCTTCCCTCTGGATATCAACCGACAGATCGGCCAATACAGCAGGAATATGCTCCCCGAAGAAGCACGGTTCGATCCTGGCGGGTGTTTCCAGCATTTTTGCCGATCACCTATGTTAGCAAAGTAATTGATAAATATACACATTTCGCAATTGTGATCAGGGTTTTTCCGATGTGCGTTGCCGATCTTACCTGTCTATCTTAATTTACTGTTATAAATCAATGACTTAATGATGTGGCTCGGTGTTGCGCCAATTGTTCGGGAACCGTTAGTTTTGAGAAGGCCGCCTTGAAAGCCATGCCTATCAATACCGACAGGCGCGATGCCCAGCGAATTGCTCGATTGTTGCAAATGGGTTGGTACCGGCCGGTGCACCGCAAATCTGTGTCGTCCCAGGAACCGCGCTTTGCTGACCGCGCGAAAATCCGTTCAACAGGCGATCATCAACATCGAACTCTCGATGAGGGGAGTTTTCCGGAACTTCGGCCTCAAGCTCAGACACGGCACCCGGATCAGGTACGAGGTCAGGGTTGGGGGAACTGGTTGCCCAAAACGACATGCTGTTCGCTTCGGCGTTAACGCTCTTTCGCGCCCGGGAGCAGTTGCGAAGGCAAAGCCAAGTTGTTGAGTGAGGCTTGTAGTGGTCTGGTGACCGGGAGATTACGACGCCTGTCGGTGAGATTTGAATCGCCCGTATATCTTCCCTCGCTTGCGGGTCTGCCTGTGTGATCCTTCGATAGCATTATTCAATCTCTTGTGTGCACGGTGGTCAGTGTCCGGTGCCAGTGTTTTGACCGGCTTGATATAGCTGCGCAATTTGTCCGTGATCACGACCCTCGGCTCGCCGAACTGGGTGATTAGCCTTCGGCAGAACCGCTTTGCAGCCTTACCGTTTCTGTGGGTTTGCATTAGTATGTCAAGAACGTCGCCTTTTGCATCTATCCCGCGCCACAGCAAGTGGTTCTTCCCGCGGATAGAGATTACGACTTCGTCCAAATGCCACCTGTCGTTTGGTCAAGGACAATCCTGTCGGATGCAAGTTGCAAAATGTCGACCAAAACGATTGACCCAGAGCCGGACCGTTTCCCGGCTGACAATCACATCCCGCGCAGCCAACAGGTCTTCAACATCAGCCGTGCTTAGGGCTAACCGGTGGTGCGCCCAGACCGCGTAAGCAATGACCTCACGAGGATAACGGAAGCTCTTTAGGCGCGGCAGCGTGGTTGGCACCTTCATCGCGTTACAATAACTTGATCATATCGGCAGAACAACTTCGATGCCAGCCCGAGCCATGTGTGGCCAATGCCCACATTGACCGGCATGCCGGAGATGAGCCCTGCGGCGACCCAAGGGTCAAGGGTTGCCTGGCCCTCCGAGGTCGCCGCCGGAAGAACGGTTCTTGGCCTGAAGGATTGGATGGCGGTGCGCGCGACGCAAGCCACGCAAGGTGCCTGACAGCTCTCGGCCGTTTGCCACACGAATGCTGCAAGAAGCCCGGTTGGAAGATCGGGCTTCTTGCGCCGTTTCCCCACCATTCTTCGTAAGGAGGTTCGGATGACACGCGATGAAATCAAGGCCGATGTCGATGCCGGGCAGACCGTGCATTGGGCCAATACCGGCTACGTTGTCGAGAAGGACCGGCTCGGTCAGTACCTCATCACCTATGCCCCGAACGGTAGCTGCATCGGCGTGACCGACCGGGAAGGGCAACGGTTGAACGGCAAAGAGGCGGAGTTCTTCATCGCGCAATCGAAGGACGCCGCAAAAATCCGGGCAGCCAATCAAGACCAGACGGGCAGGGGAGGGGCGTAGCACCCGGAGGCGCGGGGGCATTCCCATTCGGACGGCAGCTTTGACCAGTGGGCGGGGCTGAAAGGACAAGCAGGCTTTCTGATTTGTGATCCCTCAAGGGGTCGAGAAAGCAATCCCGGATGCGCTGGCAAAACCGTCAGGCACCGGCCAATCCAAAAGGAACCATCCCATGTTCGCGGGAACCCTCACCCGCAATGTCGAGACCGCAGCCGCACAGTACACCGGCATGATCCACTCGACGCGCTTTGACATCGCCATCCAGTTGGAGGCGCGGGCCAAGATGTCCGAACGCAGCTCGGATTTTGACGTGACGGCAGTCAACAAATCCGGCCGCAAGGTGCGCATCGGCACGGCCTGGAACGAGACCGGCAATACCAGCGGCACCCCCTACATCTCGATGCAGATCGATGTCGGCCTCGGCCCGTTCCGGGTCAACGCGGTGCAGACGAAAGAGGCGCGCACAGCCCAGAGCGGCGCGTTCGAGATCATCCCGCTGGTCTCGAACGGCTTGGTGAAATCAGGCTCGATCTCGGGCGAGCTCACCGCCATGGACGCCGACAACGCCTTCACCGGCTACATTGCCAACATGAAGTTCGATCTGGAGTTCATGCTGATCGAGAACAGCTACAAATCCGAGGAGACCTACCCGGATTACCGGATCGAGTTCATCGCGCCCCGGGGCACACCGATCCGTGTCGGTTCGGCCTGGATGGCCAAGAGCAGCCGCACCGGCAATGACTACCTGTCGTTGCTGATCAACACGCCCGATGGCGACCTGCGCGTCAACGCCGTGCAGAACGAAGAACAGCGCGGCGGGCAGTCCTTCTCGATCATCCCGTTCATCGACAGCGGCGAGCAGCCGCAGGACGCGGGCGCGGGGCTGTCGCTGGTCGCCGATCTGGGTGAGATGAGAAGACGATCTGAGCCGAAAGGAGAGCCGTGGGACTACGGTTCCCCTCTTTCTGTGTTGGCGTGGTTGAATGACAGCTGCGCGGATTGCAGGCGCTCGTATTAATCGCAGCGAATGCGCCCGAAGAGCCAATTTTACCGATGCTACGATGCGCATGAGTGTCGCCTTATGGTAGTCACGCCCAAATTGGTGATGTTTCTGGCAAAGTCAGTCTCAGAAACAGAGTTTGATCCGCTAACGTTGTAACTCAGGCGCTAAGAGACTACGTAGGGTATACAAAAGTTGTGGTCTTCTGCGGCGTAGGCGCATCGCCAGACAGAACGAACCACAATCTTATATCTTGACAATTCAGCTGTCACTTCCGCTTGCAAGGATCTGATGTTTGGGAAGGTTGCAAGTGCTGTGGCGCACGACCGCATCACTTGTGTTGTTGATTCATCCGATTTCTTCGGTTGGGTATGACGATAAGTTTTGGCCCGACAGCTAAGAGCTTTTCGCCGAAAAATGACTTGTAACGCCTTCGCTTCATAGCTTGGCAATCTTCCGCAATGCGACCGGCACGTCCCAAAAACCCCAAATGTAGGGGCGTTTTCTACAACCTAGCTCACGGCAGGCAGTTTCGGTCTCGACACGCTTAGACGAGCGTTACTTTGCCCTCCGCGAGACCATCAAAAGGTAAAAATATGAAAACTGAACTTCAAACGGTAGATACCATTTGTCGCCCTGTCAGAGGTGCGCAAGCGCCGCCGCTGACCCGCGCAACAAATCCACAATCGACTTCAATCCCTCAGATTGCGGTGCCGCCAACGGCGATTGTCTATTGCGAAGGTAACTTTGGCAAAATCGATGGCAAAACTGCTAACGGTCTTGTGCGTCATTCAGAAGCCTACCGAATTCTCTCGGTCATCGACAGCGACCACAGTGGCGACAATAGTGGGTTGGTTCTTGATGAAACGATGAATCACATACCAATCTTCGAAAACCTCGATGCCGCTATCGCCCATGAAGCCGTCATCCCCGACACGTTCATCTATGGAATGGCACCCTCAACAGGACGGCTTTCGCCCGCTGATCGTTACGTTGTGCTTAATGCGATCACACGCGGTATGAACATCGTCAGCGGCCTGCATGAATATTTGAGCGATGACGTCGAAATTGCCCAAGTAGCGGCTGAACGAAGCGTCACCATCCGCGACATCCGCAAACCCAAGCCCAGCAAAGACATGCGATTGTTCGATGGCAGTGTCGCAAATGTCGATGCCTTGCGTATCGCGGTTCTTGGGACCGATTGCGCCATCGGAAAACGGACAACAGCCACGGTTCTGGCGCGTGCGTTGAACGCTAAAGGCATTAAGACTGTGCTGGTTGGAACTGGTCAAACTGGTTTGATGCAGGGTGCAAAATATGGTGTGGCGATGGACGCTGTACCACCGCAGTTCTGCTGTGGTGAACTTGAAGGTGCGATTGTTGCAGCCTCAAAGGCAGAGCAACCTGATGTCATTTTGATCGAAGGCCAAGGCGCGCTCAGCCATCCAGCGTTTTGCACATCAGCCTTTATTTTGCGTGGCAGCCAGCCGGACGCTGTCATTCTTCAGCACGCGCCGAAACGCGCACATCGCTGCGACTTCCCCAATATGCCAATGCCGACCCCAGCAAGTGAGATTGCTTTGATCGAAGCGTTTTCCGATACAAAGGTTATCGGCGTCACGCTCAATCATGAAGGTATGTCAGAGGCTGAGATTACAGACACGATAACAGCACAAGCGCATAAACTGGGATTGCCTGTGACGGACGCGCTCAGCCGTCCAGCGGCGCATTTGCTGGCGATGGTTGTGGCAGCCTATCCCGGCTTACAGCAAGGAACGCCCGTGGCTGCAAAATGAGTTGCCCGCGGATAGAGGTCGATCTGAGCAAAATTCGCTGCAACACACGGACAATTGTTGAGCGGTTAAGATCGCGTGGTATTCGCGCGACTGCAGTGACCAAAGCAGTTTGTGGCCATCCTGCCATTGCTCGGGCCATGCTCGACAGTGGCGCTGCGGGGCTCGCTGAGGCGCGTTTGAGCAATGTACAGAGATTGCGCAAAGCTGGTGTAACCTGTTCGATCACTTTGATCCGGACACCCATGCTGAGCCAAGTCGAAGATGTCGTCCAAGTCTGTGACGCGAGTTACAACACAAAGATAGCCGTAATCACGGCTTTGGCCGCTGCTGCGATCAAGCAAAACAAGGTTCACGATATTATCTTGATGGTCGAAATGGGTGATCTGCGTGAAGGGATCATGCCGCAAGACCTTGGCGACATTGCGCAGCAAGTGGTGGACATGCCCGGTGTAGCGTTGAAAGGTATTGGGGCCAATTTCGCTTGCCTGAGCGGCATAGCCCCGACGGCTGCAAAGATGCAGGCGCTGTCGGTACTCGCGAATGACGTTGAGGGGCAGTGTGGTCCTGTCCTGCGGACGGTATCTGCTGGGAATTCCGCAAGCCTGCCTTGGGCATTTGGAGGGCTTCCTACCGGACGGATCAATGATCTAAGGCTTGGTGAGGCAATCCTTTTGGGTATTGATCCCGTCTCTGGGCATCAGATTGGCGGGATGTATGGGGATGCCTTTACGCTCGTTGCCGAAGTTATTGAGATAAATACAAAGCCTTTGTCTCCCCCAATCAACTTTTCCAATCCGGCGTTGGCAGGGCTTCGCCTTGTGCCAAAGTTTGAATCCGGCACACGTACGATCCTCGCGATAGGTCACCAAGACACAGATATCTCCGGGCTTTCATGGCCTCCTGGAATCACATTCATCGGAGCAACGAGCGATCACCTCATTGTTGGCACCAAACCTGAGACGCTGCGCGTTGGGTCGGAAATGAGGTTCCAGATGAATTACAGCGCGTTGATGCGTGCCATGGCCGCTCCCGACATTCAGACAAATCTGTTGCATAACCCGCCCGCGTCAGAGGTGCGGGATTTCCACGACCCAAACAAACATCTGGCATTGGTTTGAACGATCGTATGCGCCGTCTCGGCCCCATTGGTGTTTCGCTTGCGGTGGGGTGCTCGGCTCATTCTGCTGACGTTTTTGCCTTCGTGAACGCTCAGAATGAG
>NZ_FWYD01000003.1 GCF_900176485.1 Primorskyibacter flagellatus
AAGCCGCTTGATCGGCCGCAAACAACCTGTCTCACACCTTCCGAGAGCATCAAGCCACAATCTCGGCGCAGCCGAACCCGTTGATCAGACGTTCCTATGCTCAAGATTTCGTTTCGGCCAGCCAGTCACCGCGTCAATTGAATGGAAACAAGGCCTGCATGGGCGGCGTATGCCGTCTGTCAGTGGGTGTCCCATGGAATGGTGCATTCCATGGCTTTTCCCGGTCCATCTGTCGCCCGCAAAGATCCTCCAAGTCGATGACAATCCGAATGGCCCCATATACCAAGCGGAAATAATGAACCGGCCACCCAGCCCAAAATAATCGCAACCGTAATGACGATCATCTTTTTCAGCATCGCGGTGTCAGAAACCCGTGTTCGCGCGAGGGCCTGAATAACGGACCTGTGAATCGTCCGGCAAAAGATCAGGCTATTGCATATATAGCGGCTTGCGGTTTTTTGAGTGCCGCATAGCCAGTCGCCGCCCTTCTCGTCCGGATGGAAAATAACGCGCTCTCACCGGTCTGAATTCATCTTCCAGAAGTTTTGGAAATAACATCTTCATTTCGGCTAACGCAGCTGGCCCTACTGCTTGAAGCGCCATCGGTCCTAAATACAGTGTTTCCGCGAAGGCCCCATTCGCCAACACCACCTCGTGCCTGTCCAATAGGATATGCACATAAGTCACGTCGGTCAGACTTTCCTCAATGTCCACCCCATCAAGATGTAATAGCTGTTTTGCGGCCACTAAAACTTCGGGGATCCCGAACATCCTTTCAGCAATAATAGAGCGAACCAGAACTCTATGCTGAGGGGAAACGACCAGAGCTTCTATTGGTATGTTGTCACCCAGCGCGTTTGCCCTAATTCTAATGGGACGCAAGTTTTCATGCAGGCGCAGATCAATCATGTCGAGTTTACTTGCGCCGATCCAACGCAATGGCTGGGCACCATTGTCTCGTGTCAACACCAGATCTCCGGGCACCAAGCCCTCGATCGCACGCAATCCACCTGGAGTTGCGATCATGGTCCCGATGGTAAAGCAAGCCACATAAGGTGGCTCATCACTGTCGTCTCCGGGAAAAATAAATTTGTCTTGGCTTGCTAAAAGATACGCGTCTTTATCTGCTGAATATATGGCGTATTCTTCTGGCGACATCTTAATTCGAAAGTCGACTTGGTTAAGAGCCCCTCCATTTTTAAGGTGTAGATAACCATCTCGATAAGAGTTGTCGGGACTAAATATCCCAGATGTATCGTTTTCTCTAAGTTCATTCACACCAAGCAGACCACTGCCCGGAAAGGGGACGACGATTGCATCCCCGGGGTCCATTTCGTCTATTGTGATACTTGTGCTTGCCAAGATTCCTAATGTAGGAGGAACGTAGGTAAACGTACCATCCTCGGATCCTGAAAAAGCGACCGTTACGTTGCTGAGAAGGTTCGTTAAAAGGCCCGGTAAGCCAACATCCCCAGCTGACAAAGAAATATTGCTATCGCCATCAATCAATAGATTTGTTTGGGTTAGCACATTGAGATCCAGAAGACCGGCATCAATAGTAACGGTGCTGCCACCCGTTGCGACGATGTTGGCGCTATTCAGGGCATTCACGCCAAGAATGTCGGTAATGTCGACATTCCCACCACCATAGTAAACCACAGTATCGGCATCCAGAACACCCAGAGCCAGCAAACTTGCCTCGTCTTGTGCGACAGATGTATCAACATACACGACATTCGCGGCAGCCAATGCAATATCAATCAGCGGCATTTTCGTGACACCCGACTTCACCGTCTCATTGCACGTATCAACTATACACTCAATGGTTGTTTGGCCAGACAGAAAATCAATCTATGTGAGTGGATGTTCACGGGCGTCTTTACATACTCCTCATTGTTCCTGCTGGAGGGTGCCCGATTCTCCTGCCACAAACCCCGCTCAAAACCTGAGCGGTTGTTGAGGGTTTTTGCCGAGCCGGCGAAGGCTGCGATCTGCGTGAAAAATCGCCTGACGGCTTTTCCCCAATTCTGCGTCTGTCGGTGTCGCAGAGGTCAAACCCATCTCACGTTTCGCAAAGGCCTGCAAAACGCGTTGGGGCGGCAACTTTCGTTGCCGCCCCAAGTCAACTCTCAGATGTCACACGAGGGATGAGGACCTCTGCTAGTGTTCCGGCCGAGGCCGAAAGCCTTAGTTGAAGGAGTAAACCAGCGACACACCAAAGGTGTTGTCGGTTTCGTCAAAGCCGTCTGCCGGATCAGAGTGGTACTCTGTCAGCAGACTTGTGCGCAGCGCCAGCTGGTTGGTCATTGCAACGCTCACCGCGAGGTCGTTGAAGACAACCGTGTCGGAATCCGACCACACCACATCGGTGTCGTTGGTCAGGTACACGGTGTCTGTCAGCTTGTGAGCATAGTCGGACGACACGCCAAAGGCACCTTCATCGATATCCGACAGGGATGCGTCGCTCAGATCAGCATAGCGGTAGCCAGGACCAGCCTGAACGGACCACTGACGGTTTGCATCGTTGAAGATCCGGTAACCGGCACCGAAGCTGACAAATGTGTCGTTGTCAAACGAAGAGAACTCGTCAACCGAGCCTTGGACCTTGGCGAAGCCAAAGACAACCGGGCTGAAGTCACGGGTGTATTCAAAGCCGTAGAACAGGCTCTCGTCGGTGGATGTGCCGTCTTCTTCGCCGTAGGTGTAGCTCAGCTGCAGTTCATAGCCGTTCGGGCCCTGAACGTAGTTCAGATCCGCGCCGATGCCGACGTCAACGCTGTCGGTGTTACCCGAGTTTGCAACGCCGCGCAGTGCGAAGCTGCCGGAGAAGCCCTGTGGGCGGCCTTCGTTGCCGAACCGGCGCACGTCGCGCTCGGCATCATCTTCGATGTCATCAATCAGGTCTTCGTTCATGTCCTGAGCGACAGTGGTACGTGAGAATGCGCCTTGCGCAGACGCGACCGATGCGAAGGCGGTTACAATGGCTGTTGCGCCGAGAAGGGCGCGGAGGGAGGTGTTCATGGTTTATATCCTTAATAAGCTGTGCTGCAGAACCCCGCTGCATATGGGGGAATTCTAACATCCTGCTGCAATGGCGCAGCAACAGCAGGTGAAACGACCTGTCGAGGCCCTTGGATTTTGCAAATCAAACACATAAGCAAAAAACTGCTTGGCAAAAAATGAACAAAAACAGACCTGTCGGACAGGCAACCGTCGCGGCTAAAGAATAATTTGGCGATTATCTTGACTTGATGCCGGATCGACATGTGCGAAAACTGCGCTAACCTCTCGCTTTCGTGATCAAGTTTCTGACCGGATGCCGCCCCCGCGGCGGCGAATCAGAGCGGCGATTCGGTGCCTGATCGCGCTTCAATCCGCCTCGAAACAGGCCGCTCGGCCGTCCCGCGCGATTGTCGCCGCCCCGTCGCGGATGGAATTGGCACGGCGGCTGACCGCGGCCGTGGGCTTCGCGGCAGAGCGGTCCCGGGGCGCGGGCAGCACCGCCGCCAACCGCGCCGCCTGCGTGGCGCTCAGCGCATCGGCACCCACACCAAAATAGTGACGCGACGCGGCCTCGACCCCGAAGACACCCTCATCGAATTCCGCGACGTTCAGATAGACCTCCAGGATACGGCGCTTGGACCAGACGGCTTCGACCGCCGGGGTCAGCAAGGCCTCCAGCGCCTTGCGCAGCCAGCTTCGACCGTGCCAGAGATAGACGTTCTTCACCACCTGCTGGCTGATCGTCGAAGCCCCCCGCCTGCCGCCGTTTTCCAACGCCGCGCGGATGGCTTTCATGTCGAACCCCCAATGGGTGCAGAAATTGGCATCCTCTGCCGCCACGGCGGCGCGCAGCATCACCGGGGCCATCCGGTCGGCGCTGACCCATTGCCGGTCCACCGACTGACCCAGTCGTCGCCCCTCGGACACCATATAAGGGGTCGTGGGCGGGTTCAGCGCCGCGTAGCCCACCACCGCCAGAACCGCCAATCCAACCATCGCCACCACTGCCCATAAAAGTCGCCGCACCACCCAGCGCAGGGGCTGGGGCCGCGTCTTGCCACGCGTCGCGGTCTTGCGCGCTTTTCTACTGCTCTTGCCTGCCATGTCGTCAGCTATAGGCCGGGATCGGCGCTGCGAAAAGCCAGCACATGCACCCGGCCCGCGCATGGTGCCATTTTCCAACGGAAATCGGCCCGAAAGCAGCGCCTTCGGGCCGGTCAGCCGACACATTCAGATCTGTGAGGGACAGGTTTACTCTGCCGGGACGGCCGTGCTTTGCACGCTTAGCGGATGGGCGATCTTGTTCAGCATCTCTTTCGGGCAGATCTGCACGAAATTCGCCAACTCGACATCCCAATGTTGCAGAATATCCAGCGCCCGGCGGCTTTGCGTCTCGTCCGCGTGGCGCTGCACCAGCAGTTTCAGCTCATCGACCCAGTGATCGACCGTCACGGGGCAGGTGACCAGCGTTTCGCGGTTCATCAGGCGTTCGGCATCGCCATCCGGATCGTACAGATACGCCATGCCCCCGGTCATGCCCGCACCGAAATTGGCACCGATCGGCCCCAAGATCACAGCGACCCCGCCGGTCATGTATTCGCACCCGTTGGACCCGCAGCCTTCGACCACCACCGTCGCACCAGAGTTGCGCACGGCAAAGCGTTCGCCCGCGCGCCCGGCAGCAAACAGATAGCCATCCGTCGCGCCATACAGCACCGTGTTGCCGATGATCGTGTTCTCGGCGGCCACCAGCGGCGATTGCATCGGCGGACGCACCACGATGGTGCCCCCCGACAGCCCCTTGCCGACATAGTCGTTGGCATCGCCCGACACTTCCAGCTTCAGCCCCGGAGCGGCAAACGCGCCCAGCGATTGCCCGGCAGACCCGCTCAGCTTCACGGTCAGATGATCCGGCTGAAGCGCATTGCGCATCCCGAAATTCTGCACGATATGGCTGGATGTGCGCGTGCCCACGGTCCGGTCGGTGTTCTGCACCGCATAGGACAGCTGCATCTTTTCGCCATCCTTCAGGAACCGCGCCGCATCGCGCACGATTTCTGCATCCAGCGTGTCCAGCACCGCGTTGCGCGGCTTGTCGCGGTCATAGACATTGTCATCCGACCCATCGACCCGGATCAGCAGCGGGTTGAGGTCCAGATCGTCCAGATGATCCGCACCACGGCTGACCTGGCTCAGCAGATCCGCCCGCCCGATCACCTCTTCCAGCGATTTCGCCCCGATGCTGGCCAAAATCTCGCGCACTTCCTGCGCGTAGAAGGTGATCAGGTTCACAACCTTGTCGGCATTGCCGGTGAACTTGGCGCGCAGCTCTTCGTCCTGTGTACACACGCCCACGGGGCAGGTGTTGGACTGGCACTGGCGCACCATGATACAGCCCATCGCGATCAGCGCGGCGGTGCCGATGCCGTATTCCTCGGCCCCCAGCATCGCGGCCATGACAATATCGCGCCCGGACCGCAAACCGCCATCGGTGCGCAGCGTGACCCGCGTGCGCAGGTTGTTCATCGACAACACCTGATGCGCTTCGGTCAGCCCCATTTCCCATGGCAGACCCGCATATTTGATCGAGGTCGCGGGCGACGCGCCGGTGCCGCCATTGTGGCCCGAAATCAGGATCACATCGGCCTTGGCCTTGGCCACACCGGCGGCAATCGTGCCAACCCCGCTGGAGGCAACCAGCTTGACCGTCACCTTGGCGCGCGGGTTGATCTGCTTGAGGTCATAGATAAGCTGCGCCAGATCCTCGATCGAGTAGATATCGTGATGCGGCGGCGGGCTGATAAGTGTCACGCCCTCGGTCGAATGGCGCAGACGCGCGATCAGTTTCGTGACTTTCATGCCGGGCAATTGCCCGCCCTCGCCGGGCTTGGCACCCTGCGCGACCTTGATCTCCAGCTCTTCGCACTGGTTGAGGTATTCCGCCGTCACGCCGAACCGGCCAGACGCCACCTGCTTGATCTTCGCAGACGGGTTGTCGCCATTGGGTTCGGGCACGAAATGCGCCGGATCCTCGCCGCCTTCGCCGCTGTCAGATTTCGCACCGATGCGGTTCATCGCGACGTTCAGCGTTTTATGCGCCTCGGGCGACAGCGCGCCCAGCGACATGCCCGGCGTCACGAACCGCTTGCGGATCGAGGTGATGCTTTCGACCTGCTCCAGCGGGATCGCGTCGCCAATCGGCTTGATCGCCAGAAGGTCGCGCAGATGGATCGGCGGATTGGCCTGCATCGCGTTGGTGTATTGCTTCCACAGCGCAAAGCTCGCCTTGTTGCAGGCCGCTTGCAGCAGGTGCATGTTCTGCGCGCCCCAGGCGTGGGTCTCGCCGGATTTGCGCGCCTTGTAGAAACCGCCAATGGGCAGAACGTCCTGACCGCCCCGGAACCCCAGCGCGTGGATTTCCTCGGCCTTGGTCTGGATGCCACTGACGCCGATGCCGGAAATCCGGCTCAGCATACCGGGGAAATATTCCGCACACATGGCGCGGGACAGGCCCACCGCCTCGAAGTTCAGACCGCCGCGATAGGACGAGATGACGCTGATGCCCATCTTCGCCATGATCTTCAGCAGCCCGGCGTCGATGGCCGCACGGTACCGCTCCATCGCCTCGGTCAGCGTGCCTTCGATCAGGCCCCGCTCGATCCGGTCGGCCAGGGTGGATTGCGCCAGCCACGGGTTGACCACGGTGGCCCCCGCGCCAATCAGCACCGCAAAGTAATGCGGGTCGATGCATTCGGCGCTGCGCACGTTCAGCGAACAGAAGGTCCGCAGCCCCTTGCGCGTCAGGTGGCTGTGCACCGCGCTGGTGGCCAGGATCATCGGCATCGCAACCTTGTCGGCATCCGCATGCTGATCGGTCAGCGTCAGATGGCCCGCCCCGGACCGCACGGCATCCTCGGCCTCAGCCCGGACCCGCGCCAACCCGTGGGCCAGGGCGTCACGCCCCCCATCCGCCGGGAAAGTGCAGTCGATCTCGACCTGCGCTGCGTTGAAATGCCGCGACAGCGCATCAAATTCCGCATCCGCGACAAACGGGCTGTCCAGCACCAGGATCTCTGTCTGCGCGCTGGATTCGTCCAGCACGTTCTTGAGGTTCCCGAACCGCGTCTTCAGGCTCATCACCCGGAATTCGCGCAAACTGTCGATCGGCGGGTTCGTCACCTGGCTGAAGTTCTGCCGGAAGAAGTGGCTGAGCGGACGGTACTTGCGCGACAGCACCGCCGCGGGCGTGTCATCGCCCATGCTGGCCAGCGTTTCCTTGCCATCCTCGGCCATCGGGGCCAGGATCTGCTCGATCTCTTCGACCGTATAGCCCGCCGCGATCTGACGCCGCCGCAGATCCGCGCCACCCACCAGCGGGTATTCCGTTTCCCCGGTCAGTTCGGCATCCAGATCGTTGATCTTGTCGGCCCATTCGCCAAACGGCTGACTGGCCGCCAGTTGATCCTTGATCTCCGTGTCGTGATACAGGCGCGCCTCTTTCATGTCGACGGCCAGCAACTGCCCCGGTCCCAGCGCACCTTTCTCGCGCACCGTGCCTTCGTCCACCACGACCATGCCCGCCTCGGACCCGGCGATCAGCAAACCGTCGCCGGTCACGACATAGCGCATCGGGCGCAAGCCGTTGCGGTCCAGACCGGCGCAGACCCAGCGCCCATCGGTCATCGCCAAAGCGGCCGGGCCGTCCCACGGCTCCATGACCGAGTTGCAGTAGGAATACATGTCGCGCCAGGCATCGGGCAATTCCACCGCCTGCTTGGACCAGGATTCCGGCACCAGCATCGTCTTGGCCATTGGCGCATTGCGACCCGCACGCACCAGCACCTCGAACACCGCATCCAGCGCGGCCGAATCCGACGCGCCATTGGCGATGATCGGCTTGATGTCCTCGGCCATCTCTCCGAATGTCGCCGAGGCCATGCGGATCTCGTGGCTTTTCATCCAGTTGACGTTGCCCTTCAGCGTGTTGATCTCGCCGTTATGGGCCAACATGCGGAACGGCTGCGCCAACCACCATTGCGGGAAGGTGTTGGTCGAATAACGCTGGTGATAGATCGCAAAGGCGCTCTCGAACCGCGCATCCTTGAGATCGGGATAGAACTCGGCCACCTGCTCGGCCAGCATCATGCCCTTGTAGATGATCGACCGGCAGGACAGCGACGCCAGATACAACTGGCCAATGCCCGCCGCCGCAGCCGCCTTTTCGATCCGGCGGCGGATGACATACAATTCACGCTCGAATGTTTCCTGATCCACACCCTTGGCGTTGGAAATCAGGATCTGCTCAATCTCGGGGCGGGTGGCGTTGGCCTTTTCGCCCAGTACCGACACATCCACCGGCACATGCCGCCAGCCATAGATATAATAGCCCATCCGCAGAACTTCGGTTTCCACGATGGTCCGGCAGGTTTCCTGCGCGCCGAAATTGGTGCGGGGCAGAAACACCTGACCCACGGCAATCAGCTCGTCCTGGCGCGGCTCGTGGCCGGTGCGGCGGATCTGATCGTAGAAAAACGGCACCGGGATCTGCACATGAATGCCCGCCCCGTCGCCGGTCATGCCATCGGCATCCACCGCGCCACGATGCCAGATCGCCTTCAGCGCGTTGATACCCGCATCGACCACCCGCCGCGACGGCTTGCCATCCAGCGACACCACAAGGCCAACCCCGCAAGAGGAATGCTCTTCCGTTTCGGAATACAGGCCATTCTCGGCCATCCACTTGCGCTTGGCTTCTTCGGCGGCAACCCAGTCTGCGTCATACTTGGTCATGGTATTGATCCTCCATGAAAGGCCGGCCAGCGCCAGCGAATGTGCGAAAACCTAAAGTCCGGCGTGCGGCCGGTTCCGGTTCCCAAATACCCAAGGCGGTGCGGGGGCTGCCCCCGTTTCCGCCTGATTCAATCTTCACGCGGCACTGCAATCAGGTGCCAGCCGCGTCCGCGCCAAACAGCGCCAGTGTTTCCTGCCGGGTCAAACGCCCGTGATCGCCGCGTATCGCCCAGAAATCCGGGCATTGATCGGCGAAAATTTCCTGTTCCAGCGCCAGACCGCTTGCATCCTCCAGCAAGCCAATGGCGATCTCGAAATCGCCCGCGCCGTCTTTGCCTTCGTCAAAACGATACCACAGGGCCGATCCGCAAGTGCCGCACACGCTGCGGCTGGCCCAGTCTGACGACCGAAAGCTGCGGACAGCGCCCGTATCCTCGATCTCTACATCATCCTTGGCGGCGCTGATCGCGAAAAGGGCAGAGCCTGTCCAGCGACGGCATTGCTCGCAGTGGCAGACATGTACTTTGGTTGGGTTAACACGCGCGGAAAATCGGACCGCACCGCACATGCACTGGCCTTTACGCTTTTCCATGTCTTTACCCTTTCTTAACGATCCAGATCGAATAGGTCACCAAAGCTGACCTTTGCGGCTTTTTTAAGCTCACTGCGGTGGTCAGGGGCATTTGTACAAATAACAGGTACAAATGCCCCCAAAGACCCCAAACCGTGGCGTCACTCGGCGGCGACGGCCACGCCGCCTGCAAGCTGTTCCAGCACCGCGCCGGCGCAATCGCGCCCGTCGCGGATGGCCCAGACCACAAGGCTTGCGCCGCGCACAATATCACCCACGGCAAAGACGCCGGGCAGGCTGGTCGCGCCAGAGGTGAACTCTGCCTTGACGGTGCCCCAACGTGTCACTTCCAGACCTTCGGTGCCCCAAAGCTGCGGCAGGTCTTCCGGTTCAAAGCCCAGTGCCTTGATGACCAGATCGGCATCCTCGACATAGTCGGCACCCTCGATCACCTCGGGGGCCTGACGGCCGGTGGCATCGGGCACACCAAGGCGCATCTTCTGCACCATGACGCCCTCGACGGCATCGCCGCTAAAGCCCTTGGGCGCGGTCAGCCAGACAAATTCAACGCCTTCTTCTTCGGCGTTCTGCACTTCGCGCTGCGATCCCGGCATATTGAGTTTATCGCGCCGATACAGGCACTTGACGCTTTCCGCGCCCTGACGGATCGCGGTGCGCACACAGTCCATCGCGGTGTCGCCCCCACCGATAACGACGACCTTCTTGCCTTGGGCGTTCAACTCGCCCGAGTCGAATTCCGGCACGTCATCGCCAAAGCTCTTGCGATTGGAGGCCGTCAGATAGTCGATCGCGCGCACGATCCCCTCGGCACCCGACCCGGGTCCTTGCAGGTCGCGTGTCTTGTAAACACCGGTGGCGATGATCACCGCGTCATGCTTGCCGCGGATCGCGTCGAAGGAAATATCTTCGCCGACATTGCAGTTCAGCACGAAGGTCACGCCGCCATCCTCAAGCTGCTTGTTGCGGCGCATGACGATGTCTTTTTCCAGCTTGAAGCCGGGGATACCGTAGGTCAGCAACCCGCCGGAGCGGTCATAGCGGTCATATATCGTGACCTGCACACCGGCGCGGCGCAGCACATCCGCCGCTGCCAGCCCGCCGGGGCCCGCACCGATGATGCCGACGCTTTCCTCGCGCTCGGCAACCGGCGCGATCGGCTTGACCCAGCCCTTTTCCCAAGCGGTATCAGTGATATATTTCTCGACAGCGCCAATGGTAACAGTGCCGTGGCCCGACTGTTCGATCACGCAATTGCCTTCGCACAAGCGGTCCTGCGGGCAGATCCGTCCGCAGATCTCGGGGAAGGTATTGGTGGCTTGGCTGACCTCATAGGCCTCCTCCAGACGGCCCATCGCCGTCAGGCGCAGCCAGTCCGGGATATTGTTGTGCAACGGGCAATGGCTTTGACAATAAGGCACGCCGCATTGGCTGCACCGGCTCGACTGCTCCTTCGCCTTGGCATCGGCATATTCGGCATAGATCTCGTCGAAGTCATGGTTGCGCGCCTCCGCGTCCCGCTTCTCCGGCATGACCCGGTCTATCTTCACGAATTTCAGCATCGGCTGCTCAGCCATATCACGCCCCCAGTTCACCTCCCCGCCCTTCTACGCAAGCTTTTCCTGCAAGAAAAGGCATAATTGCTGACCTATATGCAAAAAAATTCTGTCTGGTTTGTTTTTTTTAAGATTTTTTTCGATAAGTGGGTCGCAATCCGGACCTAAATTCGCACTTTTCAAGGGAAAGCAAACCCTTATACGAGTCGTGTTATAACTTGTACGAGACACCTATATGCCCCTCTTTCACCTCATGCTCGTGGCGCTGATCCAGGGCGTCACTGAATTTCTGCCGGTCTCAAGTTCCGGACACCTGATTCTGCTGCCCAGCCTAACCGGCATGCAGGATCAGGGGCAGGTTATCGACGTGGCGGTTCATGTCGGCACGCTTTTTGCCGTTGTTCTGTATTTCTGGCCGGATGTGCGCGACGCACTTTACGGAACCAGACGTTTACTGCGCGGGCGCATTGATACGTCGGGTGCGCGGTTGGCATTCTGCCTTGCGCTTGCGACACTGCCAGTCATCTTTGCCGGGCTGGTGATGAAACTGACCGGGCTGGACGATCTCCTGCGCTCGGTAAAGGTGATCGCCTGGACGATGCTGATTTTCGGGTTGGTTCTTTGGTGGGCTGACAAGACCGGCGCGGAACGCAAATCCACTGGCGACTGGACCCCAATGGAAGCCGTTAAACTGGGTCTGTGGCAGGCCGTTGCGCTGATCCCAGGCACCTCCCGCTCCGGGATAACCATCACAGGTGCCAGACGGATGGGCTATGCCCGTCTCGATGCTGCAAAGATCGCCATGCTGATGTCAATTCCCACGATCCTCGCGTCGGGAACGCTTCTGGGACTTGAGGTTGCCGTCACCGCTGACATTGCCGCTGCCCGTGACGGCGTAATCGCTGCCGCAATGGCCTTTGTCGCCGCGCTGGCAGCACTCTGGCTGATGATGCGCCTCCTGCGATCCGTCAGCTTCACGCCTTATGTGATTTACCGGATCATCCTTGGCGTGCTTCTGCTGGTCTACGCCTATAGCTGAGCAAACTCGAAGACCATCCATGGATTCGACGCACAGGCCAACGGCCTTCTCTGCGGAAGGGGCCTTTAGGTCCCTGACAAAGGGAACCTTTGTGCGCGGGTTACCGCGCGCAAGACCTCAGACTCTGTGATATGGTGTTCCGGCAGCAATTGCCGCCGCCCGATAGATCTGCTCAGCCAGCATCACTCTTGCCAACATATGCGGCCATACCATTTTTCCCAATGACAGAACCGCATCCGCTGATCCGCGCAATGTAGGATCAACGCCATCCGCGCCACCGATGACGAAGGCCACGTCCTGCGCGCCCTGATCACGCCAGTTGCACAGCGTATCGGAAAATGTCGGAGAGCTGACCATCTTGCCGCGCTCGTCCAACACGCACAACCGCGCGCCCGAGGGCACTGCACGCTTCAGCAGAGCTGCCTCGGCCGCCATGCCGCCAGCCTTGCGATCTTCGACTTCGCAAACGGTGGCCGGACCAAGCCCAAGTCCTCGCCCTGTCCGATCAAACCGTTTCAGATAGTCGTCGATAAGGTCGCGTTCGGGACCGGCTCTTAGCCGACCCACTACGCATAATTGGACGCGCATGGTTCAGCTACGCGCGGTGTGACTGCCCTCAGGGCTTTGCCACATCTTCTCCAATTGATAGAATTCACGCACTTCTGGACGAAAAACGTGAACGATCACGTCGCCGGTATCAATCAGCACCCAGTCGCCAGCTTCCTTGCCTTCGGTACGGGACGACCGACCAAGGTCCTGTTTCAGCGTGTCTATCAACCGCTCCGCAATCGCGGCGACCTGCCGAGAAGAGCGGCCTGAGCAGATAATCATGTAGTCGCCAATGGCCGTCTTGCCGCGCAAATCAATCTGCGCGATCTCTTCGGCCTTGCTGTTTTCAAGCGACTCCAGAATGGCGGTGAGGAGTTCTTCACTCGTCACTGCCGAATGGCCGCCCGCAATGGGTGCCGCGTGATCGGCGGCATGTGCCGCGTCAGTACCAAGAGACAGGACATCGTCCTCCTTGCTGTCTGTACACCGCCTTACCCCGGTGCCGGGTTCTCTTCATAGATAGCACCGCACATGCAAAATCTCAATGACACGGCCCTTGATGAATCTCCCTCAGCGAAAGTTTTCTGAGAACAGACGCAACGCATCGCGAAACCAATCCCTGCCAGCAGTGCGGCGTTGCCTCCGGACAAGCGGGCAACGCCTAGGAAGCGGCCTTCAGGCCACTGACGAGGCGAACCACCCGGCGCGCAAACGTCAATGCTTTTCCGACAACGCACCACCGCCCGCGTCCAACTCATCGTTGGCTTTGTCATCCTCCAGCATTCTGACTTCGCGCTGTGGAAAGGGTATCGACACACCGTTTTCATTAAACGCGTCCCACAATGCCAAGTAGACGTCACCGCGAATGTTGGTCAGACCCATCCTTGGATCACGAATCCAAAATCGTAGAATGTAATCGACCGAACTGTCGCCGAACCCCACGATGTGGCAAACCGGCTGCTTGCTGCTCAATACGCGTTGAACCGAAATCGCCGCAGCAATCGCCAGTTTTCGAACTTTGTGTGGATCGTCGCCATAGGCAGTGCCGAAAAATATGTCCAGACGCACGAAGTCATTGGTGTGGGACCAGTTGACCACCTGTCCGGTGATCAGGTCCTCGTTCGGGATCAGGTATTCCTTTCCGTCCCGCGTCACCACGCTGACATAGCGCGCACCCAGTGAATTGATCCATCCGAACGTCTCGCCAAGGCTGATCACGTCACCTGGCTTGATAGACTTGTCGAGCAGGATGATTATTCCCGATACAAGGTTCGACACGACCTTTTGCAGACCAAAGCCAAGACCCACGCCGATCGCGCCGGACAGAACCGCAAGGCCGGTCAGATCGACCCCGACCAGCCGCAACCCTATGAAGAATGCGGCCCCGAACAGCACGACCTGAAGGAATTTGACCGCCAGCACCTGCATGGACGGCGAAATTTCCTCGTTCGCCCTGATGCGCGCGGTAATGGTAGCCGCGGCAAACCGCGCCAACGTGATCAGCACGCCAAGCATGACCACGGCCTGCACCAGCAGCCAAAGCGACAGGCGCGTCTCTCCGACGTTCACAGATGCGCCTTCCATTACCTGCTGTGCCTCGTCGGTCAGGCCGAGAATGCTTAGCGTCACCCATGTCCAGGCACCATACCTCACCACCGAGCGCAAAAGCGGGTTGCCGATAAGCCGCGTCGCGAAAACAATAAACAGCCACGCGGCTGACAGGTTGGCAATGATGCTCAGAAGATAAGATCGCGATGGCCATGTGACCTCGCTCATCACGACAACCACAAGCGAGATTGCGGCGACGAAGATTATCATGCGCAATCGTCGATGGGCGATGACCAGCAGCCGCATGCGCCATTTCGGCCAGCCTTCTCGCGCCCGCATCCAATCGTGAAGCCGGGGCCGCGCGATCCGCGCAGCCAGGGTCGCCAGAAGAAACAGCCCCACCGCAATCGCCAACTGGTAGACATTCCAGGGCAGCAGAAGTTTGTATAAAAGCGCTTCGGTACGGGACAGCAATGTCTGCCCCAGTGCCACCAGGTCAGACGTGCTGGTCGGGATTTCTGGCTCCATCACGTTCCTTGAATACATGTAAAGAGTAGGTCAGCCTGCCACTCCGGGCGCAGGCACGCAAGGTTTTCCCGGCAATGTCCTCTTGATAGACTCGGTTTGCGCCTGTATCTCCCGGCATATGAAACTGGTATTTGACATCTGCGACCGTGCCCGCCTGCGCGAACGGTTCTTCGGTGCCACACATACGGTGCTGGCCCGGCTATAGGTCTGTATGACCGATGAGTCCGTGGCCATTGCCACGGCACCCGAATTCGACCCGACATTCCGCCTGACAATACGGAGAGGACCAATGTCCCCCAAGACCCTCTATGACAAGATCTGGGATGCCCATCTCGCCCACGAGGCCGAGGACGGCACCTGCCTTTTGTATATCGACCGCCACCTTGTACACGAGGTGACCAGCCCGCAGGCCTTTGAAGGGCTGCGCATGGCCAACCGCAAGGTCCGCGCACCGGACAAGACCATCGCCGTACCGGATCATAACGTGCCCACGACTGCGGGCCGCGAAGACCCTGCCAACATGACCGAAGACAGCGCCATCCAGGTGGCTGCGCTCGACAAGAACGCGCGGGATTTCGGTATTCACTATTACCCTGTGTCGGACGTGCGCCAGGGCATCGTGCATATCGTCGGCCCCGAACAGGGCTGGACCCTGCCTGGCATGACGGTGGTTTGCGGCGACAGCCATACCGCGACGCACGGCGCCTTTGGTGCGCTGGCCCACGGCATCGGCACATCCGAGGTTGAACATGTCCTGGCCACCCAGACGCTGATCCAGCGTAAGGGCAAGAACATGAAGGTCGAGATCACCGGCAAGCTGAATCCGGGCGTGACCGCCAAGGACATCACCCTTGCCGTGATCGGCGAGACCGGAACGGCCGGGGGCACCGGCTACGTGATCGAATATTGCGGCGAAGCGATCCGCAACCTGTCGATGGAAGGCCGCATGACCGTCTGCAACATGGCCATCGAAGGCGGTGCGCGCGCCGGCCTGATCGCCCCGGACGAGACCACCTATGCCTATGTCAAGGGCCGCCCCCACGCCCCCAAAGGCGCGCAGTTCGAGGCAGCCATGACCTGGTGGAAGACGCTCTATTCCGACGATGATGCGCATTGGGACAAGGTCGTGACCCTCAGGGGTGAAGATATCGAGCCGGTCGTGACCTGGGGCACCTCGCCCGAGGACGTGCTGCCGATTTCCGCCACCGTACCCTCTGCCGAGGACTTCAAAGGCGGCAAGGTCGAAGCGGCAAAACGCGCACTGGAATATATGGGCCTGACGCCTGGCCAGAAATTGACCGACATCCAGATCGACACGGTGTTCATCGGCTCCTGCACAAACGGCCGGATCGAGGATTTGCGTGCCGCCGCCGCCATCCTGAAGGGCAAGAAGATCAAGGATGGCATGCGCGCCATGATCGTACCCGGCTCTGGTCTTGTGCGGGCGCAGGCAGAAGAAGAAGGTCTTGCCGACATCTTCAAAGAGGCCGGCTTCGAATGGCGTCTTGCAGGCTGTTCGATGTGTCTTGCGATGAACCCCGACCAGCTGTCCGAGGGCGAGCGCTGTGCCTCGACGTCGAACCGCAACTTCGAGGGGCGTCAGGGCTATAAGGGCCGCACGCATCTTGTCTCGCCCGCCATGGCCGCCGCCGCCGCGATCACCGGTCATCTGACCGATGTGCGCGAAATGATGACCGACGAAGCATAAGGGACGCTGAAAATGGAAAAGTTTCTTAAAGTAACCGGCATCGCGGCACCCATGCCGCTGGTCAATATCGACACCGACATGATCATCCCGAAGGTGTTCCTGAAGACGATCAAGCGGTCAGGTCTGGGCGTGAACCTGTTCGACGAGATGCGCTTTGACCGGCAAGGCAATGAAATCCCCGATTTCGTGCTGAACAAGCCGCAATATCGCGACGCAGAAATCCTTGTAACCGGCGACAATTTCGGGTGCGGGTCATCGCGCGAGCATGCCCCATGGGCGTTGAAGGATTTCGGCATCAAGTCGATCATCGCGACGTCTTTTGCCGACATCTTCTACAACAACTGCTTCAAGAATGGCATCTTGCCGATCGTATTGCCGCAAGAGGCGGTCGACGTGCTGTTGAAAGATGCCGAGAAGGGGTCTAACGCGCGGATGACAGTCGATCTGGAAAACCAGACCGTCACCACCTCGGATGGCGAGAGCTTCTCGTTTGAAGTGGACAGTTTCAAGAAGCACTGCCTGATCGAAGGGTTGGACGATATTGGGCTGACCATGGAAAAAGCGGCCGCCATCGACACGTTTGAAGCAGCCGCATCTCAAGCGCGCCCTTGGGTCTGACCCTCACGCAGGTCCACGGCCTGCAATCGCCCTGACAATTCTGGCACCGCTATTTGTAAGCGGTGCCTTTTTCTGTCCGCCACCGATTTTCATTGTCATTGACGACAGCATTTTTCGGAACACCGTCGAAGCGTACGCCAGATTACGGAAATTAACCTGTTCTTAGCTTTCCTTCTGCCATTCCTGATTTTGGTCGTTTTGTAAATCGACCCTCATAGCTTTCACGTTGGACGGCTCTGCCCGTCTGCACATCTTGACGAACGCACATCACATGGCTTTTGCCGTCTCGAAACCTGGTGCTTTAAGGCGTCGTTGTTTGACGCATCGGCAGAGCGATCAACGCCGAGCGTCAAAAGCGTTTCTGCCTGCGCCGCACCTCATACTGTGCATATGCCTTGCCCTTGGCTTCTGTGGGGGCGTTCATGCCTCTGCCGAGCCGCTGCGACTGGCCACCTGGCACGCGCCGCTGTCCCGAAAAGGCCCTGGTCTGTTGCTTCGCGACATACTGAAAGGACAGGATGCACAGATCGCCGCCGTGCTGGACGGCATCGTTGCCGCCAGACCCGACATTCTGGCGCTGACGGATTTCGACTATGATGCCGGACACGCTGCACTGGCTGCATTTCAGTCAAAGCTGGCCGTCGCGGGCCACGCCATGCCTCATCGCTTTGCCCTGCGCCCCAATTCCGGCACGGCTACGGGATTGGATCTGGACGGCGACCGGCGGCTCGGTGGCCCCCGAGATGCGCAAGGTTACGGTGAGTTCGCTGGTCAGGGCGGTATGGCGCTGCTGTCGCGTGTGCCGATACTGGACGGCGCTCTGGACCTGAGCGCGCTTCTGTGGCGTGACGTCCCGCACGCGCAGATCGTCGGTGCAGAGTTAGCGCAAGAGGCCGCCGCCATTCAGCGCCTCAGCTCCGTCGGTCACTGGGCCGTTCCGCTGGATGTTGTCGATGGCCCCTTATGGATTCTCATGTATCATGCCACGACACCGGTTTTCGACGGTCCAGAGGATCGCAACGGTCGGCGCAACCATGATGAAACCGCGCTTTGGCTCGCGTGGCTTGACGGATTGCTTTCCATCCCGCCACCAAAGGGAAGATTTGCCGTGATCGGCGATGCCAATACCGACCCTACAAAGGGCGCAGGCCGCAAGGATGCATTGCGCCGCCTTCTGGCCGACCCGCGCTTTCAGGACCCGCGCCCGGCGAACCAATCGCGTCAGGGCGACGCTGCGGCAGACACGGTCGATTGGCCCGAGCCGGACCCCGGCGACATGCGGGTCAGCTATGTGTTGCCGCCCTCTGATATGCAGATTATCGGCTCCGGCGTTGTTTGGCCGCCGCAGGGTTCAAAGGCAGCACCGATCCCGCACAAGCTGGTCTGGGTCGATGTTGATCCTTCCCGGTGAAACGGTCCTGGCCCACAGGGTCAAAATGCACGTTGTACACCGGGCCTGCACAAGTGGCACCTGTTCCGTGCGCCCGGTCGTCATGCAGAACCGGCAATTGCCAGATCCGGCGTCGCAATACGCCTTCATTTCTTGACCCTTCTCACGGCAATGGGTAGGGCGATGGGCAAAGCACAGACCAAAGGACAACGCTCATGAGCACCCCTTCGCTTCTTATCCTCGCCGGCGACGGCATCGGCCCCGAAGTCATGGCCGAGGTTCGCCGCATCATCGACTGGTACGGCGCAAAGCGCGACCTGCCTTTCGACGTCAGCGAAGGACTGGTTGGCGGATGTTCCTATGACGCGCATGGCACCCCGTTGACGGATGAAACCATGGCCCGCGCGCAGGAAGTGGACGCTGTCCTGCTGGGTGCTGTCGGCGGCCCCGCCTATGACAACCTCGATTTCAGCGTGAAGCCCGAACGTGGTCTGTTGCGCCTGCGCAAGGAAATGGATCTTTACGCCAACCTGCGACCGGCTCAGTGTTTCGACGCGCTTGCCGACTTCTCATCACTCAAGCGGGACGTGGTGGCGGGCCTCGACATCATGATCGTGCGCGAATTGACCAGCGGCATCTATTTCGGCGAACCTCGCGGTATCATCCAGGAAGGCAACGAGCGTGTCGGGATCAACACCCAACGCTACACCGAATCCGAGATTGAGCGTGTCGCGCGCTCCGCCTTCGAGCTGGCCCGGCGGCGCGGAAACAAGGTCTGCTCGATGGAGAAGGCCAACGTCATGGAATCCGGCGTGTTGTGGCGCGAGGTCGTCCAGAAGATCGGCGATACCGAGTATCCGGATGTGGAGCTTAGCCACATGTATGCCGATGCCGGTGCCATGCAGCTTTGCCGCTGGCCCAAGCAGTTCGACGTGATCGTCACCGACAACCTGTTCGGCGACCTGCTGTCAGATGCCGCCGCGATGCTGACCGGCAGTCTTGGTATGCTGCCGTCTGCCTCGCTTGGCGCGCCGATGGAGAACGGTCGCCCAAAGGCCCTGTACGAACCCGTGCACGGGTCCGCGCCTGACATCACCGGCCAAGGCAAGGCCAACCCGATCGCATGTATCCTCAGCTTCGCGATGGCCCTGCGCTACAGCTTTGATAAGGGTAACGAAGCCGACCGGCTGGAGAAAGCCGTCGAAAAGGTTCTGGCCGATGGCCTTCGGACTGCCGATCTTTTGGGCGAAGACGGCGCGACACCGGTCACGACAAGTGAAATGGGCGATGCTATTCTGGCTGCATTGGATGCCAGCCTCTAGGCGTTGATCGAAAAATAGATAGGTGGTGCCCGATTTCACGGACGGGTGCCGCCAAACTGCCCAGGTGGCAAACAGTTGCAGGAAAGCCGGTCCGATGAACTTGAAAGGTCTGCTCTACGCGCTGTTTGCCTTTGCGGTCTATGCCACCCATGACGTCGTCATCAAATACCTGGGTGCGACCTATTCCCCGTTCCAGATCATCTTTTTCTCGACGCTGATGTCCTTTCCTTTGGTCAGCTTCATGCTGATCGGGGATCAAACCCACGGCAATCTGCGTCCGGTGCATCCTTGGTGGATCGCCCTGCGCACGGTCTGCACGGTCATCACCGGCATGTCGGCCTTTTATGCGTTTTCGGTGCTACCGCTGGCGCAGACCTATGCGATCCTGTTTGCGTCGCCATTGCTGATCACGCTGATGTCCATACCGCTATTGGGTGAAAAGGTCGGACTGCATCGTGGCGCTGCCGTGATCGTCGGGCTTGCGGGTGTTTTCATCGTTTTGCGGCCCGGCACGACGGAACTGACGCTGGGCCATTTGGCGGGCTTGTCGGCCGCTATGTTCAGTGCTCTGGCCTCTATCATTGTGCGCAAGATTGGACGCGAGGAACGCTCGGTCGTGCTGATGCTGTATCCGATGGCTGCGAACTTCATCGTGATGGCGGTCCTGCTGGCCTTCGTCTATCAGCCCATGCCGTTGCTGCATCTTGGGGGCATCGGGGTAATTTCTCTGTTCGGCTTTGTTGCCGGTCTGTGCCTGATCGCCGCCTACAAAAATGCAGAGGCGGCGATCGTCGCGCCCATGCAATACTCGCAGATCATCTGGGCAACCCTGTTTGGATACCTGCTGTTCGGCGAGTCGGTAGACCGCGCCACGATCATCGGCACGTCGGTCATTATCATCTCGGGGCTTTACATCGTATTCAGGGAAAGCCGCGGCGGCAAATCCGAGAACACCCCCGTGCTTCGCACACGTTCGCGCGGTGCCACAGCCGCGACGTTCCGGATTACCCATATGCTGCGCCGCGCGAAACAACGTGGGTAAACCCTTGCCAAACGCGTGGCGTTTCTTTAATCCGCGCCCTACGGACGGAGTGTAGCTCAGCCTGGTAGAGCACTGTCTTCGGGAGGCAGGGGCCGGAGGTTCGAATCCTCTCACTCCGACCAATATTCTCAGTCACTTATCCCGTTTCTCGCGGGCCCTTTTTCGAGGTCGGTCCGGATTTGATACGGATTATGCGGCTTGCCGAAGAATCAGGGTAGGGACTCTGGTAAAGAACGACAGTCGGTATGACGGGACGTCTACGGCGGGGGCCCGATTTTTACTGACATTCATTACAGTTTCCGCCGCACCGCTGGTCTTCACGTTTTCTTCGATGAGCCTTCGCGCTGGGATGGCAGGGCCTGCCGGGATAGCGACAACGAGTCAGAAACCGTCCAATTTTCTACAGCCCATGCCCAAACGGCATCAACGGTTTCGCGCAGGTGTGATGATCGCTTTCGAACAAGATAGAAATCGGAGCCGACTGAGAAGCCTGCGGGACAAATTTCGATCAGGCGTCCCGCATCAAGATCTGCCTGAACGAAAGCACGGCAAGATATTGCCACGCCCTGACCTGCCAAAGCCGCATCCAGGGCGAGTGTTGTCTGGTTGAATACCGCACCGGGTAGCGTCTCGACGATGCCAAAAAAACGTGGCCAATGATTGTACGAGTCGTGCAACAGTGGCAGGCCGCCGATCTGTTCTCGCGTCAGCGGATGCTGATGTTGGCCCAACAAATGTGGGCTGCCCACCAAAACAAGATCGTGGCGAAAAAGCAGGTGAGCCTCTTGTGAAGCGCCAAAAGGCGGGCGGGTCTGGCGCACGGCAATATCGACCTGATCTCGATCAAAATCCGACACCGCCTCGGTCGCGATGGTGCGCAGCTCTACTCCCGGCAAGGCAGATTTCAGCAACGAAAGCTGTGGGATCAAGACTTTCGTCGCGAATGTCGGGGTCACGCTGATCGTCACCGCATCGGCCCGATTGTGAAGCCTAGCTGTTGCCTTGCAAAGCGTGTCAAAGGCACGGGTCATCTCCGAAAGGTAGCTCGCCCCCTGCGGTGTCAGCGCTACGCCGCGCGGCATTCTCTGGAATAGCGACATGCCCAGATGCTCTTCCAGCAACCGTATCTGCTGGGCCACAGCGCCTTGCGTGACACCTAACTCATCCGACGCCGCACGGAAATTCAGCTGCCGTCCGGCGGCTTCAAACGCACGTAATGCGTTGAGAGGAGGCAAGTTGCGGCGCGATGTCGACATATCAATCCTGTAGATTTTCTACAGTGTACTAGAGTTGGTTCTGGCGCGAAAGCCTGCGTCGGATACACCATTATGCTGATCAAACCCAATGGCCGCAGCCTACAGCATGGACCGCGCCCTCAAAACAAAGCCGAGCGTTCGAATGACCATACAAAAAACAACTTTGATGCCGACATCGTATTCGGTCATTCTGGCGGTGAGCGGATCCCATCTGATCAATGACCTGATCCAGTTTCTCTTGCCCGCGCTCTATCCGGTTCTGAAATCCGAGTATTCGCTCAACTATTTTCAGTTGGGTCTTCTGACGCTGGCACAGCAGATCACAGCCTGCATATTGCAACCTGTCATGGGTCTCTACGGGGATCTGAAACCCAAACCTTACACGCTGGCAGTGTCCATGATGATCGTGGCCCTCGGTGTGGTGATGCTCGCGACGGCCGACTCGTTCATGCTATTGCTGGTTGCGGCAACTGTTCTGGGAGTTGGGTCGGCTCTGTTCCACCCCGAAGCATCACGCGTGTGTCGTATGGCATCCGGTGGCAAACGCGGATTTGCACAGTCCAGCTTTCAGGTCGGGGGCAATACTGGAACAGCTCTTGGACCTCTTGCCGCTGCCTTGTTCGTTCTCCCTTTGGGGCAGGTCAGTACCGTCTGGTTTGGACTTTTCGCTGTAATCGGAGTCATCATCCTGATCTGGGTCGCCCAGTGGTTCACGAACCATCAGCGGATTGTCAAAACTGCTGGCACACCCGAGATCTCGCTTCCACAACTCCCCCGAATGCGTCTGATTATTTCCTTCGCGATCATCGGTGCCCTGCTGCTGAGCAAGTTCGTCTACGTCGAAACATACAAGAGCTACTATACTTTCTTCCTCATCGAAAAGTTCGGACTTGAGATCAAATACGCACAGACCCTTCTGTTTGTCTTTCTCGGGGCGGTCGCGGTGGGCACCTTCGTTGGCGGTCCTGTCGGTGATCGCATCGGACGCAGAAAGGTAATCTGGGGTTCGATATTGGGGGCGCTGCCTTTCGCGCTGATGCTGCCGCACGCGAACCTGCTGGGAACAGTCGTGCTAAGCATTATTGTCGGGCTGGTTCTGGCCTCTGCCTTTTCGGCAATTGTCGTCTTTGCGCAGGAACTGCTGCCGCAGAAAGTCGGAATGGTTTCAGGATTCGTCTTCGGTTTCGCGTTCGGAATCGGCGCGCTTGGCGCTGCCGCACTCGGGGCGCTCGCGGACCAGATCGGCATGCAGCAGGTGTTCAGCTATCTCTCGGTACTCTTGTTCCTGGGATTGCTGACGTTCTATCTTCCTGACATTGACTAACGTCGTCGCCCGTCAGCCATATATCCGTCAGCTTTTTCGCTTAAGCAGAATATGTCACCGACGCTATCCAAAGTGTTGCCGCCCTGCCGCCCGGATGACGGCCTTTCAAACAACCACGCAGCGCGGTATCCGCGCGCCGCTTGGACACATCCGCCACTCGCACAGCCAGCGGTGTGTTGATCTTCGCGTTCTCAACTTTGCAGGAAATGGCGTCTTTTTGGCGCTGTCTTTTAATCGGCTGGCCCAGAGCTTAATGACGGAGCAGCCTCGCTGGCGTTCCGCTTAGCTCAAGGATCCGGGTTGCCAGACGGTCGGCTTCAGAGCGGGCGTGGGTGACAAAAAGGGTCGCCGGCTTTGCTTCGGCGATCAGCGCTTCGGTCAGGCTGAGCATCTGTTCCGCCGTTTCAGCGTCCAGAGACACGAAAGGTTCGTCCATCAGCAGGAATTCCGGCGATCCGGCAAAGGCGCGGGCCAATGCCAACCGCCGCTGCTGACCAAGCGAGAGCTGACCGGGGAAGGCATCCTCGCGCCCCGAAAGGGCAACGCGGTCCATCGCGGCGCGCGCGGCCTCGCGCCCCAGTGACGGGCGGGGGATCAGCAGGTTATCCAATGCGCTGCGCCAGGGCAGCAAGGTCGGCTCTTGAAACACGATCGCCATGTTGTCGGGGCGTGTGACGGTGCCTTCGAACTGTGTGTCGATACCCGCCATGATCCGAAGGATCGTAGACTTTCCGATGCCGGAAGGGCCGACCAGCGCAACGGTTTCACCCGGAGAGATCGCGAATTCAATTGAACCCAGAACCTGCTGTTTGCCAAAGAATTTCGATATGATGTCAGCCCGGATCACGCGGTTCTCCATCGGCGGATTCGGCGCTCCCACGGTTGAAGCAGAAGCCACTCGACCGCAAGCATGACGGCGATGAAGGACAGGGCGTAGATCAGCACCATCGTCACATCAAACAATTGAAAGTAGAGGTGTATCTGAAACCCGACCCCGTTGGAGCGGCCCAGGAATTCGACCACCAGCACGATCTTCCAGATGACCGCGATGCCGGATCTCGCGGCCGCTGTGATGAATGGAGCCAGTTGCGGCAAGGTGACATGTCGCATGCGTGCGGTCCAACTCATCCGGTAGACACGGGCCATCGCCTCCAGATCCGGGTTGAGCGCGCGTGCGCCTTCACGGATCACAGTCGCGACGTTGGGAATTTTGTTGAGTGTGACTGCAATGATCGCGGCCGTTTCGTTCAACCCGATCCAGAGATAGCACAGCACGATCAGAACAAGGGCAGGCAGGTTCAGAAAGATCACCAGCCACGGATCAAGCCAGCGGTTCAACTGGTTCGACCGGCCCATTGCCAAACCCAGCGCGATACCGATGCCCATCGCCAAGGCAAATGCCCAGATCACCCGCAGCAGGGTGGCCCCGAGATGATAGAGCAACTCTCCGGATCTGATCTGCTGCGCCGCCGGGCCGATCAGGGTCCATGGTTGCGGCAGGATCGTCGCATCCGCGGTGAGGGCCGCGCAAACAATCCAAAGCAGGAAAAGCCCGAGGATCGACAGGATTGACGTGGCCGCAGACGAGTCGTTCATCGGGCAATCTGTTTTTATTCGAGGTCTGCGAACAGGCCAGCGGGAACGGTCGTGGCCTCACCCACCAGATCGGCACCGCCAAGATCGTTCATCAGCGCCAGCAGCTTGTTTGCCCCATCAAGGTCAACCGGACCGCGCGCCGGCGTGCCTGCCAGCCAGTCTTTCTTCAACAGGTCGAACTGGGCGTCGGTCTGGGCGTTCATGCTGGGGCGCAGGGCCTCCCACGCGGCATCGTCACTGGCGAGCAGGTCCTTGGCATCGCGGCTGGCATCGTACAGCGCCTGCGCGATCCCCGGATTATCCGCCAGATAGCTTTCTTTCATGTAGTAGCCAAGCAGCGGCGTGTCAGTGTTCAGACCCAGCGCCTTGCCGGCCTCTTCGACCGAGGTCACCTCTTCCATTCCGGCGGCTTTCATCTTTGCCAGGAAATGCCAGAAATTGATTGCGCCCGAGACTTCCCCGCCCAGACCGGCCTTGAAGATCAGCGGCGGCGCGCCGAACACCTGCTCGGTTTCAGCCTTCAGGTCCATGCCATATTCCTGCTGCGCATAGGCGCGCAGGATCAGCCAGGATTTATCAAGCGGGCCACCCGCGATGCCGACCTTCTTGCCAGCCAGATCCTTCAGGGAGGTCACATCGCTGTCCTTTGGCGCGACCAGCCCACCGACCGCCTTGGAATACGGCACGAAGACGTAGTCCTTCCCGGCGGCCCGCTGGCGGGCGACCCAGATCCAATCCGCCACCGCGACATCGGCCTCTCCGCCTTCGACAGCGACGCGGGTGGCACCGTTATCGGCATAGGGGGCGACCTCCAGCTCAAAGCCATGGGCCTTGTCAAAGCCGTTTTCGGTGATGGTCGCCAGTTCCCAGTTGACCGTTCCGATCTTCAGGACCGCAGCGCGCACCTTGGGAAGGTCTTGTGCGAAGGCAGGGGCCGTCAGGCTGAGTGCAAGCAAAGCACATGCGCCCCTGCGGATGATGGATCGGATCATGACATTCTCCCAGATGGCATTTCGGTTATCAGACCGTTTAGCCTATCTTAATTGTTTCCGCGACCAAGACCATTGGGCCGTGGTCGCGGAAACGGCATTTATTCGGCGCGGCGTCCGACTTCGTTCAGATCTGCATCCAGTTCGATGTCGAACTGATTTCCGCCTTCGCAGATGACATCGTCCAGTTCATATCCGTCATCTTCCATTTCAATGTCATCGGGGTCCATCTGACAGTTCATCTCGGTCAGCATGGCGGTGATCTTATCCACGGTTTCCTGCGGGATCTCGTGGCTTTCGGCAAGGGCCGATGTGCCGATAATTGTGGCAAGTGCAAGTGCGATGATACGCGTCATTGGTCGTTCCTTTCGTTAAATTACTGGATGCTGATGCGGATTTGTTGCGACTCGCCGGTCGATCCGGGGATGCGCAGGATATGGGTGCCGGGCTTGATGGCGATAAAGGACAGCTCGGCAGTTCCTTCGTCGTCAAACTCGATGGAATCGATCGCCATCGGGCGGATCTCGATCTTGTTGATGACGATCTCGTTCATCCAGATCGCGCGGAAAAACTCTGATCCCGTCAATGCCAGCTCGGCAGAGCCGTCGGCGGTGATGTTCATCTTGTAATACGCGCCGGATTGCAGGGTCACGTCTTCGCCCAAGGGTTGCCCGGATGCGAGCGTCAGCTCGATCGGCTCGCCACGGTTGCAAGAGGCCAGCAAGCCAGCAAAACCCAGATCGTCACAAAGCGGTGCGGCAATGGCCGGTGCCGAAAGGCAGCAGGCTAAGGCGGCGGCAGGCAGAAGTTTCATTTAGATCTCCTTCAGTTAGGGGTCACGACCACGCCCCAGGGCTGCTGGCCAACCTGCACCGACTTGATCGCCTTTTCGGCAGCGACGTCGATGATGGTAATGTCATTGGAATTGCCGTTTGTTGTCAGCAGGTAAGCCTGGTCCGGGGTGAAGGCCAGTTGCCAGACCCGCTGGCCAACGATGATGTAGTCCAGAACCTCCAGCGTTTCGCCGTCGATCACGGCCACACGGTTGGCCGGCCCGAGTGCCACGAAGATCCGACTGCCATCGCTGGTGACCTTGATCCCCACGGGTTGAAGCCATTCAGGCAGCACCCCCGGCACCTCAAAGCTGATCTTATCGACCAGTGTCGGGGTGCCGTCCGGTGCAATATCCATTACGGAAACCGTACCGCCGATCTCTGCCGAAACGAACAGCCTTGTGCCATCATCGGTGTATTGGGCATAGCGCGGGCGTTGGTCGACCAGCACATTATGCCGGATCTTGTAATCCTCGGTCGAGATGAAATGCGCCATATTCGTCGTCTCTGACGTGTTCACGACCCATTTTGCATCGGGACTGATCGCCATGCCTTCGGGCTCCACGCCCACAGGTACTTCGGCCAGGACTGTGCGCGTTTCGGTATCGGTCACGGTAACAAGGTTGTCATCTTCGTTGGCGATATAGAGATGCCGCCCGGTCGGATCGATGACGAACAGTTCCGGGTCCGGACCAGAGGGCAGGCTTTCCAGTTCTCTGTAGGTTTCGGTGTCGAACACCCGCACGAGGTTATCATCTGACGCACAGACATACAGCTTCCTGCCATCCGGGCTAAGCGTGATGCCGCGGGGCCGGTTGCCGCCGTCAAATTCCTGAATGACTTCCCATGTATCCGTATCGACGACGGTGATGGTGTTGCCGCGCTCGTTCGACACAAACGCCTTGTTCGCCAGTGACGGAGACGCTGCCAAAAGGGCAAGCAGTGAGGTCGCGATCAAGGTTTTCATGCGGAACTCCTGGTCAGTTGAACGAAGTGCACTCGGTTTCGGGACGATCAAGGCCCAGCGTATCCAGCGGTGAAACCTGATGCAGGAACCCTTCCTGCGGGCTGACGCTGACGGTGATCATGCCGTCGTAAAGAAGGATCGGCTGGCGCATCTGGCCATTCCAGTCGCGGAACGTCACCTTTTGCCCCTTGAAGGCCGCCAGTTCGAACGCGTCGGACAGGGCGTAGTCCCGGATCGCTTGCGCATCCACGGTGCTGGCGCGCGTCACAGCCTCGCCGATGACGCGCAGGGCCAGCCAGACGTTGTAGTCCTCGGCATGGGCATAGCGGCCGGACAGCGCCTCGAAACGGGTTTGATATTGGGTCGTGCCCCATGCCTCATGCGCGGCATGAAAGGTCACCGGGCGCAATCCGGCGGACCCCATGACCGGGCGCGGCGAAGACAGATGATACGGCAGATACCGTGCAAAATAATCCGTGCCATCGGCGGCAATCAACACGTCATGCCGCTTGGCACCCTGCGTGAAGGTCGGCAGTTGGCGCTGAACAAGCACATGGCCACTGTCAGTACGCCGCGAGCCGCCAGTATCGGCAAAAACCCGTTCTTCGACGATGTTCAACCCGAATTTGCGCGCCGCGCGCCGGTAGGCATCCGCCAAGGAGGTGTCAGCGTAGTTGGAGCCGGAGACCAGAAACCATTCGTCCCACTTTTTCCAAACCGAAAATTGCGCGATTGCATCGGCCAGCATCAAGTTGGACGGCGCGATATGCAAAAGCGACGCCCGGCACTCTTCGGACCGCAGCGATGCCTCGGGGGCAGTCGCATTCAGAACCAGCGCGTCATCCTGCGCGGCGCGGTCGGTCAGGCGCAGCAGATCACGGCCCTCGGCCATTACGACGATGAGGCGAATGCCGTCTGCAAGGATTTGCTCCAGCGCCGCGTCGGCCTCTTCCGGTGGGACGGCGATCTGCTCCGTCTCGTAGGTATGACCAAGAAAAGTGCCGGTTGTGCCGTTGTCCTCATCTGCCAGCATCGCCCCGGCGAAGCCCAGATCCTCTGGCCGCAGGTCATAGCGCGAAATAGGCAGCAAACGTGGATAATCTATGCGCAGAACGGCCGCTTTCACGTCCAATGCCGACGCGTGACCAGCCAGTCCGACATACAGCAACACCGCCAAAAGCGGAGCGATGATCTGTCTCACGATAACCTCCCTGCGCCCGTTCTGAATTGTCGGGTTTCTTGCCGTTAATCCAAGCAAAACAGACGCGAACTGCAACCGATACCTTTTGTCAGGTTGCAGTGAAGACGGTAACGACTGCACCATGTTCGGCGACTCTTATTTTCTAAGAAAGGCCACATGCGCCGCACATTTGCATTGTTATTGATCGCCTTCGGTTTCCCCGCTTTCGCGGAGGATAGCGTGGCGTTTTTTGGCATCACGCTGCTGGACAATTCCTTGCAGACAGAGGCGCAGGGCCAAGACCCCGCAGAGCTGGTCCGTCTGAACAAGGTCGAGACGCTGATCACAGAGCGCTTTACCGAAGAAGGCTACCGGTTTCTTGATCTTGCCCCCGTGCAGGAAGAGCTGGACCGCATTGTGAACCCGGCCAAATGTTACGGTTGCGATGCGCGGATGGCGATAAAGCTGGGCGCTGATTTTGCGTTGGTGGGCGAGGTTCAGAAAATCTCCAACCTGATCCTTACGATGAACCTGCAACTGCGCGATCCGAAAACGGGCCAGACGGTCAAGGGGCGGGTTGTCGACATCCGTTCCAACACGGACGAATCCTGGCTGCGGGGGATGCGGTACATCCTCAAGACGGCTTTTTTCAACTCGGAGGAAAAATGAAACGACGCGAATTCATGGCGATGACTGCGGTGGCGCTGATGCTACCGGGGCTGGCTGCGGCCCATGGGCCAACCCGTCAAAAAGTGACACTGACCACCGAAGTTGCCGCCGATCCGGCAGAAGTATGGCAGGCCATTGGCAACTTTCAGGACATGAGCTGGCACCCGGCCGTGTTTTCGACCACGGGCGAAGGCGACAACCAGATTGATGCCACCCGCGTTCTGACGCTGGGCGAAGAAGGCGGGCCGACCATTTCGGAGATCCTGTATAAATACAGCGACGAGAAGATGAGCTATTCCTACCGGATCACGGATGTCGCGGTAGAGGTTCTTCCGGTCACCAATTATTCGTCGCACCTGACCGTGAAACCGCTGGATGGCGGCGGGTCGGAGGTTGAATGGCGCGGTGCCTTCTATCGCGGTTATCCCAACAACGATCCGCCCGAAAACCTGAATGACGAAGCCGCGATTGCGGCGGTTTCCGGCGTCTATCAGGCTGGGCTGGATGCGCTGGTCGAGCGGTTTGGCGCGCCGGGTAGCTAAGGCATTCGCGGCGCTCGTCGTCGCGGGCCTGCCTGCGGCGGCGGACACCGCTTTTGTAACCTGCCAGAATGGCGATGCGCTCAGCGTGTTCGATCTGACAAGCGGTGCCGAGACCGCGCGCTGGTCGGTCCCCGGCAAGCCCGCAGGCGTTGCCGTTTCAAAGGACGGTAGAGTGTTTACCGTATCGCCCGACAGCAAAACGGTCCGTCGATACGACAGGGCAGGCACCGTTCAGGCCGAAGCTGCGTTGGATGGCGGCCCTATCGGGATCGCGCATGATATGGCGCGCGGCCGGGTATTTGTGTCCGACTGGTACAATGCGCGCATCTGGGTGCTGTCGGACGACAGACTTGCCCCCATAGCAGAACTGACAACCGGCGCGGCCCCGGCGGGCCTGAGCCTGTCTGAGGACGGGCGCTTTCTGGCCTCGGCCGAACGCGATGCGGATCAGGTTTCGGTCTTCGATGCAGAGACGTTGACGCTTCTGCAACGGATCAAGGTCGGCACACGGCCCTTCGGGCTACGCTTTGCACCGGATGGGCGGTTGTTTGTCGGCAATGTCGGGTCGAATGACCTCAGCATTCTTGATCCTGCCACCGGGTTCATTCTGGCCACGGTGCCGGTGGGGGAACGGCCTTATGGTGTGGCCTTTGCCGCCGGACGCGCCTTTGTCACAAACCAATACGAAAACACGGTCAGCGTGATCGACATGCAAAGCTTGCAGGAAGAGACCCGTATCGAGGTTGGCGAATATCCCGAAGGGATTGATGCCACGGCGGACGGGACGCGGATCGTGGTGGCGAACTGGTTCGATAACACCGCCACGTTGATCGACGCACAAACGCTTTCCGTGCTACAGGTATTGCACACCTGCGACGGCCCCCGCGCCTTTGGTGTGTTTCTTCTGGGAGGAGAAGAATGAAACGTTTTGTATTGAGTGTTGCCCTGATCTGCGCCGCGCTGCCCGTTCTTGCGGGCGAAGGCTGGGAGGCCGTGAAGCACCAACTTTACGAGGGCCGGATACTGAACGAAGGCAATCAGATGATCTCCATCGATGCGCCCTACCGCACGCCGGACGACGCCCGCACACAAATTGCGGCAATGGTCCACGCGCCGCAGAAGATGCTTCTGGGCAAGGTCACGCTGGTCCTGGACGAAAACCCCATGCCGGTCTCGGCCGTGTTCGATTTGGCTGTGCCGCAACCCAGCTTTTTCTTTGACCTGACGATGCGCGTCAACGGACCCACGCCGCTGCATGTCATTGTCGAGACGACCGATGGACAGCTTTGGGTCAAGGACGGGTTCATCAAGACCTCTGGTTCAGGTGCCTGCGCGGCCCCTCCCGGCACCGATCCCGACCTTGCCTTGGCAGCGCTGGGCGAAATGGGGCTGGAGGTCACGCAAATGAGGGCCAGCACCTTCGATCTTGGCCGGACGACACAGCTCAGCAAGCTGGATGTGGATATCTCGCACCCCTCGCATTCGGGCATGCAGATGGATCAGATTTCGCTGCTTTATATCCCGATGCGCTATGTCGAGAATGTGGCAATCGCGCTGGATGGCGCGGACTATGTGAACATGACCGGGTCGATCTCACTTTCAGAGAACCCACGGGTCGGCCTGTCGGTGCCCAGCAACACCCGATCAGTGGACGTGACGATGACAGACACCAAGGCCACGGTCACCAGCGCACATAAAGATCTGTCCGGCAGTGGATCCTAGGGGGCTAGTCTCATAGCCAATAGATGACTGTTGCGGTAAGAGGGATGGCCGAGAGGAATACCTTTGAGCATCTATCGTAGCGTGTCGCCACCCGTCGCGCGTCCTTGAACCTACCGAACATGATCTCGATGCGGTTGCCTTCTTGTACCTGCGTTTGTCGTGTTTGACGGCGTCTTGTGCCGCTTTCGACCGGTGAATCATGCCGCACGACGGAAACCAATAGGTCCTGACCCTAAGCGAGTATCATAACTTCTATGGCGTTCACAAAGGACCCTTTGTTGAACGCTCATCACGAGGTTTTAAGTTAAGGGAGGCGCGAGAAGGTCAAGTTTTGCGTCTCTGCCGAGCTTGGCGCCGATCGCGGGGAAGGGGCGTTCGGGGCAGATATGCTTCGTTCGGGTCAATGGAGCGCCACGCGGCCCGGCAAGGAAGTGCCCGCGTGCGGCTTATCCAGTTGAAACGCGGCGCGCTTCGCGGCAAACAGGGGCTATGCACCCTCAACAGGATTGTCCCAACGTGACCGCTCGCCTTTATCATGTTCCGCTGTCGCCATTTTGCAGAAAAGTGCGGCTGAGCCTCGCCGAAAAGAAGATCGAGGTTGAACTGGTCGAAGAACGCTACTGGGAAAAAGCCCCCGATTTCCTGCGCCGTAACCCGGCTGCCAAGGTGCCGGTGCTGAAATTCGACGGGCGGATGATGGCGGAAAGCTCTGCCATTTGCGAATATATCGAAGAGGTCAGCCCCGAACCGCCGCTGATGCCGCGCTCTGCCGAGAATCGCTATGAGGTGCGCCGTCTGGTCAATTGGTTCGACGACAAGTTCCACAACGAGGTCACCTCGAAGTTGCTGTATGAGCGGGTGAACAAGAAGGTGATGAAGCTGGGCTTTCCAGACAGCCGTAACGTCAAGGACGGGGCCAAGGCGATCAAGTACCATCTGGATTATCTGGCCTGGCTGCTGGAACACCGACGCTGGCTGGCCGGTGAGACGATGACGCTGGCCGATTTTGCCGCCGCCGCGCATTTGTCGTCGCTGGATTATATCTCGGATGTGGATTGGAACCGGTCGGACGTGGTCAAGGACTGGTATGCGAAGATCAAGTCGCGCCCGGCCTTCCGCTCCATTCTGGCCGATCAGGTGTCGGGTTTCCCACCGCCTGCGCATTATTCCAACCTTGATTTCTAAAGGTCTGTTGGGGGCCGGGCGCGTCCTTGGCTTGGCCGTTCAGACAGCCCGAAACACCCATAAGGGGGCCGCGTTGCGATGCAGGATCTCAAGGACAGGCTGATCGCGCAGGCACTGGCCGACGGGTTTGACGCCTGCCGGATTTGCAGGCCGTGGGATGTGCCGCAGGTGGCCGGGCGTCTGGCCGCGTTTCTGGAATCGGGCGCGCATGGCCAGATGGGCTGGCTGGCCGAGCGGTCGCATTGGCGGGGCGATCCGGCGGCTTTGTGGCCCGAGGCGCGGTCGGTCATCATGCTGGCGGAAAATTACGGCCCCTCGCATGATCCGCTTGAGGTGCTGGACCAGCGCGACCGCGCGGCGATTTCGGTCTATGCGCAGAATCGTGACTACCACGATGTGGTCAAGAAGCGGCTCAAGCGGGTCGGGCGCTGGCTGATTGACGCGGCGGCAAAGTCGTCTTCAGAGGCACCGGAAATCAAGGTCTTTGTCGATACCGCGCCGGTGCCGGAAAAGCCGTTGGGCGCGGCGGCGGGGCTGGGCTGGCAGGGCAAGCACACCAATCTGGTCAGCCGCGACTTGGGAAGCTGGTTCTTTCTGGGGTCGATCTTCACGACGCTGAATCTGCCTGCCGACGCGGCAGAGCGTGATCACTGCGGATCCTGCCGGGCCTGTCTGGATGTCTGCCCCACCAATGCCTTTCCCGCGTCCTACCGGCTGGATGCGCGGCGCTGCATTTCCTACCTGACAATCGAACATCACGGCCCGGTGGATGAGGCGTTGCGCCCGCTTCTGGGCAACCGGATCTATGGCTGTGACGATTGTCTGGCGGTCTGTCCGTGGAACAAGTTCGCGCAGACCGCCGCAGAAGTGAAATATCACCCACGGGCAGAGCTTCTGGCACCAAGGCTGGCAGAGTTGGCGGCGCTGGATGATGCGGCATTCCGCGCGCTGTTCAGCGGCAGCCCGGTCAAGCGTATCGGGCGCGGGCGGTTCGTACGCAATGTGCTTTATGCGATTGGCAATTCCGGCGATGCGGAATTGCGCGGCGTGGCGCAGGGGCTTTGCGACGACGCGGATGCCACGGTTGCCGATGCGGCGCGTTGGGCTGTCTCAAGACTGGATTAGGACGCTGGCTTGAAAGCGCCGACCGGAGTGATCCGGCCGACGCCCACAAGGTCGTGTCTTGGGTAACAGAGGGAAAATCTGTTACAACAAGTATGGGCGTAAACGGCTGATAATCAACCTGCCACGCGATTTCGTGATCGAGGTTGCAGCAGAGTTTGAATTTTCCGCGGATGCCCCATTTACCTGTGAGGAGCAATCCACAATGGACAGGCTAGGAGGAAAATCATGGCGAAGTATGAAAAGAACCCCGACGTGATCGCAACGCTCGACCCCGAGCAGTACCGCGTGACCCAGCAGGATGGCACGGAACGGCCCGGCACCGGGGCCTATCTGTCCAACAAGGAACCGGGGATATATGTCGATATCGTCAGCGGAGAGCCGCTGTTTGCCAGTTCCGACAAGTATGAAAGCGGCTGCGGCTGGCCCAGCTTCACCAAGCCGATCGAACCTGCGCATATCGGTGAGTTTCGGGATGTCTCGACGGGGATGGTCCGGACCGAGGTCCGCTCGGCCCATGGCGACAGCCATCTGGGACATGTGTTTCCGGACGGGCCGCAAGACCGAGGCGGGCTGCGCTATTGCATCAACTCGGCCTCGCTGCGCTTTGTCCACCGCAACGACATGGAGGCCGAAGGCTACGGCGAATATCTGGATCAGGTGGAGGATGTGGCATGACTGAACGCGCTGTACTGGCGGGGGGCTGCTTCTGGGGCATGCAGGATCTGATCCGCAAGCTGCCGGGGGTGGTGTCCACCCGCGTCGGCTATACCGGTGGGGATGTGCCCAATGCGACCTATCGCAACCACGGCACCCATGCCGAAGGGATCGAGATCACGTTCGATCCGGCGAAAACCAGCTACCGGCAATTGCTGGAGGTGTTTTTCCAGATCCACGACCCGACCACGCTGAATCAACAGGGCAATGACAGGGGGCTAAGCTACCGCTCGGCGATCTACTATTGCTCCGAAGACCAGCGCGCCGAGGCGCTGCGTACCATCGCCGATGTCGAGGCGTCGGGCCTGTGGCCGGGCCGCGTGGTGACCGAAGTGGAGCCGGTCGGCGACTTCTGGGAAGCCGAGCCAGAGCATCAGGACTATCTGGAACGCATCCCCAACGGCTATACCTGCCACTTCCCCCGCCCCGACTGGGTGCTGCCGAAACGATCCGCGGCGGAGTAGGGAGAGTTTCAGCCTTAGGTGCGGGAGGGCGACGTCTCAGTGCTCTGCGTGATCTTTAGTCGTTTGACTGGAACTGTCGTTCGTCCCAAAACGTAGTCGCTCTACCGCTCGAGAAATGCTTGTTATCAGCTTTGCAAAGCCTGAACTTCCGCCTTGGGTTATTGCGTAGAATATCCCCAGCGCAATGATGGTGCCGAAACCGATGTGTCCAAGGGCTACCGCCAGTGTGAGAACGCAAAGAATCGCGATCGCCGCGCCCGTGGAAAGAAACATTGAAGAATAAGCTTGGACTTTGCCGAACTTAAACCTCTCAGCACGCATTTCTGTTGCGTCATGCTCGCTCGCCTCGTTCATGCGCTTGACGAAACCGGGATCGTGCTTCTCGATTTCGGCGATCAGAAGATCAGGGCGATCCGTGTAGTTGCTGATTTGGGCGAGATAAAAGTTACCCATCTCGCTTTCGTGACCGTCACTAGATCGCTCGGGTCCAAGGAGTTCTCCATTCGCGGCAGATTGCTCGCCTGACGTAGAGGCCCCGTCGTCAGAATTATCAGTCAAAAGTCAAGCTTTCACTTGCATTGCGCGCAACGCCTTTACAAGCGAACGATGCAGTCGTATCGGAAGTTCCTGAAATTCAACGGCAGGAGTATACACACTGAGTCGTTCCCAGTTGTTTTCCGCCAACTCCGGATCTAGTGTCACGCAATGCGCAAAGAAACGTTGACTGCTAAATCCTCGGTCATCTGACGTGTGGGGTACACGCACGCGGTCAAATTTCTTACAATCTCGCGACGTCGTGCCGACATATTTTTCCAGTACAGACATTGATCGCTCCATCTTTCTTCCACACTTGCATCTAACGGGACGAAATTTCTATTCTCACTTACTCAAGATCCATTGCGCCGAGAAGTACATTTAGTCACTACAATAGAAATTACACCTTTACCACAGATTAACAACGCGTGAACATCTTGTGTTGTTCCACAACCGGTCATGGGGTTCCCACCTAAGCCGACGAAAGACAATTTTTGTGACGCAAATAGAAGTGTATATCATACTGAACTTGAGGGCTCAACTGTAAGAAAAAATGAGCAAACTACGGTTGTGGTCCAGGCTGTTAACGTGCGTCGCGCGGCATCACGAGGGTTTTCGATAGCGATACGCGCGTGTGGATGCCCCATTCATCCCGGAAGGACAGCGAACGGACCATCGTTGGTGATAGAACTGTAGAGGAATTCCGCGCTCTCTCGCTAGACCAGATTTGGCCAGAAACCACATAACTTGGATTGAACCAATCCTGCGCCGTCGTGGGTTCAAAGCGCAGCGGCGACCCTTGTGCCTTGGTTGATGGCGCGTTTGGCGTCGAGTTCGGCGGCGACGTCGGCACCGCCGATCACATGGCAGGGGATGCCTTCGGCCTCCAGCGCGTCGGCAAGACTGCGGTCGGATAGCTGGCCTGCGCAAAGAACGATGGTGTCGCAGGCGATCAGTTCGGGCCGCTCGCGCGCTTCGCCGTACGAGATGTGCAGGCCGTCCGCGTCGATACGCTCGTAATTCACGCCCGCCTTCATATCGACCGATTTCATTTGCAGCCCGGCGCGGTGGATCCAGCCGGTGGTCTTGCCCAGCCGCTTGCCCGGGCGTTCGGATTTGCGCTGCAGCAGCGTGACCTGACGCGCGGCGGGGTCGGGCTGCGGTCCTTCGGGGGCAAGGCCGGCACGGGCTTTTTCAGGGTCGGTGACGCCCCATTCGCGCATCCATTCGGGCAGGTCTGTGGTGGGGCTGTCCGTTGTCACGAGGAACTCGGCCACGTCAAAGCCGATGCCGCCCGCGCCGATCACGGCGACACGCTTGCCGACAGGGGCGCCGTTCAGGACGTCGATATAGGTCAGCACATTGGGGCCGTCCTGACCGGGGATTTGCGGATCGCGCGGGATGACGCCGGAGGCGATGATGATCTCGTCAAAACCGGCCAGCGTGGCGGTGTCGGCCTCGGTTTCCAGCCGGGTGGTGACGCCCGCCTCTGTCAGCATGGTGCGATACCAATCGACAAGACCCCAGAATTCCTCTTTGCCCGGCACCTGTTTGGCCATGTTGAGCTGGCCGCCGATTTCCAAGGCGCGGTCGATCAGGGTAACATCGTGGCCGCGCGTCGCTGCCGTGATCGCTGCGGACAGGCCCGCGGGGCCGGCACCGACGACGGCCACGCTGCGCGGGCGTTGGGTGGGTGTAATCGTCAGTTCGGTTTCATAGCAGGCGCGCGGGTTGACCAGACAGGTCGAGATCTTGCCGTTGAATGTGTGATCCAGACAGGCCTGATTGCAGGCGATGCAGGGCGCGATTGTATCGGCGCGGCCCTCGGCGGCCTTGCGCACGAAATCCGGGTCAGCGAGGAACGGCCGCGCCATGGAGACCATATCGGCGCAGCCCTCGGCCAGAACGGATTCCGCCACATCGGGCATGTTGATCCGGTTGGAGGTGATGACGGGAATGCCGACCTTGCCCATCAGCTTTTTCGTGACCCAGGCAAAGGCGGCGCGGGGGACAGAGGTGGCGATGGTGGGAATGCGCGCCTCGTGCCAGCCTATGCCGGTGTTGAGGATCGTGGCACCCGCAGCCTCGATGGCCTTGGCCAGCTGCACGACCTCGGCATGGGTGGAGCCGTTGGGCACGAGGTCGATCATCGACAGCCGGTAGATCAGGATGAAATCCGGGCCGACAGCCTGCCGCACGCGGCGGACAACCTCGACCGGCAGGCGCATGCGGTTCTCGTAGGAGCCGCCCCAGCGGTCCGTCCGCTTGTTGGTGTGGGTGACAAGGAACTGGTTGAGGAAATACCCCTCGGACCCCATGACCTCGACCCCGTCATAGCCTGCTTCCTGAGCGCGGGTGGCAGAGGTCACGATGTCTGCGATCTGCTTTTCGATGCCGTCCTCGTCCAACTCCTTGGGCGGGAAGGGAGAGATTGGCGATTTCACCGCGCTGGGGGCCACGCAGTCGGGGCTGTAGGCATAGCGGCCCGCATGCAGGATCTGCATGGCGATCTTGCCGCCCGCATCATGGACCCGGTCGGTGACGATGCGGTGGTTGGTGATGTCCTCGGGCGTGTAAAGCCCGGCGGCTCCGGGGAAAACGCCGCCTTCGGGGTTGGGGGCCATGCCGCCGGTGACCATCAGCGCCACACCGCCACGGGCGCGGGCGGCGTAGAATTCCGCGACCCGGTTCCAGTCCTTGGTTTCCTCCAGCCCGGTATGCATGGACCCCATCAGCACGCGGTTCTTCAGCGTGGTAAAGCCAAGATCGAGCGGTGACATCAGGTGCGGATAATCGGTCATGGTGGGGCTCCCTTGTTGCGGCGCATCACACCCGATCGAGGCCGCGTTGTCACCGTCAAACGCTGCGTCACCGTCTGGGGCTTCGGCGTTTCCATGTCGCGAACAATACATGCAATCAACATGGCATTGGCGCATTTGCGCCTGATTTGTTCTGCAAGACCGTTCCTGTCAAACACATAAGGGAACATCGCATGGACCGATTGTCGGAAATGGAGGCTTTCGCCACGGTCGTGGATCAGGGCGGGTTCACCGATGCGGCGCGCAAGCTGGGCGTGTCAAAATCCGCGGTATCGAAACATGTGTCTTCGTTGGAGGCTCGGCTGGGTGCGCGCTTGCTGAACCGGACCACGCGGCGCGTCAGCCCGACAGAGATCGGCCTTGCCTACTACGACCGCGCCCGCCGCGTGCTGAATGACGCGGGCGAGGCCGATGCCCTGGTCACGTCGATGCAGTCGGCACCCTCGGGTCTGTTGCGGATCAGTGTGGCCACGGATTTCGGGGTCAATCGCCTGTCGCCCGTGCTGGGCGCGTTCCTGTCGGAATTTCCCGACATCACCGTCAATATGGTGCTGAACAACCGATATGTAGAGCTGATCTCGGAAGGGTTCGACATGGCGGTGCGGATCGGCGACCTAGAGGACAGCACCCTGCGCGCCCGCAAGCTGACGACGACTGCGCAAAGCATGATCGCCAGTCCGGACTATTTCCGAAAATACGGTCGGCCGCAAAAGATCGACGATCTGACCGAACACAAATTGCTGCACTATTCGAACCAGTCCGGGGGGAATGTCTGGAAGGTGACCGCACCCTCGGGCGAAAAGCGTCAGATACGCACCGCCGGGTGGTTAAGCGTCAATGACGGACAGTCACTGCTGAACGCAGCGATTTCCGGGCTGGGCATCGCTTATTTGCCTGCCTTCCTTTACGCAGATGCGATGGCGCGGGGGCTGGTCGAGGATGCGATCCCAGACCTGCCCGCCGAAACGCTGGACATATACGCGGTCTATCCGCCGGGTCGGTTTACCCAGCCCAAGGTCCGCGCCTTCATGGATTTCCTCGTGCATGAGTTCGGACAGAAAGGTCCGACGGATTGGTGACAAAACCATCCGCGAGGAGCGAAGTTTTAACGAGTGGTATGTTTAATAGCAGGAGTGGTGAAGAGTGAATTGAGTGATGAGTGGAATGGTGACGAGTGACCTGTTTGCAAGGTTGAGGTGCCCCGGTTCTGCCGGGGCACTTTCTCGCGCGAATGCCGGATTTCAGGCCGTCTCTGAAGATGCGCGCGTAATATTATTTCGGCAGAAGCACGGCCTCGACGCGGCGGTTTGCTTCGCGCCCGCTATCGGTCAGGTTGCTGGCGATCGGCGCGAGGTATCCCATGCCTGCGGCATCCAGCCTGCTTGCGGAAATCTCATACGCGCTGACCAGCCGGTCCTTGACCGATGCCGCCCGCCTGCGGGACAGCGCAACATTGATCTCCAGTGACCCGGTGGCATCTGTGTGACCCACCAGCACGATCCGGCGGTCTGGATTGGCGCGAAGATATGCGGCCAGAGCTTCGAGAGAGGCGAAATTGCCAGTGCCAAGCGCGGCAGCGCCGGTGTCAAAGATCAGATCGGTCAGGATGACGTGACCATTGCTGTCCAGCGAGTTCGCGATGTCTCCGGGGGCGTCCGGGGGCGCGGTGACTGCACCTGTCGTGGTCGGTTGCGCGGCAGACGTGCCGATCTGCGGCGCGGCGTCCGCCCCCGGTGCCGTGACGCGAATGACCTGCACGAAACCGGCGGCGGCGCTGCGGCTGACCAGCAGGCTGAGATGTTCGGTCTGATCGGGTGCGGCGGCGGCAAGAAAACGATAATCGGTAAGGTCGACATACATGGCCGGGCCGGGCAGCACCTCTGTCCCGAAGCGGAAGTCGAACCCGCCACAGGCGGCCGCGGCGCATTCAAAGAGCACATCATAGCCCTGATCCGCGATTTGCTGCCGCAACGGGGCAAGGATTTGCAAGGTGGTAACGCCCACGCCGCCTACCCGGAATGCCTGCCGCGAGATTTGTCCTTCGAGCCGTTGCGCAGGCACGGTGGTTCCGTCCCACGGGGCGATCGGCAGGCGGTAACTGTCCAGCGTGACGACCGTTTCTGCGGTGTTCCGGCTGCCCGTGGGCAGGTCGAGGACAATCGCGGCTTTGCCGGGCATGGCAAGCACGCTGGCTGCTGCGAGGATCAGGAATGGCCAAAGCGGCCTAGCGCGATTGCGCGTGATAGTCGTCATTTGGTCGCATATCTGTGGCGCTGGCCACGCGGTTGGTCATGTTGAAGAACCCGGTCACATTGGCGATGTCCCAGATGTCACGATCAGAAAAGCCGACATCGCGCAGGGTTTGCCGGTCGGGCTCCTCGATCTCGGCGCTGGCGGTTGTTGCCTTGGCGGCAAAATCCAGCATGGCGCGGGTGCGCGCATCCAGCGGGGCCACGCGGTAGTTCATTACCAGCATCTCGCCCAGCTTCGGATCGCCCGACAGATCGCGGACGGCTTGCCCATGCGCCGTCAGGCAATAATAGCAGCGGTTGATGGAGGAGACGACCACGGCGATCATCTCGCGCTCCAGCTTGGTCAGGCCACTATCCGCCAGCATCAGGTCGTTATAATGCGTGGTAAAGGCGTTCAGCTTGTCGATGTCGAACGCGTGGGCGCGCAGCACATTCGGCACCATCCCCAGCTTCTCCTGGCAAATGTCGAAGTATTTCTGCGTTGCGGGTGGCAGCGGGTCGATCATGGGCAGGTCGAGGGCAGTGGGGCTGTCTGGGTTGGTCATGTGTCAGGGCGTCCGGTCGTCAGGGTGAATGCGGTAATGGTACTGTCCCACAAGCGCGAAGCCCATGGAAATATATAATTGGTTGGCGGCATCGTTGGTTCGTACGCACAGGGCCGAAATCTGCTCGGCACGCTGCGCGCGTGCCCATCGTGCAGCGTGGCGCATCAGCCAGCGGGCAGAGCCATGGCGGCGCTGGGCGGGACGCACATGCAGCGCGTGGACCATGGCCATGCCGTCATGCACCGCGACATAGCCGACGCCGGAGGGGTGATCATTGGCGCGACCGAACAGGCCCGTCTTTGGGCATTTGCAACGCTGCATCACCGCAATCCGGTCGGCGAAAACGTCGCCCTCGGCCCATATCTCGCGCATGATGGCGAGGGGTTCCCAGATGTTGAAGGTAGTGACAGGCGGGATCGGCCGGTCGTCAATCAGGCCGACCGGGGCCACATAGAGGTTCACCGGGTCGATGATCCGATAGCCGCGCGCGTCAAGCGCGTCATCCAGCGCGGTCTCACCCTGCCGGACCATGAACAGGCGCGGCTGGTTCAGCGCCCGCATGTCGGCCTCGGCGGTTTGAAAATCGGCACCGCTGAATGCGGCCTCGGCCGTGGTGGCGCAGACGCGCTTGCCGCCACCTGCGCCATCGCGGATCGTCCAGGGGCCACGGCACCAGTGACGCGCAGCGGGCCAGGTTGCCTCTGTCACCGCATGGATCCGCTGCGCCGCGTCGGTCATTCGGGGAACAGATCAGACAGCTTCGTCATGGCGGCATCGATCTGGGTGCCATCCGTGCCCCGGATCACGATGTTCGATCCGTGAGCACCGTCCTTCTGGAACGGATAAGAGCCGATCATCAGGTCGGGATACTCCTTCGCCAGTTCAAAGAGCGGCCCGGCAATCTCGCCTTCCCCCTGATTGATCCGCAAGGTCTGGCTGAGCAGCGGCGCACCCCCGGTCAGCGTGGGCAGTATGCTGGCCACCATCGACTCGAAAATCGACGGGACGCCTGCCATGACATGTACGTTTTCCAGCGTGAAGCCGGGCGCGACAGAGACAGGATTTTCGATCAGCGTGGCACCGTCGGGGATGCGGGCCATGCGCAGGCGCGCCTGATTCAACTCTGAGCCGGTGCGCTCGTAATGCGCGGCCAGAAGGGCGCGGGCGTCGTCGCGGACATCAATGCTGCGGTCGAACGCGGCGGCAATGCAATCGGCGGTAATGTCATCATGCGTGGGGCCGATGCCGCCCGAGGTGAAAATGTGGTCATACGCAGCCGACAGGTGCTTGACGGCCGCCACGATGGCCGCGTGATCGTCCGAGACCATGCGCGCCTCTTTCAAGTCAATGCCGTGTTTGGTCAGTTCGCCGGCCAGATAGTGCATGTTGCTGTCGCGGGTCCGCCCCGAGAGGATCTCGTCCCCGATGACAAGCATTGCGGCGGTTGGGTTTGCCATGCGCAGGACTCCTTGGCTGGTGTTCATGCAGGTATAGGCCGCGCCAGTTGGCTTTCAAACCCCGCAAGTGTGAATGCGTCAAAAGCATGCTGTCGAAGCAGGGCGCTGTGGTGTCTTTGGGCCTGGAGAGCGGCCGGGTGCCGTGATGGCAGGCTGGGTGAACTCCGGTTTTGTCGATAAACACGGTCCAGGTGCCAGATCGCGTCCGGCTTTGACGGCAAGGGGCCGGCACCCCCACGAGAGGTGTTGATGTCGCTGGCTTCAGGCAATATCAGCTTTTCAAACGTCCAGTCGGGGGATCTGTAGATGGCATCAATACGACAGGCCCGCGCCCGCGAAACCAGCGTCGATCTGGTTTTCAATCACCTTTACGAACAGATCCTGACGCTGGAGCTTTTGCCGGGTGACAAGATTTCCGAAGCCGAGATTGCATCGAAGTTCGGCGTGTCGCGTCAGCCGGTCAGGGATGCGTTCAACCGGCTTGTCAGCCTCGATCTTCTGGTGTCACGCCCGCAGCGCGCGACAGAAGTAAAGCGGATCTCACTGCGCGAGATTGCCAAATCGCGTTTTGTCCGGGCCGCGGTTGAGGCCAAGGTGCTGCGGCTGGCTGCATTGAATTGTGACAGCGAAGGTTCCAAGCTTTTGAAAACGCATATTGAAAAGCAGGTCAAGGCGGTTGAGACGTCCGATATTGCCGCCTTCGGTGTGCTTGATTACGGATTCCACGAAGTCCTGTGCGGTATCGCGAAGACGGATTTCGCTTTTGAGGTTATCGCGGAAGAAAAGGCCAAGGTTGACCGGCTGTGCCTGCTTGGCCTGACCACGGGCGACCGGATGCCGGAACTGCTGAACGACCACAAAACCATCGCGCTTGCAGTGGAACAGGGCGATGCCGATGCCGCGGTCGAAGCCGGAATGATACATCTGACGCGGCTGGACGAGACGATCAATTCGGTCTGCGAGACGCGTGCACGGTATTTCGATCTGTAGCACAAGCGCTTGCAAGCTGATCAAAGTTCCGAAAGGCAGTAATTGCAGACTGTGCAAGCAGGGCGTGCCTCTGGCATTGCCGATATATTATGCTATATTGCGACGGCAATTTAGAAATGACGGAGCAATGGCTTGAAAATGGACACACGCGGTCGGCTGACGCGGGACGGGATTCGCATTTATGATCACGGCGATTTCGCCGGGATGCACAAGGCCGGTGCCTTGGCTGCGCGTATTCTGGACGAGGTTGCCGATCTGGTGCAGCCCGGCGTGTCCACAGGGGCGTTGGATGCATTTATCGAAGAGCAGGTGAATGCCGCCGGGGCGATTTCCGCCACCATCGGCTACAAGGGGTACAAACACGCCAGCTGCATCAGCGTGAACCATGTTGTGTGTCATGGCATCCCCGGTGAAAAGCTGCTGAAGGATGGCGATATTCTGAACATCGACGTCACGGTGATTGTTGACGGTTGGTTTGGCGATACGAGCCGGATGTATGTCGCGGGCAAGCTGAGCCGCAAGTCAGAGCGGTTGATCCAAGTCACCCATGATGCCCTGATGAAGGGCATCGAGGCGGTCAAACCCGGCAATACGTTCGGCGACATAGGCCACGCGATTCAGGCCTATGTCGAGGCGCACCGGATGAGCGTCGTGCGCGATTTCTGCGGGCACGGGCTGGGCCGGGTGTTCCATGCGCCGCCGAACGTGCTGCATTACGGCCGTCCTGGCACGCGTGAGCAGCTGGAAGAAGGCATGATCTTCACGATCGAGCCGATGGTGAATCTGGGCCGTCCGGAAACCAAGGTTCTGTCAGACGAATGGACAGCCGTGACACGGGACAAATCGCTTACGGCGCAGTTCGAACATTCCGTGGGTGTGACCTCTGACGGGGTCGAGGTGTTTACCTTGTCACCCGGCGGGCTGTTCCATCCGACCTACGCGGCCAGCTGAACAGCCCTATAGGCGGATCACTCGGCTTCGTAGCTTACGGCGCGCCGGTACAGGTGCCACGTTGCGTGGCCCAGCACCGGCAATACGACGATCAGACCCAGAAAAAACGGGATGCTGCCAAGTGCCAGCAGGACCGCGACTGTCAGCCCCCAGCCTGCAACCGCAACCGGATTGCGGCGGCAGACAGCCACCGAGGTCATCACGGCGACGGGCAAGCCGATCTTTCGGTCAACGATCATCGGAAATGTGGTCAGGCTGACGACCAGAACAGCCAGCGCGAAGACAAAGCCCACAGCAAAGCCGAGAATGATCATCGTCCAGCCCGGCCCCGTGCGCAGCACGTCTGTCAGAAAAGCACTGGCAGAGACCGGGGCGGCCGGGCCAAGCGTTGCGTCATAGATGACGACGGCGGCGTACATCCACAGAATGAACAGGCCCAGCAGATACGCGCCCAGCGTCAGGACGCGCCCCATGATGTCCGAGCGGAACAGAGATAGGACGTTGTTCCAGCCTGCATCCTGCCCGGCCTCGCGGCGGCGGCTCAGTTCGTAGAGCCCGATACCGGCGACGGGACCAAGCAGCGCAAAGCCGGCGGCCATCGGAAAGATCATCGTCATCAGACCCCGATTGAAGGCCATATAGGCCAGCGCGATGCCGATCAGCGGATACAGCACGACCAGAAAAACCACATCGCTGCGGAAATGGGTGAAATCATCCATGCCGGATCGCAACGCCGCGCGGACATCACCCATGGTGATGTCGTTGACCACCGGGAGGGATTTGCTTTCGCCGCCGACGGATTCCGCCGCGTGGCCAAGGCTTTGGCCCGTGCCACGCAGAACATTTGCGGCCCAGCTAAGGGGATTGCCGATTGTTTGCGCCATGATGTCCTCCTTCTTGCGGGAAAGAGCCTTTGGCGCGGTCCGGTCCGCTTGGTTTCAAGCGGGCGTGGCCGCGTTGGCCCTGACCTTGAAGTCACGATAACAGAAAAACGCTGTCAAAGCAGTCACTTTCCGGGGAGGACGCAGCTCAGGCCATGCCGTGGCGATGCCGTCAGGCACCGCTTGGCGGGCCTCAGGGGGTAAACTGCCAGAGGGCGGGAACGAAACGGTGCGTTCCGCCGTCGCGCATGATGTGTCCGACACCGGGAAAGGGGAAGTGATAGCCCAGAACGGCGATACGGTCGGCGGCGGCCATGTCGGTCAGCCGCCTGCGGGTGGCCACGGTCGTCTCGCCGTCCATGTCAAAGGCGTTATACCAGTCGGGATGCGCGAAATTCATATAGGCATGGGTCATGCTGTCACCGAGTGCCATGAGTTGTCTGCCGCCGCTCTCGACCACCACGCTCATATGCCCCGGCGTGTGGCCGGGCGTGTCGATGACGCGGAGGCCGGGGGCGATCTGTTGATCGTTCGAGGCGAGCGTCCATTCCAGCCCGTCTGCCGTGATCGAATTCACCGCGCCGAGAACAAATTGCTGCATCTCCGCCGGAACCTGATTTACCAGTTCGTCCTGCATCCAGTAGGCGTGTTCTGTTTCGCCAATGATGTATTCCGCATCCGGCAGGATCGGTTCGTCAAAATCGTCTCGGATTCCCCAGATATGATCGGGATGGGCATGGGTGATGACGACATGGGTGATGGTGCCGGGGTCGATGCCGGCAGCCTCCATATTGGTCAGGAGCCTGCCTGCGGTGTCCATGAACCGGGACCCAGAGCCTGTATCCACAAGCACGCGGGCCTCGCCCAGTTCCACATAAAGATGGTTGGTGTGGGAATAGTTTTCTTCTTGGGAAAGGAAGTGCTGTTCCAGAAAGGTCTGTACCTCCGCCGGGTCGGCATTCACGCCCAGCCCGGTTGCGGGGGTGGTGAAGAACCCGTCTGACAGCACGGTGATGCGTGCCTCGCCCAGAGTAAAACTGAAATGACCGGGATTGGTTGTTTCCGGCGCGCCGAGTTGTGCCCGCGCCATCGCGGCAGGCAGGGCGAAGGCGGGCATCGCCGCGGCGAGTCGCAGCATGTCCCGGCGGGTGGGGCGGTGAAGCGTCATGGTATCCTCCCATTCATATCATTGAATGCATCTTGGCATGGGAGGCGCGCAGGGCCAAGTGTGTCGATGCCCTGTCAGGGCGGAGGCCTTTTGGCTGGGTTTGGGAGTGAGGGGCCGGCCCCTCACACTCCCCGGAGTATTTTCGCCAATGAGAATGGGAAGAATCTTTATCGGGTACCGTCAGGTGGGGGCGGTCAGCAGGGTGATGTGGCTGTCGCCGTAGGGCCGGGATTCGAGCAGGGCGAAATCCGCAGGGGGGCTTTGTGGCGTGTTTTCCTCCCATACGATCAGCGCGCCGGGGGCGAGCCAGCCCTGCGCCTGCGCAGATGCAAGGGCGGCTTCGCCCATCGCTTTGCCGTAGGGCGGGTCGAGAAAGACAAGCGCTGCGGGATAAGGCGCAGGCGGCAGGCGGCGGGCGTCGCGGGCAATGAGCTTGGTTTGCGGCTCTGCCTTGAGAAGGGTGATGTTCTGGCGGATCAGCGTCTGCGCCTTGCGGCCACTATCGGCAAAGCTGACATGGGACGCGCCGCGCGACAGCGCCTCCAGCCCCAGAGCGCCCGTGCCGGCAAAGAGGTCGAGCACATGCGCGTCTGTGATCGGATCGCCAAAGCGGCCGCCGGTCAGCATGCCGAACAAGCTTTCGCGGACGCGGTCGGTTGTGGGGCGCAGATGCGCGCCAGTGTCACCCTTGCCAACGCTGGCCAGGGCGCGGCCGCGGTGGATGCCCGCGACGATCCTCACGCTTTCAGCAGGGCCTTGAGGTCGGATGCAGGATCTGCGACCGTAGCGGCACCCGGCGATTTCCCCATCTCTATCAGGCGTTTGCCGACCATGTAGGCGCGGGCGTCATTCATCGCGTCAATGGCCAGAAGCCTGTCGCCTGCGTAGTACCAGAATGACATGCCATCGCCGGTCCCTTTACGGGTCACGATGCGGTCGTAGCCGCTGTTCAATCCGGCGATTTGCAGTTTGCAATCGTACTGATCGGACCAGAACCAGGGTTTCGCCTGATAGGGGCTATCCGCCCCCATGATGTTATCGGCCACGCATTCGGCCTGATCAATGGCATTGCCAACGCTTTCCAGCCGTACGCGGCCGCCATTATGAGGGAAGGACGCGCAATCGCCGGCGGCCCAGATCGCGGGATCGGAGGTGCGGCCCAGTGCGTCGGTGTGGATGCCGTTGTCGATGGTCAGTCCGGCAGCCTTGGCCAGTCCGGTCGCGGGGGTGATGCCGACGCCGACGATCACGAAATCCACGTCGGGATGGCTGCCATCTGTCAGCTCTGCGCCGGTGACTTTGCCTTCGCCCGTCAGGCGGGTCAGGCCGATGCCTTCGCGAATGTCGACACCGTGGCTGCGGTGCAGGTTGCGAAAAAAGTCGGAGGTTTCGGGGGCAGCGACGCGTTGCAGGATGCGGTCGGCCATTTCGACCAACGTGACGGTCAGACCCAGTTTGGCAGCCACAGAGGCGGCCTCCAGCCCGATATAGCCGCCGCCTACGATCAGTACGCGGGCATTCTGGCGAAAGCGTGGTTCCATCGCGTCGACATCGGCCTTGGTGCGGACCACGCAGACACCGTCCAGGTCGCCACCTATGCTGGCAGGCAGCCGACGCGGTTCCGACCCGGTGCACAGGACAAGATGATCATAGGTCAGCGCGCCATCTTCAAGCTGTACCGTGCGGCTGGCCGCGTCGATGCCGGTGATGGTGGTGCCGGTGCGTAGGTCAATTGCGTTTTCGGCATAATACGCCTCGGGGCGCAGCAGCAGGCGGTCGGCGTCCATCTCGCCCATCAGATAGGCCTTGGAGAGCGGCGGCCGCTGATAGGGGGGCAAAGGCTCTGCGCCCAGCAGGGTGATTTTACCGTCGAACCCCTTGGTGCGCAGCCGTGCGACCAGGGATGATCCGGCCTGGCCCGCCCCGATGACTACCACATGCGACATGATCCGCCCTTTCAGAATGTGTTTGCTGCCTCAAGGGAGCAGCCTATAACGGCAGGGACCGATAACGCAATTCACGGAGACCACTCAAGATGGCAATTTCTCAAGGCGAAAACCTTCCCGATGCGAGTTTGCTGCGGATCGGCGCAGAAGGCCCAGAGCAGGTCGCGTTGGCAGAGCTGACAAAAGGCCGCAAAGTTGTGCTATTCGCGGTGCCGGGTGCCTATACGCCGACCTGCCATTCCGCGCATGTGCCCAGCTTCACCCGCAATGCAGATGCGTTGAAGGCCAAGGGCGTGGACGAGATCATCTGCGTCAGCGTCAATGACCCGTTCGTGATGAAGGCCTGGGGCGAGGCGACGGGTGCCGAGGCGGCGGGTCTGACTTTGCTGGCGGATTCCGAGGGCAGTTTTACCAAGGCCATCGGCATGGATTTTGACGCGCCACCCGCAGGCTTGTTGGGGCGCAGCCAGCGCTACGCGATGCTGGTTGAGGATGGGGTGGTCAAGGTGCTGCATCTTGAGGAATCGCCGGGCGTTTGTGAGGTCTCGGGCGGCGAGGCAATGCTGGCGGCGCTCTGACCCGGATCAACGAATAGTGGGACGGCCCGGCATCTCCTGCCGGGCCGCTTTCCCTCCGGGTGCCGGGCCGCGCTTTTGATCCTTGCGCGGCGGGTCAAGACGCATATGTCCACAGCAACGCCGAGCCTGTTATTTCGGCCCTATTCGGCGGCCTGTATCATGGTCCGCGTCGGGAAGGGGATAGAGACTCCGGCTTCGTCCAGCGCCTCTTTGACCTTGCGCTTCATGTCCGCCTGATACTGAAAATAATCGGCGGACGTGACCCAGACCCGCACCAGAAAATCGACCGAGAAATCGCCCAGATTGTTGACCTGAATGAAGGGTTCCGGGTCGGTCATGGACCGCGGGTCGGCCATGATCGTTTCGCGTATGACCGTCTCTGCCGTTTTCAGGTCAGACCCGTAGCTGACCCCGAAGACCCATTCCGAGCGCCGGGTATGGTAGATCGAATAGTTGGTGATGATGTTTCCCCAAACCTCGGAATTGGGAACGATGATCTGGGTGTTGGACAGGCCGGCCAGTTCGATCGTGTTCAGTGTGATGTCCTTGACGGTGCCCATGACGCCCGCCACTTCGACAAAATCGCCCAGTTTGATGGGGCGAAAGATGATGATCATCACCCCCGCCGCGACGTTGGACAGCGTGCCCTGCAAGGCCAGACCCACGGCCAGACCGGCCGCACCGATTGCCGCCACGATCGAGGTTGTCTGCACGCCGAACGTGTTCAGCACGAACAGTGCGGCGAACCCCAGAATGATGTAACGCGCAATGTTGCCAAGGAAGTGAAACAGGGTTTGGTCCAGGCGCGCATGCCGTTCTGACACTTTCACGATGCGCCGTTTGACCCAGCTGCCGATCAAAAGCCCGACAAACAGGATCAGAAAGGCGGCAAGGACGTTGCCGACGACGCTTGCAAGAAATTCCAGTGTCAGCAGGTCCGACAGCGATTTGCCACCGTAGATTTCGGTGTTCAATAACGAATTGAGCGAGTTCATGTCTTATCCGGCCAGTTGATCCATCTTGCGGGCGAGCTTGGCATCCAGCGACGACAGCCCGTCCACGTCATGTGTTGTAAGCGTAACCTTGACCGTGTTGTAGGTATTTTGCCATTCTGGGTGATGGTTCCATTTTTCCGCCCAAATCGCGGCTTGCGTCATCCAGCCGAACGCGCTGACAAAACTGTCAAATTTGTAGGTCTTGGAGATCGCGTCGCGGTCCTCGTCCAGGGTCCAGCCCGCTTCGGTGAGTGCGGGCAGCATGGTCTTGCGCCCGGTATCGCTGAGTTTCTCTGTCATTGCTGTTCCTCGATTTTGGCTTTTCTGAAGGGGCCATAGCTGGTCAGGATCTCGATATCTTCGCTGACGGCAGCCCTTTCGGCGTCCAGGTAACGCGCGATTGCATCGGCAAATCCACGGTCGCCCACCCAATGCAGAGAATGGGTTTCGACGGGCAGATAGCCACGCGCCAGTTTGTGTTCGCCCTGTGCTCCGGCCTCGACCCGGCTCAGGCCCATGGTGATGGCAAGGTCGATGGCCTGATAGTAGCACAATTCGAAATGCAGGCAGGGATGATGTTCCGTGCAGCCCCAGTATCGTCCGTAAAGCGTATCCCTACCGATGAAATTCAACGCCCCCGCGACGTCTACGCCGTCACGGGTGGCGAAGACCAACGCAATATCGTCCCGCATGGTTGCATGCACGATCTCAAAAAATTCGCGGGTCAGGTAGGGGGTGCCCCATTTGCGCGCGCCGGTGTCCTGATAAAACGTCCAGAACGCATCCCAATGATGCGGCTGGATGTCATCGCCGGTCAATGTGCGGATCTCGCCACCAAACCCCTGCGCCTGTTTGCGCTCCTTGCGGATTGCCTTGCGTTTGCGGCTGCTGAGACTGGCGAGAAATCCGTCGAAATCCGTGTAATCTGCGTTCAGCCAGTGAAACTGCTGCGACGTCCGGGACATCAAACCCATTTGCTGCCCGGCCTCGGCTTCTTCTTCGGTGCAAAAGGTGATGTGCAACGACGACAGGTCGTTATCCGCCGCCAGTTGCACAGCACCTTGCACAAGCGCTGCCATCCCGGTCTCGGCATGGCCGGGACGCGTCAGCAACCGCCGTCCCGTTGCGGGTGTGAAGGGCACTGCGATCTGGAGTTTGGGGTAGTAATGCCCGCCTGCACGCTCATAGGCATGGGCCCAATTGTGATCGAAAATATATTCGCCCTGGCTGTGCGATTTCACATAAAGCGGGGCGGTGGCGATCACGGTACCGTCGATATTTGCCGCAAGGTAGCGCGGCTCCCACCCTGTGCGCGGCCCGACAGAGCCGCTGTCTTCCAGCGCCTTGAGAAAGCGATAGGTGGTAAACGGGTCGCGCGGACGCCCAGTGCTGGCCTCGGGGCAGGCGCAGGCGTCCCATGCGTCTTCGCCGATCTGCGCCAGCGATTCGACAACGTTGATCTCTATGGTCTGCCCGGTCATATCGTCCCCGTTTCAACCGCTTAGATGGGTTCGGGTGTCCGGCTGTCAAGCCAGATAGCCCTCGAAGGTGATGTTATGCGCTATTTCGCGGGCGGCGGACTCTTGCTGGGCAGAGCGGACGGTCCAGCACAGAATCGCGGCACCATCTTCAGCCAGTGCGGCGACGCGTGGGGCGGTCAGATCATTGCGGTCGTGGCTGACAAAGCAGCAATCGGCCCGGTCATAATCGACAATCAAACGCAATTCGGTGCGCCGGGCGGCGGGGACCAGTTTCCAATCCTCGGCATCAAAGGCGCAGGTCGTCAGCCCGCGTGGCCGCTGGGGGGCCAATTTGGCAAGTGCTATGATCGAATGCGGGTTGAAAGACATCAACGCAGCGGCACCTTGATACGCGTGCAAATCCTGCGCGACCGCAGCCTCAAGCGCGCCGATCTTCGGGCCAAGCGCGCCGTCCTGATCCTTCAACTCGATCAGCAGGGGAACCCGGCCCGCTACCTGTGCCAGAACTTCGGCCAGCGTCGGAATGCAGGCACCTTCGCCATCCTTCAACGGGATGCGCCCCAGTTCTGCGGCCGTGCGGGTGGCCAACGCGCCTTGCGCCCCGGTCAACCGACCCAGCGCATAGTCGTGAAACACCATGGCCACACCATCGGCCGACAGTTGCAGGTCAAGTTCGATCCCGTAGCCCGCGCTGATCGCCGCTTCGAACGCACTCAGCGAGTTTTCGGGCTGTCCAGCAGACAGCCCGTGCAACCCCCGATGCGCGATGGGGCGATCAAGGAAGGCGGATGGCAGCGGTCGCATCAGGCGATCTCGAAAATGCCTTCGATCTCAACGGCAACGCCCAAGGGCAAAGAGGCCGCTGACACCGCCGAACGGGCGTGACGCCCGGTATCCCCCAACAACTCGACCATAAAATCAGAGCAGCCGTTGATCACCTTGGGCTGGTCGGTGAAATCAACGGTCGAGTTGACGAAGCCGGTCAGTTTGACCACCTGCTTCAGCCGCGTAAGGTCGCCATCACAGGCGGCGCGGACTTGCGCCAACAGCGACAAGGCACAGTGCCGCGCGGCGCGCGCGCCGTCCTCTGCTGTCATGCCATCCCCCAGCTTGCCCTTGATCAAGCCGTCCGGTCCGTTGGAAATCTGCCCGGAAACATACAATGTGTTGCCCTGCTTCACGAAAGGCACATAGTTCGCCGCCGGAGCAGCCGCATCGGGCAGCGTGATCCCCAGTTCATTCAAACGGTCTTCGATAGCATTGGACATGACGTGCTCCTGCATTGGGTTTCTGGCCGCACGCTAGGCCTGATCCCGCGGATTGAAAAGCCTTTACCGTCGGTTTTGTGATCCGGCCTCACGGTTGCGGTCCAGTTCCGAAGCTTTCCTTCCGCGCCGCAATTGCCACGGCAATTGAATGGGGCGTCAGCGCCATTTGTCGCGTGCCAACGCAAAAATGAACGGCGCGCCCGGCAAGGGCGCACATTCAGGTCAAGCTTGGGCCGCTGGTCAGCTTTCGCGGAAGGCTTTCGCAAAATAATCGGCAAACGGTTTCACCAGATAGGCCAGCGGGGTCCGGTCATCTGTGCGGATGAACGCCTCAACCGGCATGCCCGGGATCAAAACGGTCCCTTTTGGCAGGCGGTTGATTTCGCCTTCGCTCAGCACGATTTCCGCACGGTAATAGCTGGCCCGCGAATTTTCATCGGTGAACGCGTCGGCGGAAATCTGCGTGACGCGGCCGAACAATTCAGGTGTTTCGCGCTGATCCAGCGCCGAAAAGCGCAGGGACACGTTCTGCTCGACGAACAGCTTGTCGATATGGATCGTTTCAACCTGCGCCGCGATCACCAATGGCCGATCCTGAGGCACAATATACAGAACCGGGTCTGCGGCACGGATCACCGAACGTGGTGTGAAGACTTGCAAGCCGTAGATCACGCCGGACACGGGTGCCCGGATTTCCATCCGTGCCAGTTGTTCGACCAGCGCGCGTCGCTGCTCGGCCAACTCGCGTTCGCGGTACCCAAGATCCCGTAGAGTGGTGATAGCCTCTTCGCGGCGGCGCGTGGTAAGTTTCAGAATCTCGATCTCTGTCTCGGTAATTCGTCCGGCAGCCTGAGCTTTCTGAGCGGTCAGTTCTCCGACAGTGCCGGATAGTCGCGCGCGTTCACGTTGAAGCGACAGGACGCGGGTTGCCTGCGCCAGACCGCGGTCCAGCAGGGACTGCTGATCTGCCAGTTCCTTTTCGATCAGAGAGACCTGTTCGGTCAGCGCGTCCTGCTGCGCGTCAATGCCGATGATCTGGTCGCTGATCTGATCGCGGCGTTTGCCAAGCTGTTCAACCTCTCGGGCGATAGAGTCTCGCCGGGCGTCGAACAGTCTTTGCTGTCCCTGAACCAACTCGTTGATTTCTTCGTCCTCGGCGGCGCGTGCCAGTAACTCTTCGGGAAAGTCCAATGTGTCGCTTTCATCCCGCTCGGCGTCCAAGCGTGCGCGCCGTGCCATGAGTTCGAAAAGCTGACCCTCGATAATCGAGAGTTCCGATCTACGCAGGGTCGGGTCAAGGCGAATCAGAATGTCGCCCGCCGCGACCGTGTCGCCCTCGTCGACCAGAATTTCCTCGACCACACCACCATCGGGATGCTGGACGATCTGACGGTTCTGATCGACCTCGATTTGTCCCGGTGCGATGATCGCGCCGGAAATTTCTGTCGTGGCGGCCCAATAGCCGAAGCCACCCACCAACACCACAAGTGCAAGGATGCCAAGGAGCATGGGGCCTTTCAGAGGAAACTCATTCGAAGGTTTTTCCATTTAGCGCACCCCTCCGGCGGTCCCGGCCTTCTGGATCTGTTGGTGGTTCTGCACCATGGCCTTCAAGACCTCCTCCTTGGGTCCAAAGGCCGCGCGGCTGCCGCCCTCCAGCATCAACAGCATATCGCATTCCTTGATGGCGGCTGGCCGGTGCGCCATGATCAGCACCGCCTTGCCCTGTTCCTTCATCTGGCGGATGGCGGAATTCAGCGCTTCAGAGCCTTCATTGTCGAGGTTGGAGTTGGGTTCGTCCAACACCAGAAGCACCGGGTTGCCATACATCGCACGCGCCAGACCGATGCGCTGGATCTGACCGCCTGACAGGCGACCGCCATTCGCGGAAACACGGGTGTCATAGCCATCGGGCAGTTTCAGGATCATCTCATGTGCGGCGGCTTTCTTGGCGGCCTCGACGACCTTTTCACTGTCAGGCTGCATCGACAGCCGCGCGATATTCTCTGCGATGGTGCCATCAAATAACGTCACGCGTTGTGGCAGATAGCCAATATGCTGCCCAAGAGTGTCGGCACCGTATTGATCCAGCGTCGCACCGTCGAGCCGGATCTTCCCGCCCGCTGGCCGCCACACGCCCGTCAGCGCGCGTGCCAGCGTGGATTTGCCGGCACCAGAGGGGCCGATGACGCCCACGGCCTGTCCAGGATTGACGTTGAAGCTGATCAGACGCAGTGACGCCTGTTGTTCACCCGGCGGCACGACGGTGATCTGCTGGATGTCCAGTTTCGCACGCGGCTGCGGCAATTGTGTGCGCGGCGCTTCGGCCGGGACTTCTGTCAGCAGTTGGGCGAGGTTGTCCCAGCCCTTGCGGGCGCGCTGCACAAGTTGCCATTGCCCGATGGCCATTTCGATGGGTGCCAGCGCCCGACCCATCAGGATTGACCCCGCGATCATCGCGCCCGGCGTCAATTCGCCTTTCAGCACCAGATAGGCACCAAGCCCCAGCATCGCCGACTGCAAGAACAGACGGAATGTCTTGGTCATCGAGCTGAACGTGCCCAACAGGTCGGCGGATTTGATCTGACCCTTGAGCGAGGCATCCCGCGCCACCTGCCAGCGCCGGAACGCCGCACCGCGCATGCCCATGGATTGGACCATCTCGGATTCGTTGCGGATCTGGTCAGAGATCGTCTCGGCCTGATGCACGGCGATGTTCGATTTCATCGTCGGATTGCGGGTGGTCATCTGGTTGACCACCGTGACAAGGATCAGAACCAGTCCGCCGCCGATGGCGAGATAGCCAAGCCACGGGTGGAAAATCATGATCCCCACCAGAAAGAACGGCGTCCAGGGAATATCGAAAACGGCCATCAGAACCGGAGAGGCCATCAGGCGCTGCACCGATTCCAGATCGCGCAGCCCGGTTGCGGCCAGCTCGTCCGGCATCACGGCAGAGCGCCGCACCACGGCGTCGAACACGCGCAGATCAAGCCGCGACTGGAACCGCGCGGCGACCCGGCCCATGATCCGACCCCGGGTGTAATCGAGAATCCCCATCATGCCGTAGAGAAACGCGACCAGCACCGACAGGGCGATCAGCGTCGCAACGGACCGGCTGCCCAGTACCCGGTCATAGGTCTGGAGCATGTAAATCGGCCCGGTCAGCATCAAAAGGTTCACAAAAAAGCTGAAAATCGCCACGAACCAATAGTAGATGCGGCTCTCGCGTCGGGCGGCCTTGAGCTCTTCCAGCCCTGAGTCATTTCGATTTCTTGTCATCTGCGAGTTTCCGCTCGTCCACAAATAGGTTAGGTGTTGGATACGACACAGGTCATTAAGTTATCGTCAATGTAGCCATTCTGCCACAAATGCCTGTGGTGAAATAGAATCGGTTGGGCAATGAGGTCAGCCTACATAAGTAAGGACCGCAAGACAGGTCATGAATTCCAGACTCGGGTTAACACATGAACATTCTTCGTATCTTACCGCTCTTCGCTCTTGGTTTTCTTGTCGCATGTTCCGTGCCGGGGCCGGGTGCCGCGCCAGACGGAATGCATGATCCGCATGAAGCGTCGAACCGACAGGTACATGAATTCAACCAGAACATCGATAAGCGGTTTTTCGGCGGCGGAAAAGAACGCGCCCCGGCCAAGCCCAACGCGTTCCGTGATGGTGTGCAAGACAACGTGACCAATTTTGCCGGGAATTTTGCGACGCCAGGTTATGTGGTCAATCAGGTTATGCAGGGCGATCTGGGGGGGGCGACGCGCAACACCTTCCGCTTTGCCGTGAACTCGACGCTGGGCTTTGCTGGGCTGATGGATATTGCGTCAGATCTTGGCGTCGCCGAGGACGAGACCGATTTCGGTGAAACATTGCATGTCTGGGGTGCGCCCGAGGGTGCCTATCAGGTGTTGCCCATCATCGGCCCGTCGACAGAGCGCGATACAGCAGGTCGGGTGGTCGATCTGTTCACCAACCCGCTGGGCTATGTTCTGGACAAGCCAGAGCGATACTCAGGCACGGTTGCCAAGCTGGTCTCGCGGGCGGGCAAGCGTCGGCAATACGGCGCGACCGTGGATTCGGTGCTGCACGATAGCGCGGACAGCTACGCACAGACCCGAATCATCTACCTTCAGAACCGTCGATTTGAATTGGGTCAGGACGTGCCCGGTGGTGGCGTGGACCCCTATGTAGAGCTTTACGGGAGTGATGATGTTTCACAATGAAAGGATGAATCGCCGCAATCTGTTGGGAGGCCTCGCGGCCGGGGTGATGCTGCTGCCTGTTCCGGCGCTGTCATTGACAGATGCAGGTGCGCGGCGACTGGTTGACAGTCTTGTGGGCGAAATCAACCGGGTTATCGGCTCTGGCCAATCCGAAAACGCGATGATCCGCGCATTTGAACGCATTTTTGATCGCTATGCCGATGTTCCGACGATCGCCCGCTATGCGCTGGGTGTCGATGCACGAAGCGCCAGTGCGGCGCAGATGCGCAGCTTTACCGATGCATTTAAAGGCTACATCGCGCGGAAATACGGCAAGCGGTTTCGGGAATTTGTCGGCGGCCGGATCGAGGTTGAAGGCGTGTTCGTCGAGAAAACCTATCACGTCGTCCGCTCGACGGCCTTTCTGCGCGGAGAGGCACCGTTCATCATTGATTTCATGGTTTCGGACCGGTCAGGACGCGACCTGTTCTTCAATATGAAGGTCGAGGGCGTGAACATGTTGTTGACCGAGCGCACAGAGATCGGGGCGATGCTGGACCGCCGTCGCGGCGACATTGACGCCATGACCGCAGATCTGAAACGGGCCGGTTAAAGCAGCGCGCAATCGGGTTGAGGCGGCTGCCGCCCGTCCGACCCGACTGCTTCTGTCGGGCCGTCAGACAGGCGGGACCGCCGCATCGGACAACCATCAGACTTTCCCACCGGCGGCGTTGTGATTCCGAAAAAGCCGCCGAGCTTCCGCCTTAGTTGCCGCCAAGCAGGTCCTGGAGCAACTGTTGCAACACGGTCGGTCGACGCTGTTGCTGCTGCGGCTGCGGGGCCGGTTGGGGCGCAGGTGCGGCGCGGGGTGGTTCCGGGATGATCATCGGCAGCGGGCGGGCGGGCAGGCCTGCATGGACACGCTCCATCGTTTCGCGCCAGATCTCGGCGGGCAGACCGCCACCGGTCACGCCGGTCAGCGGCGTGTTGTCGTCATAGCCCATCCAGACGCCAGCGACATAATCTGCGGTGAAACCCACAAACCACGCATCGCGCGCCGCTTGGGTTGTGCCGGTCTTGCCAGCAGCCTGCCGCCCCTCAAGACGGGCGCGCCGCCCAGAGCCTTCGCTGACGACCTTTTCCATCATGAAGATCAACTGCTTGGCCGCATCCTCGCGGATCACACGCTCACCAATGCCGCCGCCGCTGTCCATCAGCGTCTCGGTCTCGCCTTGCAGGCGCAATTCAACCAACCCGTACGGCGTCACCGACGATCCGCCGTTCAGGATGCCCGCATAGGCACCGGTCATTTCCAGCAAGGTGGATTCCGATGACCCAAGCGCCATGGCCGGAGTGTTGGCGATATTGTTGCCGAAACCAAAATCCTCGGCCACGCGGATCACCAGATCGCGCCCGACGCTTTCCGAGATCTTCACAGCGGGGATATTGAGCGAATTTTTCAGCGCTTCGATCAGTGTCACGCGGCCCTTGAAGGTTTTCGTGTAATTCTGCGGCGACCATTTGCCGGAGCCGGGAATGTCGAGGGTCAATGGCTCGTCCACCACCGTGTCATAGGGGCTGTAGCCCAATTCCAGTGCCGTGGCGTAGATAAAGGGCTTGAAGGCCGATCCGACCTGCCGCAGCGCCTGTGTTGCGCGGTTGAAGGCACCTGTGACACGGATCTTGCGGCCACCGACCATGGCACGCACCGCCCCGTCCGAGGACATGACCACGATCGCCGCCTGCGCCTTGGATCCTTCGCGCACCTTTTCGGAGAAAATAGCGACCATCGCATCCTCCGCTGCTTTTTGCAGGCGCTGGTCCAGCGTGGTGCGGATAATGACATCTTCGGACGTCTTGCGGGTAAAGAACTCCGGTCCGGAATCCATCACCCAGTCGGCAAAATAGCCACCGGCCTTGGCTTCTGCGGCTTCGGACAGGACCGCAGGATTGGCGCGGGCGCGGTCCGCCTCTTCCGGGGTCAGGTAGCCTTGTTCCTGCATGAGGCCTAGCACGACGCCTGCGCGGTTTTGCGACCGTTCAAGGTTGTTTGTCGGCGACAGCGTGGTGGGGGCGGTCAAAAGACCCGCGATCATCGCCGCTTCGGACGCGTTCAGCGCCGAAGCGGGCTTGCCGAAATACCGCTGTGACGCGGCTTCGGCCCCGTAGGCCCCACCGCCCAGATAGGCGCGGTTGAGGTAGATCGACAGGATCTCGTCCTTGGTGAACTTAACCTCCATCGCCAACGCGTAGATTGCTTCCTTGAGCTTGCGCGTCAGCGATCCGCGGCGGCAATCCTGCACATATTCGGCCTCGTTCTTCCATTGGGTGGAATCGTATTCGACGCCGAGGCACAGCAGTTTGGCTGTTTGCTGCGACAGCGTTGACCCACCATGCCCGGACAGCGGACCGCGGCCTTCGCTCAGGTTGATGCGGACGGCACCGGCAATGCCGCGCGGGTCGATGCCCGGATGCCAGTAGAACCGCTTGTCTTCGGTCGCGACGACGGCATTCTTGAGATGCGGCGAAACGCTGTCAGCCGTCACAACCCCGCCAAACTGGTCGCCACGCCACGCAAAGACGTCGCCGTTACGGTCCATTAGTGTGACAGAGCCCCGCGCCCGCCCGTCCAGCAGGGCGTCTATGTCGGGCAGCTTAGTATAGAAATAGCCTACGGACAGCGCCAGCAGAAGCACCACCACAATCCCGATGCGGAAGGTCAATCGCCAGAACAGACGCCATATCCAGGCGAATATGCCGATGACAAAAGCGACAATCGGATTGCGACGGCGGGTGGACGTCCGTTTTCTGACGGTCTTTTTCGATGCAGTCTTGCGGCGCACGGGTTTCTTGCCCGCCTTGGCGGGTGCCCGTGACTTTGAATAGCGGCGGTCCGCCACAAGACGTCCGCGTCCCTTGCCTGAATCACTCATTACTTGCTCTGCCCGGCATTGTTGTTTTCGGCCACATTACCCCTATCCGTCCGCAATGTTGACTGCAAACCCGACGCTCATCACATTTCAATGGCGCGCAAAAAGTAGGCATTTGAGGATATGCGCCTAAAAATTACGCATATATTGCGAAATTTAACGCGGCCATCACGGCACATTCTTTCAAATCCCATGCTCCATCCGCCCTTCTGCAAATGCAAAGACGGGGTTCTGCCCCGATAACCGAAAGGGAAACGGGTGAAACTCATCATTGCAACGATCAAGCCGTTCAAGCTGGAGGAGGTCCGCGAGGCGCTGACCTCTATCGGGGTGCGCGGCATGATGGTGAACGAAATCAAAGGCTTTGGCGCACAGTCGGGGCACACGGAAATCTATCGTGGGGCGGAATACGCGGTGAACTTCGTGCCCAAGATCAAGCTCGAAATCGTCGTCGCGGCGGCAATGGTCGATCAGGTGGTCGAGACCATCACCAGAACCGCACAGACCCGCAAGATCGGCGACGGCAAGATTTTCGTACTGGATGTGGAACAGGCCGTGCGCGTGCGTACCGGCGAAATGAACGAGGACGCCCTTTAAGGGCCGCCCGAGACAAAGGGAAACGAATACATGAAGCTTCTGAAAACACTTGCCCCGGCTGCCGCGCTGATTGCGCTGCCCAGTCTCGGCCTCGCGCAGGAAGCCGAGGCCGCCGCGCCCGGGTTCGACGAGATCGGCCCGTATATCATGACCACCCTGCTGTTCTGCATGGCAGGCTTTCTAGTGTTCTTCATGGCCGCTGGTTTTGCCATGCTTGAAGGTGGGCTAGTGCGTTCCAAGAACGTCACCATGCAGATGACCAAGAATATCGCGCTCTATTCCATCGCTGCGATCATGTACTGGCTTATCGGTTTCAACCTCATGTATCCGGGTGATGCGTGGATCATGCCCGGCTGGGTCGGGCCGCTCTTCGTTCCGACCAGTCTGGATCCGGTCGGTGTGGCCGCCGCAGACGCTGCGTTGGACTATGCGTCGATCGGTTCGGACTTCTTCTTCCAGCTGGTGTTCGTTGCGGCAACCGCGTCGATCGTATCGGGTGCCTTGGCCGAGCGTATCAAACTTTGGCCGTTTCTGGTGTTCGTCATTCTGCTGACCGGCGTCATGTATCCGATTTCCGGTTCCTGGCAGTGGGGCGGCGGTTGGCTGTCCGAGATGGGCTTCTCTGACTTTGCCGGTTCCACCGTTGTGCACTCTGTCGGCGGCTGGGCCGCTCTGGCAGGTGCCATCGTTCTTGGTCCCCGTATCGGCAAATATGCCAAGGATGGCCGAGTCACACCGCTTCCGGGTTCCAACCTTGCATTGGCCACTCTGGGTACATTCATCCTGTGGCTGGGTTGGTTCGGCTTCAATGGCGGCTCGCAGCTGGCAATGGGCACTGTGGGTGACGTGTCTGATGTATCGCGCATTTTCGCCAACACCAACATGGCTGCTGCGGCCGGTGCCGTTACCACGCTCATCCTGACGCAAGTGCTGTACAAGAAGCCTGACCTCACCATGGTTCTGAACGGTGCCTTGGCTGGCCTGGTTTCCATCACTGCGGAACCGCTCGCCCCATCCCTGTTCGGGGCGCTGTGGATCGGTGCAATTGGTGGTGTAATCGTCGTCTTCGCCGTTCCGATGCTCGACAAGTTCAAGATCGATGACGTGGTTGGTGCCGTGCCGGTCCACCTGTTCGCAGGTATCTGGGGCACGATCGCAGTCGTGTTCTACAACGATGATGCGAGCATCGTCACCCAGATCGTCGGTATCGTCTCTTATGGGATATTCACCTTCGGGGCGTCGCTGATCCTGTGGATGATCCTGAAAATGGCCTTGGGCATTCGTGTCAGCGAAGAAGACGAAATCAACGGGCTCGACATGGCCGAGTTGGGGATGGAGGCCTATCCCGAATTCTCCAAGGGCTGAATGCGTCCTCCGACCAGCTCCAAAAAAATCTTGTGTCCGGGCATTCGTGCCCGGACTTTTCGATATCCGGACATGCGGTCGGGTGGCGATCCAGCGTTTCAGAATCACCAGGCTCATGCTAGGACTTGTGGCATGAACACGCACAGCCCCAATATCCGCCCTGTTATCCGACAGCTGGACGAATCCGCCATCAACCGCATTGCGGCGGGCGAGGTCGTGGAACGTCCCGCCTCTGCGGTCAAGGAACTGGTCGAGAATGCCATCGACGCGGGCGCGCGGCGCATTGACATCGCGCAGGCGGATGGCGGCAAGACGCTGATCCGTGTGGCGGATGACGGCTGCGGTATGACCGCAGACGAATTGCCGCTGGCGCTGTCGCGTCACGCGACATCCAAGATCGACGGGTCGGACCTGCTGAACATCCATTCCTTCGGCTTCCGGGGCGAGGCGCTGCCGTCGCTTGGCGCGGTCGGGCGTCTGACCATCACCAGCCGGGCCGAGGGGGCAGAGGCTGCCGAGATCGCCGTCGCGGGTGGTCAGATGTCGGGTGTGAAGCCGGCGGCGCTGAACCGTGGCAGCGTCGTGGCGTTGCGGGATCTGTTCTACGCAACGCCCGCACGGCTGAAATTCATGCGCACCGACCGGGCCGAAGCGCAGGCCATCGGCGATGTGATCAAACGGCTGGCGATGGCGGAACCTTCGGTCGGCTTTACCTTGCGCGACGTGACCGGAGGCGGCGACCGCGTGAGTTTTCGCGCCGACGCGCAGACGGGCGATCTGTTCGACGCCTTGCGGGGCCGTCTTGGGCAGGTGATGGGGCGCGAATTCATCGAAAATGCGCTGGCTGTGGATGCCGAACGCGAGGGGTTCCGGCTGACCGGTTATGCCGCGCTGCCGACCTATTCGCGGGGGTCATCGGTGGCGCAATACCTGTTTGTCAATGGTCGTCCGGTCCGTGACAAGCTGCTGATCGGGGCGCTGCGCGGTGCCTATCAGGATTTCCTCAGCCGCGACCGGCATCCTGCGGCGGCGCTGTTCATCGACTGTGATCCGCATAAGGTGGATGTCAACGTGCATCCCGCCAAGTCAGAGGTGCGGTTTCGCGATCCCGGTCTGGTGCGCGGGCTGATCGTGTCGGCGCTGCGCCACGCGCTGGCCGAGGCCGGACACCGTGCCTCTACGACCGTGGCCGGGGCAACGCTAGGCGCGATGCGCCCCGAACCGACGGCACCGCGCGTCTACCAGATGGACCGGCCCTCGGCGGGCGCACGGGCCGCAGCCTATCAGGCGCAGGCACCGGGCTTTGCCGAACTTCGGGACAGTTGGTCCGCGCGGGTTGAAACGGTGGTCGAACCCGAAGAAGCGCCTGTCCAGCAGACAGAGGCGCTGCCCCTTGGTGCGGCGCGCGGTCAGGTCCACGAAAACTACATCATCGCCCAGACCGCCGATGGCATGGTGATTGTCGACCAGCACGCCGCACATGAACGGCTTGTCTATGAAAGACTGAAGCGGCAGATGGCGGAAAACGGCGTCGCCGCGCAGGCCTTGCTGATCCCCGAAGTCGTGGATCTGTCGTCTGACGATGCCGGGCGCCTGCTGGCCGTGGCCGACGATCTAGGCCGCATGGGCCTGACCTTGGAGCCGTTCGGCGGCGGTGCGGTGGCGGTGCGCGAAACCCCCGCGATCCTTGGCGACGTAAACGCGAAGGCGCTGGTGCTCGATATTCTGGACGAGCTGTCCGATCAGGGGGCCAGCGGGTTGGTGCAGGAAAAGATCGAGGCGATTCTCAGCCGCGTCGCCTGTCATGGCTCGATCCGCTCTGGTCGCCGTATGCGTGGTGAAGAGATGAACGCGCTTCTTCGGGAAATGGAGACCACGCCGCATTCCGGGCAATGCAACCATGGCCGCCCCACCTATGTCGAGTTGAAGCTGGCCGATATTGAGCGGCTGTTCGGGCGCACATGATCACGCTGAACGGGCAAACCTATGGCCTGAACGATCCCGTGGTGCTGGCCGCATTGGCTGGCGCAGCGGTGGTGTCGCTGATCCTTTTCATGCTGGTCGTGACGATGCGGGCGGCGGGTCGGTCGGCGCAGATGGCGCAGCCGCTGGAAATGCAGCTAAGCCAGCTTGGCGGGCGTGTGCAGGCGCTGGGGGACGGGCAGGAACGACTGGCGGGCGGTTTGCATCATGTGTCCGAGGCGCAGGCGACTCAGCAGACCAAGATGCTGCAATTGATGGAGCAGCGGCTGGCCGACGTGCAGGAAAAGATGAACGAGAACCTGCACGGATCGGCCCGGCGGACGGCGCAAAGCCTGGGCGATCTGCAACAGCGGTTGACGGCCATCGACAAGGCGCAGGACAACATCACCAAACTGTCAGGCGATGTGCTGTCCTTGCAGGATATTCTGTCGAACAAGCAGACGCGCGGGGCGTTCGGCGAAATCCAGTTGAATGATATTGTCAGCAAAGCGCTGCCTTCCGACAGCTACAGCCTGCAATCGACCCTATCCAACGGGCGGCGCGTGGATTGTCTGATCCATCTGCCCAATCCGCCGGGGCCGATCTGCGTGGACAGCAAATTCCCGCTGGAGGCGTACGAGGCCCTGCGCCGGGCGGAGACGAAAGAACAACTTGCCCGTGCGGCGCAGTCCTTGCGGCTGTCCGTGCGCAAACACATCCGCGATATATCCGAACGTTACATCATCGAGGGCGAAACGGCCGACGGCGCACTGATGTTCCTGCCGTCAGAGGCTGTCTATGCGGAACTCCATTCCAATTTCCCGGAACTGGTGCGTGCCGGTTTCGACGCGCGGGTCTGGATCGTTTCTCCGACGACCTGCATGGCGACGCTGAACACGATGCGTGCAATTCTCAAAGATGCCCGGATGCGCGAGCAGGCGGGCGCCATCCGCAAAGAACTGGGACTGCTGTTCGCGGATGTGGAGCGGTTGGGAACGCGGGTTGAAAATCTCGACCGGCATTTCAATCAGGCATCCAAGGACGTCTCGGAGATCAAGATAAGCGCCGACAAGGCAAGCCGACGCGCCCGGCGGCTGGACAACTTCGATTTTGAGGAGTTGGCCGGCGATCCGGTCGAGCCATCCGAAATCGTACCCGTTTCCGCGGAATAGTCCAGTCAGGCCCATCGGGCCCCGATAAGCCGGCCTTCGGCTCAATGTGCAATGCGCTACGCGCAATCGATTGCGTCGCCGCGATTTAATTCTCCGGTTGACGAATTGCCCATATCTGTCAACTTTCAGGACAGTGCATGGGAAACAGAATGAAATTTCTGGACGCAGTGAACGTGGCGGAAGGCAAATGTTTAGCTTTAAACATTAAGCTATGCGTCGCGTGCAAGGAGGATATGCGTCAGCCCATCTTTTTACGGACACCATGCCTGTGCTACCCGACGTGCAGTTTTTACCCAACAGGAAAAGTCGCTGTTGGAGAAAATGGTTTAATGCTAAACGAAAATATCGGCAACGTTGTTGCCGGGACCTAGGGAAGAGGATGCATGACCGAACATCAGAAAGATCTTGATCCGATCGAAAGCCAGGAATGGCAGGATGCCATAGAGGATGTGATACAGCGGGACGGTGCCGATCGTGCGCATTACCTGTTGGACAAGGCTGTAAGCCAGGCGCGTGCCGCAGGCGCGATGCTGCCGTTTTCCTCCACGACGCCATATCAGAATACGATCGGTATGGACGACCAGCTCGAAATGCCGGGTGACCAGGAAATGGAGTGGCGGATCCGGACGATCAACCGCTGGAATGCCATGGCGACGGTTGTGCGCCGCAACAAGGAAAGCAGCGAATATGGCGGGCATATCGCCAGCTTTGCGTCTTCGGCGGCGATGTACGACATCGGGCTGAACCACTTCTGGCGGGCAAAATCGGCGATCCACGGCGGCGACCTGGTTTTCTTTCAGGGCCATGTGATTCCGGGCATCTACGCGCGCAGCTTCATGGAAGGTCGCATTACCGAAGAGCAGTTGGAAAACTTCCGCTCTGAGGTGAACGGCAAGGGCCTGTCGTCCTATCCGCACCCTTGGCTGATGCCGGATTACTGGCAGTTCCCGACTGTCAGCATGGGTCTTGGCCCGTTGATGGCGATCTATCAGGCCCGTTTCATGAAATACATGCACAACCGCGGCCATATCGACATGGCCGACCGCAAGGTCTGGTGTTTCCTCGGCGATGGCGAGATGGACGAGCCAGAATCGCTGGGTGCGATCAGCCTCGCTGCCCGCGAAGGGTTGGACAATCTGATCTTCGTGGTCAACTGCAACCTGCAACGCCTTGATGGCCCGGTACGCGGCAACGGCAAGATCGTGCAGGAGCTGGAGGGCAACTTCCGCGGGTCCGGTTGGAACGTCATCAAACTGCTCTGGGGCAAAGGCTGGGACGAGTTGCTGGAAAAAGACGTCTCCGGTCGTCTGCGTCAGTTGATGGACGAGACCGTGGATGGCGACTATCAGACCTTCAAATCGAAGGATGGTGCCTATATCCGCGAGCATTTCTTTGGCAAATACCCGGAAACTGCCGCGCTGGTCGAAGACTGGACCGACGAACAGATCTGGTCGCTGCGCCGTGGTGGTCACGACCCGCAGAAGGTCTACACGGCCTTCAAGCGCGCGACGGAAACCAAGGGGCAGCCAACCTGCCTGCTGGTCAAGACGATCAAGGGCTACGGTATGGGTACGGCCGGTGAGGGGCAAAACACCTCGCACCAGCAAAAGAAGATGGTCGAGGATCAGCTTCGCGCTTTCCGTGACCGCTTCAAGATCCCGGTATCGGACGAAGACTTGCCCAAGGCACCTTTTGTCAGCCTCAATAACGCGCAAAAGGCCTATCTGACCGAGCGTCGCACAGAGCTTGGCGGTGAATTCCCCAAACGTCACTGGCGCGATGTGCCAAGCCTTGAAATTCCCGGTCTCGACAAGTTCAAGGCGCAGCTGGAAAGCACGGGCGACCGCGAAATCTCGACCACGATGGCCTTCGTGCGCATCTTGACGACGCTTCTGCGCGACAAGAAGATCGGCAAACAGGTTGTGCCGATCGTACCGGATGAGTCGCGCACATTCGGCATGGAGGGGCTGTTCCGCAGCGCCGGGATCTACAACCCGCTGGGGCAGAACTATACGCCCCAGGACGCCGACCAGATGATGTATTACAAGGAATCCAAGGACGGCCAGGTGCTTCAGGAAGGCATCAACGAGGCCGGAGCCATGGCTGACTGGATCGCCGCCGCGACGGCCTACAGCAACCACGGCGTTCCGATGATTCCGTTCTACATCTACTACTCGATGTTCGGGTTCCAGCGGGTTGGTGATCTGGCTTGGGCGGCGGGCGACAGTCGCGCGCGCGGCTTCATGCTGGGCGGCACCGCCGGACGGACCACGCTGAACGGCGAGGGATTGCAACACCAGGATGGTCACAGCCATGTCCTTGCGAACACGATCCCCAACTGTATCAGCTATGACCCGACCTTCAGTTATGAGGTTGCCGTCATCGTCCAGCACGGGCTGAAGCGGATGTATCAGGATCAGGAAGATGTCTATTTCTACCTGACGCTGATGAACGAGAACTATCAGCATCCCGAAATGCCGATGGGTGTCGAAGAGGGCATCATCAAGGGCCTCTACCGGATGAAGAAAACCGCGCGTCCGGGCAAGAAGCACGTCAACCTGCTCGGCTCCGGCACGATACTCGTGCAGGCGATGAAGGCGGCAGAGATGCTGAAGGAAGATTTCGGCGTGACCGCTGATCTGTGGTCGGCCACCAGCCTGAACGAACTGGCGCGTGATTGTCAGGACGTGGCGCGGTGGAACCGTCTGAACCCGCTGTCGGAGCCAAAGCAGGCTTATGCCGCCAAGGTTCTGGACGGGGTCAAGGGGCCGATCATTGCGGCCACTGACTATATGAAGAACTACGCCGAGCAGATCCGCGCCTGTGTGCCGGGCCGGTTCACCGTTCTGGGCACCGATGGCTTTGGCCGGTCGGACAGCCGGGTGAACCTGAGGCGCTTCTTCGAGGTGGATGCAAACCACATCGCCGCCGCTGCCATGGTGGATCTTTTCCGCGAGGGTGTTGTGTCCGAGAAAGACCTGAAATCCGCGCTGAGCAAATATGACATCGACGGCGAAAAGCCGAACCCGCGCCTTGTGTGACCAGCGGGACGAGAGGAGACAAGTAATATGACAACCGAAGTCAAAGTACCCGATATCGGCGATTTTAACGATGTCCCCGTGGTCACGGTTCTGGTCAGCGTTGGCGATACCATCGCCGAGGAAGACCCGATCGTGGAACTGGAATCTGACAAGGCGACGATGGAGGTTCCTTCCTCCGCCGCAGGCGTCGTCAAGGAGATCAAGATTGCCGAAGGCGACAAGGTTTCCAAAGGCGCGGTGATCCTGATCCTTGAAGGTGACGGTGCCGCCGATGCCCCCAAGGACGAGCCGAAAGCCGAAGCCCCTGCATCTGCTCCGGCTGCTGCGCCGGCATCTGCCCCAGCCGCCGCGCCTGCGGCTGCTCCGGTGACGGATGCAGGCTTTGGCAAGGTGCATGCCTCACCATCCGTGCGTGCGTTTGCGCGCAATGTCGAAGTCGATCTGACGAAGGTCAACGGATCAGGCCGCAAGGGTCGTATCCTGCGCGAAGACGTGATGAAGGCGCTGAAATCCACTGTTGCCCCTGCGGCAGCTGCGGCAGGTGGTGCGCAGGGCGGTATGGGTATCCCGCCGATCCCGGCTGTGGATTTCTCCAAGTTCGGACCTGTCGAAGACGTGGAAATGTCCCGGATCAAGAAGCTTTCTGGTCCTGCGCTGCACCGGTCCTGGCTGAACATCCCGCATGTGACGCATAATGACGAGGCCGACATCACCGAGCTGGACAAGTACCGCAAGGAGATGGACACGCAGGCCAAGGAAGACGGCTACCGCGTCACGCTTCTGTCCTTTGTCATCAAGGCAAGTGTCTCGGCGCTGAAACAGCATTGGGAATTCAACAGCTCGATCCATCCTGATGGGGACAAGCTGATCAAGAAGGACTTCTACAATATCGGTTTCGCGGCTGATACGCCCAATGGCCTGATGGTTCCGGTGATCAAGGATGCTGATCGCAAGGGCCTGGTGGACATCTCGAAAGAGCTGATGAGCCTCAGCAAAGCCGCCCGCGATGGCGAGTTGAAGTCCAAGGACATGCAGGGCGCCACCTTCACGATCTCGTCGCTTGGCGGCATTGGCGGTACATCCTTCACCCCAATCGTCAACGCGCCTGAAGTGGCGATTCTGGGCCTTGCGCGGTCCAAGATGGCACCGGTCTGGAATGGCGAGGAATTTGTGCCGCGTCTGATGCAGCCGCTGTCGCTGTCTTATGACCACCGCGCGGTCGATGGCGCCTTGGCTGCACGGTTCACCGTGACGCTCAAGACCCTGCTCGGCGATATGCGCAAGTTGATGTGGTAAGGAGATCGCAAGATGGACATTAAAGTTCCCGATATCGGCGATTTCACCGATGTGCCCGTGGTCAGCGTTCTGGTCTCGGTCGGTGACACTGTCGCCGCCGAGGATCCGCTGATCGAGATTGAAAGCGACAAGGCCACGATGGAGGTGCCCAGCCCCGCTGCCGGCACCGTCAAGGAGATCAAGGTCAGCGAAGGCGACAAGGTTTCCGAAGGCGCTGTGATCATGGTCTTCGAAGGGGCCGATGCCGGTGATGACGCAAAACCTGCCGACTCCCCGGAGAAGGCGGAGCAGCCGCAAGGTGCCGGATCAAGTCCGGCACCGGAATCGGTCGCTGCGACCGGCACCGCATCAGGCAAGGGCGATCTGCATGCCGAGGTTGTCGTTCTGGGCTCTGGTCCCGGCGGTTATACGGCTGCGTTCCGTGCGGCGGATCTGGGCAAGAAGGTCATCCTGATCGAAAAATACCCCTCGCTCGGTGGTGTCTGCCTGAATGTTGGCTGTATCCCGTCCAAGGCGTTGTTGCATGTCGCCAAGGTTATCACCGAGGCCGAAGAGATGGGCGCGCATGGTATCTCCTTCAGCAAGCCGAAGATCAATCTGGACGACTTGCGCGGCTTCAAGGACAGCGTTGTCGGCCAGTTGACCGGCGGTCTGAAGGGCCTTTCCAAGGCGCGCAAGGTCGAGGTTGTGCAGGGGTACGGTAGATTCACCGGGCCCAACATGATCGAGGTCACCGGCGATGACGGCGTGAAGAATGTCAGCTTCGATCAGTGCATCATTGCCGCCGGGTCCGAGCCCGTGAACCTGCCGTTCATTCCCCAGGATGATGATCGGGTGATCGATTCCACGGGCGCGCTGGAATTGAAAGACATCCCGAAACGGATGCTGGTTCTGGGCGGCGGGATCATCGGTCTGGAAATGGCCTGCGTCTATGACGCTTTAGGCACCAAGATTACCGTGGTCGAGCTGATGGACCAGATCATACCAGGTGCCGATAAGGACATCGTCAAACCTTTGCACAAGCGCATTGAGGGGCGGTATGAGAAGATCATGCTCAAGACCAAGGTAACGGACGTCAAGGCCCAGAAGAACGGGCTGAAAGTCACGTTCGAGGATGCCAAGGGCGAAGAAAGCGCCGGCATCTTTGACAAGGTTCTGGTCGCCGTGGGCCGCAAGCCCAATGGCAAGCTGATTGATGCCGACAAGGCCGGTGTGGCCGTGGACGAACGCGGCTTTATCGCCGTCGACGGCCAGCAGCGTACCGGCGTGCCGCATATCTTTGCCATAGGCGACGTCGTGGGCCAGCCGATGCTGGCGCATAAGGCGGTGCATGAGGGCAAGGTTGCGGCAGAGGTCTGTGCCGGTCAGAACCGTCACTTTGATGCCCGCCTGATCCCGTCGGTCGCCTATACCGACCCAGAGGTCGCATGGGCCGGTGTCACCGAGACTGAGGCCAAGGCCAAGGGCATCAAGTACGAAAAGGGCGTGTTCCCTTGGGCCGCGTCGGGCAAGGCGCTGTCGAATGGTCGCTCCGAAGGCATGACCAAGCTGCTCTTTGATCCCGAGGACGACCGGATCATTGGCGGGCTGATCGTCGGCACCAACGCGGGCGACTTGATTGCCGAAGTGGCTTTGGCGATAGAGATGGGCGCGGATGCTGTCGATCTTGGCCATACAATCCACCCGCATCCGACCCTGTCGGAAACGGTGAACTTCGCGGCCGAGATGTTTGAAGGCACGATCACCGATCTGATGCCGCCGAAGAAGAAAAAACACTAAGCCTAATTGGGATCGACCTTCAAAATGCGAAAAGGACCGGGCATTCCCCGGTCCTTTTTATGTGTCGGAAATCATCGCAGAAGCAGCTTATCCGCGATAAAAGCCGCGCTGCGATTACTGCCGCATGAAGAAAATGACGGTCATTATCAGGCCAACCATCACAATGCCTGCGCGCAACAGCGCCTTGTTGGTGATTCGTTGCGCGGCCCAGCCGCCAAAGAAACCACCCGCCGTGGTTGCCACCGCCATCACCAGCGCCTGTGGCCACCAGATCAGACCGGCCAGCGCAAGAACTCCCGCAGAAATTACCGAAATTACCGCCGACATCAGGTTCTTCAGCCCGTTCATTCCATCCAGATTGGTAAAGCCGATCAACCCCATCGTCGCGAGCAGGATGATCCCGAGACCCCCGTTGAAATAGCCGCCATAAGTGCTGACGACGCCGAAGGCAAAGATCGAAAGCGCCGGACCCGCCGCGCCAATCCCTGCCTTTTGCAGGCGTTTGACCAACCATGGGCCGACTGCGAACAGGACCGTCGCGACCAGCAGCAGCCACGGTACAAGGCCCGAGAACAGCTCTGCCGGGGTGATCATAAGCAGGACGGCACCCACGAGTCCGCCGGCCAGTGCGATCAACATGATAGTACGGATCTTCAGAACGCCTTCTTTAGCAATGTTGCTACGATAGGCATAAGCGCTGGCGATGTAACCGGGCAGGGCAGCCACGGTTGCCGTCGCATTGGCTGCGATCGGCGGAACCCCCGTAAAAACCAGCGCAGGGAAGGTAATGAACGTACCACCGCCGGCAACGGCGTTCAGCACGCCAGCGGCAAATCCGCTGACGACCAGCAGAATGATTGTTTCGAATGTCATGAGTCCGTCCCGTGTTCGCGTCAACCCGGTCTAGACTGACCGGAGGTGCAAGGGCAAGTGCAGCGCGAAATCACCAGTTTTCAACCTCGTGGCGGCGCGCTGTGACGGCATCAGACCGTGCTGCCCGCCTGTCGGTGGTTAACGGTTTGCTTACCGTCTTTCCGGCATGGTCCATCTATGACACATCGCCAGAACTTCTCTGAACCGCCGCTTCCGATCTTCTTTTCGGATGAGACCGAACCGGTTGCCATCCGCTCCGGAGGCAAGGTGCCATCCTATCTGACTGACCATCGCAAGCGGCTGCGCGACAGGTTCATGGCAGGCGGTGCGGATGCGATGCCGGATTACGAACTGTTGGAACTGGTGTTGTTTCGCGCCATTCCACGACAGGATGTCAAACCTCTTGCGCGGCAGTTGATCGACGGTTTCGGCGATTTCAACCGGGTTGTTTCGGCACCCGCCGCGCGGCTGGAGGAGGTGAAAGGCGTAGGCCCCGCCGTAGTGCAGGAATTGAAGATCGTCGAGGCCGCAGCGCATCGCTTGTCACGGGCGCGTGTGATCCAGCGCCATGTCGTGTCAAGTTGGGATGCGCTTCTGGACTATTGCCACACAACGATGGCGCATCGCGAGACAGAACAGTTTCGGGTGCTTTTTCTGGATCGCAAGAACGTGCTGGTGGCGGACGAGGCGCAGGCGCAGGGCACAGTCGATCATGTGCCGGTCTACCCGCGCGAGGTGGTCAAGCGCGCACTAGAATTGAATGCCAGCGCGTTAATTCTTGTCCACAACCACCCGTCCGGGGATCCGACGCCGTCGCAATCGGATATCGACATGACAAGACAGATTCAGGCTGCCGCCGATGCATTGGGGCTGACGCTGCATGACCACTTGATCGTCGGAAAGTCACAAGAACTCAGCTTCCGGGCGGAGGGTCTGTTGTAGCTAAACCCGCCGCACCGCAAGCCTTTCAGGTCAGTTTTCCGTGGCAATGCTTGAACTTGCTTCCCGACCCGCAGGGGCAGGGATCGTTGCGGCCCGGATTTCCCCATGTTTCGGGGTTGGCCTCGTCGAACCCTGATATAGCGGCTGTGCCATCCTGCGCGTCAGGCGCGCTGTCAGGCTGCGGTGCGGATGCAGCGGCGGCAGCTTCGGCCTGACGCTGGATCATTGCCTGTTGCGCGGCGATCTGCTGGGCCATCGCCTTCTGCTCTTCCTCGGACATCGGGCGGACCTGGCCCAGCTTTTGCGTCACTTCGGCGCGCAGGCTATCAAGCATCGATTCGAAAAGCTGGAAGGCCTCGGTCTTGTATTCATTCAACGGGTCACGTTGCGCATAGCCGCGGAACCCCACGACCGAACGCAGATGTTCCAGCGTCAGAAGATGCTCGCGCCACTTGCCGTCGATGGTTTGCAACAGGATCTGCTTCTCGATCTGGCGCATCGTGTCTTCGCCAAAGGCCTCGGTCTTTTCGGCCATGCTCTTTTCAGCAGCTTCTTCCAGTCGCTCGCGGATCACCTCGTCGTCCACGCCTTCCTCTTCGCCCCAACCAATCACCGGCACATCGAGGTTAAGCTCTGCAATCACGGCGGCATAAAGCCCCTGCATGTCCCACTGATCGGCATAGGTCTTGGGCGGAATATATTGGGTCACGAGGTCGTCGATCACCTGTTCGCGCATGTCCTGCGTGATCTCCGACAGGTCTTCGGTTTCCATGATCTCGCGGCGCTGGCTGAAGATCACCTTGCGCTGGTCGTTCATCACATCGTCGAATTTCAGCAACTGTTTGCGAATATCAAAGTTGCGGCCTTCGACCTTGGCCTGTGCGCGTTCCAGCGATTTGTTCACCCAAGGATGCACGATCGCCTCGCCTTCTTTCATGCCAAGGGTGGACAGCACTTTTTCCAACCGTTCGGACCCGAAGATCCGCATCAGATCGTCCTCAAGCGACAGGAAGAACGAGGATCGTCCGGGATCGCCCTGACGGCCAGACCGACCGCGCAGCTGGTTGTCAATGCGGCGGCTTTCGTGGCGTTCGGTTGCCAGAACGAAAAGCCCGCCGGCCTCCTTGACCGCAGGTTCATCGGCGGCGTGATCGGCCTCGATGCGGGCGCGTACCTCGTCGGGATTGGCGTCGGGATCAGCGGCGATGGCTTCCATCACCTTGAAATCGAGGTTTCCACCCAGCTTGATGTCGGTCCCGCGGCCCGCCATGTTCGTGGCGATGGTCACCGCGCCCAGCTTGCCTGCATCGGCGACGATCTGCGCCTCCTGCTCGTGCTGGCGTGCGTTCAACACGTTGTGCGTCAGGCCCGCCGTGGTCAGCAGTTGCGACAGCATCTCGGATTTTTCGATCGAGGTCGTGCCAACAAGCACCGGCTGGCCCTTTTCATGCGCCAGCTTGATCTCTTCGACGATGGCGTCGTATTTCTCGCGCGCGGTGCGGAAAACCTTGTCGTCTTCGTCAATCCGCGCAATCGGCTGGTTGGTTGGAACCTCGACCACGCCCAGCCCGTAGATTTCGGCAAATTCCTCGGCTTCGGTGGTCGCCGTCCCGGTCATGCCCGCAAGTTTGTTGTAAAGGCGGAAGTAGTTCTGGAAGGTCACGCTGGCCAAGGTCACGTTCTCGGGCTGGATCTTGCAACCTTCCTTGGCCTCGATTGCCTGATGCAGGCCTTCTGACAGGCGGCGTCCGGACATCATACGCCCGGTGAACTCGTCGATCAGCACAACATCGCCGTCGCGAACGATATAATCCTTGTCCTTCTGGAACAGTTTATGCGCGCGCAGACCCTGGTTGACGTGATGCACGATGGTCGTGCTTTCCGGATCATACAGCGATTGCCCCTCGGGCAGGATACCGCGGGCCAGCAAATGCTTTTCGAGAAATTCGTTGCCCTCATCGGTGAAGGTCACGTTGCGGGTTTTCTCATCAATGGTGAAATGTTCGTCGGTCAGATCGGGAATCAGCCGGTCGATGCTGACGTAAAGCTCGGACCGGTCCTGTGCCGGACCCGAGATGATCAGCGGGGTGCGCGCCTCGTCGATCAGGATGCTGTCAACCTCGTCCACAATCGCGAAATTGTGTTCCTGCTGGTTCATCTGGCTCAGCTCTGACTTCATGTTGTCGCGCAGATAGTCGAAGCCAAGCTCATTATTGGTGGCGTAGGTGATGTCGCAGGCATAGGCCGCGCGCTTTTCGTCCTCGGGCTGCTGGGGATAGACAACACCCGTGGTCATGCCGACGGCCGCATAGACCTTGCTCATCCAGTCGGCATCGCGCCGTGCGAGATAGTCGTTCACGGTGACGATATGCACGCCCTTGCCCGACAGCGCGTTCAGATAGGCCGGGAAGGTCGCAACCAACGTCTTGCCCTCGCCGGTTTTCATTTCCGCGATATTGCCTTGATGCAGGAAAATACCGCCCATCAACTGAACGTCAAAGGCCCGCAGGCCCAAGGCACGCCTGGCACCTTCGCGGCAGTTGGCAAAGGCTTCCGGCAGCAGATCGTCCAGCTTGGCACCGTCCGCCAGCCGTTTACGCAGCTCTGCGGTTTTCTCGATCAGGCCCTCGTCGGACAGTTTTTCGAAATCCGGCTCCAGCGCAGTGATCTTTTCGACAAGCGGGCGTGTCGCCTTGATCTGGCGGTCATTCGGCGTTCCGAACACCTTCCGCGCGAGTTTTCCGAATCCGAGCATGGTCTCTCCGTCGCTTTCTGACGCCATCGTGTGTGGCATCCTGCTTGCCCGCCTCGCACACACCCCATATGAGTCGGGTGAATGACCGGTCTGGCAATAGCCCCTCGGCGATGTAAGGGTCGGTCGGAAAAGTGTCAACGCCGCCCAAGGGCGCATACGCCCAGGAAGGACGAATCAATGCCAAAACACCTCACCAAATTGTCGACTATTGCGCTGATCTGCATGATGGGGATGCCTTTGCAGGCCCAGGACACCCCCAGCGCCGATACGGTCGTCGCCACGGTGAATGGCACCGAGATCACGCTTGGCCACATGATCATGGTCCGTGCCACGCTGCCCGAACAGTATCAGCAGATGCCTGCGGATGCACTGTTCGACGGCATTCTCGAACAATTGGTGCAGCAGGAAACGCTTGCCCAATCAGATGACGCCACGGAAACCCGACGCGTGAAAATTGCGCTTGATAATGAACGCCGTACCCTTCTGGCCAGCGAAGTGATCGAGATGGCCGCTACGGATGCGGTGACAGATGAGGCGTTGCAATCCGCATATGACGCTAAATATGTCGGTGCCGAAATGGGCGACGAGTTCAACGCGGCGCATATTCTGGTCGAAACCGAAGAAGAAGCCGCAGCCCTTGTGGAAGAGCTGAATGGCGGTGCCGATTTTGCAGAGCTTGCCCGCGAAAACTCCACCGGACCTTCAGGCCCGAATGGTGGCGAGCTTGGCTGGTTCAGCGCAGGGATGATGGTTGAACCCTTCCAGGCCGCTGTTGAGGGTATGGAAAACGGGACAATCTCCGATCCGGTTCAAACCCAATTCGGCTGGCATGTCATCAAGCTGATCGAGACCCGCACAAAAAGCGCACCTGAACTGGATGCCGTGCGCGAAGAGCTGTCGGGCACGATCCAGCGCGCTGCTGTCGAGGCAAAGATTGCTGAACTGGTCGACGCGGCAGAGATCACCCGCACCGACAAGGCAGAACTCGACACAGAGGCGCTGAACGACCTCTCCCTGCTAGAGGACTGATCCATGGCGAAGACGCTCGCGGTTTCCCCGCTCGCACCGGCGGCATTTCCTCAACTTCCGGTGATCGGCGGCGTGGAATTCGCCGTCGCAGAGGCCGGCGTTCGTTACGCTGGCCGGACGGATGTGATGCTGGCGCGGCTTGTGCCGGGCAGTACGGTCGCGGGCGTCTTCACCCGGTCAGCCACCCGTTCGGCCCCGGTCCTGGATTGTCAGGACAAGCTGGGCGGGGATCAGTCGCCCGGCGCGGCGATCATCGTGAACTCTGGCAATTCCAACGCCTTCACCGGTCGCAACGGCGTCGAGGCAACGCAAGCCGTGACCTCTGCGGTGGCCGATGTGCTGGACTTGCCGGATGCCCGCGTGTTCAGTTCATCCACCGGGGTGATCGGCGAACCGTTGCGCCACGACCGTATCACCGCCAAACTTGATGAGCTGACGGCCTCCCTGTCCCCGGATGGCATCGCAGACGCGGCGCGCGCCATCATGACCACGGACACGTTCCCCAAAGGCAGCGCCGCTTCGGTTGATTTGCCGGGCGGGCGCGTACAGATCGCGGGCATCGCCAAAGGCTCCGGCATGATCGCGCCGGATATGGCGACGATGCTGGTCTATATCTTCACCGATGCACAGATCGGTTTCGACGCCCTGCAACAGATGGTATCCGAGATCAGCGATGCCACGTTCAACTGCATCACCGTCGACAGCGACACGTCGACCTCCGACACGCTGCTGATGGCCGCGACCGGCGCATCGGGCGTGCAGGTAGAGCCCGGCGATGACGCATTCCGCGCCGCGCTGCACAAGGTCATGCTGGACCTTGCGCATCAGGTTGTGCGCGACGGCGAGGGTGCCACGAAATTCGTCGAGATCAACGTGACAGGGGCCGAATCGGATGCCGATGCGCGCACCCATGCATTGGCAATCGCCAATTCGCCGCTGGTGAAAACCGCCATTGCCGGCGAAGATCCCAACTGGGGCCGCATCGTCATGGCCATCGGAAAATCCGGTGCCGCGGCCGATCGCGACCTGCTGACCATTCGATTCGGCGATGTTCTGGTGGCGGAAAACGGTTGGGTTTCGCCCGATTACCGCGAAGACCAAGGCGCGGCGATTATGAAACAGTCCGAAATCTCGATCAATGTCGGACTGGGACTCGGCCAAGGCGCGGCGACGGTCTGGACCTGCGATCTGACCCACGGCTATATCTCGATCAACGCGGATTATCGCTCTTAAGCTTCTTCTTGGCGAAAATACTCCGGGGTTCCAGGGGCTGGCCCCTGGCCCTGCCTTCACCACAAGGACGTCGATGAAAACCATTCTTGTCTCCGCCGTCGCATTGATTGACCCGGACGGGCGCGTTCTGCTGGCACAACGGCCCGAAGGCAAGCCGATGGCAGGTCTTTGGGAGTTTCCCGGCGGCAAGGTCGAACCCGGAGAGACCCCCGAAGCGGCATTGATTCGCGAGCTTCAGGAAGAGTTGGGCATCGACACTTGGGAAAGCTGCCTTGCGCCGCTGACCTTCGCCAGCCACAGCTATGATGATTTTCACCTTCTCATGCCGCTGTTTGCTTGCCGAAAATGGCAGGGCATTGCGCGTGCGCAGGAGGGTCAGACCCTCAAATGGGTGCGGCCGATAGAGATGCGCGACTATCCGATGCCTCCGGCAGATATCCCGTTGATCGCTATGCTGCGCGACTTTTTATAGGCGATTATCTGCCGTTCGGTCAGCTTGCTCCCGAAAATCTGGACAGGGCTGTTCAAATACCTTCAAATCGCTAAAACTTGTTTCTAGTTCATTAACCATTGCTTCGTACTTTCTATATGTCGTTGAAATCGGGAAGGAACTGACATGTTAAGAACGATTGTCGTTGGAAGCTGCGTCTCGGTACAGGGCACAGTCGAAAACACATTGCCTGACGGACGCATCGCTGTGCGGGTCGGCGATCAGGTATTCACAGGAATTCCTGTCTAATACGCAGCCCGATTGGCAGCCCGATTGTCGGCACCACTCGGCTGACAGATGACATGGCTTATACAAAAAAGGGGAGGCATCTGCCTCCCCTTTTCCAATTTCTTATCCGGTCCGAAGTCAGTCGAGCTTGCGCTCAACCTCTTCGCGCTCGAAAATCTCGATGACATCGTCAGGACGAATATCGTCGTAGTTTTCGAAGGCCATACCGCATTCCTGACCGGAAATCACTTCGGCGACTTCGTCCTTGAAGCGCTTGAGCGTCTTCAGCGTGCCTTCGTGGATCACCACGTCGTCGCGCAGCAGGCGCACACCGGCAGAGCGGCGGGCGATGCCTTCGGTGACCAGACAGCCTGCAACTTTGCCGACGCCGGTAACCTTGAAGACTTCCTTGATCTTGGCGTAGCCGATAAAGCGTTCGCGGATCTCGTTGGACAGCAGACCAGAGGCCGCCGCTTTCACGTCATCCACAAGATCGTAGATCACCGAATAGTAGCGGATCTCCACGCCTTTCTGGTTGGCGGTGTTGCGGGCGGTGGCATTGGCACGCACGTTGAAGCCCATGATCGGGGCCCCGGATGCTTCGGCCAGCCCGACATCGGTTTCTGTGATCGCGCCGACACCGTAGTGCAGCACGCGCACGCGCACCTCGTCATTGCCGATTTTTTCCATCGCCTGGAAAATCGCTTCAGCAGAGCCTTGCACGTCAGCCTTGAGCAGAATCGGTAGCTCGCTGACATTCTCGTCGTCCTTGGCCTTCGCCATCAGTTGTTCCAGCGTCGTCGCGGCCCCGGCTGCGGCGCGCTTTTCCTTCGCGGCACTTGCACGATACTCGGCGATTTCGCGGGCCTGCGCCTCGGTCGAGGTGACGTTCAGCACGTCGCCTGCCTCGGGTGTGCCGTTGAGGCCAAGAACCTCGACCGGAACCGAAGGGCCGGCTTCGGAAACGCGTTCGCCCTTGTCGTTGATCAGCGCGCGAACCTTGCCGTATTGCTCGCCCACGACGAAGATATCGCCTTGGCGCAATGTGCCGTTCTGAATGAGGACGGTGGCAACCGGGCCGCGACCCACATCCAGCTGGGCCTCGATCACGGCACCTTGGGCAGCGCGATCGGGGTTGGCCTTGATGTCGAGGATCTCGGACTGAAGCGCGATGGCCTCCAGCAATTCGTCCAGACCCTTGCCCGTCTTGGCCGAAACCTCGACGTCCTGCACGTCACCGGACATCTTCTCGACGACGACCTCATGCTGAAGCAGGTCCGTCCGGACCTTGTTCGGATCTGCGGCAGGCTTGTCGATCTTGTTGATCGCAACGATCATCGGCACGTTTGCCGCCTTGGCATGGTTGATGGCCTCGATTGTCTGCGGCATCACCGCATCATCGGCAGCCACAACCAGCACCACAATATCCGTGACCTGCGCACCACGCGACCGCATGGATGTAAAGGCGGCGTGGCCCGGCGTGTCGAGGAAGCTGAGCACAGTGCCGCTATCCGTCGTCACCTGGTAGGCACCGATATGCTGCGTAATGCCGCCAGCCTCGCCCGCGACAACCTTGGCGTCACGGATTGCGTCCAGCAGAGAGGTCTTGCCGTGGTCGACATGGCCCATGATCGTGATGACCGGGGGACGCGGTTTGAGATCCTCGGGCTTGTCGTCGACCTGTTCGATGACCTGCTCGACATCGGAATCGGACACGCGGGTTACCTTGTGGCCGAATTCTTCGATGATCAGTTCCGCGGTATCGGCATCAATGCTTTGATTCTGGGTCGCCATGATGCCGTTCTGCATCAGCGCCTTGACCACATCAGCCGTCCGTTCGGCCATGCGGTTGGCCAATTCGCCGACCGAGATTGCCTCGGGCAGATTGACATTGCGCACGATCTTTTCGCGCACGACCGGACCGCCCATTGCCTTCTGGCGGGCACGTTCCTGCTTGCGCTTCATCGCGGCCATGGATTTTTGCCGACCGCCTTCGCCAGACAGGGCCTGGTTCAGCGTCAGCTTGCCAGAACGGCGGCCATCATCGCGGTTCTTGTTGCGGTTGGAACGGTCGTCGTCTTCACGACCTTTCTTGCGGGCAGGCGAGGGGGCTGCCGGGCCACCTGTGGGCCGCGGTGTGCGTGCGCCAGCGTCGGCCTTCGGCGCGGCGGGTTCCTCGGCGGCCTTGGAAGCGGCTGCGGCGGCGTCGCGGGCGCGACGCTCTTCGTCCTCCGCCTTCTGGCGGGCCTTTTCCTCGGCTTCGCGCTGTTCGCGCTCTTTCTGTTCTTTTTCGGCGCGCATGCGCTCGCGCTCTTCGGCGCGGGCCTTCTCATCAGCCTCGCGCTTCGCGGCCTCTTCGACCTCGCGCGCCCGTGCGGCCTGAACGGCTTTCAGGCGGCGATCCATTTCCGCATCGGAAATCCCGGCGGGGCGTGGGCCCTTGTTGCCTGACGTGGCACCGCCGCCCGCGGGCTTGGACGCACCGGGCTTGGGGACCACAACGCGCTTGCGCTTGGTCTCAACCACGACGTTTTTGGTCCGCCCATGGCTGAAGCTCTGCTTCACATTCCCGGACCGGGGACCACCGCGCAAACCCAAAGTCTTTTTACCGTCGCTATCGCTCATGAAGTTCTCTTATCCTTTCCGACGGCCCCTGCCGCCGCGATCTGCATCGGATGCGCCGATGCGCATGCCCTTCAGTCGTTGGGCTTCCTCTACAACACGTTTGGTGAGTCCACCAGCGCCAAGCGCGCCATGTATCACAGTTTGTCGCCCAAAGGCCAAGCCCAACTCTTCAGAGGTGAGCCAACCGATAAAATTGCCATAGTGCGGCGTGCTGAGCTTGGACTTTCCGCGCTCGGACCCGTCGCTGGCCTGAATAAGGACTTCGGCCTCTTCTTTTGACAGCCAGTCCTTCACCTTTTCATACCCGGTGACAGCGTCTCCGGACTTTCGCGCGAGGCTGATCAGATCCACCACCCGACGCGCCAGTAATTTTTCGACCAGTTCGGCCAACCCTTCGGGCACCTGCACCGGTTGCTTTGCGGCGCGGGAAAACAATTCCTTGGCCGCGGCCTTTTCGATCGCCGCCTTGTCCGCGGACACATAGATCCCCCGACCGGGAAGGCGCCCCAGAATGTCGGGGACGACCTGATTGTCCGGCCCGATCACGAAACGTATCAGCCCCGACGCGGGCTGTGCTTCGCCCGTGACGATACATTTACGTTCCGGACCATCTTCATGGTCCTTTTGGCGTCCGCCGCGAGTCATGCCCGGCCCCAGTTCCCGGCGCCTTAAGCGCCAGTTTCCTCAGTAGCGTCCGTGTCGTCCTCGGCAGCTTCGTCCTCATCGACTCTCGGGTCCAATTCCGACGGATCGACCCAACCAAGCAGAACACGGGCTGTCATCACGAGGGTCTGCGCCTCTTCCAGCGACATATCGAAGGGTTCCAGAAGGCCGTCATCCTTGACGCGTTCGCCATTGTCGGTGGTCCAGCCGCCTGCCAGTTCCCAATCGGCGCAGGTTGCAAAGTCTTCCAGCGTCTTCACGCCGTCCTTCGCCAATGCCTCTACCATTTGGGGTGTGAGGCCCTCAAAGTCAATAAGGCTGTCCTCGGCGCCCAGTTCGCGTGCTGTTTCCAGCGCCTTGCGGGCCTGCGCTTCGAGGTTTTCACGGGCGCGGGTCTGAAGTTCCAGCGCGGTGTCGGCATCGACCCCGTCGATGACCAGCAGCTCATCCTGTTCGACATAGGCCACTTCTTCGAGGTTGGTGAAGCCTTCGGCGACCAGCAGTTGGGCAAAGAATTCGTCCAGGTCCAGCGCGTCCATGAACAGCTTTGTGCGTTCCTCGAACTCTTTCTGGCGGCGCGCGGATTCCTCTTCCTCGGTCATGATGTCGATATCAAGACCGGTCAGCTGGCTGGCAAGGCGCACGTTCTGGCCGCGACGGCCGATGGCCAGCGACAGCTGTTCGTCAGGCACGACAACCTCGATGCGCTCTGCATCCTCGTCGAACACGACCTTGGACACCTCTGCCGGTTGCAGCGCGTTCACCAGGAAGGTCGGGATGTCCTCGTTCCAGGGTATAATGTCGATCTTTTCGCCCTGAAGCTCGTTCACGACGGCCTGCACACGGCTGCCGCGCATACCAACGCAGGCACCGACTGGGTCGATCGAGCCGTCATAGCTGATCACGGCGATCTTGGCGCGCGAACCGGGGTCACGGGCCACGGCCTTGATCTCGATGATGCCGTCGTAGATTTCCGGCACTTCCATCTTGAACAATTCCGCCATGAATTGCGGGTCGGTGCGCGACAGGAAGATCTGCGGTCCACGGACTTCGCGGCGCACATCCTTGATGTAGCAGCGGATGCGGTCGTTCGGGCGATAGCTTTCGCGGCCGATCTTTTCATTGCGGCGCAGGATTGCTTCGCCACGACCCACATCGACGATGACGTTGCCGTATTCCTCACGCTTGACCTGACCGTTGATGATCGTGCCTGCGCGGTCCTTGAATTCTTCGTATTGGCGGTCACGCTCTGCTTCGCGGACCTTTTGCAGGATCACCTGCTTGGCAGATTGCGCGGCGATCCGGCCCATTTCCACCGGCGGGACTTCCTCGACAAAGGTGTCGCCGATGGCAGGGTCCGCCATATATTGCTTGGCCTGATCGACAGTCATCTCTGCCTGATAGTTTTCCAGCTCTTCTTCCTCGACCACGGTTCGGACGCGGGTGAATTGCGCACGCCCGGTCTTGCGGTCGATATGGACGCGGATGTCCATTTCGGCACCGTAGCGGCTCTTGGCGGCACGGGCGAGGGATTCTTCCATCGCCTCGACGACCAGACCGGGGTCGATCATCTTTTCGCGTGCGACCGCTTCGGCGGTTTGCAAAAGCTCAAGCTGGTTGGCAGAGGTGATTGCCATTTATTATGTCTCCTCTTCGGGCGTTTCCGCCTCGATAGTGTCAAACTCGTCTTCGTTCACGGCCGATGCCTTGCGGGCTTTCAGCATTTCCTTGATCAGATCATCCGTCAGCACCAACTTGGCTTCCGACAACCAGTCGAATTGCAGCCCCACAGTACCCTCGGCGATATTGATCAACACTTCCGATCCCTCGACGCCTGCCAGCTCTCCCTTGAAGCGGCGGCGTCCGTCGATCAGCTCGGTGGTCTCGATCTTGGCTTCGTAGCCCTCATATGTGTCAAAATCCTTGATCCGGGTCAGCGGCCGGTCGATGCCGGGGCTGGAAACTTCCAGCGTGTAGCCATCAAGGATCGGGTCCTCCACGTCCAGTATTGCGCTGACTGCGGTGGAAATATCCGCGCATTCGTTGACTTCGATGCCGCCCGCGGGACGTTCGGCCATGATTTGCAACGTGGGCGTGTTGCCGCCCATCAGACGGATACGCACCAGCTCGAATCCCATGTCCTCGATGACAGGGGTCACGATTTCGGCCAGGCGTTTGTCCATGGCGGCTTTGGCGATCAGATCAGACATGCGTATCGGCGTTCCAGACACAAAAAAACGGGCGCGCGGCCCGTTCGGAAATCCCGGTGGTGCTTTCGGATCAGGACCCGAACGCGCCGCTGTTGAGGGGCATATACGCCGCTCGCCCCGAGTCTGCAAGGGCTTTGCGCAATCCGCGTGTCATTAGAAGTTCTCGACAAGGTCATCCGCCTCGGCTGCACGCCAAGGTCATGGCCGTCGCTTATTTCGAGGCCCCGCCCTTGCGGAGTTGCCCGTCCGCTGGACCGCCGGTGCAAAGGATGATGAAATAGTGCGACTCGACGACTTTGGGTTGATAGACAGCACAGCAGACAAATTGGGGAGGGGCCCGGATGCCCGACGACGCAAATCAGATGCCAGCAGGCGCGAAAAAGGCCGATGGCCAGTCCTTTGTCTGGGCGGATCCGTTCCTGCTCGACGATCAACTGACGGAGGACGAGCGGATGATCCGCGAGGCCGCCGCAGCCTTCGCCGCTGACAAGCTGGCACCGCGTGTAACGGATGCGTACCTGAATGAGGTCGCCGATCCCGACATCTTCCGCGATATGGGCGCGGCGGGGCTTTTGGGCATTACCGTGCCGGAGGAATATGGCGGTCTGGGTGCGGGCTATGTCAGCTACGGCGTCGTCGCGCGGGAAATTGAGCGGGTGGATTCCGGCTACCGCTCGATGATGTCGGTGCAGTCGTCGTTGGTGATGTACCCGATCCATGCCTATGGCAGCGAGGCACAGCGCAAGAAGTATCTGCCCAAGCTGGCCTCTGGCGAATGGATCGGTTGTTTCGGGCTGACGGAACCCGATGCCGGGTCGGACCCCGGCGGCATGAAGACACGGGCCAAGAAGACCGATGGCGGCTATGTGTTGAACGGGTCCAAGATGTGGATCTCGAACGCGCCTATGGCGGATGTCTTCGTGGTCTGGGCGAAATCCGACGCGCATGACGGAAAGGTGCGCGGCTTTGTGTTGGATAAGGGCATGAAGGGGCTGAGCGCGCCCAAGATCGGCGGCAAGCTGTCGCTGCGCGCCTCTGTCACCGGCGAGATCGTCATGGACGGCGTCGAGGTGCCCGAGGACGCGATCCTGCCCAATACCCAAGGCATGAGCGGGCCGTTTGGCTGCCTCAACCGGGCGCGCTATGGCATCAGCTGGGGCGTGATGGGCGCGGCAGAGGATTGCTGGCACCGGTCGCTGCAATACGGGCTGGACCGCAAGCAGTTCAAGCGTCCGCTGGCCGCGACGCAGCTGTATCAGAAGAAGCTGGCCGATATGCAGACAGAGATCAGCCTCGGTCTGCAAGCGTCGCTTCGGGTCGGGCGGCTGATGGACGAGAACCGCCACGCCCCGGAGATGATCTCGATCATCAAGCGCAACAATTGCGGCAAGGCGCTGGATATCGCGCGCATGGCCCGCGACATGCATGGCGGCAATGGTATCCAGATCGAATATCAGGTGATGCGCCACGCCCAGAACCTTGAAACGGTGAACACCTACGAGGGTACGCATGACGTTCACGCGCTGATCCTTGGCCGGGCGCAAACCGGCATACAGGCGTTTTTCTGACCGCTCGCACACATGGTCCGGACGCGGCACACGTCCGGACGACCTGCCCGGTCGATCCGGGCTTGATGCGCGCGCCATCGGTGAAGGAAACACAACCGGTCTGGCGCGCAAAACTTGTGCAATGGACGCCGGATTCGGCATAAAGCCTGCTCTGCCTGCTTGCACAAACCTCTGTGATTTCGCAATTTAGCTTGCGCCTGTTTCATCTTAATTCATCCGAAAGGTAGTTTATCCGGCCACATGGATATCGTCATCGTCACCACGATCATCGCGTCGTTATTTATCATTATCGGGGTGGCAGAGCCGTTGGCAGCGCGTCTGCGTTTGCCCTACACCGTGATTCTCGCCGTGCTGGGCATGATGATCGGTGCGGGCGCGATCTTTTTCCTTCGCACAGATATAATTGACGCGCTGAACCCGGTATCCGCCGCGATCCTGAACCTGCCGATCCGGTCCAATGTGTTCCTTTATGTGTTCCTGCCCACCCTGTTGTTTCAGGCCACGCTGGGCATGAACCTGCGCCGGATGCTGGACGACTGGGTGCCGATACTCGTGCTCGCCGTGGTGGCCGTGGTCGTGGCGACACTGTCGGTGGGATATGCGCTGGCCTGGGTCAGCTCTATCCCGCTGGTGGCGTGTCTGTTGATCGGTGCCATCGTGTCAACCACAGACCCCTCGGCGGTGGTCAGCATCTTCCGGTCAATCTCGGCACCACGTCGGCTGGCCCGTATCATCGAGGGCGAAAGCCTGCTGAACGATGCCGCGGCCATTGCGCTGTTCGGCCTGTTCATGGGGTTCGTCATGTTGGGTGTGCCGAACCCGACGCTGTCTGCGGCATTGGGGCAATTCCCGATGCTGATCTTTGGCGGGGCGCTGACCGGCTGGGTGGTGGCGCAGATCGCGGTATGGGTCATGTCGATGTTTGCCCGCTACGAATTGGCGCAGATTTCGATCTCGGTCGCGTTGCCCTATCTGGCCTATATTGGGGCAGAACAAAGCGTTGGCGCATCTGGCGTGATTGCCGTGGTCGCGGCTGGGCTGACGCTGAATCTGACCGGCCCCGGTCGGCTGCCGCCCGAATCCTGGGTCAACCTGCGCGAAGTCTGGGATCTTCTGGCGCATTGGGCCGGGGCATTGATCTTTATCCTCGCCGCCCTGTTGATCCCGCGTATGCTGGAAGAGGTCCGCGTGTCGGATTTCGCGCTTCTGGGCGTGGTGATCCTGGCGGCGATCGCGGCGCGCGCGGCAATCATTTTCGCGCTTATGCCGTTGCTGACCGCGCTGCGCATATCACCGAATGTCGAGCGTCCCTACCGCGCCGCGATCCTTTGGGGCGGCTTGCGCGGGGCCGTGACCCTGGCGCTGGCGCTCGCCGTCACTGAAAGCTTCCGTGTCCCCGGCGAGGTCAAACGCGTCGTGGCGATCCTTGCCACCGGTTTTACCCTGTTCACGTTGTTGGTGCAGGGGACGACGCTGCGCATGGTGATCCGCTGGCTGGGCCTTGACCGGTTGTCGCCTCTGGATCAGGCCCTGTCCCGGCAGGTCGTCGCCGTTGCCTTGCAGACCGTCCGCGAGGATGTGTCCCGCACCACAGAAAATTACGAGCTGACGCATGACATCATCCGGTCCGAGGCCAAGATCTTTGGCGAAAGGCTCGACGATGCGGTGAAATCGGCCGAGGAAAGCGGTGAAATCCTGGATCGGGACCGCATCACGCTGGGCCTGATTGCGCTGGCGGGCGCAGAGCGTGACACGATCCTTGAAAGTATGCGCGAACGCACGATCTCGGCCCGGATGAGCGAACAGGTTCTGTCCCATGCCGACCGGGTGATCGAAGGCGCGCGGACCGGCGGGCGCAACGGGTATCGCCGCGCCGCCAATCGTACCTTGACCTATGGTCCCATGTTCCGCGCGACCGTTCTTTTACACAATCGGTTCTGGCTGTCGGGGCCGCTTGGCGCGCTGACAGCTGACCGGTTCGAACTGCTGCTGTCACAAAGGCTGATCCTGCGCGATCTGGGGGGCTTTATTGACGGGCGCATCCGCCGCATCCATGGTCGCCGGGTCGCGGAACTGCTGCACGAGCTGCTCAGCCGCCGGATCGAAAACGTCGAGGCCGCTCTGGAGGGCCTTCGGCTGCAATATCCCGGCTATGCCGAAGAACTGGAGCGCCGGTTCATCCGCCGCACCGCGCTGCGTCTGGAGGAACGCGAATATACCTTGATGCGTGAGGACGCCCTGATCGGAGCAGAGGTTTACACCTCGTTGATGCAGGATGTCGCCGCGCGCCGGGCCAAGGCCGAAGAACGACCCCGGCTTGATATCGCGCTTCAACGGTCGGAACTGGTGCAGCAATTCCCGCTGTTCGAGGATCTGGACAAGGCCGCGCTGAAACGGTTGGGACGGGCACTTCGGACCCATTATGCCAATGCGGGCGACATTGTCGTGACCAAGGACAGCCCGGCCAAAAGCGTGTTTTTCATTTCGTCCGGCGCGGTAGAACTGGAAAGCGCCGGCCAGACCTGGCGTTTGGGGCGTGGCGAGATGTTCGGGCAGATGGCGGTTCTGATGCAGCGGCCGCGCCGCGTCGAGGTTCGGGTCATGGCACCCTCGACCATCCTTGCGCTGGACGAAACCCGGTTTCGGCGACTTTTGAAACGCAGCAAGGCTTTGCAGGATGCCGTGCGCGCCAGCGCTGAGAAGCGCGGAATTGATGCCGCGATTCTGGCACCGGAACTGGCCCAGGCCACACCTAAACACTGAAGGGCCGGGGCTGGTACGCAGCGGATTAGCGGGACGTTTCCGCCTCGCTCAGTGTGATGATCGGGCCATTCGTGGCTTCGGCATCCTCGGGATCATGGGTGACCATCAGTGTCGGGATCTCGCGCTTGCGGATATGGGTGAAGGTAAAACCGCGCATCTCGTCGCGCAGTCCTGCGTCCAGCTTCGAGAACGGCTCGTCCAGCAGCAGGGCCGCAGGGTCTGCCAGTAGCGTGCGCATCAGTGCCGCTCGGGATCTTTGGCCGCCAGACAGGCTGGCGGGATCACGGTCATACATGCCAGGCAGGCCCGCGTCAGCCAGCGCCTCCTGCACAGTGTCACGCCGCACCCGCCGCCCTTTGACGGTCCGGGACAAGCCGAAGGCCAGGTTGTCGCCGACGCTGAGATGCGGAAACAGCACTGCATCCTGAAACATCAATCCGATGCGCCGCGCCTCGGCAGGCAGGGGGCTGATGTCCATGCCGTTCAAGGTGATCTGTCCCGACAGGATGAACGTTGGCGAAAGCAACCCGGCGACCGCATCCAGCAACGTCGATTTGCCCACGCCGGACGGTCCCATCACCGTGGCAACCTCTCCGGGGCCGACACACAGCGTCAGCGCCGGGAAAAGCGGCGGTGTCTGGTTCAGGCGCACCGTCAGGCCGGTCAGGCACAGGCTCATGCCGAGGCTCCTTTCATGGCTGCACGTTTACGGTGCAAAAGCGCGGGGATCAGGAATGCGGCGGCATAGGCGGCCAGCGGCAATCCGGCTTGCAGGCTGGCATAGACGCCCGTCACGCGCCGGTCCGACCCCGAGGACAAGGTGACGGCCTCTGTCGTCAGGGTCGCCACCCGGCCTGCCCCCATGAACAGCGTCGGCAGGTATTGCGCGACGGACACGGCGATGCCGATGGCGGCGGCTGTCAGGATCGGCATCGCCAGGACCGGCAGCTTCACCGCGAACAGGCGTCGCCACGGCCCCGCCCCAAGCGATGCGGCAGCGCGGGTCAGCCGCGGATCCAACGCGCGCCACGGGTCCGACAGGGTGATCATCACATAGGGGAAGACGAACAGCGCCTGCGCCCAGATCACCGCTATGTGGCCGCCGCTGATTCCCAACCGCAGAAACAGGATATTCAGCCCGTAGAGAAAGGCGATCTGCGGGACCAGAAGCGGCAGGTAGATCAGCGCCTCGGCCCAGGCGGCGCGGCCACGCCGGGCGCGGTCCTCGCCCTCCAGCCAGGCGATGGCCAGCGTCAGCGAAATGGCGGTGGTCGCACCGGCCAGAAGCAGCGTGTTGCCAAGCGCATGCGCCCAGCCAGCGCCGGGGCTGCCCCAGGCCTTCAGCGACCAGCTTTGCGGTACGGGGGCAGGCCAGGGCCAGCGCCAGGCCAGCGACCAGACGACCAGCGACAGCATCGCCAGCGTGCCGATTGCGAACAGTGCCATGACCAGCGCCGTGGCCGCCCGAAGCAGCGGCTCGGCAGAGCTGCCCCGCCCACCGCCGCGCACCCACCACAGGCCGAGCCGACGCATGGTCCGCTCGCCCAGCCACAGCAGGGCAAACGCCGCAGCGACCAGCAGCCCCTGCATCAGCGCCCCGGCAGAGGCGGGCAGGATGCGCGCAATCTCCGGATCGGAAAACAGCCGTGTCAGCAGCACCGCCAGCACCGGCGGGTTGGAAGGCCCGAGGATCAGTCCCATATCGACGGTCGACAGCGCATAGGCCAGCACGACCATCACCGGCAGGCGAATGAGAGGCCAGACCTGCGGGGCGATGATCTTCATCCACACCAGCCCGCGCCCATAGCCCAGCATCCGCCCCGCAGCCATATTCTGCCGCAACGGGATCTGGGTCAGCGCCGACAGCATCACGAGCAGCAGAAACGGCACCTCCTTGACCATCAGGCCAAGGATCAGCGCGATGCCCCAAGGGTCGTTTACGATGGTCAGATCCGGCGGGTTGCCCCATCCCATCAGCGGTGCCAGCAGGCGCGCGATCCAGCCAGAGGGTGCCAGCACGAAGGCCAGCCCGATGGCCATGGCGGCATGGGGAGCTGCCAGAAACGGCGTCAGCCAGCGCGCGGCGGCAGAATTGGACATGCGTTCATGCGCGACGGCGCAGAAGCCCACGGCCAGCATCAGTGACAGCAATGTTGCCGCCAGGCCGGTCCACAACGTCAGTTTCATCGAGGTCCACAGGCCCGGAATGGCGGACAATTCGCGCCAAGGGCCCAGGCCCGGATCAACCGCGCCAAGCACCGGCATCACGCCAAAGGCGGCACGGCCGGTTTGACCCAGCCCCGCCGCAATCGGCCCCAGAAGGCCGAGCACAAGCACCGCCAGAACGACGAGGCGCAGCCCTCTGCCGTCGCGGGGTCTCACCGTGTGTAGCGCTTCGCCCAGTCGGCGGTCAGACGGTCCATCCAACTGGCATGGGGTTCCAGAAGGGTTGGTCCCAGCGAGGCCAGATCGGGCAAGGCAGGTGCCGTCGGCAGGGCGTCAAAGACGGCCCGTGCGTCGTCGTTCAGCTTGGCCGGGTCGAGGACGGCGTAAGAGCCCAGAACCTCGATATTCTGCATATGCGCCTGCGTTTCGGGGTCCAGCAGGAAGTTGGCGACGACCATCGCACCTTCGCGGTTGGCCGCATTATAGGGGATGGCGACAAAGCTGACATTGCCGATCGTTCCGCCTTCGGGCACGAAAACGCGCGCAGTCTCGGGCAGCAGCCCTTCGGCAATGGCACCGGCGGTCGAGGCGGGGTCAAAGGACATCGCCATGTCGATCTCGCCGTCATTCATCAACTGTTGCTGGATGGACTGGTTTTCCGGGAATGCCGCGCCCTTGCGCCAAAGGTTGGGCCGCAACGCGTCATACCACTCCCACAGCGGTGCCGTGGCCGCGTCGTAATTGGCATCCGTCGCGGGCTGTTGCAGCACCGAGGCGTCGGGTGTCAGTTCGATCAGCGCCTGCTTGAGAAACGTGCCACCCATGAAGTTCGACGGATCGGGATGGGTGAACCGGCCGGGGTGTGCCGCCGCCCAGTCGACAAATGCCGCCATGCTGGCGGGCGGCGCATCAATCCGTGCACTGTCGTAATTGAACACGAATTTCGCCAGCCGCCACGGGCTTTCCATACCATCGACGGGCGTGGTGAAATCAACCGAATTGGCCGAAGTCGGCGACAGGTCAAGGTATTGCGCATTCGGCAGGTCGGCCACGAAAGGCCCGTGCAGCAAGCCTTGTTCCTTCATCGCCAGAAAATTCGGCCCGTTTATCCAGATCATGTCGACCGATCCGCCCTGATCCTGCCCGGCCGCCTTTTCCGAGATCACGCGGGTGACGGCCTCTGCTGTATCGGTCAGCTTGACCTGCCGGACAGAGACGCCACGACGCGCCGATGTCTGCTCGCCCACCCAGGCGATAAAGGCGTTGGTCCGCTCATCCCCGCCCCAGGCGTTCCAATATACGGTCTGGCCACGGGCGGCGTCCAGCGTGTCTTGCCAGGTGTCGGCAAGAACCGGGGTGGCGAACAGGGCAGCGACAAGGGCCGCTGTCAGGGATGGGGGCATATGCAAAGTCCTTTATCGTGGTCGTGATGAAAACAAAGAGGATGCCCCGCGTCATGCGGGGGGTTGGGCAAAAGCCTGCCACCCCTGCCACCAACGTGTCAGGGTCGTGATCGCGCAGGCCGCAGCGAAAATCAACGCCAGCACAGGGAACAGGTCCGGAAACAGGCACATGGCAACAAACAGACCGATGGTTTCCGCGCCTTCGGTCAGCCCGCCAAGGTAATAGATCCCCTTGGTGGGATAGGCCTCTGGCCGCAGCCCGCGTTGACCTGCGATGACGGCAAAGGCCAGAAAGGACGACCCGGTGCCGACAAAGGCCGCGATCAACACGGCGGCAGGCAGGGCGTTCTGCGCCGGATCGGCCAGCGCAAATCCCAGCGGCACCAATGCGTAGAAGGCGAAGTCCAGCGCGATATCCAGGAAAGCGCCGCGATCGGTGGGGCTGGCCAGGCGCGCGACCGCACCGTCCAGCCCGTCGAAAAGTCGGTTCAGAGCGATCAGCGTCAAAGCAACGCCGTAAGATCCAAACGCCAGTGAGGGTATGGCCAAAAGACCGATCCCGAAACCCGCCAGTGTCAGATGGTCGGCACTGATACCGCGGGCGGCAATGGCCCTGGCGAGCGGCTCAAGGAGGCGTCTTTGCAAGGGCAGAAGGGCTGCGTCGATCATCGGAAACCTACCTTGCGGTGCAAACCTGCACGGTTGGCGCGACGAAGCGCGGCACCGCCGAACTTGACCGCCACCGAGAAACCGCGCGATTCCGGCACCGGATTGCGGCGTCTCACAGCCCGGCGCATCGGCGGTGCGCGCCCAATCAAAGGCAGGGCGCATGGCTCCGTGGTTATCATCGCAACGCGTCTCAGGCTTTCGGTTCCTTTTTTCGTCATGCCCGCATTGGGCGTCCTGTGTTATCGTGTCTTGTCGAAACGGCGGGTCTTCCCGCGCCGGACCGGACAATTCCGCACATTGGCATGATCGGAGCCGTGCAATCCAGCGGCTTCACGACATGGTGTTCCGTGCGGAGCATCGGTGATCCCTGTCAGCAAGCCATATGGACCCGGTTAGCCATGTCGTGCTAATTCGATGGACCGGTACAGCAGGGCGGCCCCGCGAGGGCCGTCGGACAAGGAAAACGGCAGCCAAATGGAAACGATGATCCCCGCATGGGTGGACGGCACGCTGCGTCCTGTCGAAAAGCTGGCGGTGCATCGCCGCGGCCTGCGCCACAAGGCGGTGTCGGTTTTCGTGATGCGCGGATCGCAGACGCTGATACAGCGCCGGGCACTGACGAAATACCACACGCCAGGGCTTTGGGCGAATGCCTGCTGCACGCATCCTTTTTGGGACGAGGCGGCAGAGGACTGCGCACCGCGACGGTTGCAGCAGGAACTGGGCATCGAGTGCCTGCCAATCCGCCATCGCGGGCAGGTGCATTATCGCGCCGATGTGGGCGGCGGGCTGACCGAGGATGAGGTCGTCGAGATATTCACCGCCGAGGCGTCGGAGGACACTGTATGCGTTCCGAATCCGGCAGAAGTGGCAGAAGTTGCGTGGATAGACCTCGACGCATTGGTCACGGACACCACTCGCAGGCCAGAGCGTTATACCCCGTGGCTGCGGATCTATCTGCGCGACCATATCAACGATATCTTTGCGGCTTGAAACGCTGCGCAATACGGCTGGAACGGACCAGAACTTTCAAACGTGGTCCGGGGCTCTTTGCCGCAGGCACCAGGCGGCGACCGTCGTGACATCCGGTTCCAGCGGCTCTGCCAGGTCCTCGGCATAGGTCAGGAACGCGTCGAGCGATCCGGGATTGACCGCAACCAGCACCGGTATATCGCGCGAAAGTGCCTCGGCGATCACCGGTCGAAAGCCGCGCCCGTCCATTTCCTGCTTGCCGAATTTGTTCACCACCAACAGGTCTGCGCCATCGTCAAGCCCTGCGGTGACCAGCCCGACTGCGCGTTCCAGCCCGTCTGGATCCAGTCGGCAGCCCTGTGAATGCGTGCCAAGATCCTGACTGATCCGCACCACCTCTGTTCCGGACAGGATATGCAGATCCATGTGGCATTTATGCGCCGGTTTGCCTTCCGGATTGACCTGCACCGCACCTGTCAGGCGTAGCCCATTGTCACGCAGCCGCGCGGCCACGTCCCGGATCAACCGATCCGCCGCTCCGCGCCCGTCAGCCACCACATAGCCCAGCATGTTACGTCCCTTGCAACTCTGCCGACCCGCATACATGATGCCCGCCGAACAGGAAAGTGACCGCATGATACAGCCGCCTGATTATCCCGTGCTGCCCAATCCCGGCGACCCTCGACTGACGCGCCGGATCACCGGGACGGACCATACCGGCGCGGCCACGGAAATTGCCGTGGTCGAAGAGCGCCCCCTGACCATGTATCTCAACCGGCAAGAGATCGTGACGGCGATGACCATCGGCGATCACCCGGAATATCTGGCGCTGGGGTTCCTGCGCAATCAGGGCATGCTGCGCGCCGATGATGTAGTCACAGGCGTCGATTACGACGACGAGATCGAGACCGTGGTGGTGCGCACTGCGCGCGAGACGACCTACGAGGAAAAGCTGCAAAAGAAGACCCGCACCAGCGGGTGTGCCGTGGGGACGGTTTTCGGCGACATGATGGAGGGGCTGGAGGGGCTGACCCTGCCGGCCGCCGAGATCCGAACAAGCTGGCTTTATGCGTTGGCGCGGCAGATCAATACCACGCCGTCGCTCTATCTTGAGGCGGGTGCCATTCACGGCACGGTGCTGTGTCAGCAGGATCGCCCGTTGGTCTATATGGAGGATGTCGGTCGGCACAACGCTGTCGACAAGATCGCGGGCTTCATGTTCCGCCATGACGTGCCGGCGGGCGACAAGATCCTTTATACCACCGGACGGCTGACATCGGAGATGGTCATCAAGACCGCGCTGATGGGCATCCCCGCGCTGGCCTCGCGGTCCGGTTTCACCGCATGGGGGGTGGAAATTGCGCAGCAGGTCGGCCTGACATTGATCGGGCGGATGCGCGGGCAGCGGTTTGTCTGCCTTAGCGGCGAGGACCGGCTGGTGCGCGATGTTGACCCTGCCAGCGTCCCAGAGGAAAGCGCGCGTTCGCGGCGCAAGTCCGCCACATGAGGCAACCTGTCGGGATCATTTTGGCTGGCGGGCAGGCGACCCGGATGGGCGGTGGCGACAAGGCCTTGCTGGATCTTGGCGGCGCGCCTCTGTTGTCGCATGTCATCGACCGGCTGGCGCCTCAGGTGGCCGGTCTGGCGTTGAACGCGAATGGCGATCCCGCGCGCTTTGCGGATTTCGGCCTGCCGATTGTGCCTGACAGCCTTCAAGGGTTTCTTGGTCCACTGGCCGGGGTGCTTGCGGGGTTGGACTGGGCGGCAGAGCAAGGGGCAGATGCCTTGATCTCCGTCGCCGCTGACACGCCGTTTTTCCCCTGCGATCTGGTGCCGCAGCTTCTGCTGGCCTCCGAAGGGCAGGCGCATCCGCTGGTGCTGGCCGCGACGAAGGGCGACGCACAGACGAAATCAAAGTCACGCTCTGGCCTGATCCGGCATCCGACTTTCGGCCTTTGGCCGGTTGCGTTGCGCGATGACCTGCGGGATGCGTTGCGGGACGGGCTGAAAAAGGTTGTTCTGTGGACCGATCGGCATGGCGGCCGCGAGGCGCTGTTCCCTTCGGACAGGCTTGATCCGTTCTTCAACGTCAATACGCCTGAGGATCTGGCCCACGCGCAGGCTCTGCTATGAAGGTTTACGGGATCACTGGCTGGAAGAATGCCGGAAAGACCGGGTTGATGGAGCGTCTGGTCGCTGAAATCTGTGGTCGTGGGCTGACGGTCTCGACCGTGAAACACGCGCATCACGATACGGATGTGGATCAGCCCGGTCGTGACAGCTTTCGCCACCGCGCGGCGGGCGCGCGCGAGGTGCTGTTGGCTTCGCCATACCGCTGGGCCTTGATGCATGAGCTGCGCGACGCGCCGGAGCCTGCGCTTTCCGATCTGCTGACGCGGCTTTCTCCGGTCGATCTGGTGTTGATCGAGGGCTACAAGCGCGAGCCGCATCCCAAGATCGAAGCCTTCCGCGCACAAAACGGCAAGCCGCCACTGGCGGATCGGAATGACACGATCCGCGCCGTCGCCTCGGATGTTCCGCATCCCGATCTGTCATTGCCCTGCATGGATCTGGACGACACTGCCGCAATTGCGGATTTCATCCTGCGCGAGGTCGGGCTGTGAAGGTGGACCGCGTCGCAATTCTGGATTGGTCCACCGCTGGCAAACCCCGGCTGGGCAAGGATTCCATCTGGCTGGGCATTGTGGACAGCGCCGGTGTCACCGCCGAAAACCTGCCAACACGCTCAGAGGCCGAAGCGCGGCTGGAAACCCTGATTGCAGAGACATTGGCGGGGGGGCAGCGCCTGTTGCTCGGGGTGGATTTCAATCTGGGCCATCCCGCTGGCTTTGCGCGGCACCTGACTGGCGAAGCGCGCGCACAGGCGGTCTGGGCATGGCTGGCGGCCCGTGTGGTGGACGGGCCGGACAATGCACATAACCTGCCGCATGTCGCGGCCGAGGCCAACGCAGCCTTTCCAGGACAGGGGCCGTTCTGGGGCAACGCGCGCAAGGCTGACATACCGGGCTTACCGCGCACCAGGTCCGGCTTGCCCGAGGGGCTGGCCGCCGCGCGCGAGGCAGAAACGGCGGCCACCGGGCCGGGCGCACGGCCAAAATCGGTCTGGCAGCTTTCGGGCGCCGGTGCGGTCGGCGCGCAAGGTCTGATGGGTATGGCGATGGTGCATCGCCTGCGGGCGCGGTTTGCCGGGCAACTGGCGGTCTGGCCGTTTGAGCCGACCGATGCGGCTGTAACGGTGGCAGAGGTTTACCCCTCGATGCTGTCGGCCGAATGCAAGGCGCTGTGTGCCGCCAATCCCGCCATGGCAATGGACGAAGCGCAGGTCCGGCTGCTGGCTCAGGCGCTTTATGCCCTGTCTGCGCAAGGTGATCTGACAGCCCTCATGGACCCGTCCCAAGACGCGGACTTCATCGCCGAAGAGGGCTGGATTCTGGGGGCAGGGCATCAGATGGAGCTGCGCCGGGCTGTGCCGGCCACGCAAGAACCACCCCGCTTGCGGGATGATTGCTTTGCAATGCCGCAGGGGGTGGATTGGGTGCCGGTGGATGACGCATTGAACCGATTGCGCGCGGCGTTGAAGCCGATAACGATGCAGGAAACCTGCCCGACGACGCAGGCCGCCGGGCGGGTTCTCGCTGCCGAGTGCCTGGCGCGGCGATCCAATCCGCCCCGGCCGAACTCTGCCGTCGATGGCTACGGTTTTGCCCATGCGGCAACAGGGGAGGGGCCACAGCGCCTGCCGCTGGTCGACGGGCGCGCCGCCGCTGGCCAGCCGTTCGACGGGACAGTGCCGCAAGGGGCCGCCATCCGCATTCTGACGGGCGCGATCCTGCCCGATGGCGTGGATACGGTGGTGCTGGAAGAAGACACTGCCAATGATGGTGCGGCGGTCGTCTTTGACGGCCCGGTGAAGCCCCGTGCCAATACGCGCAAAGCGGGCGAAGACGTGACCCAAAGCGCGCTTGCACTGCCCATGGGTCACCGCTTGCGTGCGCCTGATCTGGCGCTGCTGTCAGCGCTCGGCGTGCCCGAGGTTCAGGCGTTCCGGCCTCTGCGCGTCGGAGTGCTGTCCACGGGGGACGAGATCATCGCCGCGCCCGACCTGCCCGCCTTGCCGCATCAGATCTGGGATGCCAACCGCCCGATGCTGCTGACACTGGCGCAGAACTGGGGGTATCAGGCGGTCGATCTTGGCCATGCGCGCGACGACCCCGAAGCGATTGCCGCCCGGCTGAACGATGGGGCGGCGCGGGCCGACGTGATCCTGACCTCGGGCGGCGCATCGGCAGGGGATGAGGATCACGTCTCGGCCTTGCTGCGCGCGCGTGGGGCGCTGTCCAGCTGGCGCATCGCGTTGAAACCGGGGCGACCTCTGGCGCTGGCACTCTGGGGCGGGACGCCGGTATTCGGTTTGCCGGGCAACCCGGTGGCCGCGCTGGTCTGCGCGCTGATTTTCGCCCGCCCCGCCTTTTCGCTGATGGCGGGTGCAGGGTGGCTGACACCGCAGGGCTTCACGGTTCCGGCGGCGTTCACGAAATCCAAGAAACCGGGCCGCCGGGAATACCTGCGGGCCCGGCTGAACACGGATGGGGCGGCCGAGGTCTTTGCATCTGAGGGGTCGGGCCGAATCAGTGGGCTTTCCTGGGCGGACGGATTGGTGGAACTGCCTGACGAGGCGATGGATGTTGCGCCTGGCACGCCAGTCAAGTACCTGCCATATTCGAGCCTTGGAGTGGTCTGAACGCTCAGCCGCGTCGGATCAGGTATACCTGCGCATCGATTTCTTCTTCCATGCTGATCAATTCATGCCCTGATTCCGCGCAGAAATGCGGCACGTCCACCACCGCAGCAGGATCGGTGGCAAGCATCCGCAGCACCTGCCCTTGGGCCATGCCCTGTAGGCGTTTGCGCGCTTTCAATACGGGCAGCGGGCAAAGCAATCCGCTGGCGTCGAGTTCGTGATCCCATTCCATGTGCACAGACATATGGCCGTCGGATGGCGCTGTCCATCACTGCCATAAAGAGATGAGAATCTTCTCGGGACGAGGATTCCTACCCCACGGGCAAGCTACCAGTCCCGTCGGTTAACAACGACGGACCGAACAGGGGCTCAGAGGTGCATGAGAAAAACCGGAAAAGTCTGGTAAGCCGACAACGATATTCGACCTGGAGCAAATCACGACGTTACCCACCCCATGAATAGGAAGAGGGTTGAGCTGTTCGGATGACTCCTGCGTGCAGGATGCCCGCTGTGATCGCAACCCGCCCCGGGCTTGACCCGGGGCCTCGCGGTCGGCCAGCCCAAAGGCCCCGGGTCAAGCCCGGGGCGGGTTTGGTCCATCATCGACCGTTTCCTCATCTGGATCCGCCGCCGGCAGCCAAACAGTGAATTCGGCACCGCCAGCGGACCGGTTGCGCACACTGATGCGCCCGCCCGCGCGTTGCACCAGCGTTTGAGAGATGGACAAGCCCAAGCCCGTGCCCAGCCCGCGCTTTGTCGTGAAAAATGGATCGAACACCGAAGACAGGATATCTTCGGGCATCCCTGGCCCGGTGTCGCGGACGATCAGGTAAGCTCCGGCGGTGCCATCGCGATTTTGTTGTCCAAGCTCCAGCTCCAGCCGTCCGTGTCGGCTCATCGCCTGTACCGCGTTGACGATCAGATTGATGATGACCTGCTGCATTTCACCCGCGTCGACGCAGACCAGCGGGGCGGGATGAAACGTCGTGTGGACCGCGATTTCATCCTTTGAAATCGCGTGTTTGACCAGCACCAGACAGTCATTCACCACGGGTTTCAGATCATTCACCTCGGCCTGGTCGCCGCCTTCGCCGGGACCGGCGAAATGCAGCAACTTGCCGACGATCACCGCAATCCGGGTGACCTGGTCATCTATCAGGTTCAGCTCTGTTTGCACCTTCGCGCTGCCGTCGCCCAAAGTCTCGCGGATCACATCTACGTTGCCCTGAATGACGGCGACGGGATTGTTGATCTCATGCGCGACGCCGGCGGTGATCACGCCGATCGAGGCCAGCTTCTCGCTGACCACAAGCTGACGGTAGGTGTCCTCCAGCCTGTCATTCGCGTCGCGCAGCTGCGCGGTGCGTTCATCGACGCGTTGGTTCAGTTCATCCGCCCAGGCCCGCAACCGACGGTCGCGATCCTGTACCTGATCCAGCAGATCGTCGAGATGTCCGGCGACCGCGCCGATCTCTCCCTTCGCATTTACCTGCCCGATGCGGGCCGACAGGTCGCCTTCGCCTACGCGGCTCATCGTTTGGGTCATGCGTTCCAACGGTGCGAAAATACCCTTGGCCATCCATAGAAACACCGGTGCGGAGACGGCCAGAACTGCCGCAAACGCCCCCAGCATCCACAAGATGGCCCTGCGTTTGGCTGCGGCGAAGGGGGCCTCCAGAAAGCCTACATAAAGCATGCCGACACGTTCCCCGAAACTGTCGGTCAGGGGCATGTAGCCGGAAATATACCAGTCGTTTACCACGAAGGCGCTGTCCAGCCAGGTGCGCCCCTCGCCCAGCACGGTGCCGCGCACGGCGGCAGAAACGCGGGTGCCAAGTGCCCGCACGTTTTCGAACAGACGCACATTGGTCGAGATCCGCACGTCCTCCAGAAACAGCGTCGCGGTCCCTTGCCTATCGCCGCCGGTCACGGCGTTGAGGTAGACCAAGTCGTTGATCGAATCTATGAAATCCAGGTTGCGGTTCAGAAGGATGCCGCCCACCAGCACGCCTTCCTGGCCGGTCAGCCGCACCGGGCTTGCCGAATGCACCACCATGCCGCGATCTTCGGCCGTGCGATCGGTGGGGACGGCGGCCTCGGTGTCCATCAGGTCGATCCGGGCGCGGCGGGTAAGATCACCGGGCAGGGCTGCCAGCGCTTCGGCGTCAAAGATGTCGATGCTTGTCTTGGCCCTGCCAACAAGCGCTTCGGCGATGACCGGCCAGCGGGTCGTCGCGTTCCGGGCGCTGTCGCGTGGCAAGTAGGACAGAAAATCCAAACCAAGCTCTGCGCGCTTTTGTGCAAGGAAGGTTTTCTGTGCAGGTGGTCCTTCCGCCAATTTGCGCGCAAATTCGACAGAGCCCGCGATTCCCAATAATTCGTCGCCCGTTTTTTCGGTAAGCTGCGCGAGGTATTGCTCGGCGATGCGCAGGTCGCTTTCGACATTCGCTATCAAAAGCTTGTCGTAATCCGCGGTCCAGCGCGTCATGCCGATCACAAGCAGAAAGGGCATCAACAGAACCAGCGGGGCAAGCGCCAGAACAAGCAGACGCAGGCGAACTGAGGTCATGTGCGGAACTCTCCTCGGGCCACCAAAGCCTACGCGTTACCGCAACCCGGTGCAAACCTGCGCTGGTGCCCTAAGATCGGAGGCGTCCGGGGCCGTTGAACCTGTCTTGTTCAATCAAAACACTTATCGCGAAGTGAAACGCGAACTGGATGACCACGCGCAGAATGCGGGAAGCGTGGCTTACGTTTGACCGTGCCTACGAATTGATCAATGGATGCACGGGCGATGGTGAAACGTCGTTTACGTCTCCCGCTCGGGTCGTCAGACGCTCTCCAGCGTGACCACAAACTGGTTAGGGATCGACATCGCCATGGATGGCGAACTGGTCCAGCCCGGCATCCTGAGCCTCGATCACCCGGAACGCCTCGCGCACGCCTGCCTCGGTCAATTCGCGGGCGACGGTCAGCAGCGTGTTGGGCGCGTGATCTTCGCACAGGTCGGTCATCTGCGCGATTTCTTCGGCAGCAACAGGCCGCGCGGCCTCGGGCGAGGGGGCGCCGTAATAGGTCACGAAATGCTGTGCCAGAAGGCCGGTCAGTGTTTCGACCTCGGATGGTTCAACCGCCGTGACCGCGACAAAGGTCACGCGCCCGCCGGTTTCCAGCCCCAGCCAGCCATTGGCGAAAGCCTGTCGCGCTTTGCCGGACAGATCGGCCTCGGTCCAGTTGGAAAACTCGAACCCGCCGGAAATGCACCATTCGCCGGTCCGCGCCGGGCTGGCAAAGACACGCTGATCGCTTTCGTCGAAATGGATGGCGCGGGCGAGTTTCATGGCGGGCTCTCCAATAGCGTCGTAAGCGGGATAAGGCGGGTGGCGGTCCCGGTGCGCAGCAACATCCCGAAATCTTCGTCAATGCCCAGAAAAGTGCCGCTCTGGCCCTCGGGTGCGGCGGGTTCGCCGATGCCGAATGCAAGCCCGCGCCACTCGGCATGCAGAGGTTGCGGGCCTTCGGTTTCCCATCGGTTGATCCAGTTCAGCGTATGGCGCGACCAGCTTTCGATCAACGCGGGCGGGGCAATATCGGCACAGCCTTCGGCGTAAAGCGCGGTCCGGTCCGGGGTTGCGCGTGCATCGTCTTCCGGCAGCAGAGGCAGAGCAAAACCCACGACCAGCCAATCCACCATGGCCGCCGGATCGACATCCGAGGCCATGACCCGAAACCGGCCACAGCCCGCGCCATTGACGCGAATGCCGCCTTCCCATCCAAGGTGCACGGCGACCTCGGGCGGGGCCAGCGCGCCAAGCGCGTTCTGCAACCCCACACCGCAGAGCGGCAGCATCGCCATGGCTTTGCCAAGCGGGACTTCGGGCGCGAAGACCAGCGCCGCCTCGACCTGAAGGGGCCCAAGCACATAGGCCACCAGACCCGCATCGCAGCCCATCGTCGCGCGCATGCAGGCGTGATCGAACGCGTTGCCCTGGGCGGGTTCGCCCCACATCAGCGGCGGAAATGTCGGCGCGTCGTGGTCTGGCGTCATGCCACGCCCTTTGCCACCAGCGCGGCGGCGATATCGTGAAAGGCACGGGCCTGTTTGCCGTCGGGCTGGCTGACGGTGATCGGCGCGCCGCCATCGGCGGCGAGCCGGATTTGCAGATCCAGCGGCACTTCGGCCAGCAGCGGAACGCCCAGCTTTGCCGCCTCTGTCGTAACGCCGCCATGGCCGAAGACGTGTTCCTCATGGCCGCAGGCGGAACAGATATGTGTGCTCATATTCTCGATCATGCCAAGGATGGGGACGTTTAGCTGGTTGAACATGTCGATCCCCTTGCGCGCATCCAGCAACGCAATATCCTGCGGCGTGGACACGATGATCGCGCCGTCGACCTTTGCCTTCTGGCTCAGCGTCATCTGCACGTCCCCGGTGCCGGGCGGCAGATCGACCAGCAACACATCCAGCGCGCCCCACTGTACCTGCATCATCATCTGTTGAAGCGCCCCCATCAGCATCGGACCGCGCCAGACCACGGCCTGATCTTCGTTGGTCATCAACCCGATCGACATCATCGTGACGCCGTGGTTCCGCATCGGCAGGATGATCTTGCCATCCGGACTGGCAGGGCGCCCGGAAATGCCCAGCATGCGCGGCTGCGACGGCCCGTAGACATCGGCATCCAGCAAACCCACGCGGCGGCCCTGCTGGGCCAGCGCGCAGGCGATATTGGCCGCCACGGTGGATTTGCCCACACCGCCCTTGCCCGAGGCGATGGCAATGATGTGGTCCACCCCCGGTATCCGCTCTGGCCCTTTGGGTTCGGCAGGGCGTTGCGGGCGCAGATCGGGCGGTGCCTTTTCGGTATGCCCGGTCATCACAACAGAGACCTGAGACACCCCGTCAAGCGCCATCAGCGCCGCCTCTGCCTGCGCTTTGATCTGCGTATAGGCATCGGCGTGGCTTGGTGCGATCTCCATCACGAAGCGAACGGTGCCTGCGTCGACATTCAACGCACGCACCACGCCGCTTGCCACGATATCGCCGCCTGCGACAGGGTCGTCGAAAGCCTTGAGGGCTGCCAGAACGGCCTCTCTGCTGGCGGTCATGGGGTCAGTCCTGATTGGTGATCTTGCCGGTGACCTCGTGGGTCACGTCCAGCTCTTCGATGGTTACAACGGCCTTGACGGCATAGGATTTTCCCGGCGCACCCTTGTCGCGCATCGCCTCTTCGATGGCCTGCTGCGAGGTCACGCCAACCTGTTTAAGAAACTTCCGCATCGACATGTTGAAATCTTCGCTCATATTCTGATCTCCTTTGCTGGTGATTGACGCACGCCACAATGCAGGCCTAACCTGCCCTCATGCCGTGGCGCATCCTGATAGTTGCTCTGGTCCTTGGTATGACGCCAATGACAGGCCGGGCGCAAGACAAGCTGGTGCAGCTTTACGCTCCGCCCGCATTGGTCGAAACTGGCCTGCTGCGTCACATCCTGCCGCGCTTTTCGCTCAAGACGCAAGTGAAGGTCGCGTTGCAGGAGGACGCCGAGGGTGCCGATATGGTGCTGGGCGACGAGGGTCGAGCGCTGTTTCATGGCGCGGGCCGGACATGGCACATGGCAGTGGGCCGCCCGGATCATTCCGGCACCAAGCGGCTGGCCGAGTGGCTGACGTCGCAGGTGGGCCAGCGCACGATCATCGGTTTTGCGCCCGAAGGTACGCCGCTCTTCGCTCCGCCGAAAGTGGCCGCGCCGCAGGTTGCCCGCGTGGAACTGGCCGGGGATCCGGCACTGGGTCAGACGGTCTCTCGCCGGGAATGCGGGCGCTGTCACGTCGTGGATGCGGCATCGCGTGGTGGTATCGGGTCCACCCCCAGCTTTGCGGTGCTGCGCAGCCTGCCCGACTGGGAGGCGCGGTTTCTGGGCTTTTACGTCCTCAACCCGCATCCGGCCTTCACGCTGATTGATGGCGTCACGCCCGATTTCCCGATCGACCGGCCTTCGCCCATTGTGCCCGTTACCCTGACACTGGACGAGGTCGAGGCGGTGCTGGCCTTCGTCGCCACAATGGCGGCGGCCGATCTTGGGGCCCCTTTGCAACATCAGTGATCGCGACGTTTGGACAGGTAATCCTCGGTGGTGCGCACACGCGGGCGTTCCTTGCCTGCAAACGGATTGTCGGTGGAATGAAACTGTGCGTTTACCCGGCAGTTGTCACACATCTGGATCATCTTGAGCTTGTCGCCCCCCGCGAACATCGCGTGATCTTGCAGCTTTTCGGTGATCCGGTCGATGGTGGATTTCACCCCGAATAACGCGCCGCATTCGATACAGGCAAAGGGTTCTTCTTCGTTGAGGACTTGCTGCGTCAGTGCGGTTTCCGTCAGGTCCAGCCGGGGCTCAAGGCGCAGCGCATCTTCGGGACAGACGGTGACGCACAACCCGCATTGCAGGCAGGCGTCCTCCTGGAACCGCAGTTGCGGCAGGTCCGGGTTGTCGGCAAGCGCCCCGGATGGGCAGAGCGATACGCAGGACAGGCAAAGCGTGCAGGCATCGGTATCCACCACAACCGCGCCATAGGGTGCGCCTTCCGGCAACGACAAGGAGTGCGCGTCGGGATGCAGCGCGCGGGCGGCCTGCCGGGTGATCTGGCGACGGGTTCCCATCGGGCGGACAGGCTGGGTCAGCGCGGCGGGCGCGTTTTCGGCATAAAGCGCATCTGACAGCGCATCCGGGTCGGTCAAATCAAGGATCTTCGTCCGGTCCTGACCGGCAATCGCCGTCGCAAGCGCGATCTGTGCTGCCAAGGCGTCCATCTCTGCCCCCGGTCCGGGCAGCAGGCTGACCGAGGCGAAACCGGCGGCAAGGCCCGCGACTGCTTCGGCATGGCCGAAAGCGCCGATCGCGGGCAATTCGAGGGGAACCACATCGGCAGGCAGGCCGCGGCCATGCCGGGCCGAAATCCGGATCATTTCGGCCCCGTACGCGTCATGCACCAGAAGGCGCGGCGCGGTGCCGCCCGCCGCCAGATAGGCCTGGGCCAAGGTTTGCACCCGGCGGAACGTCTCTGCCACCGGCGGCGCGTCATAGCTGACAGCGCCCGAGGGGCAGACCGCCGAACAGGCGCCGCAGCCCGCGCAGATCATCGGGTCGATGCTGACATGGTCGCCATCCGGTGAAATCGCACCTGTCGGGCAAATGTCGAGGCATCGCGTACAGCCGGTCTGCTCGGCCCTTGAATGCGCGCAAAGCAGCGGTTCTGTCATCACATAGAGCGGCTTTTCGAATGTGCCCACCAGATGTGAAGCCGCGAGGACCGCAGCAGCAACACCGGAGGCATGGTCGGGATCGGCGCGCAGATAGCCTTCGCGTTTTTCATGGGCTGGAAACAGGGGGGGCGCACCCGTCAGATCAAGGATCACGTCGCATTGCGACACACCGCCGTCGCGGGGCTGGCTGAGGGAGAATGCGCCGCGCCCGCCCGGTTCAATCTGTTGCAGCGCGTCGATCTCAACCTCGAACTGCCCAAGCGCGCCCTTTGCCTTGCGTAACCGACCGACAATCACGTCAAAATCACGGCTGTCGGGGATCTCTGCCGCGATGTCCAGCAGGACGGTGACGCCAAGATGCGTACAAAGCTGATCGGCTGCCTGTAGCGCGACGTCCGTTGGCCCAAGGATCAGGCAAAGCCCCTCGGAGACGACATCGACGGTTTTCTCCGGTGCCGCTGGCAAAAGCGCCTCGGCGATCAGCGCGGACATTTTGGGCAGGGTAGAGCCCTTGTCGGCGGTCCATCCGGCGCGGTCGCGCAGGTCAAGAAGTGCAGGAGGCTCGGTGCCCAGTTCCGCCGCCAGCGTCTCGAATACTCGCGCCTCCTGGGTGCAGCAGAAAATCGTATCGTCGTGGGTCAGAGCGGCGGCGGCGCGGTCTATCTGCTGTGTACAAAGCGCCGAACAGGGTGCCCGGACGTCCTGCCCTGTTGCCGCACTCAGGGCCTTGTGGTCGATGGCCTGACTGCCCAGACAATCGCATGTTATCAATGTTTTGGCCAAGTTAGTGCCTCCCTTGCGCGGTGGCGTGTTCCTCGTTTCGCCGTGCCTCGCGCGTCCAAAGCCTAGACCTCTTTGGCGGCGCGCGACAACCGCTATTCTATCCTTGCTCGTTGTGTCGTCAGGAAATCGCCGCGCCACGGGAATGTCTTGAGTCGGTTGGGCGGAGCTTCCAGAAACCAGAGGGAAATACTCGGATTGGACAAATCGTCCCTTGGTCTGCCGTGTGCGGGTCAGGCCGCCCCTTTTTGTCCAAAGCAAGCCAAAAGCGCGCATTTGCATGAAAAAAGCGTTTTGTCGGCGCGTCTTGTTGGCGCATGGTAGGCGTGGGGAGGCCAAGCGACTTGATGCACAATCCGAATAAGTATCGGACCATGCCGTTAGGAGTTGTTCTGCGCAAAGCGCCGGGCATTACGCGCTGGGTGCCCTGGTGCTGGACGGCGACGGCAGTATTGCCTGGCGCGGGGCCTGCGCGATGGCATGAGTTGCGCCGCGAAGGTGACGCCGTGGAATATCATGCCGCAACCGTGGTGCTGGAGCTTCACGGTTCTGATACCGAAGCGTATCTGCACGGGCTGACCGCAGCGATCCCCAGTGTCTATGTCGTGATGCGCGAGGGCGACGACGACATGCCGTTGGATGTGCTGCTGGTCACGGCCTCACCTTACGAGGCGCAGGATTACACGGATAGTGGCGAAGAGATCGTCGAAAAAGTTCCGATGCCGCACGGGCTGGTGGCATGGGTGCGCGACTTCATTGAAGAATTTCATCACGATGAGATTTTCGTCAAGCGCAAGCGTGACAAATTGCGGGTGGATCTGGTGCAGGACGGCGTTGGCGATCCCCGCATCGACAAGGAGGCGGATATTTACGCCTCGCCAACGCTGAAGCGGAGGCGTTTGCAATGAGTGATTTCTGGACCCGCCGAAAATCCGCCGTTCAAGCAGAGGAACGCGCCCAAGAGGCCGCACTGGCAGAGGCCGACGCGCAGGCCCGCGAGACGGAGTTGGCCGAACGCCCGGATGAGGAATTGCTGGCAGAGGCTGGGATGCCGGACCCGGATATGCTCGCGGACGGGGAACAGGTGCGGGCTTTCATGCAATCGGCTCTGCCGGACCGGCTCAAAACTCGGGCATTGCGGCGCCTTTGGCGACTTGATCCTGTGCTGGCGAATGTCGATGGCTTGGTGGATTATGGCGGTGATTTTACCGATGCGGCCAATGTCGTGGAGAATCTCCAGACGACCTATCAGGTCGGCAAGGGCATGCTGAGGGCCATTCAGGCGCGCGCAGCGGAGGCTGAGCAGGAGCGCGAGGAGGAGGGAGACGTCGCGGCGGCGGAGGTCCCGGATCAAGTCCGGGACGGGTTGGCTGTGTTGCCCGCGTCCGACGACGAAGCGCAACCCGTTGTTTCGGCCGACCCCGCCTCGGCCTCTGAGCCGGGGCCTTGCATCGACGTCGCCGGATCATACGAAACCGAGCAGGCCGCACCGACAGCGCGGCGCATGGTATTTTCTTTCAAGGAAAACGCCACATCACCGAGGAAGCAATGACCGCCACGCCCGACATCATCGCCATCAATGAAGAGGACCGCCTGCGCGCGGACCTGTACAATTTTCTTGGGCTGCTCCTGTCGCGCCCACCAGATGAGGGCCTATTGATTCAGACTGCAGGATTGTCAGGCGATGACAGTGATTTGGGTCAGGCGATCTCGACCCTTGCGAAGTTGGCAAAGCTGACGCGGACCGCAACGGTAGAAAGCGAATACAACCGCCTGTTCATCGGATTGGCGCGGGGCGAGTTGCTGCCCTATGCCAGTTACTACCTGACAGGTTTCCTGAACGAGAAGCCCCTTGCTACGCTGCGGCAGGACATGTCGGCGCGTGGGCTGGCGCGGGCCGAAAACGTGTTCGAGCCAGAGGACAATATCGCCAGCCTGATGGAGATGATGGGTGCGATGATTGTTGGCCGGTTCGGCGTGGCGGCGGATCTGGCAGCGCAAAAGAGCTTTTTCAACAAGCATATCGCGCCTTGGGCGGGGCATTTCTTTGCCGACCTGGAGGCGGCGAAGAACTCTGTCTTCTATGCGCCTGTCGGGACGGTCGGCCGCATCTTTATCGGGATCGAGGCCGAAGCCTTTCGGATGAGCAAGGGATAACCCCTTCGACATCACATGTCTGCGGCGATTGGCTGTGGGCTCAGAGTGGCGGGAAACCGTCAGAACCAGTGAGGAGGTACTCACGATGACACGGAAAACCTACGAGGCCACAAGCCGCCGCGATTTCCTGAAACTGGCCGGGACCACGGCACCGCTTGCCGCGGTGGCGATAGCGACCGGCACGGCGGAAGCAGAGGCAGCAGAGGTCGATCTGGCATCGGAAAAGATGCAGGATACCGCGCATACCCGCGCTTACTACACCAGCGCCCGGTTCTGAACCGGATGCAGGATTTGGCCTGAGGACGACTGGTTGCGTGACGCCCGACTGTTCCGGCCTTCTTGTAAACCAAGCGCGCAAGAGGCGCGTGAAGGGAGGAAACCATGCTTAGGAAAAAGACCAACGGGGTTGCGCGACGCCCCCAACGGACAAGTATCCTGTCGGATGTGGCACAAACATCCGTTGACCGGCGCGCATTTCTGCGCGGGTCCGGTCTTGCGATCGGGGGCCTTGCGGCGATTGCCGCCACAGGCGGAACGGTCACACAGGCCAGCGCTCAATCTGCCGTAAGCGGTGCAGTAGAGCTGCGCAAATCCGTCTGCACGCATTGTTCGGTCGGCTGTACCGTTCAGGCCGAGGTGTCGAACGGTGTCTGGATCGGGCAGGAGCCCGGTTGGGACAGCCCGTTCAACCTGGGCGCGCATTGCGCCAAGGGGGCCTCGGTGCGCGAACATGCGCATGGCGAGCGCCGTCTGAAATACCCGATGAAAAAAGAGGGTGGTGAGTGGAAGCGCATCAGCTGGGAACAGGCGATCAACGAGATCGGCGACGGCATGATGCAGATCCGCGAGCAATCCGGCCCGGACAGCGTTTATTGGCTGGGCAGCGCCAAGCATAGCAACGAACAGGCCTATCTGTTCCGCAAGTTTGCCAGCTACTGGGGCACGAATAACGTGGATCACCAGGCGCGGATCTGCCATTCGACCACGGTTGCGGGTGTTGCGAACACATGGGGCTACGGTGCCATGACCAACAGCTATAACGACATCCATAATTCCAAGGCGATGTTCTTGATCGGGTCCAATCCGGCAGAGGCGCATCCGGTGTCGTTGCTGCATCTGCTGAAGGCGAAGGAAGAGAACAACGCGCCGCTGATCGTGTGCGATCCGCGCTTCACCCGCACCGCGGCCCATGCCGACGAATATGTCCGTTTCCGCCCCGGCACCGATGTGGCGCTGATCTGGGGCGTCCTGTGGCACATCTTCGAAAACGGGTGGGAGGACAAGGAGTTCATCCGCACCCGTGTCTGGGGCATGGATCAGATCCGCGAAGAGGTTGCCAAGTGGAACCCCGATGAGGTCGAGCGCGTGACCGGCACCCCCGGCAGCCAGCTGGGCCGCGTCGCCCGGACATTGGCCAACAACCGTCCCGGCACGCTGATCTGGTGCATGGGGGGAACCCAGCATTCGACGGGCAACAACAACACGCGCGCTTACTGCGTGCTGCAACTTGCGCTGGGCAACATCGGAACACAGGGCGGCGGTGCCAACATTTTCCGCGGCCATGACAATGTGCAGGGGGCCACGGATCTGGGTGTTCTGTCGCATACGCTACCCGGATATTACGGGCTTGCAAAAGGTGCCTGGCAGCATTGGGCACGGGTCTGGGAGGAGGACTTTGACTGGTTGAACGGTCAGTTCCAGACCGTCAAGGGCGCAGACGGCAAGGACAAGAACCTGATGTACGAGACCGGGATACCGGTGTCGCGCTGGATCGACGGGGTGCTGGAAGATGCCGAAAACATCGACCAACCCAACAACCTGCGGGCGATGGTTCTGTGGGGGCATGCGCCGAATTCGCAAACCCGCATGGCCGAGATGAAGACCGCGATGGAAAAGCTGGACATGCTGGTCGTGGTCGACCCGTATCCTACAGTCTCGGCCGTGCTGCATGACCGGGCCGATGGCGTCTATCTGCTGCCGGCCGCAACGCAGTTCGAGACTTATGGCTCTGTCACCGCGTCCAACCGGTCGCTGCAATGGCGCGAGAAGGTGTTCGACCCGTTGTTTGAATCCAAGCCGGATCAGGAGATCATCGGCCTGTTCGCCAAGAAGTTCGGCTTTCACGACCGCATGTTCCGCAACATCGCGATCGAGGAGGATGGCGTAACGCCCAATGTCGAGGATACGCTGCGCGAGCTCAATCGTGGCATGTGGACGGTGGGCTATACCGGGCAAAGCCCCGAGCGGCTGAAACTGCATATGGCCAACCAGCACACGTTCGACCGCACCACGCTTCAGGCGATTGGCGGTCCGGCGGATGGCGATTATTACGGTCTGCCATGGCCTTGCTGGGGCACGCCCGAGATGAACCATCCCGGTACGCCGAATCTGTATGACATGTCCAAGCCTGTTGCAGAGGGTGGTTTGTGCTTCCGCGCCCGCTTCGGCGTCGAACGGGACGGTGACAATCTGTTGGCTGAAGGCGTGTTCAATCCCGGTTCGGAAATTCAGGATGGCTATCCGGAGTTCACCTATCAGATGCTTGTGGATCTGGGCTGGGATGGCGATCTGACGGATGCCGAGAAACGCTCTATCGCGGGTGTCGCAGGTGTCCAGATCGACGGTGGCGTTGGTGAAAGCGACGACGGCGACGATGGTGCAACTTCGGGACTGACCTCTGCCGATGGAACGCAAGGTGCCGCCGAAGAGGTGGGCGAACAGTCCATGTCGCCCTTCCCGTCGGATTTCAACGCCAAGGCCAAGGGCGTCAACTGGAAGACCGACCTTTCGGGTGGCATCCAGCGGGTCGCGATCAAGCATGGCTGTGCCCCTTTCGGCAATGCCAAAGCCCGCACAGTGGTGTGGACCTTCCCCGATCCCGTACCTGTCCACCGCGAGCCGCTTTATTCGCCGCGACGCGATCTGGTGGCCGATTATCCGACCTATGAGGACCGCAAGTTCTATCGCTTGCCGACCATGTATGCCTCGATCCAGAAGCAGGATTTCAGCAAGGATTATCCGATCATCCTGACCTCTGGTCGTCTGGTCGAATATGAGGGCGGGGGCGAAGAGACACGTTCCAACCCGTGGCTGGCGGAACTCCAGCAGGACATGTTTGTAGAGATCAACCCGCGCGACGCCAACAATCTGGGTGTGCGTGACGGGGCGCAGGTCTGGGTCGAAGGTGCCGAAGGGTCGAAGGTCAAGGTCATGGCGATGGTGACACGACGGGTGGGCGAGGGCGTGGCCTTCATGCCCTTCCACTTCGGTGGCCATTTCCAGGGCGAGGATCTGCGGTCCAAATATCCGGACGGCGCTGACCCCTATGTGCTGGGGGAAAGTTCCAACACCGCCCAGACCTATGGCTATGACAGCGTGACCCAGATGCAGGAGACCAAGTGTACTCTCTGCAAGATCATGCCAGCGTAAGGAGGAAAACAGAATGGCCAGAGCTAAATTCCTGTGTGATGCCGAGCGCTGCATCGAGTGCAACGCCTGCGTCACCGCGTGCAAGAACGAGCACGAAGTGCCGTGGGGCATCAACCGACGACGGGTCGTGACCATCCAGGATGGTGATCCCGGCGAAAGGTCGATCTCGGTCGCGTGCATGCATTGCTCAGACGCGCCCTGCATGGCGGTCTGTCCGGTGGATTGCTTCTACCAGACCGAAGACGGTGTCGTGCTGCATTCGAAGGATCTGTGCATCGGTTGCGGCTATTGTTTCTACGCGTGTCCGTTTGGTGCGCCGCAATACCCGCAGGCCGGCAATTTCGGATCGCGTGGCAAGATGGACAAATGCACCTTCTGTGCAGGTGGTCCCGAGGAGAACAACTCGGCCGCGGAGTTCACCAAATACGGGCGCAACCGGATCGCGGAAGGCAAGCTGCCGATCTGCGCCGAGATGTGTTCCACCAAGGCGCTGCTGGCAGGGGATGGCGATATCGTGTCGGCGATCTACCGCGAGCGTGTGGTGGCGCGCGGTTTCGGCTCTGGTGCCTGGGGATGGGGCACGGCCTACGATCAGAAGGGCGGGTGATCCTTGCGACAGGCTGGCGGGGCGGGACCCTCGCCGGAACTGGCCTGGTGTCTGTCCGACAGTGGTGGTGGTTTTGCGACTGGTGCATGATCGCTCTGGTGTCGGCACAGCGTGAAAATGACGGAAGCGAGGGGCCAGCCCCTCGCGCTCCCCGGAGTATTTTTGCCAAGAAGAAGGGGTGGGGCCATTGATGGCTCTGCGGCCTGTTTCCTTTGGAGTCTGGAGAAGTGGACAATGTTGCGTCATTTGATGACCGTTCTCATGCTGGTTTTTCTGACGTTGCCCGCTGCGGTGCGTTCGCAGGAAGCTGAAGCACTTCCGATTGATAGATCCGCCACGGGCGGGGCGCAGACATTGGAAGATATTCTACGGCGCCAGAACGGCGAGCCGGTGGATGACAGGTTTCGCCGCGAAGCGATTGGTGGGGATGCGGTGAGTGCGCCTGGTCTGGGCCCGTTGGGTGGCGCGTCCGATCCGGAGCTTTGGCGGGCTTTGCGCTATAACGAAGCGGAGGTCACCACCTCGACGCGCGGTGATCTGGGCAAGGTGCTGGTGCAGGATGGCGGCATGCGGTGGTACGAGTTTCGTCGCGGGCCGCTGGTTACCTATGGCGGCTGGTTGCTGCTTGGCACGATTGCTGCTCTGGTTGTGTTTTTCCTTCTGCGCGGGCGCGTCCGTATCGAGGGCGAGAAAACCGGCAGGACGGTCACGCGGTTTCAGGCGTTCGAGCGGTTCTCGCACTGGCTGGTCGCCGGGTCATTCGTGCTGTTAGGGTTGACGGGTCTGGTCACCCTGATGGGCCGGATGTTCATTGCGCCCTATCTGGGGCTAGAGGCGAACGCGACCCTGCTGACGATTTCCAAGCTGATCCACAATAACGTGGCCTGGGCTTTCATGCTGGGGCTGATCCTCGTATTCGTCCTGTGGGTCTGGCACAATATTCCCAATCGGCTTGACCTGGTCTGGATTTCGCAGGCGGGCGGTATCATCGGCAAGAAGCATCCGCCGGCAAAGAAGTTCAATGCCGGGCAGAAGCTGGTTTTCTGGTCGGTGATCATCCTGGGGGCGTCCCTGTCGGTTTCGGGGTTGTCCCTGTTGTTCCCGTTCGAAATGCCGCTATTTGCCAAGACGTTTGGCATCCTCAACGATATGGGCGCGCCCGGTTGGTTCGGTATGGACCCCTTGCCCGCGTCGCTGGCCCCGCAAGAGGAAATGCAACTGGCGCAGCTATGGCACGCCATCGTTGCCTTCGTGATGATGGCGATCATTCTTGGGCATATCTATATCGGGACTTTGGGAATGGAGGGCGCGTTTGACGCCATGGGCTCTGGCGAGGTGGATGAAGCCTGGGCGCATCAGCATCATTCGATCTGGCTGGAGGAGGTGAAAGCCGAAGAAAAGTCCCCGGCCAGCGACGCCACGCCAGCGGAGTAGGCGGGTGCAACGCGCGCTTATCCTCGCCATCTGGCTCTGTGCGACCTCTGCGGGCGCGCAGGATTTCACCACGCTGAAAGGGCATGGCGGCCCGATCATGGATATTGCCGTGGATGGTGACGGGCGCGTTGCAACCGCCAGTTTCGACAATTCGGTGGGCCTTTGGGAAGGGGGCGCACCTGTCTGGCTGGAAGGGCACGCGGCTGCGGTCGGCGTGGTGACATTCCACGGCGACGGGATGCTGGTGTCAGGCGGCGATGATTTCAGCGTGCGTCTTTGGTCCGAAGGTGGCGTGAGCCGCGTGCTGGGGCAGCACCGGGGCAAGGTCACGGATGTCGCCGTCTCGACCGAAGCGGGGCTGGTGGCGAGTGCATCCTGGGACGGGACCATCGGGCTGATGCCGTTGGATGCAGACTGGGCCAGCGCGCATTATCCGCCGCTTGAAGAGCCTGAGCCACGGTTTCTGGAAGCGCCGGGAGCGGTAAATGCGGTGGCATTTTCTGGTCCAGATACGCTCTATGCCGGGACATCTACGGGCGAGTTGATGCGCTTTGACCTTGCGAAGGGTGCGATGCTGCCGATTATCCGTCACGGGTTCGGGATTAACGAGGTGATCGTGACGGATGACTGGATCGCCTATGGCGCGGTGGATGGCGGCACCCGCATCATTGATCATGAAGGTGCCGAGATTGCCGATTTCACGCTTGACCGGCGCCCGATCCTGTCGATGGCCCATCATGCCGGGACCCATCAGCTCGCCGTCGGGGACGGGCATGGCTATATCATGATGCTGGACACCGAAGATTGGCGGATCACGCGCGACTTTCGGGCCACACGCGAAGGCCCGGTCTGGGCGCTTGCCTTTTCGCCTGACGGGACGACGATCTGGGCGGGCGGGCTGGATGACGTGGCCTTTGGCTGGCCCGTTGCCGCGCTGGATGCATTTGAGCCTGGGATTTCCGGCGCGCGCAGTTTCCTGCGCCCCGCCGAGGACATGAGCAATGGTGAGCGGCAGTTCATGCGCAAATGTTCGATCTGCCACGCGCTTGGGGCGGAAGCGTCCCGCAAGGCCGGGCCGAGCCTGCACGGTCTGTTCGGTCGGCGTGCCGGGACAGTGCCGGGCTACAATTATTCCGCGACACTGACCGGATCGACGATCCTCTGGGATGAGACAACCGTGGACGCTCTGTTCGACGAAGGCCCGGACCACTATGTTCCGGGAACAAAGATGCCGATGCAGGTGATCGCAGCGCAGCAGGATCGTGCCGATCTGATAGAGTTCCTGAAACAGGCCACGCGCGCACCGGTGGAACATGAGGAGTAGGGCAAAATGAAATCTATGTTGATCGCCTTTGTCGCCATCGCCGTGATCGGTGTGGGCGCGCATTACGCGCTGCAAGAGGTGGGGTTCTCGGCGCAAGAGGTCTCTTCCGGGCCGTCCGTCCGGCTTGACTGACCTTTACAGGCGTTGCGAAGGGGTATCTTTGCGATGAAGGGTCCAATCAACGCGTCCGATGAATATAGCGCGCCCTTGTCCGGGGCGTCGATTCTGGTGATCGACGACGAACCCGGAATGCGCAATTTTCTGAAGAAAATCCTTGAACCCAGGGTCAAGCGGGTGGAGCAAGCCGCGAGTGCGAATGAGGCGTCGCGCAGGCTGGATGAGACGCATTTCGATCTGGTCATCGTGGATAACATCATGCCCGGAATGTCCGGGCTGGACTGGGTGACCGAGCAGCAGCGGCTGGGGTTTTTCGCGGACACGATCCTGATGACCGCCTATGCCGATCTGGAAACCGCGATTGCCGCCCTGCGCGCCGGGGTGAGCGATTTTGTGTTGAAACCGTTTCGCGCCAATCAGATCCTTGGTGCCGTGGCCCGCACGCTGGATCGCAAATACCTGCGCCGGGACAACACGCTTCTGCGCCGGGAATTGTTGTCGGATGTCGGTTACGGGCAGTTGCTGGGCAAGTCCGAGGCGTTGAGTGCCGTCCGCGCGCTGCTGCACAAGCTGGCACCTTTACCGACACCGGTGTTGTTCACGGGGGCCAGCGGCACCGGCAAGGAATTGGCGGCGCGGCATCTGCACAAGCTGTCGGACCGCGCCGAAAAGCCGTTTGTCACCGTCAATTGCGCGGCGATTTCCCTGGATCGGATTGCCGCGGAACTGTTTGGTGTGGTCGAAGAGAACGACCGGCTGCGCCCCGGTCTGTTGCTCCTGGCTGATGGCGGGACGCTGTTTCTGGACGAGGTCGCGCAGATGCCCGAGCAGCTTCAGGTCGCGCTCTTGCGGGTGCTGGAGGATCAGCGCGTCCGCCCGGTCGGCGCTGAACGCGAGTTGATGCTGAACCTGCGCTTCCTGTTTGCCACCAATGCCGATCTGGAACAGGCCGTGGCGGATGGCAGGTTTCGCGCCGATCTTTACCACCGCATCAACGTGTTCGAGATTTCCATGCCGCCGCTTCGGGACCGGTCAGAGGATATTGTCGAATTGGCGGCGTTGTTCATGGACCAGTTTGCCGTGACGCTGGGCATGCCGGGGCTGGATCTTGATGCGGAAACGCTGTTGAAGATGCGGCGCTACGACTGGCCGGGGAATGTGCGCGAGTTGAAGAACCTGATTGAGAGGTCGGTGATTCTTGGCGCGTTCCCCGAGGGGTTTACGGGCGGTGCGGCCATCTCGGGCACGCAGGCGATCGAGAATCTGGATATGGTCACGCAACGCCACATCCTGCACGTTCTGGACCTTTGTGATGGCAACCGGGCCGAGGCCGCGCGTCGGCTGGGCGTGTCGCGCAAGACCATCGACCGCAAGGTTGCCAGTTGGGAGGCCTAGCCTCAGACGTTGTAATAGTCGCGATACCAGCGCGCGAACCGGTCGATCCCCTCGCGAAAGTCCGTTTGTGGGCGATAGCCGGTCAGCGTGTGCAGCAATGAAGCTTCGGCCCATGTGGCGGGCACGTCGCCTTTCTGCATTTCCATGTAGTTGCGCTTTGCCTTCACGCCAAGGCTGTCTTCGATCGCCTCGATGAAATCCAGCAGCCGTACCTTGTCCGAATTGCCGATATTGACGACGCGGTAGGGTGCCACTGGCGACAGGCTGTCGCCCTCGGGCACCACGCCATCTTCGGGCCGCACGGGTGCTGCGTCTATCAGCAGCCGAATGGCGCGGACCAGATCCTCGACATAGGTGAAGTCGCGATACATGTCGCCCTGATTGTAGATGTCGATCGGGTCGCCTTTCAGCATCGCGTTGGCGAATTTGAAATAGGCCATGTCGGGCCGTCCCCATGGGCCGTAAACAGTAAAGAACCGGAACATCGTCGTGGGCAGGTTCCACAGATGCGCATAGGAATGGCCCATCGCCTCTGTCGCCTTCTTGGTGGCGGCGTAGATCGTCATCGGCGTGTCGGCCTTGTCGGTCTCGCGGAAGGGCATTTCGGTGTTCGCGCCGTAGACAGAGCTGGTGGAGGCCATCAGCAGGTGATCCACTTCGTGTCGACGGGCGGCCTCCATCACGTTGAATGTGCCGGTGACATTGGCATCGACATAGGCGCGCGGATTTTCAAGGCTGTAGCGCACACCCGCCTGGGCGGCCAGATGCACGATCACGTCGGGGCGGAAATCGTCGGCCGCCTTGTCGAAGGCGGCAACATCTTCCAGCATCGCCTCTGTCATCGAAAACCTGTCCGATTGCAGCAGCATCGCGTTGCGGCGCTGTTTCAGGGTGACGTCGTAATAATCCGTCATCCCGTCATACCCGTGTACCGCGTAACCTTCGGCCAGCAGAAGCTGCGCAAGGTGAAAGCCGATGAACCCTGCGGTTCCGGTGATCAGGATGCGGCGCATATCAGGTCTCCACGGTCTGTTTCTTCTGGGTGCATAAATGATGCAGGCCTGACGCGTATCTGCCAGAGGATCGGGCCGGTGTCGACGTCAGACTGTCCATGTTGCTCGGTTTGCACATGGTACGTTCGCAAAACCCAAACGCACGCCGCATCTTCCAACCGTCAAGGCACCGCGTTAGGCTTTGTCTGCCGGCATCTCGACAAAGGACCCCTTGGATGAAACCGATCCGCTCATTTCTGTTCGTACCAGCCAATAAGGAACGGATGATCGACAAGGCCGCGGATGCGGGTGCCGATGCGATCATCCTCGATCTCGAAGACAGCGTGCCGCCGGACGAAAAGGCACAGGCCCGTGCGCTGGTCGCAGGCAAGATTGAAGGTTTGGCGGCAAAGGGGCAGCGCGTCTGGGTTCGGGTCAACAAGTCGGCGCATCTTTATGACTACGACGATCTGATGGCCGTGGTGCAGCCGGGACTGGAAGGCATCGTCGTTTCCAAACCCTGGGGGCCGGAGGATGTGCATACCGCAGCCTGTATGGTCGCGGAGGCCGAGAGCCGCAACAATCTGGAGATCGGCTCTGTCAGGCTGATCCCGATCCTTGAAACCGCCCGGTCGATGCAGTTGTGTTTCGAGATTGCAGAGCATCCGCGCGTTGCCGGGATTGTCGGATGTACGGCAAAAAATGCCGATGTGGCCCGCGCGCTGGGGTTCATCTGGACCGTGGAAGGGCGCGAAACCGATTACCTCAAATCGCGTGTGGTCATGGCCGCCCGCGCCGCCGGAAAGCTGCCGATTGGAGGGCTATGGCAGCAGGTCAAGGATCTTGACGGGCTGGAGAGCTTCACGAAATACGACCGCCAGTTGGGCATGGCGGGGGATTTGATCCTGCACCCCTCGAATGTCGAGGTCGTGAACCGCGTTTTCACCCCCACGCTCGAGGAGGTCGCCTATTACAGGGGCATGGTCGATGCGCTGGACGCGGCGCAGGCGGCCGGGCGGGCGTCGGTCATGTATGATGGCGAGCATATCGACATCGCCCATGTAAAGACCGCCCGCGACATCATTGCGCTGGCCGAAGGGTTTGCCGAGAGACGTTGAATCAGCCCGAGGCCGCCGGGGATTTCAGTTGCAGCCCACTGCGTTTGCACTGCGCGACCAACACGTCGTTCTGATTGTAGGCACGGTGGATGAAGGTGACGATTCCGGCATTGGGGCGCGATTTGCTGTCGCGCAGTTCTGCCACCTCGGTTTCTATCCGCAATGTATCGCCGTGAAACACCGGCGCGGGAAAGCGCACCTCGTCCCAGCCCAGATTGGCAATGGCCGTACCCAGCGTCGTGTCGCCGACAGAAATGCCAACCATCAGCCCCAGCGTGAAGCCGCTATTGACCATGCGTTGGCCGAATTCGGTTTCTTCCTGGCAGTATTTTTCGTCCAGATGCAGCCGTGCGGGATTATGCGTCATTGCGCAAAACATCACGTTATCCGTCTCGGTGACGGTGCGGTGCAGCGCATGTTTGAAAACCTGCCCGACCTCCAGCTCATCGAAATATAGACCTGCCATCTGTTGCCCCTTATTTACGGTGCCGGTCGCGCGGATCACGCGGCCGGCTTGGTAAATCAGACATTAGCAAGCGTCGCGCCGGTTGTCTTGTGGTGCGAAGGGCGTCATGCGCGGCGCGCGTGGCGAGGCCCCGGTTCAGATGACCGGGGCAGGTTGCGCAAACTTTGCGCGGGCTTGGCGAAACGTCAGCAGGCGGCGCGTTTCTTCATCCCACAGATGCATCCGGGCGTTGCGAAAGCTCTCGCGGATGGTCAAGCGGTTGCCATCGGCCAGTTCGGAATGATCGCGCAGGACTTCCGGTAGTCGGTAGAACGGGATGCGGCTATAAAGATGGTGCACATGGTGGATGCCGATATTGGCGCTCAGCCATTGCAGGACAGCAGGCATGACATAATGCGAGCTTCCGTGCAGCGCCGCGTCATGCAGTTGCCAGTTTTCGTCCGTGTCCCAGTGAGCCGTTTCAAACTGGTGCTGGACGTAGAAAAGCCAAACGCCCGTGGTGGCCGCCAGCAGGGTCGAGGGCAGAAATATCAACAGAATCGGCATCACGCCGCCGAAATACAGGATCAGGCCCAACCCGATCAGCACTGCCGCATTGTTGCACATCGCGCTGACCCAAAACCGCGCACGCCCCATCAGCCCAAGTGGCACGCGGTTCTGCACCAGAAAGATATATCCCGGCCCCAAGCCGAACAGGATGACGGGGTGTCGGTACAACCGGTACATCAGCCGGTGGAATGGCGTCAGTGCGCGGTATTCTGCAACTGTCATGGTATGGATGTCGCCCATGCCTCGCCGCCCCAGATTGCCAGAGCTGCTGTGGTGGACGGAATGGGTGTGTCGCCAGACGCCGTAGGGGGTCAGGGTCAGCACGCCGATCACCCGGCCCAGCCAGTCGCTCATCGAGCGGTTCTTGAAATAGGCACCATGCCCACAATCATGTTGAATGGCGAAAAGACGCAACAGGAATGCGGCATTGACCACCGAGATCGCCAGAGTCAGCCAATAGCTGATCCCAAGTGACCACCAGGCCAGCGCCCATAGCAGGACGAAGGGGCCAAGCGTCACGCCAAGCTCAAAAAGGCTGCGGGATGTGTCAGGCTCACGGTATCCTGAAAGGATCTTGATCCATTCTCTTGCAGGTCGGTTGGCGGCCTGAAGCCGGGTCGGGTCAGTTTGATCGAACATGTGCCTGCTTTTTTATCGTTGTCACCCGATCTCATAGACCAATACACCGCAGTCGGAAACTGCGCATTTTGGACATGATCGCAGAATCGCGCGCGTTGATGCCATATTTATTGCCGTCTCCGGGCATACATCGACATCTGGTTGAGTCCGCTGTCTGCAATACGCGTCAGGGGGCAGTCAACGCCATGCATTGTGTCCTTTGAGGATATTGCAACTAGCCCTTCAGGACGGTCAAAAATCTTGTGACATCTTGCTCTGGCAGGGACCAGTCGCATACCAGCCTGCCGGTCAGGAATTCGTCGGGGTCGTTACCTTCCTGCGTGCCTTCCCACAGGTGATAGATCGCACCGGCGTCTTGCAGGCGTTTATGCGTCGCGCGGGTCAGCTGTGCAAAGACCATGTTCGCGGCAGGTTCAAAGGCAAAGTCCACGCCGCAGTCGCGCAGCCCCTGGGCCAACTGTGCCGCCCGCTCGTTGGCCAAGCGCGCGAGGCGCAGCCACAGATCGTCCGTCAGATAGGCTGCCATCTGCGCTGAAAGATATCTGTGTTTGGAAAACAGATGACCGCCGCGCTTGCGCCGATATTCGAATTCCTGCGCGCGATCCGGATCAAACAGGACAACTGCCTCGGCACCCATCAGGCCGTTTTTGGTGCCACCGAAGGACAGCACATCGACGCCCGCCTTCCATGTCATCTCAGCAGGGGAACAGTCCAGCGCCACCAGCGCATTGGCGAACCGCGCACCATCCTGATGCACGGGCAGGCCGTAACCCTTGGCGACAGCGGCGAGCGCGTGCAATTCGTCCAGCCCGTAGACGGTGCCGCATTCGGTGACTGAGGTCAGCGAGACACAGCCCCGCTGTGGTCCATGCACACCCCGATTGCCCTCGGCCTCGATCGCCGCGCGCAAGGTTTCCGGCGTCATCCGGTCCCCGTCGCCGACCAGCGTCAGTTTCGCGCCGCCGGTATAGAATTCCGGCGCATTGCATTCGTCCTGATGGATATGGGCCACCGGGGTGCAGAAGATCGTCTGCCAGGGCTGCGTGACCGTTGCCAGACCCAATACATTGGCGGCCGTGCCGGTCGCGACAAGGTAGACCGCTGCTTGCGGTGCTTCAAAGATCTCCCGGATGCGGGTCTGCACCTCGGCGGTCAGTGGATCGTCGCCATAGCCCATCGCATAGCCGGAATTCGCCTCTGCGAGCGCGTCCAGCACCTCTTGCGGGACCGGGCCGGAATTGTCTGATGCGAAATACATCTTCTAGATCGGCTCCTCGATGATGTGGTCTTCCCAGTCGTCTTCGTCGATCTCGAACTCCGGGACGGTGCGATGTTGCATCGACACGCCCGCGGCATGAACCGTGTCGGGATCCCCTGAAATCAACGGATGCCAATCGTATAGTGGCTTGCCCTCCCATAGCAGCCGGTAGGCACAGGTGCGCGGCATCCAATAGGCGTGACTGTCAATATTTTCGGGTTTAAGCACGATGCATTCAGGTACAAACTGGTGGCGGATCTCGTATTTTGCGCAACGGCAGGTGGTGTCGTCAAACAGCCGGCAAGCAACGCGGGTCAGCTCTACATGGCCGGTATCCTCGTCCTCCAGCTTGTTCAGGCAGCACTTGCCGCACCCGTCGCAGAGCGCCTCCCACTCCGCGACCGTCATCTGCCGCAAGCCTTTGGTCTCCCAGAAGCGTGGAGCCAAACCAGTCCGGTCGATGGGGTCCTTGGCCGGCTTCATGCCTGAACCAGAATTTTGCGTGCCCGGACGCAGTCCTCGTCCATCTGCGCGATCAAAGCGTCCAGGCTTTCGAATTTCTCTTCGCCGCGCAGGAATTCCACCAGCCCGACGGACAGCGTTGCGCCGTATAGATCGCCTGAAAAATCGAACAGGAAGGTTTCAAGATTGGGTTTTTCGCCGTTGAACATCGGCCTGATCCCGATAGATGCAGCGCCGTGATACTGCCCCACATGAGGACCGTCCAATACGTCTACCAGCACTGCGTAGACGCCGAATTTTGGCCGGTGCAGCCCGTCGATGGACATATTGGCCGTTGGGTAGCCCAGAACCCGGCCACGTTGTTCGCCGCCGATGACGCGGCCTTCGATTCGGTGCCAGTGGCCCAGTTGCGCCGCCGCGTCACGCGGGCGGCCCTCTGACAAAGCCGTGCGAATCGCGGTCGAGGAGACCTGCCCGCCTGAGCCTTCCAGCAGTTTAGCTACCGTCACGCCGAAGCCCATTTGCCGCCCGAATTGTTGTAGATCGCTGACATTGCCCGACCTGCCTTTGCCAAAGCAGAAATCCGCGCCAACCACGACATGCCGAAGGCCAAGCCCCGTATGGATCACGCGGCGGGCAAATTCATCAGGCGTCAAAGAGGCGAGAGCGGCGTTGAAATTCAGCTCATACAGCCGTTCAACCCCCAGTTTTTCCAGACGCGAGGTGCGCGCCGTGCGACGCATCAACCGGAAAGGCGGGCTTTCGGGGGCGAAATATTCACGCGGATGCGGCTCGAAGGTCAATACGCCCAAGGGCGCATCCGGCGCGGCCTCCTGTGCCATCCGGATCACCGCTTGGTGCCCAAGATGCACGCCGTCGAAATTTCCGATAGCGACGCTGGCGCCGCGATCTTCAGGGGCTACATACTGATAGTCGCGGATGATCCTCATCCGATTGGCCTATCCGCCCCGCGCGTCGTGTTCAAGCGAGAGATGTGTCGTCGCGGCCAACTATGGGCGTCTGTGACGGGCCGGCTGCCATGCGTCATGCCGCAAAAGCTGTACCTTCGGTCAGTCGAACTTGCGTGACGGCGCCAAAACGACAGCCTCACCGATCAGGACCTTCTTGCCATCGACCGCGCAGTGACATTCCAGCGTCACACGACGCTTGCCATGATCAATCCCGGCCACTTTGACCTCTGCATAAACCATGTCGCCGGGACGCACAGGTGCGAGAAATTTCAGCGTCTGACCCATATAGACAGTACCATGTCCGGGCAATTGTTCGCCAATCACCGCAGAGATCAACCCGGCGGTCAGCATGCCATGTGCAATTCGGCCCTCGAATATTGTATCCTGCGCATAGTCATCATCCAGATGCACAGGGTTCCGGTCGGTGGAGACCTCGGCGAACAGCTCGATATCGCGATCGGTCACCTGTTTGCGCAGGTGGCGTGTCATCCCCATCTCGATATCTTCGATGCAGATGGTTCCGCGAGGCAAATTGTCGAACATCCGGCCCTCCATGGCAAACTGCCTTGTAATATTCAGACGATAAGTCGCCCTTCTGGGAAACTTTATTACTTCGCAGTCGCAGAAAAGCAAGTCTTTTTAAGGTCAGCGAAGCTGTCCAATAGTATAGGTTGGAGAAACCTGTTCCTTTTCGAGATAGGTTTTCAGCGCCGATTCGTCGGGCTGATGAGAGGTTTTGGTCTCTTCTGCCGCAAGCCCACCGGAAATGAACAGCGAATCGATATCTTCGCCCATGGCGCCCTGAATGTCGGTCAAGACGCCGTCCCCGACCGCCAGAATGCGAGAATCGGCCACATCCTTGCCAAGTTCCGCCAATCTGCGCCGCGCCAGATCATAGATCGGCGGGTAGGGCTTGCCGAAATAGAGGCTCTCGCCACCCATTTCAGTATAAAGTTTGGCAAGTGCCCCTGCGCACCATTCGCGCTGGTCCCCGCGGTCAACAATGATGTCGGGATTGGCGCAAAGAAGTGGCAGTCCCTTGGTCTTGGCCATCAGGAACTCGGGTCGCATGACCTCGGGATCGGCGAGGGGGTCCTCGGGGCCGCAGCAAACGATGCCTTCGGCCTCATCCAGTTCCACCCGGACAATCTCGACCGGATCTTCCACCAGATGCAGCGGGTCGAAAAAGCTCAGGTCATGGGGCTGGCCGATGAACCAGACCTTGCGGCCGACGGCACCGCGAAACATCGCAGCCCGACCGGAATCGCCCGACGTGGCGATTGTGTCATAGGCATCTGTCGGCACACCAAATTTCTCAAGCTGCTTTGCAACCTCGTTGCGGGCTCTTGGGGCGTTGGTCAGCAAAACCACCGCGCCACCACGCTGCCGGTAAGCCTGCAATGCCGCGACCGCGTCCGGCAGGGCCTTTATGCCATCATGCACGCATCCCCAAAGGTCCACGAACATCGCGTCATAGGTATCGGAAATCTCGGAAAGCGCAGAGATGATCTGGGTCATGGAAGGGGCCTTTCGGTGACAGCATCATGTTCACCGATCTATGCCGTAGCCCGCGCGGTTTGACCACACCATTGCAAAACTCCGCGCACAAGGTGTTTTGTCTGAAACGCGCACGATCCGTTCAGAAGTCCTCAGAACGGAGCGGGTGGCTGCATTGACGTGCTGAAAACGAACAGGGCACCCGCGGGCACCCTGATGCAATTCTGAAATCCTGGTGGTTCAGACCTTGAGGTTCGGAATGATCTGCTTTTTGCGGCTCATTACGCCGGGCAGCACGACTGTGTCACCGTTGACTGACGCGTCAAAGCTCTTTTCGGCCACGGCCTTCACCAGATCGTTCGGAACAAGCAGCGTCGCCTCTTCGTTCAGGATGTCCACGACGAACAACAGCACCTGATCGACGCCGTCTTCCTTGGCCACGTCGGTCATTGCTGCCATCAGGCTGTCCTTGCGCGACAGAACCTGCGCCGGCGCGGTGGTTTCCAGAACCGAGACCCGGAATTTTGTGTCGCCGACACCGTATTCCTTGGAATCCATGCGCAGAAGCTCGGCATCTGAAAATTCGCTGACGTCTGATTTGGCCGCAAACATTTCGGCGGCATATTCGGAGATATTTATGCCCAGTTGCTCGGCCAGGGTCTCGGCCACGGCGCGGTCATGGTCGGTTGTGGTGGGCGAGCGGAATTCCAGCGTGTCCGACAGGATGCAACTGAGCGCGGCACCTTTGATGGCGTCGGGCATCTTTGCGGCGTCTTTGCCCATCAGATCGACCATGATCGTGGCGGTGCAAGCCAGCGGGCGCACGGTGATGTCGATCGGGCCCTTGGTTTCCAGGCCGCCGACCAGCTTGTGGTGGTCGATGATGCCCACGATATCCGCCGCATTGATGCCTTCGGGCAGTTCGGCGGGATTATTGGTGTCGACGATGATCACAGGAGCGCCTTCGGCCACGTCCGAGATGATTTCGGGTTTGTCGAGGTTCCAGCGTTCCAGCATGAAGGCGGCTTCGGTATTGGGTTCGCCCAGAAGCTTGGGCGCCGCAGCCTCGCCCTTCACCTCATTGAGATACCAGGCCCAGATGATCGGCGAACCGGTCGAGTCGGTGTCGGGAGATTTGTGGCCAAAAACCTGCGTGGTCATGTCATGCGTCCTCTTGATGTCCCAAGGCAATTTGCGCGCCTTATAGGCAAGCGCTGGAGGCTTGTCACCCGTCGCTGCCGGGGTGCGACATTGCAGTCGGTCAGGTTTGTGATTGCGCACGGAGCGGAGCGAGGGGCCAGCCCCTCGCGCTCCCCGGAGTATTTTTGCCAAGAAGAAGAGGGGCGGTGTCAGAAGGTTTGGTCATAGGCGCCGACGTCCGGTTCTGTTCGGATAATTGCGTCGATATCTTCGAAGATTGCGCGCAGATCCGCCTCGCTTCTGGTGCTTTCGCAGACGACCACGAGATTCGGAGTATTGGAGCTGGCGCGGACCAGCGCCCAGCTGCCGTCTTCCAGCAATACGCGCGCGCCGTTCACGGTGACGATACCGGAGATTGGCCGCCCGCCCAAGGTGCCGCCTGTTTCTGTCATCTCTTCCAGTCGGGTGACGATGCGGGCGAGGATGTCGCGCTTTTGCGTATCGGCGGCGAAGGGCGACAGTGTCGGGGTCGTCCATGTCTGCGGCAGAGCGCGGCGCAGATCCGAGATTTTCTTGTCGGGGTTGCGGTCCATCAGCTTGCAGATCTCAACGGCGACGCGGAGCCCGCAATCATAGCCGCGGCCCAAGGGTTCGGCCAGAAAGTAGTGGCCCGATTTTTCAAAACCGGCCAGCGCGCCCAGCTCTTTCACGCGTCGTTTCATGTGGCTGTGGCCGGTTTTCCAATAATCGGACCGCGCGCCATTCTTCTGGAGCACGGGGTCAGAGGCGAAGAGGCCGGTGGATTTCACATCTGCCACGAACATGGCACCCGGATACAGCCCTGACAGATCGCGCGCCATGATCACGCCCATCTTGTCGGCGAAAATTTCTTCTCCTTCGTCATCCACGACACCGCAACGGTCACCGTCACCGTCGAAACCGAGCGCCAGATCAGCGTTGTTGTCACGCAAGCAGGTTGCCATGTCATGCAGCATCTCCAACGCTTCGGGATTGGGGTTGTAATGGGGGAAAGTATAGTCGAGCGTGCAGTGCCTTTCGACCACGTCGGCACCGATACGGCGGAGCAAGTCGGGTGCGAAGGCACCTGCAGTGCCATTGCCGGTGGCGCAAACCACGCGCAGCGGCCGACTGAGACGGAAGTCGCCAGCAAGATCGTCGAGATAGGCCTCGCGCAGGCCTTCAACCACCTCCCATGAGCCACCCGGAGCTGCGACGCCGCGGCCTTCCAGCACGATATCGCGCAGCTCTGCCATTTCTTCGGGACCATGGGTCAAGGGGCGTTCAAACCCCATTTTCACTCCAGTCCAGCCGTTCGGATTATGTGACGCGGTGACCATCGCCACCGCAGGCACATCCAGATGAAACTGTGCGAAATAGGCCATCGGAGACACGGCCACACCAATGTCCAGCACCTTGATACCGGCCTGCATCAGCCCCAGAATCAGGGCGTTCTTCACTTCTTGCGAATAGGCCCGGTAGTCGTTCCCCACGGCGATCACCGGAGCGATCCCGCGCGCGTGCATCTGCGTGCCCAACCCCAGGCCGAGCGCCGTCATGCCGGGCAGATTGATCTCTGACGGGTATTTCCACCGCGCGTCATATTCGCGAAAGCCGGTTGGTGCGATCATCGGCTGGCTGAGAAACGCCCAACAGTTGGGCGTCACGGTTTCCAATGGCTTCATGGGATCACTTTCTGGATGTCGGGTGCCGCATCGGGACCGCAGGTTCGGTTATGAGGAAATCTGTTCGCGCAGGATCGACGCGGTAAGAGAGATCATGAGGTAAATCCCGCCAAAGATCAGGAATGCCAACACGGTGTTTTCGAATTTGCGCGGATAGCTGGGGTCTTCGGAGGCGACCGGCACAACGCTGGTTGTCAGGTAGCGTGCCTGACTGCTGGCATCGCGCCGTGACGTTTCCAGCGTGACCAATGCCGATTGCAGCACTTCGTTGGCGGCGGCCAGATCTGCCTGCGCCAGTTGAATTTGCACGGCCAGTTCGGCCAATGAGTTTTCGCCCGAAACCGTTGCCGTCATCTGCGATCTGAGGTCCGCCAGCAATGCTTCGAGCCGCCGCACATCGGCGCGCGATCCCTCGACCCGGCTGCTGTTGGGGCGGGCATTGTCCAGAAGCGCCTGAAGTTCCAGCTGCTTTTCCTGCAACAGCACCTCGATATTGTTGATCTGCCCGCGCAGAGCCGCAATGCGCCCCTCGGGATCAAGGATCTGCCCTTCGTTCTGCATTCGAACCAGCCGTTCCTGGGCGTTGCGCCGTTCGGCTTGCGCCTTTTCCAGGGCCTGCTCAGCATCCTGCACGGCATTGGACCGCTTGCGCAAAGACAGGTTATCGACCCTTTCCTCGGCATAGGCGATCAGGGCGCGGCTGAATTCAGCGCCAAGGACCGGGTCTGCGGCCACCACCTCCATCCGGATCACGCCTTCTGTGGGATCATAGCCGATCTCGATGTTGCGCTTGTAGACCTTGTAGGCCTGCTCGTTGGACGGATCACTTTCCAGCCTCTGGATCGGGTCTATTGCCGGATCGCTGTAATGCGCCTTGAACCCTTCATCCTCATTCAGCCGCAGCATGGCGTCCTTGGATTGCAGATAGGACTGAACCGCGATCGCGTCCTGGTTGGTCGCGAATTGTGTGCCGCTGAAAAAGCTTGACCCGCCACCGCCACCGCCATCGGATTTCAGAATCAGAAATTCGGATTTCGTCGAGTACATGGGCGTGGCGATATTGTAGAAATAGTAGCCCACCAGAATCGTCGGCAGCAGCACGAAGAAAGCCAGCCGCGTCAACAACAGGGCGGTCCGCCGCCGTCGTCGTTTTGCGATGTCGCGCTGAACCTTCATGATCTCGCGAGAGCGGCGTTCGGCCGGGCTGATCTCGGTCGAGGGCAGGGTATTGCCTTTTTCGGGCAGGGTTTGAGGCAGTTGCACGCGGTCGTCCGGCGGTATTTTCCCGGATGGCCGCTGACCTGCCCCGCCATCGCCTTCTGCATCTGGGGCGCGGCCCGCCATCACCAGCTCCAGCGTGTTGACGCGGGAAAACGGATCAATTCCCTTGATGCGGAGCAGCCGCACGGCATCGTGGTCCGTGGGCGGCGCAAGCCCGTGTTTCTGCGCAAGTCGGCGCGCCATGCGCAACTGTCGGCCGGTCAGCCCTTCTTTGTGGATCTCTTCCAGATCGGTCGAGCCCAGCGGGTTTTCTGTTTCCTGCTCTGTCGGCGCAGGGGCTGCGTCTTCGGCAACAGCATCTGGCTCCGGCGCATTGCGGGGCACAGGCCGCTGCGGAATGCGAAATTTTCTAGCCTTGGGTTTCGTAGTCATAAAGCTGCTTCGCCTCTTCCAAGGTTTCAAACATATGTAGCTGGCCATCCATCAAGACGGCAGCCTTCCGGGCGAATTTCTCCAGCACCTTGGCCTGGTGCGAGACGATGATGATCGTGGTTGTGCGCAATCTTTCCGCCAGAAGATCGCCTGCCTTGCGATTGAACGCCACATCCGTCGAATTCGGCATGCCCTCGTCGATCAGGTAGATGTCAAAATCCAGTGCCAGCATCAATGCAAAGGTGAACCGCGACCGCATGCCCGCTGAATATGTCCCCAGAGGCTGGTCGAAATACTCCTCCAGCCCACAGAGCCAACGACAGAAGGCTTCGACATAGTCGGGGTCCAGCCCGTAAAGCCGCGCGATGTAGCGCGAATTTTCCATCGCCGAGTGTTTGCCCACCACGCCGCCCATGAAACCAAGCGGAAACGACACCCGACAGCTGCGGCGAATTTCCCCCTCATCGGGTTTTTCCAGCCCTGCCATCATCTTGATCAACGTCGTCTTGCCGGTGCCATTCGGCGCGAGAATGCCCAGGCTTTCGCCCAAGGGAACCTGGAACGAGACCTTGTCGAGGATTACCTTGCGTTGTGTGCCGGTCCAGAAGGACTTGCTCACATTGTTGAATTCCAGCATCGAATGCTCCGGCGCAAATGCGCTTTGCCTGTATGGTGCCTGACCATATTGCACGAACCAGGCGTGTATACGGCCCATATTATGACGGTTTGGTTGATCAATTGGCAACATCCTGACGAATTGTTTCGATTGCAGACGTACAAACGCGGCGCAGGCGACGTTGGCACGGCGTTCTTTCTTGCCTGACATTGAAAAAACCAGTCGGCGCGATACGATTCAGGTCAAGAAAATCCAACGATGATCTGAAAATGCACCGCACAACGCCAAGCCGCCCATATGGCCACTAACCCGCCCTTGACCGAGCAGATCCGCAATTGCTCGATCTGCAAAGAGCGTTTTCTTGCCACTGCCACGCGCCACACGCCACGTCCCGTTGCCTGGTTCCAGCCGGGCGTTCGCATACTTGTTGCTGGACAGGCACCCGGCAAGCGAGTGCACGAAACCGGCTTGCCGTTTTTTGACCGTTCAGGTGACCGGTTGCGTGACTGGATGGGGATCGACAAAGACACGTTCTATGACACTGACCGGATCGGCGTGCTGCCGACAGCGTTTTGTTTTCCCGGCTATGATGCCAAGGGCGCGGATCTGCCGCCACCGCCGATCTGTTGGGAAACATGGCACGACCGCGCCCTGCAAGAAATCGGTAAGGTCAGTCTGACCCTGATTGTCGGGGCCTACGCAATCCGGCGACATCTCGGTTCAACCGCGCCGATGACGCAAGTGGTGGCCGGATGGCGCAGCCACGCCCCGGCCACGTTCCCTCTGCCGCACCCATCGTGGCGCAATAATGCCTGGATAAAGCGCAACCCGTGGTTTGAGACCGAACTTCTTCCGGAATTGCAGGCTGCGGTGAAAAATGTCCTGGCTTAGGCGATCAGACAACACTCGCGACTTGGATGTGCCTATGGATTTCAGGCGATCCTCAGGATTTCTGACGCGACGAAGTGCCAGACAGGTTCCTCTTGTTGCAAAGCCAAGGGCGGACTACATCGTCGCGAAGTAGTGTGCCGGTTCCACCCCCTTGTCGGATCCGTGCCAAAGCAGAATGAGGTTCGGGATGACTGAGACCACTCCGCTCGACGTCGCCCACGAGCGCATGCAGGCCGCGCCGCAGGACGACACCTTGCGTCTAAGCTTCTTCGAGACGCTCGCCTCGACAGAACTGTTCCTGATGCTGACTGAAGAGGCACAGGGCGGCTCTCTTTCGCCGGAGATCTTCGAGATTTCAGACAACTCCTTCGTTCTCATCTTTGATCGCGAAGATCGGCTTGCGGGGTTTGTCGGCCGGGCCGTACCCTACGCAGCCCTGCCGGGTCGGGCCATTGCCGGACTTCTGGCGGGCCGAAATCTCGGGCTGGGCTTGAACCTCGAAACCGCGCCGTCATCCATGTTGCTTCCTCCTCAGGCGGTGGACTGGCTGGCGCAAACCCTTGCCCACGCACCGCAGACCGCGCAAGGCAGACCGCGCCAATTCCACGCCCCCACGGATGTGCCCGAGGCGCTGAACACGGCGCTTGATACCAAGCTGGCCAGCGCGGCGGGGTTGGCGCAGGCCGCCTATCTGGTCGGCGTCACCTATGATGACAGCCGCAAAACTCACCTTCTGGCATTCGCGGGGGCAGAGCAGGGAGCCGAGCACGCGCTCGCTGGCGCGGTCAATCAAGCGCTCACCTTTTCTGGGGTCGAAGCCGGCGCACTTGATGTCGTCTTTCTGGCGCAGGATGACCCGATGCTTGGGCGTCTGATACCGCTCGCCCGCCCGTTTGACCTGCCCGCACCACAACCTTCGCAGTCTCGCTGTCAAGATGCTCCGGCAGCGCCGGGTTCGGACCCTGAAAAACCGCCAATCCTGCGGTAACCAATCGCACGCGGGCTCCCAGAATCTCGGATCATGCTGTCAAAATTGCAAAAACGCGGTTCCAGCCAGGCTCATCAGTCTCTTTCTTCTTGGCAAAAATACTCCGGGGAGTGCGAGGGGCTGGCCCCTCGCTTCGGTGGCCATTCCTGGGGCTGTTCTTTATCTGCGATAGCACGGCAGCGCGTCGCCCTGCTTCGGCTCGGCTTCGTAGACACCCCGTGCAATGGCCCGCGACAGGCAAAGCGCGGCGGCGTGTCCAATCTCGGCCAGCCCCCCTAACGGGTCTTCGAGCGGCCGGGCTGCAGTGGATGCGGCGAATACCAAGTCGCCATCCACCGGCGCATGGGCCGGCACGATGGCGCGACCTATTCCGTCATGTGCGGCCACGGCCATGCGTTTGGCCTGTGTCTTGGTCAGGGCGGCATCGGTGGCAACAATGGCGATGGTCGTGTTCGCCCCCTGGACGCCTCCGATCAACGCCATCTTCCGGCTGTCGGTCTTTCGCCCCAACCCGCTACGCAAATCCGGGCCCAGCCCGCCGAACTCTGTCCCAATCTCGAACGGGGCGGCCCAGAAATGCTGCTCTCCATCCGTGGTGACGGACCCCATCGGGTTGACGGCCACCAGCGCGCCCACCGTCACGCCATTGTCCAGCACCAGCGAGGCTGATCCCAGCCCGCCCTTGTGCATCGCGGTCAGCGCACCGGTTCCGGCACCAAAGCTGCCCTGTTCGAACATCTCATTCCTTGCCGCGTAGGCTTGTGCCCCTAAAGCGGGGTACGGGTTTTCTGTCCAATCCTTGCGCCCGCCATTCACCAGATCAAAGATGATCGCGGCAGGCACCAGGGGCACGCGCGCAGGCCCAACTGCAAAGCCACGCCCCTCAGTCCGCAGCGCCTCCATCACGCCGGTCGCGGCCGCAAGGCCGAAAGCCGATCCGCCCGACAACACCAGCGCATCGACGGCAGGGGCGGTCTTGTCTGGTTCCAGAAGGTCCGTCTCGTGGCTGCCGGGCGCACCGCCCATGACGGCGTAGGAGGTCACGAAAGGCGCATCTGCCGTCAGCACCGTGGTGCCGGATTTCAGCACCTCGTCCTGCGCGTTGCCGACCCGCAGGCCGGTGACATCGGTGATCAGGTTTCGCGGTCCGGGGGTCATGGAACAGCTCCGTGATAGGCGGGCGATGGCCCGCTGAACAAAAGGCACCGCGTCAAGCGCGGTGCGGGTGTGTCGTCGTTCAGATGCAGCGCCCGCCATCGACTTCCATGCAGACGCCGGTGATCAGCCCGGCCTCGTCAGAGCACAGGAAGGCCGCAGCATTGCCCATGTCTTCGGGGGTGGAAAAGCGACCCATCGGGATGGTCGACAGGAACTTCGCGCGCATCTCGGGCGTGTCCTCGCCCATGAAGCTGGCCAAAAGCGGCGTCTCGCCCGCGACAGGGTTCAGCGCATTGACGCGGAGGCCTTTGGGGGCCAGCTCTACCGCCATCGCCTTGGTTGCCGTGTTCACCCAGCCCTTGGATGCGTTGTACCAGTTCAGACGGGGGCGCGGCGACAGGCCTGCGGTGGAAGAGATATTGAGGATCACACCCGTTCCCTGCGCCTTCATCAGTGGCACCGATGCACGGGCGGTCAGGTAGATCGCCTTGCAGTTTACGGCAAAGACGCGGTCGAAATCGTCTTCCGTCACATCCTCCATAGCTGCGGGCAGGTGCGTGACGCCGGCATTGTTCACCAGAATGTCGATCTTGCCGAAACTGGCCTGAGCCGCAGCGATCATCGCATTGACGCTCACACCGTCGGTCACATCAACAGTTTGCGCCACGCCACCGATCTCATCGGCAATTTTCGCGGCCGCATCCGCATTGATGTCGGCCACCATGACGCGGGCACCCTCGGCGGCAAATTTACGCGCGATCCCGGTGCCGAAGCCGGATCCGGCACCGGTGACGATGGCAGTCTTGTCGCGAAGCCGCATGGAAGCCTCCTTTGGTCAGGACAGGTCAGACGCAGGGTGACCCAGCCGATCAACGCCAAGATGTTCCAAGCAAGGGCGAGGTTCAAGAGCGGGGAAAACGGTTGCTTGCGGGTCTTGTGTTGAAACATCGTCTGCGCGGCGGACAGCGCGGCGTCGATCTTTGCGGCACCCCGGCATGTACCGTCGCATAGAATGCTGTCGTCCGAAGGGGGCTATTGGCAAGGCTCCCAACGACCGGACGGCCGGAGTCTTCGATCAGCACAGGCGCGAGACCGTAAGGCAAGTCAGGCAGGGACATGGAGCATTTCCGGGGTGATGTCCGGCAGGCGGGGGGCGGCGTCCAGCAATTGCCGTGTATAGGGATGCTGCGGGTTCGTGTAGACCTGTCCGGTCGGACCGTCCTCGACAATCTCGCCGTTCTGCATGACCAGAACGCGGTCGGTGATCGTGCGAACCACGGACAGGTCGTGACTGATGAACAGATAGCTGAGCCGGTATTGCCGCGACAGATCGGCCATCAGGTCGAGTATCTGCGCACGGACCCGGACATCCAGCGCCGAGACCGCCTCGTCGAAGATGATCAGTTCCGGCCGGATGATCAGCGCGCGCGCAATGGCGATGCGCTGCCTCTGTCCGCCGGAGAAGGCATGGATGTACTTATCGGCGTCGTCGGGCGACAGTCCTACTGCGGATAACGCCTGGGCGATGCGGTCTCTACGCTCGGATGTATCCGGCTTGGTGGGTAGCAGATGAAATGGCTCGGAGATCAGCTTGCCGACCTTGTGACGCGGGTTGAAGCTGCCATAAGGATCCTGAAAGACGACCTGCATCTTGCGGCGGACCTCTGGATTGGGTCGGCCGTGCGAGAAGACCGGCGCGCCGTCCAGCGCGATCTGTCCTTCCTGCACCGGCTCCAAGCCCAGTATGGCGCGGGTCAGCGTGGACTTTCCGCATCCGCTTTCGCCGACAAGACCGACGCGGTCCCCCTGCCGCATAGTGAAGCTGACGTTATCGACGGCGCGAAACGTCTTGCGCGGTGCAAACGGAATGCGGCGCGGCAAAGGATAATCGCGCGATACCGAGTGCACCTCCAGCAGAGGTCGGGCGGCGGATGGCTGCGGCGGTAGCGACACGCGGTGGCCGGAAGCTGCAAATAGTTGCCTTGTATAGGGGTGTTCCATACGCGCGAAAAGCTGGCACGTCGGCCCGGTTTCGACCACTTTGCCGTGTTGCATGACGGCAATTCGGTCGGCCATGTCGCTGACCACGGCCAGATCATGGGTGATCATCAGCAGCGCCATGCCTTCTTCGCGGACGAGACTCTTCAGCAGGTCAAGGATCTGCGCCTGCGTCGTGACGTCCAGCGCGGTCGTCGGCTCGTCTGCGATCAGTAGCTTGGGGCGCAGGGCGATGGCCATTGCAATAACGACACGCTGGCGCTGCCCGCCGGACAGTTCATGCGGATAGCGGCCAAGCGGAAAGCGGTCCTGCGGCAGGCCGACACGCGCCAGCACCTCTGCCGCGCGGGTACGCGCGGCCCGGCGGTCAGCCGCCGAATGGATCAAGATTGTCTCGGCCACCTGATCACCGATGGTCTGCACCGGGTTCAGTGCTGTCATCGGTTCCTGAAAAACCATGCCGATTTCATTGCCGCGAATCCGACACATCTGCGCTTCGGTCCTGGACAGAAGGTCTGCACCATCCAGTCGAAGGGTGCCGGTCGCCCGCATCCGTCCGGGCAACAGCCCCATGACTGCAAGGGCGGTCATCGACTTGCCGGATCCGCTCTCGCCGGTGAGCGCCAAAATTTCCTTCCGCCGGAGGGTCAGTGAAACGTCTTTCAGGATCGTCTTGCCAAAGATCGCCACATTCACCCCATCAAGGATGAGCATAGGTGTCGCGGAAGGCGCGGAACCGGTCATGTCCGTGCCACCCGGATGCGCGGATCAAGCGCGTCGCGCAGCCCGTCGCCCATCAGGTTCAGCCCCAGCACGGTCAGCACGATGGCAAGGCCGGGCACCAGCGCCAGATGCGGCGCAAAGCTGACCATGGTTTGCGCCTCTGCCAGCATCCGGCCCCAACTGGGCGTCGGCGGCTGCGCGCCAAGGCCCACATAGCTAAGGCCAGCCTCGGCAAGGATGCCAAGGCTGAACTGGATGGTGCCCTGCACGATCAGCAGGTTGGTGACGTTGGGCAGGATGTGTTCCACGCTGATGCGGGTCCGGGACTTGCCGCAGACGCGGGCGGCAAGGATGAATTCACGCTCCCACAGGCTGAGTGCCGCACCGCGGGTCAGACGGGCGAAAACGGGGATGTTGAAAATGCCGATGGCGATGATCGCGTTGATGGCCCCCGGCCCGGCAATGGCGGTGATCAGGATCGCGATGACAAGGCTGGGGAAGGCGAAGATCAGGTCATTGCCGCGCATGATGACCTCGTCCAGCCAGCCACCTTTGCGCGCCGCGGCGGTCAATCCCAGCGGGACGCCCACCCCCATGCCGATGCCCACCGCGACAAGCGCCACCGCAATGGATGTCCGCGCGCCGACCATGATCATCGAAAACACATCGCGGCCAAAATGATCCGTCCCCAGCCAATAACTCGCGCCCGGTGGCTTCAGCTTTGCGGCGATGTTCAGGCTTTCGACGTCAAAAGGCGTCCAGACGAAGGAAATCAGCGCCAGCGCCGCGAAGAACAGGCTGAGCGTGCCGCCGAGCAGGAGGTTGCGGCTGTACCATAGGGTCATGTCCGCGCCCTCAGCCTTGGATCGACGGCGGCGTAGGCCAGATCAACCGCGAAATTCACCACGATCACCGCAAAGACCAGCAGCATGACCACGGATTCTACCACGATCAGATCGCGTTGGGTGATGGCCTGAAAGACCAGCCGTCCAAGACCGGGCAGAAAGAACACCTGCTCGATGATGATGGCACCCGCCAGCAGGAACGAGAATTGCAGTCCGATGATGGTCAGGACCGGAATCAGGGCGTTGCGCAATCCATGCCGCCAGATCGCCTGACGCGCGCTTAACCCCTTGGCGCGGGCGGTGCGCATGAAATCCTCGCCCAGAATATCCAGCAACGCAGAGCGCATCACCCGCGTCAGGATGGCGGCTTGCGGCAGGGCAAGCGCGATGGCGGGCAGGGTCAGCGCCTTCAGCGCCAAAAGCGGATCGTCCCAGCCCGGAAAGCCGCCAGCTGAAAACCAGCGCAGGTTGATGGCGAAGACGAGCACCAGCATCATCGCGAACCAGAAATTCGGGATCGCGACACCCAACTGCGTGGCCCCCATAACGCCCATGTCGCCTGCACTGCCGCGACGAGCGGCGGCGAACAGCCCGGCGGGAAAGGCGATCAAGGTCGAAAGTGCCAACGCCATCAGCGCCAATGGCATCGAGACCCAGAACCGGTCGGCAATCATCTGCGCCACGGGCGTGCGGTAGGTGTAGGACATGCCGAAATCGCCCGAGATCATGCCCGACAGCCAAGCGAAATACCGCGCGAACTTCGGCACATCCAGCCCAAGCTCTGCCCGCAGCGCGGCCACGGTATCGGGCTGGGCGTTCAGCCCCAGCATGAACGAGGCCGGATCACCGGGGGCCACCTCGACGACCAGAAAGATCACCAGACTGGCGACCAGCAGCGAGATCACCAAGGAGGTCAGGCGCTTGAGCAGATATGTCAGCATCGGGTCATGCGGTGCTGGACGGCAACGCGACGCGCCACTGCCACGCGGCGGCTGGATCAGGTCGCGCCAAGGCTGCGGGCCAGCCGCGCGATCGCAGGTCGCGCTGGCGCGCGGTCAAGCGCGTAGGAACGAGGGAACGGATGAAAACGGAAGCAGTCATTCCGTCCAGCGCACCCCGGTCAGATCTGTGGCTTGTGTCGGCTGGTTCTTCCAAAGCCCCTCGATCTTGGCATTGGCGATGGTCGGAAAGGCCAGCTGGAACAGGTAGCCGTTGACGTGATCCTCGGAAATCAAGCGCTGCGCGTCTTTCAGCAGGGCAGAACGGGCGTCCGGATCGGTTTCGGCATTGAGCGTCTCCATGATCGCCGCAAATTCCGGCTTGCCGTATTGGAAATAATAGTCGGGCCGGGCATAGATGCCGATATCCATTGGTTCGGTATGGCTGACGATGCTCAGTCCGAAATTCTTGCCGCGAAACACCTCTTCGAGCCATTGCGCCCATTCCAGGTTGGTAATCTCGGTCTGGATGCCGACCTCACGCAATTGCGCTGCGATGATTTCTCCGCCGCGCCGCGCATAAGAGGGCGGCGGCAGCTTCAGCGTCGTGGTGAAGCCATCGGCCATCCCGGCCTCTGCCAGCAGCTGCCGGGATTTTTCAAGGTCATAATTCGACAGATCAATCAGATCGACATAATCCGGGTTGTGCGGTGCAAAATGCGTGCCGATGGGTGTGCCCAGGCCAAACATCGCACCGTCGATGATCGCCTGACGGTCGATGGCATGGGCCACGGCCTCGCGCACCAGCGGGTTGTCGAAGGGCGGTTGCTTGTTGTTCATCGCCAGAATGGTTTCGCCCTCGGTGGATCCGACGAGGACCTGAAACCGCGGATCAGCCTCGAATTGTGGCAGGTTTTCCGGCGCGGGGAAGCCGACGAAAGCGTCCACATCCTCTGCCATGACGCTGGCAAAGGCGGCGGACGGGTCCGAGATGAAGCGGAATGTGGCCGTTTCCAGCGCGGGGGCGTCACCCCAGTAGTCGGTATTGCGCTGCATCTCGATCCGGTCGCCCTGCACCCAGTTGACGAATTTGAACGCGCCTGTGCCGATGGGACGGGATTTGATCTCGTCGATGCTTTCGGGCGCTACGATCACCGCGTCGCCCCATGCCAGATTGAACAAAAGCGCGCCGATGGGTTGGCTGAGCGTGACGCGCACGGTCAGCGGATCCACGACCTCGACCGAATCTATGGATTCGAACAGGGCTTTCTGGGCATTCGTGCTGTCCTCGGCCCGCGCGCGATCAAGGCTGAACTTGACGTCGCTTGCCTCGAACTCTGTGCCGTCGTGGAAGGTCACGCCCTCTTGCAGATGGAAGGTGTAGGTCAGCCCGTCTTCGGAAATCTCCCAGTCACTGGCCAGTCCGGGAATGACGGCCCCATCTGCGTCGAACCGTGTCAGGCCTTCGAAGACGTTGGAATACAGGACCGAGTCGATAGCGCCAGCGGCCGCGCTGGTCGGATCAAGATGCGGAGGCTCCAGTTGCATGGCAACGGTGATGTCGGTCTGGGCCGCGTGAACCGCCGCGCCTGCACAGATTGAAATGGCCGCAAGGGCCCCGAGGTTCAGTCGCTTCATCGTCGCTCACTCCGCTGTCTTGGGCCGTAAGGTCCCCTGTCAACAATGAGTGTTGACGCGAATCGCAGCATGATCAAGCGGATGCTGCATTTGTGCAGTAGCAAGATGGTGCAGGATTTGTTATTTCGCACATGCAGCATCTCAGGCGGAGGAAACCAGGATGAGCGCCACAGCAGCCAAGAACAGACCGTTGCCCGTTGATATTCGGGCGCGCAAGGGCGGCGTACCACTGGTCAGCCTGACCGCCTACACCACCCCGATGGCGCAGGTCATGGACGCGCATTGCGACTTTGTTCTGGTGGGCGACAGCGTCGGTATGGTGCTGCACGGGCTGCCCTCGACACTGGGCGTGACCATGGAGATGATGATCCTGCACGGGCAGGCGGTGGAGCGCGGATTGGAACGGGCGATGATGGTGATCGACATGCCCTTCGGATCCTACGAGGAAGGCCCGGCACAGGCATTCCGCAATGCAGCGCGGCTGATGGCCGAGACCGGCGCAGGCGCGGTAAAACTGGAAGGCGGGCAGGCCATGGCCGACACCATCGGCTTTCTTGTCGCGCGCGGCATTCCGGTGATGGCGCATATCGGGCTGACCCCGCAATCGGTGAACACGCTGGGCGGTTACCGTGTGCAGGGGCGCGACGCGGAAGGCGAGGCCGTGATGGCGGATGCGCGCGCCGTCGCGGAGGCCGGTGCCTTCGCAGTGGTGCTGGAAAAGGTGCCGCAGGGGCTGGCGGACCGGATCACGGCGGACATTCCGATCCCGACGATTGGCATTGGGGCATCGGCGGGCTGTGACGGCCAGATCCTTGTCGTCGATGACATGCTGGGGCTGTTCACGGCCTTCAAGGCGAAATTCGTGAAACGCTATGCCACGCTGGGAGAGGATGCAGAAGCTGCCGTTGCTGCCTATGCCGAAGAGGTCCGCGCACGGGATTTCCCTGCGCCAGAGCATGTATTTGCCGACACGACGCCCGTGAAAGCACCCAATACATGAGCGGCGTGCCGATCCTGCGCAGCCGCACGGATTTGCAGACGGCTGTGCTGGGCTGGAAGGCCGCCGGAGAGGTTGTCGGGGTGGTGCCAACGATGGGCGCGCTGCATCAGGGGCATCTCAGCCTCGTGCGGGCGGCAAAGGAAGTATGCGACCGGGTCGTGGTGACGCTGTTCGTCAATCCCAAGCAGTTCAACAACCCCGAGGATCTGGAGAATTACCCCCGGACTGAAGAGGGTGATGCCGCGAAATTGGCACCGTTCAAGGTGGACGTGTTGTACGTTCCTGATGGCGCGCAGATGTATCCCGATGGCTTTGCCACGACTGTGTCGGTCGCAGGGCTGACGAATGTGCTGTGCGGGGCGCATCGGCCCGGACATTTCGACGGTGTGGCGACAGTCGTCACCAAGCTGTTTTTGCAATCCGGGGCCGACAAGGCGTTTTTCGGTGAAAAGGATTACCAGCAATTGCAGGTCGTCAGACGTTTGGCGCGCGATCTGGATATTCCGGTCGAGGTTGTGGGCTGCCCGACGATCCGCGAGGAGGACGGGCTGGCCATGTCCTCGCGCAACCTGTTGCTGTCCGACCGCGCGCGGATCCCTGCACCGATGCTGCACGAGGTGATGCAGGATGTGGCCGAAGGCTTGTCGCGGGGAAAGGCCTTCGGTGAGTTGAAAGCCGCCGCTGAAGCCCGGATTCTACGCGCGGGATTTACCGAAATGGATTACTTCGATCTGCGCGCCTGTGACGATCTTTCGGTTCTGGATACGCCCGACCGTCCTGCACGCCTGCTGGCGGCGGCGTGGCTGGCCGGAGTTCGGTTGATCGACAATATCGCGGTCCCGCCACGTCTCGACTGACGGCAAATCTGGAAAGTCCGGGAGCGAGGGGCCAGCCCCTCGCGCTCCCCGGAGTATTTTGGCCAATGAGAATTGAGGGGCAGGTCCCCTATCGGGGTGCCTGATTAGATCGTGGCGGCCGCGCGGGGGTCAGGGCGCGAGCAAGGTGCGGAGGCTATGGGCCATCACCTTGGCGCTGTCGAGCATGTCATCGACGCCGATCCATTCGTCGGGTTTATGGGCGAGCTCCAGCACGCCGGGGCCATAGGCGATGCAATTCTTCAGCTTGCCGATCCTGTCGATATGCTTCTGGTCATAGCTGCCGGGAGAGGCGACATAGGTCGGGTCTTTGCCCATCACCGAGCGGATTGCGGCCCCTACCGTGGTGACGACGGGTGCCGCGCGATCGGTCATGGACGGGATCACGCGGTTGATCTCACGCAGGGTGTAGTCAAAGTCCGGGCGCGTGGCTTTCAGCCCCTCTAGAAGCTCGGTGATCTCTGTCCGCACGGAGTCTACGTTTTCCTCGATCAGGAAGCGGCGGTCGATCACGATGCGGCAACTGTCAGGGACACAATGAGCGGGCAAGCCGGTGTAATCGGACGATTGTTCGGGTTGGCCGCCATGGACCGAGTTGATATTCATGGTGGATTGTCTGGCTCCATCCGGAACCACGGGCATTTCAGTGTATCGCGCCGCCATGGCAGGGAAAAGTGTCTCCTCGAAGGCGTCGAGGACCGCACCCATATGGCGGATCGCGCAATCGCCGAGAAATGGCATGGAGCCATGTGCGATCTCGCCTTTGGTCTCGATCTCGGCCCACCAGCCGCCCCGATGCCCTAGACAGATCCGGTCCTTGTTGAGCGGTTCGGGGATGATGACGTGCTGCACACGCGACGGAGCGAAAAACCCCTGCTCGGCGAGATAGGCCACACCGCCATATCCGCCGGATTCTTCATCCGCCGTGCCCGAAATCTCGATGGCACCGGCGAAATCCGGGCATTCGGCAATGAACGCCTCGGCCGCTATGATGGAGGTGGCGAGCCCGCCCTTCATGTCGCAGGCCCCGCGACCGTAGATGCGCCCGTCGCGCAGTTCGCCGCCGAACGGATCGCAGGTCCAGCCCTGGCCGACCTCGACCACATCGGTGTGGCTGTTGAAATGCACGCAATCCCCGGCCCGCGCGCCTTCGCGACGGGCCACGATGTTCCAGCGCGGAAAGCGGTCGCTGTCTCCGGGCGCACCGGTCGCACGGATCAGTTGCGTTTCAAAGCCGGACGCCTTCAGGCGCCGATCCAGATAGTCACAGATTGCAGCGTAGTTCTCGCCCGGTGGATTCAGCGTGGGAATGCGGATCAGATCCTGAGCAAGGGCGATCAACGCGTCCCGCATGCCGTCGATCCGGCCAGAAAGGTGCGCGCCCAGATCAATGTCAGTGCTGATATCCGCCATGAAATGCCTCCCGAACGTTGGGGTGTGATGTCCAGTGTCTCTGCCTTTGGTGCAAGGTTCAAGAGAGGCGTGTCTGGGATTGGTTTGCCGGGAGGGATTGCGTTGGCAGCTTGCGGTTCGCCATCGCCCCGGACTTGATCCGGGGCCTTGCGGACGGCGTTTCGAGTGTCGCGATCGAGCTTCTAGAAGAACCTCGTTCGGTCGTCTTATAGGCTGGGAGTGCCGAGCCGCCAATTTACAGGCCGGATTAACGCGGGTGGAGGGACCTGCAAAGCCAGGGTAGCCGGGCAGTCTTTGCAATTGGATGCGGTCACATTCACCCGACAAATATCCGCTAGTTCGGTTTGGTCTGGCGACAAACTTATGTCGATCTGCTTTGGGGCGAGGGGCCGGCCCCTCGCGCTCCCCGGAGTATTTTTGCCGATGAGAAACAGGCAGGGGCGTTGGGCATTATTGCAGCGCGACAGGGTTGCTTGACAGCGATGGCGCTTGACTTAACGAAGCCTTGGAGCCGAACCGAGGGGGATCATTCCGAGCCAGGTCCGTCCGCGCTTGAAATCAAGCGTAAGATCCAATGTGTTTTTATTGCCCGAAAGGTTCGAGGCCAGATCCAAGGCCTGTTCCAGCATTCCGGCAACCCCCTGCGGTAGAGTTCCCGATATCGACGAAAGGTGCATCATCTCGCGCCAGTTGACGGCGCGCACTGTCATCTGGCCATCAAGGTGCCCCGATGCGGTGACGTCGGCCGCGCCTGCCAGTTTCAGCTCCAGCCCACCCCAGATCGCCTCGGCAAGACGCAGGTCCAGATGGGTGGGGCGAGGCGGGCCAGCTTCAAGCGTCGTCAGGCCCAGCGGAGCGTTCAACGCAAGGGTCAGGTCTGCACGCAGCGCCGACAGGCTGTCGGGCAGGGGCAGGTCTGCGGGAAGCGGGCCGCCGGGGGCATAGCCCGTTGCCGAGGCGGTGATCCGGTAAAGCTCGGGGCCGGTATCTGCCAGTGCGATGTTCAGCGCGGCCATAGCCGCAGCACCTTGGTCGGAAGTGAGGTTCAGCACCTCCGCCTCGAAATTCGCACGGGACAGGCTTTGTGCCGCGTCGCCTTCCAGAATGACGCTGGCGCGCATGCTCTCGCTGTCCATGGTCCAGTCGGTTCCAGAGAGCGTGAGCGTCTGGCTGTGCGGCCAGACCAGAATGGCATGTTCCGGTTTGTAGCTGAGCATCAGGATCTGGAACAGCGGCGCCCGCCAGACCGTGCCACTGTCGGGATTGGCCAAAACAAGCTCGGTGAAGGTGGCATCCAGCCGGTTGGGGAAACCGCGCACCTGAAGGCTTTGATACTCTGCGGCCCAGCCATCGGCGCGACGGGCCTCGAACCAGGCTTCCAGTGCCGCCTTGTGCTGATTGGCGGCGTAGAACCACCAGCCCGACCATGCCAGCCCGCCAACGATCACTGCGATCAACAAGCGTTTCATTGCCGTCCCCTTTTCAGCCCGTCCGGAATGGTGTTTACAGCGCCCATGCGACAAGGACCAGACGACATGACATTATGGGTTTTCGCCTACGGATCGCTGCTTTGGAACCCCGGTTTCGAGGTTTTGCGCCAGGAACCTGCAACGCTGCCGGGGTATTCACGCAGCTTTTGCATGCGCTCTATCCACCACCGCGGCACCGAAGAGGACCCCGGTCTGGTGTTGGCGCTGGACGAGACCACCGGAGCGGCCTGTTCGGGTGTTGCCTTGCAGGCGGGCGGGGACCGGGACGCGGTCTTGGCCTATCTGCGCGAGCGGGAGCTGGTCTCTTCTGCCTATCTGGAAAAGATGCTGGATGTTCAGCTTGCCGATGGTCGGCAGGTGACCGCCGTGACCTATGTAATCGACGCCGACCATGTGCAATATTGCGGTGCGCTGCCACTGGAAGAGCAGGCGCAGATCATCGCACGGGCGCATGGCGGTCGGGGACCCAACAGCGAATATCTGTACAACACGGCCCGCCATCTGGACGAGATCGGCATCCGCGATGCAGAACTGCAATGGCTTTCCAACCGCGTCAGGTCGCTATGTGGATAACCGCTTGGCTTGCAAGGGCATCCGCACTACGGTCTGGCCGATAAAAGCGTTGTAGAACGATGGCAGGAACCGCCCAGATGGAGCAGCCGGACCTAGAGGCACAGGCACATTTCTCGCAGCCCGTCCGGCAGGTGATCCTGATGCTTGTGGTGCTGGGCCTGACAGGCGCGGGGGCGTTCCTTGCGCTGCCGCGGGTTCTGCCGGTGTTCCAGTCGAACCTCTATCTGAACGGTTTTATCCTGTTTGTCTTTGGCCTTGGCGTGCTGGCATGTTTCTGGCAGGTCGGACAGCTTATCAACTCGGTCCGGTGGATCGAGGAATTCGTCACCGAGCGCGAGTCCCGCAAGGCACCGCTGCTTCTGGCACCGCTGGCCACGCTGCTGCGCATGCGCGGGCGCCGGATGCAGATCAACACGGCATCAACGCGCTCGATCTTGGATTCGGTTGCCACCCGCATCGACGAGGCGCGCGAAATCACGCGGTATATCGTCAGCCTGCTGATCTTTCTGGGGCTTCTGGGCACGTTCTACGGGCTTGCGACCACCGTGCCTGCGCTGGTCGACACCATTCGTTCGCTTGTGCCGCAAGAGGGCGAAAGCGGCGCGGATCTGTTTTCGCGGCTGATGAACGGGCTGGAGTCACAACTGGGCGGCATGGGCGTGGCGTTTGCGTCGTCGCTTCTGGGGCTGGCCGGGTCGCTTGTCGTGGGCTTGCTGGAGCTGTTCGCGGGTCACGGTCAGAACCGGTTTTACCGCGAGCTTGAGGAATGGCTATCGTCGATCACCCGTCTTGGCTTCGCCTCGGGCGACAGCGACGGCGAAGGTGCCGGAACATCGGCCGGTGGCGCTTACGCGCTCGACCAGATCGCGGAACAGATGCTGGGCTTGCAAGAGATGTTTGCGGCCTCCAATGAGAGCCGATCCGAGGTTGACGACAAGCTGGGACGGCTGGTGGATGCGGTGGAACGCATGACCGAACGTGTCGAATCGTCAAGCCCGTCGACCACAGCGCTGTTGCGGGTCGCCGAGGGGCAGGAAAGGCTGGTCGAAGCCATGCACGGAAAAGGCGTCAGCGAAGGTCTGGATGCCGAAAGCCGGATGCGTCTGCGCTCGATCGACGTGCAGATGCTGCGCATCCTTGAGGAAATCGCCGCCGGACGACAGGAAAGCATGGCCGAGTTGCGCACCGATCTGGCGGGGCTTAATCGCATATTGCAACAGTTGGCGGCCCCGAAAGCCGAGCCTGCCCACGCCAGGTTCCGGCCCACGGAAACCCTGCCCAAACCGCGTGGCGGCAGGGAGGAAAGCTGATCCATGGCCCTTTCGCGTCGCACCGGGCAGCGGTTTCAGGCCTCGATCTGGCCGGGATTCGTGGATGCGATGACCGGGCTTTTGCTGGTTCTGATGTTCGTGCTGACGATCTTTATGGTCGTGCAGTTCGTGCTGCGCGAAACCATCAGTGGTCAGGAGACCCAGCTTGACTCGCTGTCGTCCGAAGTGGCGGAGCTGGCCCGCGCGCTGGGGCTGGAGCGACAGACCACCAGCAGGCTACAGGCCGATATCGGGTTGCTTTCGTCAACCCTGACCGATGCCGAGACCCGTGCCGAGGAACAAGCGGCGTTGATCGCGTCCCTGACCGGTGAACGGGACGCGAAGGATGCGGCGCTGACGCAGGCGCAGGGCCGGATCAGCAGCTTCGAGGCGCAGGTCGCGTCACTGATCGCTGCGCGCGACGATGCGTTGGCAAATGTTTCGCAACTTCAGGACAATCGCGATGCGCTACAGGCAGAGCGTGCCGAATTGCTGAGCGCGCAGGAGCAATTGAACCTTGCCCTTGCGACGGCGCGCGACGAAATCGACACCCAGACCGAGGAGGCCCGTCTTGCTGCCGCCCGCCGCGAAGCGTTGCAGGCGTTGGTGGAAGATCTGCGGGCACAGAATGCCGATGCCGCGCAGAGCAACGCCGCCCTGACGGCACGCTCCGAAGAGTTGCAGCAAGCACTGACCGAAGAAGAGGCGCAGCGTCTGGCAGAGGCAGAGGCCGCCGCCGCCCTGCGCGCCCGGCTTGAAACTGCTGATGCAGAATTAAGCGCCATGACGCTGGCTTTGGAACAACAGCGCCAGAAGGCTGAAGATACGTTGACCCTGCTCGCCGCCGCGCGCAAGGCAGAAGAGGATCTGAACGTCCAGCTTGCCGCCGCCTTGCTGGAGGGCGAGGACGCGGCATCAAAGTTGCGCGCGCAGACGCAGGCGCAATCCGAAACGCAGGCCGCGATGGACGCACAGGCCGCCCGCGCTGCCGAACTAGCGCAGAGCATCGACGAAGCAGAGGCGCAACTGGCTGACGAGCGTCAGGCCAATGAAGAAGCGCGGGCCGCATTGGCCGAAGCTCAAAGCGCGGGCGATGACGCCCGGTCACGTCTGACGGAGCTGCAAACCGCGCTGGCCGAGGCGTTGTTGCGCGCGGATGGCGCGCGGGACGAGCTTCAGCGGCTGGCGAATGTTGAGGCGCAAAACCGGCAACTGACGGCACAGGTCGAAACGCTGACTGACCGCGACGCCCGCCGCGACACGATGGTTGGCGATCTGCGTGCTCGCATTGCCGAGGCCGAAAGCGCGCTGGCATCGGCCCGGCAGACCGCGCTGGATCAAAGCGCGGCGCAGGACGCGCAGGCCGAGGATATGCGCAGCAGGCTGGCAGAGGCTCTGGCCCGGTTGGAGGCTGCAACCCGCGACACCCAGACCCAAACTGTGCGCGCCGAAGAGGCAGAGGCTGCGCGGGACAGCGCTTTGGCGGCGCAGGACGCCGCTAATGTGGATCTTGACCAGACCAATGCCGCGCTTGAGCGTGCGCAACAGGATCTGGCGGCCTTGCGCGACGGTCTGAAGACCACGGAATCCGAACTGATGGCCGAGAAGGCAGAGCTTGAAACCGCGCTGGCGCAGGCTTTGGGAGATGCGGCCACGCTGAAGACCCGGCTTGACGAGACCCAGGCCGCACTGACTCGTGCTGAGGCGGATGCTTTGGCGCGGGCCGAAACGCTCGAAGATGACAACCGGACGTTGGAGGAACGCCTTGCCGCCGCGCTTGCTGCCAAGCTGACGGTCGAACAGACCGCTGCCGAAACCCGCGAGAAACTGGCCGCAGCGCTGGCGCAGAAACGCGCGGCGGAGCAGACCCTGAGTGTTGAAATGACAGAGGCCGAAACCCGCGCGCAGCTATTGGCCACGGCCAAGCAGGAACTGGCGGATGAGCAACAGCGGGCGTCGCAGGCCACTCGACGGACCGAAGCACTGACCCAACAATTGACCGCCCTGCGCGAGCAACTGGGGCGGCTACAGGCAATCATCGACGAGTCGAATGATCGTGACGTCGCCTCGCAAGCGCAGATCCAGAACCTCGGGTCAGAGCTGAACACCGCACTGGCGCGAGCGGCGGCCGAACAAAAGCGCCGGGCAGAACTGGAAGCCGCCGAACGCGCGCGCCTGCAAGCCGAGGCCGAGAACCTTGAACGCTATCGCTCGGAATTTTTCGGTCGGCTGCGCGAGCTTCTGGACAATACCGAAGGTGTGCGGATCGAGGGCGACCGCTTTGTGTTTTCCTCCGAAGTGCTGTTCGCGCTTGGCCAGGCAGATCTTTCGGCAACGGGAGAACAGGAAATCGCGAAGGTTGCCGAGATCTTGCGCGGCGTCTCGGACCAGATCCCGGACAGCATCGACTGGGTGATCCGCGTCGACGGGCATACAGACGATGTGCCTCTGCGTCCGGGGGCAGCATTTGCCGACAATTGGGAACTCAGTCAGGCGCGGGCGCTGTCGGTGGTCAAATACATGATAGATGTGCTTGGCATTCCGCCGGATCGACTGGCGGCCAACGGGTTTGGCCAGTTCCAGCCGGTCGAAGATGCGGATACGCCAGAGGCGCGGGCGCGCAACCGTCGGATCGAGATGAAGCTGACAGAGAAATAACTGGCGAAACAGACAGCGCGCCGGACCGCGATATGCCCGGCGCGCCGAATTTCCGGATCAGGCTGCGATGGCCGCAACGCCTTCATTCGCCGCTTTGAGCGAGCTGTCGGCGTCGATCGCGTAATGATCGGAGGCCACGAACTGCACATCGGTGATGCCGAAGAATCCAAGCATGTGGCGGACATATTTAGATGCAAAATCAATGTCTGATCCCAATCGCGTGCCGTTGGAGCTGAATGCGATAATGGCGCGGGTGTTCTTGACCAGACCTTCGGGACCAGTTTCGGAATAGCGGAACGTCTCGCCGGCGCGGGCCATTTGGTCAAGCCATGTCTTCAGCTGGGCAGGGGCTGCGAAGTTGTAGATCGGCAGGCCGATCAAAATTGTGTCGGCATCCTTGATTTCGGCAATCAACGTGTCGGAAAGCGCGACCGTTTCGGCCTGCGCCGGGCTGCGTTCATCAACCGGCGTGGCGAAGGACCCCAGCCAATGTGCATCCGTCGGCGGCAGCGGATTGGCACCCAGATCACGGGTCACCACCTCTGCATTCTGGTAGGACGATTTCAGCCGGGCAAGAATATCGTCGCTCAACTGACGGGAAATAGAGCCTTCGGATTTGATGCTGGAGTCGATGCGGAGAATTTTATGTGTCATGGGATGCCCTTTTGCAGAATGAATCACGATCCGCTTCATAAATAGACCTTGCAAAAACAAACTCAATCTCATCACATGCGCAGAACCTGTGAGCAGGCGCACAGACACAAAAAGGTTTGCAATGGAAAACTGGGATGAAATCCGCACGGCCTATCAGGTGGCGCGTTTGGGCACTGTCAGCGGGGCCGCAGAGGTGTTGGGCGTGCATCATGCGACCGTGATCCGCCATATCGACGCGTTGGAAACGCGCATCGGGGTCAAGCTGTTTCAACGTCATGCGCGGGGCTACACTGCGACCGAAGCGGGGCAGGATCTGGCGCGTGTGGCGCAGGCGACTGACGACCAGCTCAGCCAGCTTGCAGGCCGGATCAAGGGTCGTGGGGCGGAGGTTTCGGGAGAGCTTGTCGTCACCTCATTGGTTGGCTTCTCTACTCTGATGACCCCGGTGATCGCTGCTTTTCAACGCACCTATCCGGATGTCACCGTGCGCTATCTGACCGGCGAGCGGCTGTTCCGGCTCGAATATGGCGAGGCCCATGTTGCCGTGCGCGCCGGGCGGGCACCCGACCAGCCGGATAATGTCGTCCAGCCGTTCTGTTCCGTAGCATACGGCCTGTTTGCGAGCCGTGACTATGTCTCGCGTCATGGACAGCCCTCCGGGCCAGACGATTTTGCGGGCCATCGGTTTGTGGCCTTTGACGATCTGGATGTGCGGGCCGGATTCCAGCAATGGCTGCGTCAGCATGTGACAACGGAACAAATCGCGTTTCGGTCCAATGAAAAACGCGCCATGGATGCAGCTATCCGCGCAGGTATCGGCATCGGTTTTCTGGAAACGTCCAAAGCCGGGAATGACGACGATCTGGTCGAGATCATGCCACCCCAGGAAAGCTGGGCCTCGGCGCTTTGGCTGGTCACGCATGTCGATCTGCATCGCACGGCCAAGGTGCAGGCGTTCCTGGGCTTTCTCAAAGACTATGCCGCGGGCGTCAAGAGATGATGACCCGGCCCGCTCAAGGGCACCTGGCGATGCTGGCCTTCTCGGCGCTGGTCGCGGGGTCTTTTTCGCTGGGCAGCCTGGTGGCCAATGAGATCGCGCCTGCTGCCCTGAACACGATGCGGTTCTTCATTGCCGGGGCGGCGCTAGGTGCTGTGGTGTTTGCCACGGGTGGCATCCCCAGAAAGGCGCTTCGCGCGCCGTGGCGGTATCTGGTGCTCGGCGGGCTGTTCGCGTTCTACTTTGTGATGATGTTCGAAGGGCTGAAGACCGCAAACCCGGTCAGCACGTCGGCTGTATTCACGCTTAATCCGCTGATGTCCGCCATATTTGGCTGGCTTATATTGCGGCAGGTGACGACGCCACGCATGGCGCTGGCGCTGGCCATCGGGGCTGCGGGGGCGCTTTGGGTGGTGTTCCGGGCTGATCTGGACAGGTTGCTGGCGTTCGAGGTCGGGCAGGGCGAGTTGATCTTCTTTGTCGGCAGCATCGCGCACGCCCTTTATACGCCGATGGTCCGGTTGCTGAACCGCGGTGAATCCGCGTTTGTTTTTTCGTTCTGTACGGTTGCCGCAGGATTTCTCATGGTCAGCATCTGGGGGTGGCGTGACATCCTAGTAACCGACTGGCTGGCACTGCCTTGGCTGGTCTGGTTCACGATTTTGTATGTGGCGATCGCCGCCAGTGCGCTGACTTTCCTGTTGTTGCAATTTGCGGCGCTCAGGCTGCCCTCGGCCAAGGTGTTGGCTTATACCTACCTCACGCCCAGTTGGGTGCTGCTGTGGGAATTGGGGCTGGGCCACGGCATTCCGCCTGCGCTGGTGATCTGCGGGGTCGGGTTGACAATCATGGCGTTGGTTTTGCTTCTAAAGGACGAAGAGAGGGTGCCGCTCAGGGTTTGACGTTCAGGCCGTGTCCCCATCGCCAAACTCGCTGGCCAGAAACCGCTCAAACGCCTCAAGATTGACCGGCTCGAACTGTCCGAAACCCTGCATCCAGACGCTGGCCTCGCGAAGTGCGTCCGGCTCCAGCTTGCACCATTTGACCCGGCCGCGTTTTTCTTGGGAAATCAGGCCCGCGCGGGTGAGGATGGCCAGATGCTTGGAAATCGCCGCGAGGCTGATCTCGAACGGCTCGGCCACATCCGTCACCGCCATGTCATCCTCCAGCAGCAACGACAGGATCGCGCGACGGGTTGGATCGGCCAGGGCCGCAAAGACGGTATCGAGGTCAGTAACCATCCCCGCATAAGCCGACATCGCCCGAGCCGCGTCAAGGCAGTGCTGAGATGCGTGGGCGGCCAGAAAGTTCCATGCAATTTTATACGCAGGCCAGCATAGGCGAAAAATGGCCGCAATAGCACCGATCCAAAGGCGACTTTGCGCCGATGGTGTGCGGTGCGCGGAACATCGCCCTTCCCGGCGGAGTTGCCCCTACAGTAGCGTCGTAGTAAGCGTCCCAGCACTGGCCTCGCGCGCAACTGCCTTTGGCGCTGCGCTTTGTTGGTGCGGGGCGGCTTTGAACGCCGATGGGTGATCCGCGATATGCGGACTAGAAACATAGCACCGAATGGAGACTTTCATGTACAAACATTTTTTAGGATGCGCGACTGCCGCCGGACTTGGTTTGCTTACCGCCGGGGGGGCTGCGGCGCAGACCCAATGCGGTGTGATCCTCTTTTTCGCGAACGGTCAGACGGCGCTGTCCGGCGCAGAACAGACAGCACTGGCGGCAAATATCGCGGCGAATCCCGGCGCGTATAGCTTGGCCGGATACACAGACTCTACAGGATCTGCCGCCGCGAACGCGTCGATATCGCAGCGTCGCGCCGAGAACGTTGCTTCGATCGTCAGGGCTGTATCCGGTTCGAGCGTGACGAGCGCCACAGGGCAGGGCGAGGCGACCCGTCCCGGAACCACCGGTCCTGCGGATCCCCGCAACCGGCGCGTTGAGGTCATCAAGGATGGCTGTGTCGGTCCGGGTGCCCAAGCTCCGGGTGACGCGAGCGCTGGGTTGGGTGTCGCTGCCACGGTCGGCGCGTTGGGCGTGTTGGCTGTGATGACCGACGACGATTCGTCCTCGGGCAGCACATCGGGCACGGGCGGTTCAAACTAGCCTGACACGACTTCGCGCTTGTCTGACCGCCCGTTCCAGACCGGGCATGGTCAGGCAAAGCGAAAAGATCCGGGACACGCTGGTCGCGTCCCGGATTTTTTGTGTGTCGCGATGACATGCAGGGCCAATTGGTCACTCAACCATCTGGTTGAATGACGTCAGAGGGGCCCGCGCCGGTCAACTGGCACTGTGGCAGGTTGTCCTCTGGCGGTGACGGATCAATAATATCGTTATTTATCAGTCCTGTATCTTCCCGTTGGCGCGGCACCAAGGGCGCTTGACTCAATGACCCCCTCGACATAGCAACAGCGCAACCGATTGAAGGGGCACAGGTGTGACCGATCCCGATCAGACACGGCGTCTCGCCGAGCTGGAAAAGCGGATCGAGGCGGCGAAATCCGCCAAGGCACCAAAGCCTCATCAGGAAGAACACTACAGTCAGGCAAACGTTGCCTGGCGCATGGTGATCGAACTTGTTGCCGGTCTAGGGATCGGTTTCGGCATCGGATACGGGCTGGACATCCTTTTTGGGACCACCCCGTTCCTCATGGTGCTGTTTGTAATGCTGGGCCTTGCTGCGGGCGTGAAGACGATGCTTCGCACCGCGCAGGAGATCCAGAAAAACACTGAGGCCGAACAGGCCCGCGACGACGAGAGGATAGAGGATGGCGACTGAAGCGCAGGGCGAAGAGGGCGGCCTGGTTTTCCACCCGATGGATCAGTTCATCGTCAAGCCGCTGTTCGGCGACGGGAATGTTGGCATGTTCACCATCACCAACGTGACGCTTTGGATGGCGATTGCCGTCTTGGCAATCGTCGGGCTGATGGTTCTGGCAACCTCGCGCCGTGGTGTGATTCCGTCGCGCGGTCAGTCGATTGCAGAACTTGCCTACGGCTTTGTCTACAAGATGGTCGAAGACGTCGCCGGCAAGGATGGCGTCAAGTTCTTCCCCTATATCATGACCCTGTTCATGTTCATCGTGACCGCCAACTTCCTTGGTCTGGTGCCAATGGCCTTCACCACGACCTCGCATTTCGCTGTGACCGGCGTGCTGGCACTGCTGGTGTTCTTCACTGTGACAATCGTGGGCTTCGTCAAGCACGGCACGACATTCCTGGGCCTCTTCTGGGTTGCCTCGGCCCCGCTGGCGCTGCGTCCGGTTCTGGCGATCATCGAGGTGATTTCCTACTTCGTGCGCCCGGTCAGCCACTCCATTCGTCTTGGTGGCAACCTGATGGCCGGCCACGCGGTGGTCAAGGTTTTCGCAGGCTTCGCTGCTATCGCAGTTGTCAGCCCGCTTTCGGTGGTTGCGATCACCGCCATGTACGGTCTGGAACTGCTGGTGGCCTTCATTCAGGCCTACGTCTTCACGATCCTGACCTGCGTGTATCTCAAGGACGCGCTGCACCCGTCCCATTAACGACCGTGGTGGCGGGACAGCCCGCCCCACGCCCGACACTCTGACAATACTCAACTTCCAATCGTAAGGAGAATTCACATGGAAGGCGATCTCGCACATATCGGCGCAGGCCTGGCAGCAATCGGTTCCGGCGCAGCCGCTATCGGTGTTGGTAACGTGGCTGGCAACTTCCTGTCCGGCGCTCTGCGCAACCCATCGGCAGCCGCTGGTCAGACAGCAACGCTGTTCATCGGTATCGCGTTTGCAGAAGCCCTGGGGATCTTCTCGTTCCTCGTTGCTCTGCTGCTGATGTTCGCAGTCTAAACCGCACGGATATGATCCTTACGGACGGGCGGAGCCACCACGCGTGGGCCGCCCGTTGTAGCGAAATTTCCGACGGAGGACGGTGACATGGCAACCGAAACGCATGAGGCCGTAGGCGAGGGCCTTGCGGACGCCACCGGGGTTGCGGCGCATGGCGCCGATGCCGCTCCGGGGATGCCGCAACTCGACTTCTCGACCTTCAGCAACCAGATCTTCTGGCTGATGGTCACGCTGGTCGTAATCTATTTTGTCCTCTCGCGCATTGCGTTGCCACGCATTGCTGCGGTTCTGGCGGAACGTCAGGGGGCAATCACGAATGACCTTACCGCAGCGGAGGACCTGAAGCGTCAGGCCGTTGAGGCTGAGGAAACATATAACAAGGCCTTGGCCGATGCCCGCGCCGAGGCGCAGAAAATCGTTGCCGAAGCCAAGGAAGAGATTCAGGCAGAGCTGGACGTGCAAATCGCCAAGGCCGACGCCGAAATCGCTGCCAAATCTGCCGAGTCGGAAAAGGCAATCGCTGAAATCCGCGCCACGGCGATGGAAAATGTCGAGGTTGTCGCAAAGGACACCGCAGGCGAGATCGTGCGTGCACTGGGTGGCAAGGCTGATGCCTCCACCGTGGATGCCGCCGTCAACAACCGGATCAAGGGGTGAAAGACATGCGCAAGCTGACACTGACTGCCCTTCTGGGACTGACCGCTGCCCCGGCACATGCCGCGACGGGGCCGTTTTTCTCGCTTCACAACACGGATTTCGTCGTGTTGCTGGCCTTCCTGCTTTTCCTCATCGTGCTGGTCTATTTCAAAGTGCCGTCGATGCTGGGCGGTATGCTGGACAAGCGCGCCGAGGGCATCCGCGACGATCTGGACGAAGCGCGTGCCTTGCGTGAAGAAGCGCAGACCTTGCTGGCCTCATATGAGCGCAAGCAACGCGAAGTGCAGGATCAGGCGGACCGCATCGTCGCCCATGCCCGCACCGAAGCAGAGCTTGCAGCGGAGCAGGCGAAGGTCGATCTGGAAAAATCCATCGCCCGCCGTCTGCACGCCGCCGAAGAGCAGATCACCTCTGCCCAGGCGGCTGCCGTGAAGGATGTTCGCGACAAGGCAATCACCATTGCCGTTGCTGCGGCGCGCGATGTGATCGCCAAACAGATGTCCGAAGCAGACAGCAAAAAACTGATCGACGACTCCATAAGCGTTGTTGGGCAAAAGCTGCACTGAACGGACGCTTCACGCTGACAAAGATTGTGACAAGGCCCGCATCGCGTCGGGCCTTTTCGCGTTTTCAGGATGGGATCTGAGGGATCAGAAACCGCCAAGCCGCTTGAAGCTCATAGAGATATGGGCGCGCCGCAAAAGCCCCACGGCCCGAAGGTCGCCTGTGCTCAATGCCGTGTGGATCTGCCAGATTTCGGCCGCGAAAATCTGGACCTCTGACAGCAGGTCCAGATCCGGGATCGCGAGCAGCCAGATACGCGCCGTCTGGTAATACAGCCGGTCTGACACCTGACACAGCGCGGCGTTGCTTGTCAGGCTTGTCAGGAATTGATGCAGATGCATGTTCAGGACCGCAAAGGCGCGCGGGTCCGGCCTTATAACCAGCGCCTCGGTCTGACGACAAAGCGCATCAAGACGTTGCAGGTCGGCGGGCCGCACGGGGCGGGGCGAAAGCTGTCCTGCCAACTGCGCCAGTTCCATCCGCAATTCGTAGGTTTGGGCCATTGTTCTTATATTGGCATCGGTCACGATGGTGCCGATCCCGTGCCGGGTCTGAACCAACCCTTCGTCTTCCAGCCGCGCCAATACCCGCCTTACCGGGGTCCGCGACGTTTTGAACTCTGTCGCCAGTTCGGCCTCTGACAGGCGGGTGCCGGGCGTGTAGTCCAGCAGGCAAATTCGGTCGCGAAGGGCCGCGTGCATGCGTGCGAACCGTTCCGATGCTTCGGTCACGCGGCGCAGCTTTCGCCTAGGCGCTCCAGCATGGTCAGGCATTGCGATAGCTGGTCGAGGGCGACGAATTCATCGGGTTTATGCGCCTGTGCGATGGATCCCGGCCCGCACAGCACCACCGACATGCCGAGCGCCTGAAACAGCCCTGCTTCGGTGCCGAAAGGCACGACATCGGCGCTGTTGATCCCGGTCAATTCCGCGATCAGGTGCCGCGCGGCATTGTCATCGACGGGTTCCAGCCCCACGACCTCGCCCACCGTTTCGGTCGAGATGTCGGCATCCGGCCAGATCCGCTGCATTTCCGGCAGCAACTCCTTGGCCACCAGATCATGCAGCGCCTGTTTGACAAAGGCGGAATCCGCATCCCGCACCGGCCGCATCTCCCATTCCAACTCGGCTTTGCCGGGGATGACATTATGCGCGACACCGCCCGACAGACGCCCGACATTTACCGTGGTCCAAGGCGGATCATAGCGGCTGGACGCAGGCGCGCGGGTGCGCAGCTCATCGGCCAGTTGCATCAATCGGTTGACATAGCGCACCGCGTATAACACCGCGTTCACGCCACGGTCGGGGGCGGAACCGTGGCCTTCAAGGCCGGTAAATCGCGTGGTGTATTCACAGCAGCCTTTGTGACCCTCGATCACGCCCATCATCGTTGGTTCGCCTACGATCGCAACGGATGGCAAGGTGTCGCGGCCGCGAAGAACCTCGACCAGCGATTGCGCACCAAGGCACCCAACCTCTTCGTCATGGGTAAAGGCGAAATGGATCGGGCGGCGCAGATTGCGCGCGGCGAAGACCGGTGCCAGTGCCAGTGTGGCGGCGATGAAGCCCTTCATGTCGCAGGTGCCGCGCCCAAAGAGGCGACCATCCTCTTCCCGCATGTCCCACGGATCGCCTGACCAGTCCTGATCGGTGACGGGGACCACATCGGAATGACCTGACAGCACGACACCGCCGCTGATATCGGGGCCGAGCGTGGCAAACAGGTTGCATTTGTGGCCCGTCTCGTCGTGCATCAGATCGACCCGCGCGCCAAATGCCTCCAACCGGTTGGCCATATAGTCCATCATTTCGAGGTTGCTGTCGCAAGAGACGGTCGGAAAGCCGATCAGGTCGCGCAGGATAAGTTGGGTGTGGGCGAGGTTATTCATGGTTTGACATATAGTTTGCGTGGTCGGTTGCAGAAGGTCTCGGCCGGGCCGTTGTCGCGGATCAAGATCGACTCGGTAATCTCCAGCCCCCAGTCCTCCATCCACAGGCCGGGCATGAAGTGGAATGTCATGCCTGCTTGCAAAACGGTTTCGTCTTCGGCCCGCAGCGAAATTGTGCGTTCGCCCCAGTCGGGCGGGTAGCTGAGGCCAATCGGATAGCCGCATCGGGCGCTGCGCGCGATCCCCGCGCGGTCCAGGGGGGCGGCAAGTGCCGCGGCGATGTCGCTGGCGCGGGCACCGGGGCGCGCGACGTCCAGCCCGGCTTCCAAACCTTCGACCAATGCGGCCTCGGCCCGCAGGATGGTATCATCGGGTTGACCCAGAAAGATCGTCCGGCAGAACGGCGCGTGGTAGCGGCGATAGCAGCCGGAAATTTCAAAAAAGGTCGCCTCGCCATTGGCAAACGGGCGTCCGTCCCATGTCAGATGCGGTGCGGCGGCATCCGATCCGGAAGGCAGCAGCGGCACAATCGCGGGATAGTCGCCCCAATGCCCGTCGATCCCGTGCAGCGCGTCACGGTAGACCCCGGCCACGATCTCGTTCTTGGGGATGCCGGGTTCGACCCGTTCCACCAGCCCGTCGATGATCTTTTCGGAAATCGCGGCGGCGCGGCGCATGAACAGGATCTCTTCGTCGGACTTAATGCCGCGTTCCCAGTTCACCATCGCCGTTGCGTCCACCAGTGTCGCCTTTGGCATTGCGGCACTCAGCGCAGAATGGGCCTTGGCTGAGTAATAATAATTCTCCATTTCCACGCCAAGTCTGGCCCGCTCCAGTCCGATATAGACCAGACGTTCGGCAAGATCGTCCATCGGGTGGCATTCGGTGGATTGCACGAAACTGTCGGCATAGCCCCAGACGCGTTCGTCGGCCATCCAGACAGTCCGAACCGCGCCGTTGCTGTCCTGCCGTCGGCCCCACCAGACCGGATCAAAGTCGTGCTGAATAACAACGCCTTGATGCACATAGAATGACCAACCGTCATACCCGGTCAACCAAGCCATATTCGAAGGATCCGTGATCAGCAGCGCGTCCAATCCCGCACGATCCATCGCGGCGCGCGTCTGGGCCAGACGCCGACCGTATTCCGCGGCGGTGAAGGGAAGTTCTTTGTGAAAACGGTGAAATGCCATTGCGGTGTCCATAGCCTGAGGTTTCACAAGTTTGCCGTACATGTACACAACCCCGATCATCCAAAAACGACATGAGGCCTCGAATTTGGCGGATTCGTGTTAAAATTTGTGCAAATCCACAAGCAAATTCAGGGTGTGCGCCTTTAAGTTGTGCGCATCAACTGAAGAATTTTGATTCTCGGACGGTCCTGCGGACAAACACGACCAAAGATCGTCTGCCAATAGCAGGAACACACCATGAATTGCGTACAAAATACGCAGAATCGGCCTGAATTGCGTAACACTGACATACGCTTAGCCTATTTCCAGCCAAAGCGGTTGCAACGAAAGGCCTTAGCGGGTTTAGTTGAGGGAAGATAATGCGGAACGAACCGCGAAAAAATATGGGGAGCCAAGTTTGGTTGATACAGCGAGCCGCGAGGCGTTCGTAGAATTTGAACGCGTGCAGAAGAGCTATGATGGCGAGACGCTCGTCGTCAAGGACCTGAACCTGGCTTTGCCCAAAGGCGAATTTCTTACAATGCTCGGGCCGTCCGGGTCCGGCAAGACGACCTGTCTGATGATGCTGGCCGGGTTTGAAACCGCAACCCACGGCGACATTCGTCTGGACGGTGTGGCCATCAACAACATTCCGCCGCACAAACGCGGCATCGGCATGGTCTTTCAGAACTACGCGCTGTTCCCGCATATGACGGTGGCCGAGAACCTGTCCTTCCCGCTGGAAGTTCGGAAGATCGGCAAATCCGACCGCGAGAAAAAGGTCAAACGCGCGCTGGAAATGGTGCAGATGGGCGATTTCGGGGGCCGCCGTCCGGCGCAGCTTTCGGGCGGTCAACAGCAGCGGATTGCTCTGGCGCGTGCGCTTGTCTTTGAGGCAGAGCTTGTGCTGATGGACGAACCGCTTGGCGCGCTGGACAAGCAGTTGCGCGAACATATGCAATTCGAGATCAAGCGCATCGCGGACAATCTGGGCATCACCGTGGTCTATGTGACGCATGACCAGACCGAAGCGTTGACCATGTCGGACCGCGTTGCGGTGTTCAACGATGGCAAGATCCAGCAACTCGCGCCGCCGGACACGTTGTATGAAGCGCCTGAAAACAGCTTCGTCGCGCAGTTTATCGGTGAAAACAACACGCTTGAAGGCAAGGTTCGGGAAATCACCAACGGTGTTGCGCTGGTTGAACTGGACAATGGCGATCTGATCGACGCCAAGCCGATCAACGTTTCCAAGCCCGGCGAACGTACCCGCGTCTCGATCCGTCCCGAACGTGTCGAATTCAATCTCGACCGTCTGGAAGAAGGCTCGCACACGTTGAAGGCCGAGGTGCAGGAATTCATCTATATGGGTGACATCTTCCGAACCCGCCTGAAGGTTGCGGGCAAGGATGATTTCATCATCAAGACACGGAACGCGCCCGATCAGGTTCGCCTGAAACCGGGTGAGGTCGTCGAGATTGGCTGGCAGGCAGAAGACTGCCGTGCGCTCGACGCGAACTAGGGCTGACAATCGCCGGAGACACCGCATTGGCGTGTCCGGCTGGTCCGGGGCCGGCTGTTGCCCGAGCACGAGACCCCCTTTACGAATTGGGCAAACTGGGAGATTTTAATGAAACTGACGAAAACCCTACTGGCAACTTCGGCACTCACTGTTGCCGCTGGTGCGGCATTTGCTGAAAGCCACATGGCAAGTGAAATGACACTCGTGTCCTGGGGCGGAGCCTACCAGAATTCGCAGCAAAAGGCCTATTCAGAGCCTTATATGGAAATGCACCCTGACGTTTCGATCGTTTGGGACGAAAGCTCCAACGAGGCCGTTGCCAAGCTGCGCGCGATGAATGAAGCCGGCAACGTGACCTGGGATCTGGTCGATGTGACAGCGGGCGACGCAATTCGCCTGTGCGACGAAGGTCTGGCGATGGAATACGACCCCGAGGAGTTGCTGGCCGCCGCACCCGATGGCACCAGCGCCGAGGACGATTTCGGCGACCTGCTGGTCAGCGATTGCTTCATCCCGCAGATCGTCTATTCGACCACGTTCGGATATCGCACCGATATGGTGCCCGAGGGCGTCGAGCCGCCGAATGACATTTGCGACGTGTTCGATCTGGAAACCTATCCCGGCAAGCGGTCGCTGGAAAAGCGTCCGATCAACACGATGGAATGGGCGCTGCTGTGCGACGGTGTGGCCAAGGACGACATCTATGACGTGCTGGAAACCGACGAAGGTCAGGACCAGGCGCTGGCCAAGCTGGACACGATCAAGGATCAGGTGATCTGGTGGTCGGCTGGTGCCGACACGCCGCAGCTTCTGGCAGATGGCGAGATTTTCATGGGCTCGACCTATAACGGCCGTCTGTTCAGCGTGATCGAAGAGCAGGACCAGCCGGTTGCCATGATGTGGGACGCGCAGGTCTACGATCTTGACGGTTGGATCATTCCCGCTGGGCTGCCCGAGGAACGCCTGGCCCGTGTGAAGGACTTCTTGAAGTTCGCGACGGACACCCAGCGCCTGGCAGATCAGGCCAAGTACATTTCTTACGGTCCGGCGCGCGCGTCTTCGGCACCGCTGGTGGGTCAGCATGCCGAACTGGGCATCGACATGGCACCGCACATGCCGACGGATCCGGCCAACTCCGAGAACACGTTCCTTCAGAACTATTCATGGTGGGCTGACTACCGCGACGATATCGACGCGAAGTTCCAGGCATGGCTGGCGCAATAAGCCGCCTGTAATACGGAAAGAGGCCGCGTGTCGGCCTCTTTCACGCCATTCGTTTTGACCTTTGATAACAAAAACAACGGGGACGATATGAGCAACGCGAGCGAAGCACCGACGCCGGATGACGGGCTCAATTTGACCGACAATGAAAACACCGGCCCCGTACTTGCCGCCGATGGTACACCGCTGAAGCGCAGCCTTGGGCGCGCCTTGCGCAGACAAAAACTTCGGGCGCTGATGTTGATAGCGCCGCTGCTGATATTTGTCCTTTTGACCTTTATCGCGCCGATCGCAGATATGCTGTTCAGATCCGTCGAGAACCAGATCGTCAGTGAAACACTTCCGCGCACCGTCGTGGCGCTGGACGATTGGGACAGCACGACCGGCGAACTGCCCTCCGAGGCAGTCTATGAAGCCGCCTATTATGACATTTTCATCGCCGCCGAACGCAAGTTGCACACGCGATTGGGGTCGCGTCTGAACTATGAACTCACCGGCGCATCGTCATTGTTTCGAAAATCCGGCCGCGGACTGGACGATCTTGGCGAAGTTTACCAGGATCAATTCGAGGATCTGAACGAGGCCTGGGAGGACGGTGAAACCTGGGCGCTGCTGATGGGGTCTGGCGATTGGCAGGACAAGGCCTACGCATGGGAGAAAAGTTCCGGCGATCTGGCACCGAAATTGGAACTGCGCGAAGGTATCGAAGAACTGCTGCCGAAAACCGCAGCTGCCTATAGCAGTTTTGCAAACTTCGTCCGGGTAGATGACGGCGACAATCCGGCAACCGAGGATCCTTGGTCACCGGTCTACACGGCCTTTTGGCAAGACTTGACCGGCGGAGCGACTGTTGCCTCCTACTCTGGTCCAGAGGCGGAATTGCTTATGGAAGCCGCAAATGCGGCGGGTGGGTTCGAGTCCACGACATTCTCCGAAGGGTTCGCAGGTATCGACAAAGATTGGGCAAGCACGCCAATCTGGCAGACGATCAAGACCTACTCGCCCAAATATACTTCCGGTTATTTTCTCAACTCCGTTGATATGCAAAAGACCCCGGACGGGCCAGAGCTGCGCGACGCGAATGAGCGGATCTATGGCATCCTGTTCAAACGCACGATGTTCATGTCGATGGTCATCACGATCAGCTGCATCATGCTGGGCTATCCGGTCGCCTGGATCCTGGCGAACCTGCCTGCGCGCACCGCCAACCTGCTGATGATCCTTGTATTGCTGCCGTTCTGGACGTCGCTTCTGGTGCGAACGTCGGCGTGGAAGGTGATGCTGCAACAACAGGGCGTAATTAACGATGTCCTTGTGTGGTTGGGGCTGGTCGGCGACGGAGATCGACTGGTGATGATCAACAACCAGTTCGGCACGATCGTGGCGATGACGCATATCCTGCTGCCCTTCATGATCCTGCCACTGTATTCGGTGATGCAGACCATTCCGCCAACCTATCTGCGCGCGGCAAAATCACTGGGGGCAACAAACTGGACGGCTTTCTGGCGGGTGTATTTTCCGCAATCGGTGCCGGGTATTGGCGCGGGATCGATCCTCGTGTTCATCCTGTCCATCGGTTACTACATCACGCCTGAGATCGTCGGCGGCACGACGGGTACGTTTATCTCGAACCGGATCGCCTATCACATCTCGTCCTCGCTCAACTGGGGTCTGGCGGCAGCGCTGGGAACCATTCTGCTGGCGGTCGTGATGATCCTCTATTGGGCCTATGACAAGATTGTCGGCATCGACAACGTGAAACTGGGGTAAAAACAATGGCAGCACTTACACCGATTTCACGCAAACCCATGTCCTTCGTGGTGCCTGTCATGGCTGCGGCCGGAGCGTTCTTCGGCATCTTCGTCGGCACGGCGAACGGATCGACCCTGCTGGGGTTCCTGATCGGCGGCGTCCTTCTCGCCGCCATCGCGGCTGTCATCATGAAGATGGATCTGCCGGAAAAACCGGTGCGTTGGGGGTTGATCGTCGCCTTTTCCGTGCTGGGCATTTTCCTTGCAGGTATTCCAAGCGCCGTGCTTGGCGGGCTTTTCGGCTGGTTTACCGGCTGGTTTGCCTACTGGCTGTATGAAGGCCGGTATCGCGCCAAGATTGCACCCTATCTGACCCCCGGACAGGTGTTGTGGCATTTCGCTTTCCGCGTCATTTGCGGTGCGATCTTCTTCTTCCTGATCACACCCATCGTGGTCGTCATGCCGCTCAGCTTCAACGCCGAAAGCTTCTTTACCTTCACGCCCGAAATGCTGCGCTTTGACCCAGAGGGGTATTCGCTGCGTCACTACCGCGATTTCTTCACCTCTGACGCCTGGCAACAGGCGTTGTGGAATTCGGTGACGATTGCCCCCATGGCGACGATCCTGTCCGTGGGTTTTGGCACATTGGCGGCGATCGGCCTCAGCCAACCGCATGTGCCGTTCCGGCGCGCGATCATGGCAATCCTGATTTCACCAATGATCGTGCCGCTGATCATCTCGGCGGCGGGGATGTATTTTTTCTATTCGCGGATCGGGTTGCAGGGCACCTATCTGGGCGTCGTCCTGGCGCATGCTGCGCTTGGCATTCCCTTCGTCATCATCACGGTGACAGCGACACTGGTTGGCTTTGACAATTCCCTAACGCGGGCGGCGGCAAATATGGGGGCCGATCCGGTCACGACCTTCTTTCGGGTGCAGATGCCGCTGATCCTGCCGGGTGTGATCTCGGGTGGGTTGTTCGCCTTCATCACATCATTCGACGAGGTGGTCGTGGTGCTGTTTGTCGGCTCTGCCAGTCAGAAAACCTTGCCGTGGCAGATGTTCATCGGGTTGCGAGAACAGATCTCGCCGACCATTCTTGCGGTGGCGACCATCCTTGTGGCGATCTCTATCTGCTTGTTGACGGTTGTCGAAATGCTGCGGCGGCGTTCCGAACGTCTGCGTGGGATGAGCCCCGGCTAAGAGCGGATAATTTCAGAAAACAAGGCGGGCGCATCTGGCACTCGCCTTGTTTTGTTTTCCACTCTCACATTGTGTGGCAGAGGCATCGGGTCGACGCCCGGTGCAGGTGTCAGCTTCGCACCAGCTTTTCGTAGCTTTCTGAGATGTCGCGCGCCATTGTGCCAACCTCGAAATTGTAATCGCCGATCTGTCCGACGGGCGTTACTTCGGCGGCGGTGCCGGTCAGCCAGCATTGTTCGAAGCTTTCCAGCTCTTCCGGCATGATATGACGTTCATGCACGGGGATCTGACGGTCCTTGAGCATGCCGACCACGGTTTGCCGGGTGATGCCGTTCAGGAAACAATCGGGCAGGGGCGTGTGGACCTCACCGTCCTTGACGAAGAAAATATTCGCCCCGGTCGCTTCGGCCACATAGCCGCGATAATCGAACATCATCGCGTCCGAACAGCCTTTGGCCTCGGCCGCGTGTTTGGACATCGTGCAGATCATGTAAAGTCCCGCGGCCTTGGCATGGCTGGGAATGGTTTCGGGCGACGGGCGTTTCCACTTGGAGATATCGAGCTTGGCACCCTTCATCTTCGCATCGCCGTAATAGGCGCCCCATTCCCACGCGGCGACGGCCATGCGTACAGGGTTTCGCGAGGACGCGACGCCCATATCTTCGCCAGCGCCGCGCCATGCGACGACCCGCACATATGCATCATCCCAGCCATTTGCCTTCAGCACATCATATTTGGCCTGTTCGATTTCTTCGACCGAATAGGGGATAGGCATGTCCAGAAGGCCGCCGGACGTGTGCAGCCTTTCCGAATGTTTCACCGATTCGAAGATCTTGCCGTTGTAGCAACGTTCGCCTTCAAACACCGAGGACGCGTAATGCAGACCGTGCGTCAGAATGTGCACGTTGGCGCTGCGCCAATCGACCAGTTTCCCATCCATCCAGATCTTGCCGTCACGATCATCATATGCTGCGGCCATGGCTTTCTCCCGCCTTACCTTTTCAAATATTGCGCAGATTGCGACCGGTGTGGACGTAAAATTACGCGAAAACTGAGATTCGCTACCAGTTGGGGCTTGGAATGTCAATAAGGCTGACTTAAAATTGCCGGCAGGAAATGTGCCCTGAATGCCGGAGAACAGCCATGTCGGAAATACGAAATCTAGGCGGACAAGGGGGGGAGGCGTTGCTTTATCTGACGGATGAGCAGCTCCGTCAGGGCATTGAGGCGATGTTCTTCGCCTATCGGGGTTTCACGGCCGATCCTGATCGCATTTTGCAGGGAATGTCCTACGGGCGGGCGCATCATCGCGCATTGCATTTCATCCATTGCGCACCGGGCACCACGGTCAACAATCTGCTGAATATTCTTGGCGTGACCAAACAATCGCTTAACCGCGTGTTGCGCACGCTTATCGCCGACGGACTTGTTGAAAGCCGCATCGGGCGCATGGACAAGCGCGAACGCCACCTGCACTTGACCGAGCAGGGCAAGGAGTTGGAGCAGAAATTATCCGATGCCCAACGCGCCCGGATGCGTGCTGCATATCGCGATGCCGGACCAGCCGCGGTGGCAGGTTTCCGTCAGGTTCTTGAGGCGATGATGGACAGTGACATGCGCCACAACTACCGTGCGCTCAGGGAGGGACGCCTATGAGTGATCCGGACGCGCATCTGCTGATCGTCGATGACGACGAACGCATTCGCGGATTGTTGCAAAGATTCTTGGTCCGGCACGGCTTTCTTGTGACGGCCGCGCGCGACGCCGCGCATGCCCGGCGCGTCCTGTCGGGGCTGGAATTCGACTTGATCGTGCTGGATGTGATGATGCCGGGTGAGGATGGCGTCAGCCTGACACGCGATCTGCGCAAGACGTCGCAGACGCCGATCCTGCTGCTGACCGCCAAGGCGGATACGGATGACCGGATCGCTGGCCTGGAAGCCGGGGCCGATGATTATCTGTCCAAGCCGTTTGAGCCCAAGGAATTGTTGCTGCGGATCAATGCGATCCTGCGGCGGATGCCGGAAACCGAAGCCGATGCCAAGGCCCCAAAACTGCTGACTCTCGGCCCTGTCCGCTATGACATCGAACGTGGCGAGATGTGGCGTGGCCAAGATCTGGTGCGCTTGACTGCGACCGAAGCCCAGTTGATGCGGATTTTCTCGGCCAGTCCGGGCGAGGCCGTCAGCCGTGCGCAACTGGTCGAGGATCTGGGGCGCGATCGCGACCAAAGCCAGGAACGCGCTGTGGATGTGCAGATCACCCGCCTGCGCCGCAAGATCGAGGCTGACCCGAAACAGCCGCGCTACCTTCAGACGGTGCGCGGTGCAGGCTATATGCTGGCCCCTGACTGATCGTCACGGTTCAGAAAATGCATAAAAAGCGGAGGATGCCTTGGCCACTGCCCTGATTACCCATGCGGCCTTTCTGGAACATGTCACACCCGAAGGACACCCCGAGCGGGTGGCGAGGTTGCAGCATGTCCTGCACGCGCTTGAAGGGTTGGAGTTGCAGCGCGTGACCGCGCCGATGGCGGCAGAGGATGATTTGTTGCGCATCCACCCCAAGGCTTATCTGGAGGATCTGCGCGACGCGTCCCCGGCCAAAGGTCTTGCACAGCTTGACGGCGACACGTTCCTGTCGCCCGGTTCGCTGGAGGCCGCCACGCGGGGCGCGGGGGCTGCCGTGCGCGCGGTCGACTTGGTGCTGTCGGGCGAGGTAGCAAATGCGTTCTGCGCGATCCGCCCCCCCGGCCATCACGCGGAAAAAGAAACCGCCATGGGGTTCTGCCTGTTCGGCAATGCTGCGCTGGCCGCGAAACACGCGCTAGACCATCATGGACTGTCGCGCGTCGCGGTGGTGGATTTCGACGTGCATCATGGCAATGGTACGCAGGATCTGCTCTGGGATGAAAAGCGCGCGCTGCTGGTCACCAGCCAGCAAATGCCGCTGTGGCCGGGCTCGGGCAGGCCGGACGAAACCGGCGCATTCGACAATGTTCTGAATGTCCCGTTGGCGCCAGACACCGATGGCGCGGTGATGCGCGCCGCGTACGAGTCGCAGGTCTTCCCCCGGCTGCGTGCCTTCAAGCCAGAGCTGATCGTGATCTCTGCGGGGTTCGACGCCCATCGTGACGATCCGTTGGCGGGGCTTAACTGGGATACGGATGATTTCCGCTGGTTGACCCGTCAGCTTTGCGCAATAGCGGCAGAGCTTTGCGATGGCCGGGTGGTCTCGACACTGGAGGGCGGCTATGATCTTGAGGCGCTTGCGCAAAGCACCCGTGCGCATGTCGAGGAATTGCTGGAGGCAGGCAAATGAGCGAAACCCCTGTGGACGAAATGAGCTTTGAACAGGCAATGGCCGAGTTGGAGCAGGTCGTGGGCAAGCTGGAACGTGGCGATGTCGCGCTGGAGGATTCCATCAAGCTTTACGAACGTGGTGCCGCGCTTAAAAAACGCTGTGAGACAAAGCTGAAGGAAGCCGAGGAAAAGGTCGCGGCCATCACGTTGAACGCCGATGGCCAGCCGACGGGGACGACGCCGGTCGAAGGGCTGTAGATGTCCGGGATACGCGCACCGATGCAACAGGACCGCGTGCCGGACACTGGCTTACTTCCATTCAAGCCCGCTTTGGCGCGCGCGGCGGAACTTGCGCAATCACAGATCGCCACATCCCTTTCCGGGCTCGACAGCGACGTGGCGCAGGCGATGCTTTACGCGGTAGAGGGCGGCAAGGCGCTGCGCGCCTTTCTGGTGATCGAAGGCGCGCGGCTGCATGGCATCGACCGGCAGGATGCGGCACCGGCTGCCGCCGCGATCGAGGCGCTGCATGCCTATAGCCTTGTGCATGACGATCTGCCCTGCATGGACGACGATGATCTGCGGCGCGGCAAGCCCACCGTGCACCGCAAATGGAACGAGACCGTGGCCGTTCTGGCCGGCGATGCGTTGCAGGCGCTGGCGTTTCAACTGGCCGCGCAATCCCCCTGTCCGGCAAAGCCTTGCGTGGCACTGATCCACGGGCTGGCCGTCGCGGCAGGTGCGCATGGCATGGTCGGCGGGCAGGCAATGGATATTGCTGCCGAAACCGCGAAGACGCCGCTGAACCTTGAGCAAACCACGCAGTTGCAGGCAGGCAAAACCGGCGCGTTGATCACATGGTCGGCCACTGCCGGGCCGGTGATGGCGGGTGCTGCGTCTGACAAGCTGCGTATCTACGGCGAATGCCTTGGCCTTGCGTTCCAGATTGCCGATGACATTCTGGATGTGATCGGCGATGCGGCAACAGTCGGCAAGGCGGTGGGCAAGGATGCCGGGCGCGGCAAGGCCACTTTTGTCAGCCATCTGGGTCTGGACGGGGCGAAACGCCGCGCGCAATCCCTCGTGACCGAAGCGAGTGATGCGCTATCTGTCTATGGAGCAGCGGCGGAATGCTTGCGGGAAGCCGCTCGTTTCGTTATCTCGCGCAAGAATTGACACAAGCCTCCGGAGGCTCCCCAATGTCGCCGAAACCCGAAACGCCGCTTCTGGACCGTGTTCACGCGCCAGCCGACCTGCATCACTTGTCGGATGCGGATCTCGCGCGGCTTGCGGCAGAGCTTCGGGCCGAAACGATCTCGGCTGTGTCGCAGACCGGCGGACATCTGGGCGCGGGGCTAGGCGTGGTCGAACTGACCGTGGCGCTGCATGCCGTATTCGATGCGCCGCGCGACAAGATCATCTGGGATGTCAGTCACCAATGTTACCCCCACAAGATCCTGACCGGGCGGCGCGACCGCATGCCCACGCTGCGCCAGAAGGACGGGCTGTCGGGGTTCACGAAGCGCAGCGAAAGCCCCTATGATCCGTTTGGTGCTGCGCATAGTTCGACGTCTATCAGTGCCGCGCTGGGATTCGCCGTGGCCCGCGATCTGGGCGGTGCCTGCGAGACCGGGCATGGCGATGCGATTGCCGTGATCGGTGATGGTGCGATGAGCGCGGGCATGGCCTATGAGGCGATGAACAATGCAGGTCATCTGAAAAAGCGCCTGATCGTGATCCTGAACGACAACGAGATGAGCATTGCGCCGCCCGTCGGTGCCATGTCCACCTATCTCAACAGGCTTTATACCGAGGCGCCGTTTCAGGATTTCAAACAGGCCGCAAAGGGCGCGGTCAGCCTGTTGCCGGAACCGTTCCGCGAAGGTGCCAGGCGCGCCAAGGATATGCTGAAAGGCATGACCATGGGCGGTACGCTGTTCGAGGAGTTGGGCTTCAGCTATATCGGGCCGCTGGACGGGCATGATCTGGGCCAGCTTCTGCCGGTGCTGCGCACCGTCCGTCAGCGCGCGACCGGTCCCATCCTGATCCATGTGCTGACCAAGAAGGGCAAGGGCTATGCCCCGGCCGAGGATGCCGATGATCGTGGCCATGCGCGCACGAAGTTCGATGTTGTCACAGGCCAGCAGAAGAAATCCCCCTCCAACGCGCCCAGCTATACAAAGGTGTTTGCCCGCGCGCTGTTGCAAGAGGCCGCCGAGGATCCGCGCATCTGTGCCGTGACGGCGGCGATGCCCGACGGCACCGGGCTGGACCTCTTTGCAGAACGCTATCCCAGCCGCTGTTACGACGTAGGCATTGCTGAACAGCACGGCGTGACTTTTGCGGCGGGCTTGGCTGCGGGGGGAATGCGGCCGTTCTGCGCGATGTATTCGACATTCCTGCAACGGGGCTATGATCAGGTCGTGCATGACGTGGCGATCCAACGCCTTCCGGTGCGTTTCGCCATCGACCGCGCCGGGTTGGTCGGGGCAGACGGCGCCACCCATGCAGGCAGTTATGACGTGGCCTATCTCGCCAATCTTCCCGGCTTTACCGTCATGGCGGCTGCCGATGAGGCGGAGCTGAAACACATGGTCGCCACCGCCGCCGCGCATGACGAGGGGCCGATTGCCTTCCGCTATCCGCGTGGCGAAGGCACCGGCGTCGAGATGCCGGAACGCGGCGAAGTGCTGGAAATCGGCAAGGGCCGGGTGATCCGCGAAGGCAAGGGCGTGGCGATCTTGTCTTTCGGCACGCGGCTGTCCGAGGTCATGTCCGCCTGCGAGGCGCTTGGTGCGCGTGGGATCACGCCCACGGTGGCCGATGCGCGCTTTGCCAAGCCGCTGGACCGCGCACTGATCCTGCGTCTGGCCGCCGAACATGAGGCACTTATCACCATCGAAGAGGGTGCGGTGGGCGGTTTCGGCAGCCATGTCGCACAGCTTTTGGCCGAAGAAGGCGTGTTTGACAGCGGCTTGAAATATCGCTCCATGGTGCTGCCGGATGTGTTCATCGACCAGTCTTCGCCTGCCGATATGTATGCCACGGCCAAACTGAGTGCGGCAGACATCGAAGCCAAGGTGCTGTCGGTTCTGGGCGTCGGGGCGATCCGGTCGGACAGCGCCTGAGCGTTACTGCGTGGCGGCCACGCCGGCATTGACGAGGGTGACGGCAACAGCGACGACAGCGGCGGTAAAGACATAGCCAGCCGCCACATAGATGCCGTCTCGTGTGACCATGCCGATGCACAGAAGCGACACCGCGAAGGCGCCGATGCTGGTGACCATCGGGAGCAATTCAAGCGGCGGCCAGGCGGCGGTGATCAGGACGATGATCACCAATGCGACCTGACGAAACGGCGATCTTGTCAGCATCCGCAGCCTGTCGCCGGTGTGTCGATCAACCCAGCGGGCGGGCTTTTCCAACCAGTCCAGCGCGCTTTGCAACCGATCGGCGGACAGGCGCCGCCGCATCAGGAAATCCGGAAGCCAAAGATGATCGCGGCCGAAAAGGTCCTGCACGGCGATCAGCATGATAAGCAGACCACCCAGGGTGGGCAGGGTCGGGATGCCCGAGATCGGCGATACAAGGATCAATGCGGGCACCAGCATGAGCGGGGCAAAGGCGCGTTCCCCGATCTTGTGGATCAGCTCACGGACCGACACGTTGTCATCGTCGCCATCGGGTTTTAACGCGTTCAACAATGCGCTGAGCGTCTGGCGAGAGGGCGTTTCCGTCATGCAATGTCTCCGCAGGTGAAAGACGCGGTCAACGGCCTTGCACCTCTGCTTTCAAAAGTGCCGCCAAGCCACTGCGATAATCCGGGTATCGCAGGCGAACGCCCAGTTCGGTCTTGATGCGGTCGTTTCGGACCCGCTTTGATTCAGCATAGAAACTCCGCGCCATGGGGCTTAGTTCCGCGTCCTCAAAAGGAATGGGTTTCGGCACCTCCATGCCCAACAGGCCTGCCGCATGGGCGATCACGTCCTGCGGCGGGGCCGGGTCGTCGTCGCACAGGTTATAGATGCGACCCGGACGCGGCTTCGCGATGGACGCGGCAAGGGTTTGCGCGATGTCCTCGACATGAATGCGGCTGAACACCTGTCCGGGCTTGATGATGCGCCGGGCCGTGCCCGCGCGCACCTTGGAGAACGGGCCACGTCCGGGGCCGTAGATGCCGGCAAGCCTGAATATGTGCAAGGGCAGGTCGGGGATGCCCTTCCAGCCCGCCTCGGCCTGTTTACGCCAGCGGCCGCGCCGGGTTGACGGGGCGAGCGGTGTGTCCTCGTCCACCCAGCCCCCTGCATGATCACCGTAAACACCCGTTGTGGACAGGTAAGCCACCCAGTCCAGCCGCGACGCCTCGGCCGCGAGTGCGGGGGACAGCGCGCGCAGCACCGCATCGCCATCTGCATCGGGCGACACGGATGACAGGACATGCGTGGCCTGAGGCAACGCCCCTGTCAGATCCTCGCCCGGCCAGACCAATGCCTCGATCCCATCGGCCTTCAGCCGCGCGGCCTTTTCAGCGCTGCGGGTGGTGCCGATGATGCGCCATCCCCCCTGCGCAAGCAGAACCTTCGCCAGCGCCTGCGCACTATAGCCGTGACCGATGGAAAGAAGTGTGCGTGTCATGCCGCGCAAGGTGGGCCGCTGATGGCAAAATGGCAAGGGCCGCCCCCGCGCTTCGATGCGTCGTTTTGCCATTCGCCAGCTTGGCCAAAAGGCGCTTATGCCGGGACGCTTTCGGCGCAAATCTGCCGCTGCGGGAACGGCGCGCTTTGCCGGGCCGGAATTTCACGCTAACCGGAGCGGGATCAACAAGCCATGAGCTGACTATGTCCCGCATCCACAGCCTTTTGCTTCTAATGATATGCCTCGCCTTGCCTGCCTGCGCCGATCTTACCGGCCCCTCCGACCAGATGTCTTTTGCCGCCGCGTCCAAGGCACCGCCGCTCTATCCCAACGAAACACCGGAACTGCGGCAACTTATCAACGAATATGCGGACCAATACGACGTACCGCGCCCATTGGTGCACCGGGTGGTCATCCGCGAAAGCACACACCGTCCCGGCGCGCGCAACGGTCCCTATTACGGGCTGATGCAGATCCTGCCCGCCACGGCGCGCGGCATGGGGTTCCGGGGTCAGAACAAGGACCTGCTGGATGCCGAGACCAATCTGAAATACGCGGTGAAATACCTGCGCGGCGCGTGGATGCTGTCGGATGGCAGCTATGACACGGCTGTAAAATGGTACTCGCGCGGATATTACTACGAGGCAAAGCGCCAAGGCATGCTGGAAGAAACCGGGCTGCGCTAATGCGCGTAGTTTGACCCTTCATCGTCCAGAATTGCCTTCAGTTCTGCCAGGTGGCGCAGATCCTGTTCTGGATATTCTTCGATCTCGCGTGCCGTTTTTTCGGCGATCTCGTCGGATAGCACGCTGAGCGGCTGGCCGGTTTGCAGCGCGCGGATATAGGTTTCTGCCGCGCGCTCAAAATAGAACAGCCGGTTGAACGTATCGGCCACGGTGTCGCCGATCACCATCACGCCGTGGTTGCCCATGACCAGCACCTTGTGCTTTGGATCGCACAGCAATTCGGCACAGCGTGCGCCCTCATCCTCAAACGCCAGCCCGCCATAATCACGGTCGATTGCGTGGCGGTTGAAAAAAGTGGCGCAGTTCTGGTCGATCGGCGGCAGAAGCGGATCTTTCAGGCAGGCAAGCACGGTGGCATGGATGGAATGCACATGCATGGCGCAGCGCGCATGCGGACAATGCCGGTGCAACCCGCCATGCAGCCCCCAAGCGGTTGGGTCGGGCGCGTTCGGCCCGCTCAGCGTGTCGGGGTCATCCGCATCCACCATGATCAGATCGCTGGCCTTGATACGCGAGAAATGCACCTGATTAGGGTTCATCAGGAACCGCTTGCCATCGTCGGACACGGCCAGGCTGAAATGGTTGGACACGGCCTCGTGCATGTTCAGCCGGGCGGTCCAGCGAAAAGCGGCGGCAAGATCGACACGTTCTTGCCAATGGTCAAGGTTGGGGCGCAGGTCGGACGCGTGCATGGCGGACTCCTTGGGGGATGTGTTTGCGGCCATAGTCTGCGTCAGCGCGACTGAATTGGCCAGAGCTTGCCGTGATGCTGCCGCTTGATCCCCTTGCCGGTTGGTGTCAGGTTGCGGCGACAACGGCCAGGGGGCGCAGAAGTGATGCAGGATCAGGGCAACGGAATCGATTTGGTGACGCCGGATCTGCCTAAGGCAGAGCTGTTCAACAACGCGCAGGCGGCGGTGGATCGGCTGGTCGAACTGTATACCGGTGCGGCGGATTTTCTGTGTACGCGTTTTCGCGAAGCGATGGAGACCGGCCACCCCGGCTGTCGGTATCGGGCCTTTTATCCCGAGATCCGCATCACCACCACCACCTTTGCCAAGGTCGACAGCCGACTTAGCTTTGGCCATGTCGCCTCGCCCGGGACGCATGCCGCAACCATCACCCGCCCGGATCTGTTTCGTCACTATCTGGAGCAGCAGATCGAATTGTTGACCCAGAACCACAAGGTGCAGGTTCAGATCGGCGTGTCCGACACGCCCATGCCAGTGCATTTCGCGGTCGCCGGCGATCAAGGCATCACGGTGCCTCAGGATGGGGCGGCGGATTTCACCTTGCGGGATGTGTTCGACGTACCAGACCTGAGCACGACCAATGACGACATCGTCAACGGCACCTTCCTACCCAAGCCCGACGGAACAGAGCCATTGGCGAATTTCACGGCGCAGCGGGTGGATTACAGCCTTGCGCGGCTGGCGCATTACACCGCGACGGACCCGGAGCATTTCCAGAACCATGTTCTGTTCACCAATTACCAGTTCTATGTCAGCGAGTTCGAGGCCTATGCCCGCGCGCAGCTTGCCGACCCCGCCAGCGGATACACAGCGTTTGTCAGCACCGACAACACCGTCATCACAAAGCCTGACGAGCCGCTGCCCGCGGTTCTGAAAATGCCGCAGATGCCGACATATCACCTGAAGCGGGCGCATGGTCAGGGGATTACCCTGGTCAATATCGGGGTTGGCCCGTCCAATGCCAAGACTGCGACAGACCACATCGCCGTGCTGCGCCCGCATGCCTGGATCATGGTCGGTCACTGTGCCGGGCTGCGCAATTCGCAGTCGCTTGGTGACTTTGTTCTGGCCCATGCCTATCTGCGCGAAGACCGTGTGCTGGACGACGATCTGCCGGTCTGGGTGCCGATCCCGGCGCTGGCCGAGATACAGATCGCGCTGGAAAGCGCCGTGGCCAAGGAAACCGAGATGGATGGCTATGACCTGAAGCGCGTGATGCGGACGGGCACGGTGGCCAGCGTCGACAATCGCAATTGGGAATTGCGGGATCATACCGGTCCGGTGCAGCGGCTCAGCCAGTCGCGGGCCATCGCGCTGGATATGGAAAGCGCCACGATCGCGGCCAACGGCTTTCGCTTCCGGGTGCCCTACGGAACCTTGCTATGCGTCAGCGACAAACCGCTGCACGGCGAGTTGAAGCTTCCCGGAATGGCCTCGGATTTCTACAAGACGCAAGTCGCACGGCACCTGATGATCGGAATCCGGGCGATGGAAACATTGCGCGAAATGCCGCTGGAACGTATTCACAGCCGGAAATTGCGGGCGTTTGACGAGACTGCCTTCCTTTAACCTAGGGTAAATCTCTTAAAACCGCACTATTTTCGACAGTTTTATGCCACTATTCGTTGTGTTGCCCCGCAAGATGAAGTTAGATATGCGCCACGAGGCCCAAGACGTCGGGCGGATAAAGGAGACCATGAAATGGCGAAACCCATGACAAAGACCCAACTCGTCGCCGCCTTGGCCGATGAAATGGATACTGACAAGAAAGCTGCGGGCGCAGCTCTGGATGCGGTGTGTGCATTGATCACCCGCGAAGTTGCAGGCGGCGGTGCCGTGACCCTGCCGGGCGTTGGCAAGATCTATTGCCGCGAACGCCCCGAGCGTATGGTGCGCAACCCTGCGACAGGCGAACAATTCAAGAAAGAGGCCGACAAGGTGGTCAAGATGACCATCGCAAAGGCTCTGAAGGACAGCGTCAACGGCTGATCTGCCGGACCTGTTTTCGCAAGCAAGACCAAGGGGGCGCATTTGCAGCCCCCTTTTTCGTGGCTTGCTGTGCTGGACGACTTATGGCGCGGATGGATGGTTCTGTTGAAGACTGGCCAAGTTTGCGCGTGCCGTCGGCGACGTTATCTTGTCGACCTTTAGCCGGTCGTGCGGCAATCAGGTAGCCTTTCAGCGTGGCATCGGATTGCGCGCCTCGTTGTAGGGTTCCCAGTCGGTGATTTCGGGATAGTAGCGCGCGCGCCATTCCCGAACGCGCGGATTCATGATCCGCCGCCAGAGTGGCGGTATCATCGCGGCCATGGTCATGATCGGATAGCCAAAGGGCAGTTGCGGCGCATCGACCTTAGAATGGTTCTGCAAAAGTGGAAAGCGTCGGTCGGGCTTGTAGTGATGGTCCGAATGGCGTTGCAGGTTGATCAGCAGCCAGTTCGAGGCCTTGTGCGCTGCGTTCCACGAATGACGCGGTTTGACATGCTCGTATTTGCCGTCGCCCAGATGTTTGCGGGTCAGGCCGTAATGTTCGATATAATTGACCAGTTCCAGCTGCCAGATCGCCACCCCGGCCTGCACCAGGAACAGACCCAAACCCAGCCAGCCGCCCAGCAACGCCGCGAGCACCAGCATCGCGCCCTGCAATGCCCAATAGCGCCAGAACGGGTTGCTGCGGTCAGTCCAGGGTTTGCCCTTGCGGGCCAGCATCGCCTTTTCCGCGCCGAAGGCCGAGCGCCAGCATTGACGCAGGACACGCGGATAAAACCGGTGAAAGCCTTCATTGTAGCGCGCCGTCACCGGATCACGCGGCGTGCCGATATAGCGATGATGCACCAGCAGATGCTCTGATCGGAAATGCGAGTACAGCACCATCGCCAGCAACAGATCGCCCAGCCAACGTTCCCACCGGACCTTTTGATGCATAAGCTCGTGGCTGTAGTTGATGCCGACCGTGCCGGTCATCACGCCTACCCCGAAAAACAACGCAACCTTCTCGCCGCCCGACAGGTGGTCTGTGCTTGTAGCGTACCAGATCAGCGCAAACAGCGAGGTGAACTGCAACGGCACCCAGATCAGCGTGACGAGACGATACCAGAACAGGTCGGCGTCGGAGGTCTCCGGATCCGCGTTCTGGGTGTTCAACCCAAAGGCCACATCCAGCGCTGAAAACAGGAACCATGAAGACACGGGCGGCAGGATCAGCCACCAGCCACCCTGCGTGGCGGCCAGCCAGACCAAGGGAATCAGTCCAAGCGATAGCCAGAACGGCAGCGCCCGGCTTAGTCGGGCCACCTCGGATGCTGGGAGTGTTGTCTGATCGGTCATGCCATGCCCCTTGTCGCGCCAAGTCTAACGTCCGGGCGCGGCCGGGCAAAGAGCCGGATCAAGCATCTTTCGCAAGGTCATACGCCTTGCGCATGACAGTTGGCAGATCCGTTGGGCTGAAGTCGGGCGATTCAACAAATGTGCCGCGTAAGGGTGCCCGATCCATCGGCACAAGCGCCGTCTTGACCGTTAGGCGAAGGTGAAAATGCGTGAAAGTGTGGCGCGCCTCGGCTGGCACCTCACGCCATTCGGCGCGAATCGGCGGGTCCTCTTGCGGGGTCTCGCCCCAATCCGAACCGGGCCAGCCCAGCATTCCGCCCAGCAGCCCCTTGTCCGGCCGCCGTTCCAGCAGCCACGCGCCATCGACGCGGCGGGCAAGGTAAGCGATGCCCAGTCGGGTCGGCTTGCGCTTTTTGGGCAGCTTTTTGGGCAGTTCCGCTGCGGTGCCTGCCTCCCACGCGGCGCAGGCCGTTCGCCAGGGGCAAATCCCGCAGGCAGGTTTGCGCGGGGTACAGATCGTGGCCCCCAGATCCATCACCGCCTGCGCATAATCGCCGGGCCGGTCCTGCGGTGTCAGTGCCGTGGCCATCTGGGTCAGGATCGGTTTGGCCGTCGGCAGCGGCGTGTGTTCATCGTGCAGCCGCGCCATGACACGTTCGACATTCCCGTCCACCACGGTTTCGGGCAGGTCAAATGCAATCGCCGAGACGGCCGCCGCCGTGTAAGGCCCGATGCCGGGCAAGGACAGCAGCCCTTCGCGGGTTTCGGGAAACACGCCTGCGTGATCTTCCGCGACGGCGCGCGCGCATTTCAGCAGGTTTCGCGCGCGCGCGTAATAGCCAAGCCCCGCCCACGCGGCCATGACATCTGCATCCTCGGCAGCCGCCAGATCTGTGACCGTGGGCCAGCGCGAGGTAAACGCCTCGTAGTAGGATTTCACTGCGGCGACAGTGGTTTGTTGCAACATTACTTCGGACAGCCAGATGCGGTAGGGGGCGGGGCGAATGCCTGCACTCCGATCAGACGGGCTGATGCGCCAAGGCATCCGCCGCGCGTTGCGGTCGTACCAATCAAGCAGGTCTTGCACCGGGGCGGGATCACGCAAACTTTAGTCTCCTTCAGGCGGGCAGGACAGATCGGGGCTGGTATGCGCCGCACGGCCCACTACAATAGCGACGAGGCAAGGGATTCAAGGCATGAGCCAACGCAACACCAGCACTTACGGATTCGCGCGCACATCGTCCTTGTTGCGCAGCCGGATCAGCAAGGCCAGCGAAAGCCGCGGTTTTGCGCAATCGCGTGTGCTGACCCATTGGGCCGAGATCGCCGGCGAAGACGTCGCGGCGATGTCCCGTCCGGTCGAGATCAGCTATGGCCGTGCCGGCATGGGGGCCACCTTGACGCTGTTGACCACCGGTGCCCAGGCACCGATGCTGGAAATGCAGAAGGAAACCATTCGGGGACGGGTCAACGCGGTCTACGGCTTCAATGCCATCGCGCGGATCCGGGTTACGCAAACGGCCGCCACAGGCTTTGCCGAAGGGCAGGTGCAATTTACCCATGCGCCCAAAGCCACTCCCAAGGTGCCCGATCCGACCATCACCCGCGCCGCCGCAGAGACCGCGGACGGTGTTGCTGACGAGGGGCTGCGCGCCGCTCTCGAACGGCTAGGACAGAACGTTCTGTCCCGGCCTAAACGCTAAAACACCAAACTGGAGGTCACGTATGACCCGCATTCTTTCCACCGCAGCCGCTGCGCTGTTTCTTGCAACCGCCGGGCTTGTCGCCGTTCTGCCCGCAACGGCACGCGCGCAGACAGCGGCCGAAGACCCCCAGATCGAGATTGTCGAAATGGTGCAGGGCGCCGAGAACGCGCCGGTGACCGTGATGGAATACGCGTCTTTCACCTGCCCGCATTGCGCCAACTTTCACGAGGGGCCGTATAAGCAGCTTAAGGCGGATTATATTGATACCGGCAAGGTCAAGTTCGTCTTCCGCGAGGTCTATTTCGACAAATACGGCGTCTGGGCGTCGATGATCGCGCGTTGCGCGGGGCCAGAGAAATTCTTCGGCATCACCGAACTGATGTTCAAGGGCCAGAGCGAATGGGCCCGTGCGGGCGGCGATGGGGCCATCGCCGGAGAGCTGCGCAAGATTGGTTTGCTGGCTGGCATTGAAAATGATGCACTTGACGCCTGCCTGAACGATGCAGGCAAGTTGCGTGCGCTGGTCGCATGGTATCAGGAAAACGCAACCGCCGATGATGTGAGCTCGACGCCCACGCTGTTCATCAATGGTGAAAAGCACCCCAATATGAACTACGCAGAGCTGTCGGCCCTGCTGGACGAAGCACTGGCGGAATGAGCGTTTCGGCCCCGAACGGGCCGCTGGCCGGTCTGAAGGTCATCGAACTCGCCCGTATTCTGGCCGGCCCCTGGGCCGGTCAGACCCTTGCGGATCTGGGTGCCGACGTCACCAAGGTCGAGGCTGCGGCTGGCGATGACACGCGCGCCTGGGGCCCGCCCTTCATCGACCGCGAAGGCGAGCGGACGGCGGCCTATTTCCATGCCTGCAATCGCGGCAAATCCTCTGTCGTGATTGATATTGCAAGCGCCGATGGTCAGGCGGAACTGCGCGCTTTGGTCAAGGATGCCGACATCCTGATCGAGAATTTCAAGGTCGGCGGGTTGGCGAAATACGGGCTGGATTATGCCAGTCTTTCGCAGGTCAATCCTGGCCTTATCTATTGTTCGATCACCGGTTTCGGGCAGGACGGTCCCTATGCGCATCGGGCGGGCTACGACTACATCATTCAGGGCATGTCCGGTCTGATGTCGATCACCGGCGATCCCGATGGCCAGCCGCAGCGCGCGGGCGTGGCGATCACCGATCTGTTCACCGGGCTGTATTCGGTCACCGGTATTCTGGCGGCGCTGCACCAGCGCGGCCAGACCGGCAAGGGACAGCATATCGACATGGCGCTGCTGGATTGCGCGGTGGCTGCCACGGCGAATCAGGCGATGAATTATCTTGCGACAGGTACGTCGCCGGGACGCATCGGCAATCTTCATCCCAATCTGACGCCCTATCAGGTGTTTGACTGCTCGGATGGCCATATCATCATCGCTACCGGAAATGACGGACAGTACCGCAGGCTTTGTGCGGCCTTGGGGCTGGACGCGTTGGCCGAAGACCCTGCCTACCTGACCAACGCGGACCGCGTGCAAAACCGCGAGGAACTGACCCGGCACCTGACCGAGGCGACGCGCCGTTTCGACAAGCTGTCCCTGCTGGCGGCCTGCGAAGCACAGGGCATACCGGCGGGCCCGATCAACGACATGGCCGAGGTCATGGCCGACCCCCAGATCCAGTCCCGCGGCATGCAGATCGCACCCGATGGCATACCCGGCATCCGCTCGCCCTTTCGCTTCTCGGACGCCAATCTGGCGCTGGATCGCGCCTCGCCTAAGCTGGGCCAGTCCTGAGGGGCGCACTGTCGGTTCGCACTGCACCCTCTCAAGCGGACAGTCTGGTGGGGCTGCGCAAGACCGTGGCGTCACATTCGTGGCGGCGATGACGCAAGACATTTCGCCACAAGAACGATGGCCGAAGTCAGCGTCTAAAGATGCGTCTGCGCGAATTGCCGGTCCGGCGTTTCCAGATGCGGCGTCGCGTTGAACTGGGTCAGCGCCAGACCGGTGGACAGCGGCTGCCACGCATGCAGCGATGTGTTCTTGATCGCCAGGCAGGCATGCGAAAACGCCGCCATATCCAGCCGCATCGTCACCCGCATCGCCATGCCGATCAGTCCGCCCGAGGTCACGACAATGGCCCGGCCGTCTCCTGCGGAGATCTCGTGCAGCGCTTCACCGACGCGGTTTTCGAAATTGTCAAAGCTCTCCGGCGCGCCCTTCAGCATGCCATCTTTCCACGCCCCGAAAAGCTGTGGCAGGTGGTCGATGAACCCTTCGCGGTCCTCTGGCACCGTTTGACCGTGCTGTTCGGCGAATAGCTGCGCCATGGTGAAATATTCCAGCTCGTTCAGGCGCGGATCGCGGACCGTTTCCGCGACACAATCAGGGTCGATGCCCTTGTTGGTCTCGACATGCCGCGTCAGCGTCCCGGTATAGCTGCGCGCAAATCGCTCGCCCGTTCCACGCAGATGCGCTCCCAGCCACCGGGCCTGCTGCCAGCCAAGATCGCTTAGCCGATCATAGTTGCGTTCGTCGCGGGCGGCGGTGTTGGCCTGACCGTGCCGGATCAGAATGACATGCGACATGTGAGTGCTCCGTTTCCTTGGGCTGACGCAATAGGGGAGCGTCGCGCGGAAGGGAAGGGTGGCAAAGGATTCCAGTTTCCATTTGCGTCCCTGCGGTCCGCCGGTGTTATGTCACACTCAGCAATCCGACATGTCGGCTGTGGGTTGCGCTGTCAGTCCGGTGTCGGAACGCGTCCATAAGGAAAGTGCCATGAAACAGGATGTAACGCTTCTGGATGGCTCTATCGGGCAAGAGCTGGTCATCCGTTCGGCAGAGCCGCCAACACCATTATGGTCGACCTCTGTCATGGTCGAGCATCCGCAGCTTCTGCGAGAATTGCACGATGCGTATTTTAATGCCGGTGCCACGGTAGCGACCACCAATAGCTACCCGGTCGTGGCCGACCGTCTGCGCGCGGCGGGGATTGAGGATCAGTTGGACGCCCTGCTGCATCTTGCGGCGGGGGCGGCTGTTTCGGCGCGCGATGCGCATGGGGCAGGGCGCGTGGCGGGTGCCCTGGGGCCGCTGGCCGCGTCCTACCGTCCGGATCTGTGCCCGCCTGCGTCAGAGGCAGCGAAGGCATACCGCCCCACCGTCGCGGGACTTGCGCCTTTCGTGGATCTGTTCATCGCCGAGACCATGTCCTCGGTCGATCAGGCCGATGGCGCGCTGCGCGCGATTGCCCGCAGCGGCAAGCCCGCTTGGCTTGCGCTGAGCGTGATGGATGAGGACGGCACCCGCCTGCGCTCTGGCGAGCAATTGGAAGAGGTGGCATCGATTGTCGCCCGTCACGCCCCGCAGGCCGTGTTGATCAACTGCACACGGCCCGAATCCGTGGCCCCCGCGCTGGAAGTTCTGCGCGGGTTCGGCATGCCGTTCGGCGCCTTTGCCAACGGGTTTGTGCGGATCGCGGAGGCGTTTCTGCAAGACCGTCCGACAGTGGACGTGCTTCAGGACCGCGTGGATCTGACTCCCGCCGCCTATGCCGATTTTGCCATGGGCTGGGTCGATCAGGGCGCCAGTATTGTCGGCGGCTGTTGCGAGGTTGGCCCTGCCCATATCGCAGAGCTGGCCATGCGGCTGCGTACCGCAGGTCACCGCATCGTTTGACTGAAAAATTATAATGCCCCATGCATTTTTGATACGTCGACGCATTGGAGGCAGGACACAGGTTGTGAGGACGCAGGCGAACAGCGGCGTTATGCCGTGGGCTGTTGATGGTGCCGCTGGACGCTGCGCAACATGCGCAGTAAGCACGCTGTCATGGCCAGCGATTACACCCCCCCGACCGATCCGCTAAATATCCTGCATGAAGACCACCAGATCGTAGTGGCCGACAAGCCAGCGGGCCTGCTGTCTGTGCCGGGCAAGGGCGAACATCTTGCTGACTGCCTGCTCACCCGGTTGCAAGAGGCCTTTCCCCAGACGCTGTTGGTGCATCGGCTGGATCGTGACACCTCGGGCGTCATGGTATTTGCGCTGACCCCGCATGCGCAACGCCATCTTGGGCTGCAATTCGAGAAGCGTCAGACGAAAAAGACCTATCTTGCCCGCGTCGCCGGGCGGCTGGAGCCGAAAACCGGTACGGTCGACCTGCCCATCGGCGTTGACTGGCCAAACCGTCCGCGCCAGATGATCGACCATGAAAACGGGCGCAATGCGCTGACCGATTGGCGTGTGATACGGGCGGATGATAGCGAAAGCCGCGTCCACCTGATGCCCAAGACGGGGCGAAGTCACCAGTTGCGGGTGCATATGCTGTCACTCGGCCACGCGATTCTCGGCGATCCGCTTTATGCCGCTGACAGCGTTGCAGAGCATCCCCGGATGATGCTGCATTCTGAAGAATTGCGCCTGCGTCATCCCGAGGGCGGCATCGGCATGAAATTCCGCAGCCCGGCACCATTTTAGGGACAGCCGTAGTGCGTTTCCGCTGTTGAAATGCCCTCAGGACGTCGCCGAGCCGGAGTGGGGCATAGCCCCACCCCGGCACGCCAGTCGATTATTCGGCGGCGTCGTTGGACCAGCCACCGACGGCTTTGACCTCCAGGAAATCCTCGATCCCCCAGACGCCGCCTTCGCGGCCGTTGCCGGATTGCTTCATGCCGCCAAAGGGCGCGCCGGCACCCCGGCTCTGACCGTTCATCTCGACCATGCCGGACCGAAGCTGTCGCGCCAGACGGTTGGCGCGTGCGCCATTCTGCGTCTGGACATAGTTGGTCAGCCCGTAAGGCGTATCATTCGCAAGACGAACCGCGTCCTCTTCCGTATCGAATTTCATCATCGACAGGACCGGCCCGAAGATCTCTTCACGGGCGATGGTCATGTCCGGCGTTACGTCGGCAAAGACCGTGGGGCGCACGAAAAAGCCGCGGTTCATGCCATCGGGCCGCCCCGGCCCACCTGCAACCAGCCGCGCACCTTCGTCAATGCCCTTCTGGATCAGATCCTGGATCTTGCCGAACTGGGTCTCGTTCACGACAGGCCCGATATGGCGACCCTCTTCCGATGCAGGCCCCACGGTGACGTTGTTGGCAACCTCTGTTGCGGTTTCGACAGCGCGATCATAGGCGGACGCCTCGACCATCATCCGGCTGGGTGCGTTACAGCTTTGCCCGGTATTGTTCATCATGTGCAACACGCCGCGCTTCACGGCGGTTTCATCAGCGTCGGCGAAAATCAGGTTGGCGCCCTTGCCCCCCAGTTCCAGATGCACGCGTTTGAGCGTATCGGCAGCGGATTTGGAAATCAGCTTGCCCGCACGGGTCGAGCCGGTGAAGCTGACCATGTCCACATCCTCATGCGCCGAAAGCTGAGAACCAACGCCCGCGCCATCGCCATTCACAAGGTTGAACACGCCTGCCGGGAAACCGGCTGCATCCACCATCTCGGCAAACAGCAGCGCGTTCAGCGGGCTTTCCTCGGACGGTTTCAGCACCATCGTGCAGCCCGCAACAGCCGCTGCGATCACCTTCAGCGTGACCTGATTCATCGGCCAGTTCCACGGGGTGATCAGCGCCGCCACACCCACCGGTTCATAGATGATACGATCGTTCGGCGATTGGTCGTTGAGCTTGCGGACGAAATCGAATTCCTTCGCGGCCCGGATGAAATTCTGGGTGTGGAAGGTTCCGGCACCGACCTGTTGGCTGCGCGCCATGTCAATTGGTGCGCCCATCTCGACGCTCATGGCCTGTGCCATTTCTTCCGCACGGTCGTTGTATATCTCCAGCAGCTTCTCGACCAGCGCGATGCGCTGCGCGGGGTCGGTTGCCATCCAAGCAGGAAACGCGGCTTTGGCAGCGGCGACAGCGGCATCGGTGTCAGCCTGTCCGCCCAGCGAGATCACCGCGCAGGGTTCCTCGGTCGTGGGGTTGATGACCTGATGATCGCGACCCTCTTTCGGATCCACCCATTCACCGTTGATGTAGAATTGTCTTTTCTCGATCATTGCTTGACCTCCTGAGTTTCCGCGGCACTCTGTCACTGCAAGACATAACCCGCAAGCGACCGGTTTTAACCCGGCTGCGGATAAATATATCATTGTTACAACGTTTCGCCTTCATACTCGCAAAGGAGTTTCCTCATGGGCTTGCGCATCAACGATACAGTGCCTGATTTCACAGCAGAAACCGATCACGGAACGATTCAGTTCCATGACTGGATCGGTGACAACTGGGCAATCCTGTTCAGTCACCCCAAGGATTTCACCCCGGTCTGCACGACCGAGTTCGGTGCGGTTGCCCAGCTTTCCGACGAATGGGAAAAGCGCGGCACCAAGGTGATCGGCGTGTCTGTCGATAGCGTCGAAGAGCATAAGGGCTGGAAAAAGGATATCGAGAAGGTCGCGGGTACCAGCGCCGGTTTTCCGATCATCGCCGATGACGGGCTGGAAGTGTCCAAAGCCTTCGACATGCTGCCCGCCGAGGCCTATATGCCCGATGGCCGCACCCCGAATGACAGCGCCACCGTGCGCGCCGTCTTTATCATCGGGCCGGACAAGAAGCTGAAACTGTCGATGACCTACCCGATGAATGTGGGGCGCAACTTTGCTGAAGTGCTGCGCGCACTGGACGGGTTGCAGACGGCGGCCAAGCATACGATCGCGACCCCGGCCAACTGGAATGTCGGTGATGACGTCGTCATCCCCACCAGCTTTGACGAGGCTGCCGCGAAAGAGAAGTTCGGAGAGTTCAAGACCGTCCTTCCCTATCTGCGCATGGCCAAGACACCCGGCTGACCCAAATGTGACCTGATCGGTCCGGAGCGGGCACTGATGTCCGCTCCGGGCTTTTTTGTGTTGTGATTATGACATTGCCCTGATTCTATCCTCCGACCCATCGGGCATAGACGGAGGAACGGAATGACACGCGACAGCATGCAGCTTGGCGATGCGACGATCGCACCGGGAACGCGCCAGACGGTGGATCTGCCGGTCAGCGTGTTGTCGGATCACACGCCGGTCAATATGTCAGCGCATGTCATTCACGGCCGAAAGGATGGTCCGGTGATGTTCGTGTCGGCGCTGGTACATGGGGACGAGGTGATCGGTGCCGAGATCGTGCGCCGCCTGTTGCGCGCGGCCCCGGTGCAACGGCTGTCCGGTACGCTGATCGCTGTGCCGATCGTGAACGCATTCGGGTTCATTTCGCAATCGCGCTATCTGCCTGACCGTCGCGACCTGAACCGGTCCTTTCCCGGCCATTCCGAAGGATCGCTGGCCGCGCGATTGGCGCATCTGTTCCTGACGGAAATCGTTCAGCGCTGCGATGTCGGGATAGATCTGCATTCTGCCGCTGTGGGGCGCACCAATCTGCCACAGATCCGCCTGACGCCCGGCAATGACCGGCTGCGCGAATTGGGCGAGGCGTTTGCCGCCCCGGTCACCATGACATCGAAACTGCGAGACGGCTCGCTGCGGCAAGAGGCCAAGGCGCTTGGCGTTGACGTGTTGCTATACGAGGCGGGCGAGGGGCTGCGTTTTGACGAATATGCCGCGCGGGCAGGGGTGTCGGGGATCCTGCGGGTCATGCACAAGCTTGGCATGGTCGGGGCAAAAGGTGTGCCCCGTGCACGACGCCAGCCCGTCTATTGCGAGCGGTCAAGCTGGTCACGGGCACCTATGGGCGGTTTGCTGCGGACTTTGAAAGCCAGTGGAGACTATGTAGAAGAGGGCGCGGTTCTGGGTCTGATCTCTGACCCGTTCGGCGAGGCCGAGACCGAAGTGATCGCCGACGCGCCGGGCATCGTGATCGGCCGAACCAACCTGCCGATTGTCAACGAGGGTGATGCGCTGTTTCACATCGGATTGGCGAAGAAGATCGCCCATGCCGAAGCCGCGTCGCAAGGCATTGCCGAGACGATGGACGCAGCACCGCTGTTTGATGAGGACGAAATCATCTGAACGCGCGGAGGTGGATTTAAGACGACCGGCAGCCGACATTCATTTTTGTGGAAGTGTTTGGCCCCGGCGTGCCTTCCGGGACCAATGGCGCGCCCTTCCCTTGGGTGGAAGATTGCGCCGGAATCTTGCTGAGTGTTGGGAGACAACATGGCAGCATTTTCGAACACGAGTTCTGCCCCAACGTTGCGATGATTTGGTTAGCAAAGGGTTAGCAAGCCGCGTCCCTCGACGCAAAAAAAGGCCCCGGTTTTTTGACCGGGGCCTTTCGTGTCACTTAAACGGAGCGGCTTCAGCCGTCGGCGTTTTCGCTCTTTTTCTCTTCGGCGACTTCTTCGCCGGTTTCCTGATCGACCATCTTCATCGCCAGACGTACCTTGCCGCGATCGTCAAAGCCCAACAGCTTGACGAACACTTCCTGGCCTTCTTTCAGAACGTCCGAAGGATGGTTCAGGCGGCGGTTCTCGATCTGGCTGACATGCACAAGGCCGTCACGCTTGCCGAAGAAGTTCACGAAGGCGCCGAAATCAACGATCTTCACGACCTTGCCCTTGTACACCTTGCCCTCTTCCGGCTCTGCCACGATCGAATGGATCATGTCATAGGCCTTCTGGATGGCCTCGCCGTTGGGAGATGCGATCTTGATGATGCCGTCGTCGTTGATATCGACCTTGGCACCCGACAGTTCGACGATCTCGCGGATCACCTTGCCGCCCGAGCCGATCACTTCACGGATCTTGTCGGTGGGGATCTGCATGGTCTCGATGCGCGGCGCGTGGACAGAGAATTCCGCAGCACCGGTCAGCGCCTTGGACATCTCGCCAAGGATGTGCATCCGGCCGTCCTTGGCTTGCGCCAGGGCTTTCTGCATGATCTCGGGCGTGATGCCCGCAACCTTGATGTCCATCTGCAGCGACGTGATGCCGTTTTCCGTACCCGCAACCTTGAAGTCCATGTCACCGAGGTGATCCTCGTCGCCAAGGATGTCGGTCAGGATCGCGTAAGAGCCGTCATCCTCAAGGATCAGACCCATCGCAACGCCGGCAACCGCCGATTTCAGCGGAACACCTGCATCCATCATCGACAGCGAACCGCCGCAGACCGATGCCATGGAGCTGGAGCCGTTGGATTCGGTGATCTCCGACACGATACGGATCGTGTAGGGGAAATCCGTCGCCGCAGGCAGAACCGCCTGAAGGGCGCGCCATGCCAGCTTACCATGGCCAATCTCACGGCGGCCCGGTCCGGATACGCGGCCCACTTCGCCCACCGAATAGGGGGGGAAGTTGTAATGCAGCATGAAGTTGGATTTGTAGGTGCCATGCAGCGCGTCGATCATCTGTTCGTCGTCGCCGGTGCCCAGAGTGGTCACAACCAGACCCTGCGTCTCACCACGGGTGAACAGGGCAGAGCCATGCGTCCGCGGCAAGAAACCGGTTTCGCTGACAATCGGGCGGACGGTGTCCAGTGCGCGACCGTCGATGCGCTTGCCCGTTTTGACGACATCGCCGCGCAGAACCGACGCTTCCAGCTTTTTCAGCGCGGAACCGAGGTTCGCATCCTCAAGCTGTTCTTCGGTCAGGGCCGCCTTGATCGCGTCCTTGGCATCGGCAACCGCTGTGGTGCGTTCCTGCTTGTCGGTGATCGCATAAGCCGCGCGGATCTTGTCTTCGCCCGCGGCCTTGATCGCAGCATAAAGGTCCGAGTAATCGGGTGCCTGGAAGTCGAACGGCTCTTTTGCGGCTTCTTCGGCCAGGCTGACGATCAGGTCGACCACCGGCTGGATCTGCTCATGTGCGAAAGTGACGGCGCCCAGCATTTCCTCTTCGGACAGCTCGTAGGCTTCCGATTCCACCATCATCACCGCGTCTTTGGTGCCGGCAACAATCAGGTCGAGCCGCTGCTCTGGGTTGTTGCGCAGGTTCTGCATGTCCTCGACTTCGGGGTTGAGGATATAATCGCCATCCACATAACCCACGCGGCAGCCGGCAATCGGGCCCATGAAGGGCGCGCCGGAAATGGTCAGCGCAGCAGAGGCCGCGATCATGGCAACCACATCGGGGTCGTTGACCAGATCGTGGCTGAGCACGGTGCACATCACCAGAACTTCATGCTTGAAGCCCGGAACGAAAAGCGGACGGATCGGACGGTCGATCAGGCGCGCGGTCAGCGTTTCCTTTTCGGTCGGACGCGCTTCGCGCTTGAAGAAGCCGCCGGGCACTTTACCCGCAGCGTAGTATTTTTCCTGGTAATGCACGGTCAGCGGAAAGAAGTCCTGACCGGGCTTGGGCGCCTTCGCGAAGGTGACGTTGGCCATCACGCTTGTTTCGCCCAAAGTGGCGATGACCGAGCCATCTGCCTGACGGGCAACCTTGCCCGTTTCCAGTGTCAGCGTTTCCTCGCCCCACTGCATTGATTTCGTCGTTACATTAAACATATATCGTTTCCTGTAGGGAGCACTCCCGGCCCTCCGGGTCTCCCGATTGCATAGCGGCCCCATTGCCGCCGACCCCATCATCATCGCATGCGCCAGGGTCAGGGCGTCACGTCTCAGATGCGCGGGCCATACATCAAGCGGGGCTTGATGGGAAGAGTTCATCGAAAGAGAGGCTTCAAAGGACCGTGTGTCAGGCATAGCGTGTCAAGGATCGGGGCGGCATTGCCAACGATACTTGTCCGCTGGCTGGTTTCATGCGGTCGTGATATGAGCGTCTGTAAAACTCGCAGTCAGAAGGTCCTGTACTCGTTTGATCCAGCGCAAGCTTCTGTCGTGCTTTGCCAAGGCATGTGATTGGTAAACAAAAAAGGAGAGCGATTCCATGTTCACCAACATTCTGGTCGCCGTGGATGGTTCGGAACATTCCCGACGCGCGGTCCGCTACGCAAGTGACGTTGCCGAAAAATACAAGGCATCATTGCACATCGTGCATGCGCCCCAGATTGAGATCGAGACCCTGTCTCTCGGCAGCGGGTCGCTGGGGGTCCTGCCAACGCATGAGCGTATTGAAGCGCTTGGCAGGCCGGTTATGGAAAAGGCGCTGGCTTGGGCCAAAGACGCCGGGCACGAAGCGGAGGCGACCAGTATCCTGACCGGAGACACGACCGAGTCAATCCTCGGTTACGCCGAGCAGAACGGCGTGGACCTGATCGTTTCGGGAAGCCGTGGTCTAGGAAACCTCCGCGGCCTTCTACAGGGCAGTATCTCGCAGAAGCTAACTGCGCATTCGTCCTGTCCCGTTCTGACGGTCAGATAAACGATCTTGTGCAGATTTCGGAACGGCGGTCGAATGAGGTCTCGGTCGCCATTTTGATGTCACGCCTGATTTTCGGCGGTCGTTCTCAGGCAAACGCCCGCGCAGCGGCGGGCGTTTCCAATAGCAAATCCAGATTACGTCCGCTCGGCGAGGTGCCGACGAGGGCGTGGCTTAGCGGCGGATGCCCAGACGCTTGATAAGATCCTGATAGCGAGCCTCGTCGTTGGCCTTGAGGTAGTCCAGCAACTTGCGGCGCTGTGCAACCATCATCAGAAGGCCACGACGCGAGTGGTTATCCTTCTTGTGGGTCTTGAAGTGCTCGGTCAGCGTAGTGATGCGCGAGGTCAGAATGGCAACCTGTACTTCGGGCGAACCGGTATCGCCTTCCTTGGTCGCGTATTCTTTCATCAGGCGTGTTTTTTCTTCAGCAGTGATCGACATCGGGGTCTCCTTTAGGGTTTGTGTGAATGGCGCGAGCCGGGATGTCGTCCAGCAAGGCCCGTGGAGCAGTTTCGCCCAGACAGATGCCGGGGCGAATGCGCGCGTATAGGGCAGATCGAAAAGGATGGAAAGAGAAAACGCGTGGCTTTTCCAGTACCGTGACAGGCGGCTGATCTAGGTGCCGAACAAGCTGTTGGCGCTTGCCTCTGACATAAGGACGACTTGAGTGACCGAAGGGGCGTCGTCACTGTTCATCCGTGCCACCACCACGCCGTTGACGGTCAGATTGACCTGCGAGGCATCCTTTTCATCCGGTTCGATCTGTATGTCCGGATCGACATCCGCCGCGTCGTCACCGTAAAGCACGACCAGCATGTCCTCGGCCGGGTCAAAATCCATCAGTTGGGCAGCATCCTGACCGGTTTCTATCTGAGAGAAGTAGAAGCTGTCCGCGCCTTCGCCGCCGCTTGCGATGTCATCAGCCCCAGCGCGTATATGATCGTCGCCATCCCCGCCGTTCAGATAATCACGCTGGTCGTCCCGTCCGTCGAGCGTATCGTCGCCCCATCCGCCAAACAGGGTATCTTCGCCTTCGCCGCCGGTGATTCGATCGTCGTCATGTCGTCCGTGCAGCGCGTCGTTGCCGCTGCCGCCGTCAAGCGTATCATTGCCAAGGCCGCCATTTACCGAATCGGCACCCTGTTCGCCGAATATGATGTCGGCACCGTCATTTCCGTAAAGATCGTCCGCCCCGGTGCCGCCATGCAGCACGTCGTTCTCGTCGCCGCCATAAAGCGTATCGTCGCCGTCACCGCCGTTCAGCGTATCATCGCCGCCTTTCCCGCGTATCTGATCCTCGCCATCGGTGCCGTCTATCATGTGGTGCCCAGCGAAACCGTTCATCATTCGGTCTGCGTCATTGCCGTCGATAACGTTGGCGTCGGCGGAACCTTCGTTGGCATAAGCTGCGGGTTCCGTGCGAATGAACTGATCGAGGATTGAAGTACCATCAGTCGAAGGTTCGATAGCGTCCGTGCCGTCCTTGTTGACAATGACAGAAAGCGCATCCGCGCCGTCGGGTCTGGTAGCCTCTTCCTCATCATCTTTGCCTTCAGGAGGCTCCCGGTCGGTCAAACCGTCATCCGAAACCAGAACGACGGAACCAAGCACCATCATCCCCATCAAACCCGCCAACATAAGCATGACACACCCCGTAAATACCCGCTGACATGATTTCGCTGAGTGTCGAAAATTTCAACGCCCACTCTATAAGCAGGTAAATAGCGCGTTTAGGTATTGGTCATCTGCCAGATTTACGGGTGAACCGTTTTGGGGGGTGAGAGATGGTTCGTCCATGTCGAAGACACTTCAGGCCCGTTGGAGAATAGCAACATGCGCGCGCGTTTCATTGGTGGTCATGGTGGAAGGCGTGGATGGGACTGGCCGGATTTCTTGGGGATCGGCTTGTCAGGCCTCGGGAAATGGAAAGCGCTCGGTCGCGCTGCTGATATAAAGAGGATGGCCAGCTGACCCGTCCTTGTTCAGTTTCAAACAGTTGAGCGGCTTTCCGGTTTTTTTGAGCGCGTCCAGCGTCTTCCCGACGATTGGCACGAAGCGCTTATGTAGTTTTCCGTAGGCCAGCAGAATTTCCTCGGCATCCTCCACTTCCCGAAGAATGGCCGCGAGATTTTCTTGGCTGCACGCCAGTTCAGGGTCGTGTGGAACGTTCTTGGGCTCGGTGGCGCGCCAGTCCAACATGTTGGTCTTCACATATCGGGTGAAGCCCCACCGTCTGGCAAAGCCAACCTCCCTGTCACAGGTCGGGTCCGAAACCTCGGCCGTGGCGACAGAGGGGTTTTGGCCGACGAACATGATGGTTCGCGGTTCTGTGCCCTCTGGCGTCCAGTCGCGGGTCAAGACCTGTCGGTATCGGCCACATGAGGAGTAGGTCGCGCCACCGATCACACCGTCCGGAAGATTGATTCGAACCTTGCCGCCGGGGTCGTGCAGCATGTGCGCATCGTCCCCGAGGTATTTTTTCTTCAATTTTGTCATTCTTTCCTCCAATGAAGGAAACAGTCAGTAGCACAGGGGTTTCTTTTTATGCCCATGAAATTCATGGAAGAAACCACATTTTGGTGCGTGAAATACTTCGCCCTTCGCCGGCGGGGGGGGGATATCACAAAGACAAGTTGGCCGTCATCGGCACTCCACGTCCGCGAGAGGGCGTCGCGATAGGGCACGCCGTCAGAATAAAGCGCCACTGACCGGCCGCCCGCAATATCGTGTTCACGGCGCAACATGGGTCAAAACCTGACGTGCCGGGCTGATAAACACAAGCCGGAACGCGGTGTGATGCTCAGCGGACAAAAACGCGGCTCGGGTGCAGCTCGCCTGATTTGTAGCGGCCCACGGCAACGGCTTCACCGTCCATCGCCGCCCAGCATTCGTCGCCATATTCCACGCCGCTGGCCAACACCAAAGCCGGGTTGCCGTTGCGCAGACGCACGGCGGATTCGGCGGGGCAGGTCACACAGGGCAGATCGGCCAGACCCACCTCCAATGGGCGCAAATGCGCGTCAAGCGCGGGATCTTGCGCCAGCTTTTCGACCTCGTCCATTGTCAGCGCGCCGTCCAGATCAAAGGGGCCGGACCACAGCCTGCGCAGGCTGACGACATGGCCGTGGCATCCAAGGGCCGCCCCCAGATCGCGCGCGATCGAACGCACATAACCGCCCTTGCCGCAGGTCATTTCAAGCACCGCAGTATCGGCATCCGGACGGTCGGTCAGGAGCAGTTCCTCGACCCAAAGCGGACGGGCCTCGATCTCCATCTCTTCGCCGTCGCGGGCGCGCTTGTAAGCGCGTTCACCGTCGATCTTGACGGCGGAGAATTGCGGCGGCACCTGCATGATATCGCCGACAAAACCGCTCAACGCGTCCTTGATGTCGTCGTCCGTGGGGCGGGCATCGCTTTGCGCGATCACTTCGCCCTCGGCGTCATCGGTGTTGGTGGATTGGCCCAGCCGGACAGTGAACTCATAGGCCTTGAGCGCGTCGGTGATATACGGCACCGTTTTGGTTGCCTCGCCAAGCGCCACTGCCAGCAGCCCGGTCGCTTCGGGATCCAGCGTGCCGGCATGTCCGGCTTTCTTGGCCTGCATCGCCCAGCGAACCTTGTTGACCACGGCGGTCGAGGTCAGCCCGGCGGGTTTGTCGATCACCAGCCAGCCGGAAATATCGCGTCCCTTGCGTTTGCGTGCCATAGGATCCTCAAGCTGTGTGGACAGAAAACGCGGGCCTAGCGGATGCCCGCTGCGGCGTCAATTCCGTTCAACCACGCCGATGATGGGCCCCAACCGCCAGCCAAAATCGCTGCGGTTCAGTTGCCGTGAATACATCCGCGAAATGTTGCCATCCAGAAACAGCGCGTTGGGCACATCCAGCACATCCCGGAACAGCAGGCCGAATTCGTGAAAGGTCACGGCGTTGTTGGAGATTGCAAACACGACGCGCTTGCCGTCAGGCCCGGTGCCGACACCGTTGCGGATATAGCGCGAGGTGCTGTCGGGCAGAAAGCGCGGGTGCAACTCGCCGTCGATCACCAGCATCGGGCCGGATTGCGTGGCAAATCGGCACTCCGGGGCGCTGTCCACATAGTCCAGCGTTTCGAACACGTTGGCACGACCGTCGCGGATGCAGAACACGCCGTTGGGCAGAAGGCCAAAATTGCCGGGGCCTGCATTGGGAACCACGCGCATCTGTTCTTGCCCGTTTTCGACATAATGGCCGACGGGCGAACGGTCGTCATGGTACATGCCGCCATTCATTGCAAAGCCAAGCGTCGCGCCCTCTTTGGCCAAAGCGTCGGAGATGGCGGAGAAATGCCCGTAGAGCGACCCATCGTCTGCATTGAGAAACAGGCGGATCTCGTCACGCGATGCGTCCGCCTCGCAGATCGTATAGTCATTGCCTTCGTGAGACAGGTCGCGACAATCAAGGGCCAGCGCCGGACCGGCGATCAGCCAGGTAATCAGTGCTGCAAGGATTCCGCGCTTAGTCTTCGACATCGCGACGCACGTCGTCCTGCGAGAACAGCCTGCGCGTGTCATCCATCCGGTCGAATGTCTCGTCCAGACGGAACCGAAGCTCGGGCGCGTATTTCAACGTCAACTTCTTGGAAACGGCGCGTCGCAGCTCGCCCTGATTGCGTTTCAGCAGGTCCAGCACCACGTCCTGCCCCTTGCCGCCAAGCGGCAGCACATACGCCGTGGCCACCTTCAGATCCGGCGAGGTGCGGACCTCGCCCACCGTGATCGACATGCGATTGAGGTCGGGATCGTGTATATCGCCACGGGCGAGGACATCCGACAGGGTGCGCCGGATCAACTCGCCGACGCGAAGTTGCCTTTGGGACGGGCCAGCGCCCTCGGAGAAACGGTTCTTTGCCATGACTGGCCACATAGGCCTTTCACGGGGCTTTGCCAAGCGGTCGCAGCTTCGATATGCAGGCGCAAAGCGAAGGAGAGCGGATGATGACGGACCTGCCGGGGATTGTGGTGACGGGGGCCTCTGGCCGCATGGGGCAGATGCTGATCCGGATGATCGGCGACAGCGACAAGATGCAACTGACGGGCGCGTTGGAGCGACCCGGCCACGACTGGATTGGTCGTGACGTGGGCGAAGCAATGGGTGGCGCGGCGGCTGGCGTGTTGGTCGAGGATGATCCGCTGGAGGCGTTCGCGCGCGCTCAGGCGGTTGTGGACTTCACCTCGCCCGCCGCGACCGTGGAATTCGCGGGCCTTGCCGCGCAAGCACGCGCTGTGCATGTGATCGGCACAACCGGGTTGGCCCCCGAGGATCTGGAAGCGATCAAACACGCCGCCCACCACGCGGTGATCGTGCGGGCAGGCAATATGAGCCTTGGCGTCAACCTTCTGGTGCAGTTGACGAAACGAGTCGCCGCCGCGCTGGACGAAGAGTTCGACATCGAAGTGGTGGAGGCGCATCACAACCGCAAGGTCGATGCCCCTTCCGGCACGGCCCTGATGCTGGGCGAGGCCGCGGCCGAGGGGCGCGGCGTGTCGCTGGAGGATGTCTCGGATCGCGGTCGCGACGGCATCACCGGGGCGCGCAAAAAAGGCGATATCGGGTTTTCGGCGATCCGGGGTGGCGATGTCGTGGGCGAACATGACGTGATCTTTGCCGGCCCAGGCGAACGGCTGGTGTTGCGTCACCTTGCGTCAGACCGGTCGCTTTTTGCCCGTGGCGCGCTGCGTGCGGCGCTGTGGGGACAGGACAAGACGCCCGGTGAATATGACATGATCGACGTGCTGGGCCTGAACGACTGACGGGTGAACGTGATGTATTTGCGTCGCCGGGGTGGCGGACGGTTCCGCTGCGTGCTGCGTGTGGGGCGACGTTGCGCGTATGAGCCTGTGGTCCAAACCAAATGCCCGATGCTGTCGAGCCGTTAAGCTCCATTTCAGGCAAGGGACCAGGTGTCGTCGGGCGGGATGTTTTTGTTATTGCCGCAAACCGCCGCGCTCAGAAATCGACCGCCAGCCCCTTGTTCTCCCAGTCGCCGTAGCGCACGGGTTCAGGCCCGTCTCTGCCGCCAAGTTCCTTGGGACATGAGTTGCCGCTTGCTTCCGCCGCCTTGCGACGTTCTTCGGCCTCTGCCAATGCGCGCAGCGCAGCGGGTGGCAGGTTGGGTTCTTGGGACTCGGTCATTGCATATGTTCCCTTGTGGTCTGCCCCCTGATATACGCCCGCTTCGTCCGGGAGCAACCCCGGCCCTTGCCCGGAGAAAAGCCATGACCCAGCCCCCAAAGCCGATGAGCGCGCGTCGTATGGCCTTGCGTCTGATCGAACAGGTGTTGGAACACCGCAACCTTTTATCCGAAGCGACCCAAGGCCCGGGCTGGCAGGCGATGACGCCGCAGGACCGCGCTACCGCGCAGCGACTGGCGCTAGAAGTGTTGCGCGGGCTCGAACGTGCCGACCGCCTGTTGAAACCTCATTTGCGCAAGGCCCCTCCGGTTTTCGTGCAGAACGTCCTGCGGCTTGCCGTGGTGGAATTGTGTATGGGCGGTGCTGCGCATGGCGTCGTCAACGAGGCGGTGACGCTGGTGGGAAGCAATCCCAAAACGCGGCACATGAAAGGGCTGGTCAACGCGGTCCTGCGCAAACTGGTCGACAAGGCACCGGAAGAATGGGCCATCCTGCGCGTGCCGCGTCTGCCGAAATGGCTGCGCGGGCCGCTGGTTGCGGCCTGGGGCGGCGAAGCGGTGCTGGCCATGGAGGCCGCGCATTTTGCCGGGGCACCTCTGGATCTGACAGCAAAGGGCGACCCGCAGACACTGGCCGAGGCGACCGGTGGCACTGTCCTGCCCACCGGATCGGTCCGGTTGAAGGCGGGCGGGCAGGTCTCGGCCTTGCCGGGCTATGATGCAGGCGATTTCTGGGTGCAGGATGCCGCAGCTGCCTTGCCCGCGCGCTTGCTGAGCGCGCAGCCCGGCGAGGCGGTTCTGGACATGTGCGCGGCACCCGGCGGCAAGACCATGCAACTGGCCGCGACCGAGGCGTCCGTGACGGCATTGGATGCGTCGGAAACCCGGATGGGCCGGGTGCACCAGAACCTTGCGCGCACCGGGCTGGACGCCACGATTGTTGTCGGGGACGGGCTGGAACACGCGGGCAGCTACGATGCCATCCTGCTGGACGCGCCTTGTTCTGCGACCGGCACCATTCGGAGGCATCCTGATCTGCCATATGCCCGCGAAGGCGACGATATTGGTGCGTTGATCGCGCTGCAATCGGCGCTTCTGGACCATGCCATCGGACTACTGAAACCCAACGGACGGCTGGTATTCTGCACATGTTCGCTGATTCCCGATGAGGGCGAATGCCAGATCGAAGAGGCGCTTTCCCGCCATTCCGGTCTGAAAACCATCAAACCGGAATTGTCCGGTATCGACCCCGATTGGATAACAGAAGAAGGCGGGCTGCGGCTGCGGCCCGATTATTGGTCCGAACAGGGCGGTATGGACGGGTTCTACATGGCGCTTCTGACACGCGTCTGAATCGCGCAAATTTGCCCTGCATTCCAAGGTGACTTCGCGTCGGTTCACGGCTAGACTTCGCCCGGACAGCGGCACGGTAGAGGCCGCCACGAAATTGAGCGCAGGGCGATCAATGGCCGACCCCGAAAGCTGGTCAGCGCGGCGAACGCGTTGGATGAACCGATTGCACGCGCGTCTGAGCGCGCGCGCCGCAGCAGCCACGGCATTTTCCCAAAAGCCAGAGCCTCGAACCATCGGAAGCTATGCCAAGGGACGTCAGTTGATCGCGGGGAACCTGCAATTCGGTGGTCATCTGCTAGAGGCCAAGGGCGCAATGCTTTGGGATCTCGACCCGCCCGATGCCGCCTTCGAGGAAGAGATCCACGGCTTCGTCTGGCTGGATGATCTGGCGGCGGTGGGCGATCCGGCAGCACGAGAGCTTGCGCAGCGTTGGCTTTGGGGCTGGATTGTGCGCTTCGGGCGCGGAAAAGGGCCGGGCTGGGTGCCGGAGCTGACGGGCCGAAGGTTGATTCGCTGGACCCATCACGCGCTGTTCCTGCTACGCGGCGCCGAGGGCCTACAATCGCAACAGTTTTACCAAAGCCTAGCGCATCAAAGCAACTTTCTGGGCCGCCGCTGGCAGGCCGCATCCCCCGGCGTGGCGCGGTTCGAGGCGCTGACCGGGCTGCTTTATGCCGGTCTGACGCTGGACGGCATGGGGCGCTACGTGCTGCCGGCCCGATCTGCGCTTGGAACCGAATGCCGCAGTCAGGTTGATGCGCAGGGCGGGATTCCGACCCGCAACCCTGAAGAGTTGCTAGAAGTTTTCACCTTGCTGACCTGGGCAAGTGCCGCATTGGACGAGTGCGGCAAGCTGCCGGAAGCGCCGCATCTGGATGCGATTGATCGCATTGCGCCGACGCTGCGCACCTTGCGCCACGCAGATGGCGGGCTTGCGCGGTTTCATGGCGGTGGGCGCGGCCTTGACGGGCGGCTGGATCAGGCGCTGGCGATGTCGGGTGCCAAAAACCGGCACGCGGACGGGCTGGCAATGGGCTATGCACGACTGTCAGCCGGACGCACCAGCGTGATTGTTGATGCCGCAGCGCCACCTTCGGGGACCGCTTCGCTCAAGGCGCATGCATCCACCCTCGCGTTCGAGCTGACCTCGGGACGCCGTCCGCTGATCGTCAATTGCGGGTCTGGTGCAGTCTTTGGCGAGGATTGGCGGCGGGCCGGACGCGCCACCCCGTCGCATAGCACGCTGACGCTGGACGGCTATTCCAGCGCGCGGTTGGGCAAGGCGGGGAAGATCGGCGCGGCGCGGCTTGAGGCGTTGGCGGACATCCCGCGCGACGTGCCGATCCAGATCACGCACGCCCCCGATGGCATCCGGTTCGAGGGCGGGCATGATGGCTATCGCCGGACCCACGGGCTGACCCATGCCCGCACGCTGGAGCTGACCTTTGATGGAAGCGGACTTGTCGGCGAAGACCTGTTGATCGCCTTGGACGAGACAGACGAACGGCAATTTGACAGGCGATTGAGTGCGGCGAAGACCAGAGGCATCCCGTTCAAGCTGCGCTTCCACCTGCATCCCGAGGTCGACAGCGCCGTTGATCTGGGGGGATCTGCCGTGTCGCTGGCGTTACGATCGGGCGAAGTCTGGGTGTTTCGGCATGAAGGAAGCGCTGAATTGGCGCTTGAGGCGTCGGTTTATCTGGAAAAAGGTCGCCTGAGGCCCCGCGCGACGAAACAGATCGTTTTAACTGGCCGAAGCATGGGGTATGCGACGCGCATCCGATGGTCGCTGGCCAAACCGCAGGACACCAAAGTCGCGATTCGCGATCTTGCCCGCGACGACATCGAGGTATCGACCTGAAGCTGACCTGGGACCGCTGACATATGACCGAACACGCCACCACCCTTGCCCCCGATACTGCCCCTGTGCAACGCGCATTGATCTCCGTTTCCGACAAGACCGGCCTTGTGGATCTGGCCCGTGCGTTGGCGACACGCGGCGTGGAACTGCTATCCACCGGCGGCAGCGCCAAGGCGATCCGTGATGCGGGAATTGCCGTCCGCGACGTGGCTGATGTGACGGGCTTCCCCGAGATGATGGATGGCCGGGTCAAGACGTTGCACCCGATGGTGCATGGTGGCCTTCTGGCGCTACGCGACAACGCGAATCATGTGTCCGCGATGGATGAACACGGCATCGGCGCGATCGACCTGCTGGTGGTGAACCTCTATCCGTTCGAGGAAACCGTGGCCAAGGGTGCCGATTATGACACCTGCATCGAGAATATCGACATTGGCGGCCCTGCAATGATCCGTGCAGCGGCGAAGAATCACGGTTTTGTCACCACGGTCGTGGATGTCGAGGATTACGACGCGCTTCTGGCCGAACTCGATGCCAATGACGGCCAGACCACCTATGCGTTCCGCCAGAAGATGGCCCAGATCGCCTATGCCCGCACGGGTGCCTATGACGCGGCCGTGTCCACCTGGATGGCCGATGCGCTGGGCGAGGCAGCACCGCGCCGCAGGGTCTTTGCCGGAACGCTCGCGCAGACGCTGCGCTACGGCGAAAACCCGCACCAGTCGGCAGCGTTCTACAAGGATGGCGCGAACCGGCCCGGTGTGTCCACGGCCACGCAGCATCAGGGCAAGGAACTGTCCTATAACAACATCAACGATACCGATGCTGCGTTCGAGCTGGTGTCCGAGTTTCTGCCGGGTGATGGCCCGGCCTGCGCGATCATCAAACATGCCAACCCTTGCGGTGTGGCGCGCGGCGACACGCTGAAGGATGCGTATCAGCGCGCTTTCGATTGTGACCGCACATCGGCTTTTGGTGGGATCATCGCGCTCAACGGTGCGTTGGATGGTGACACGGCCGAGGTGATTTCAGAGATCTTTACCGAAGTGGTGATCGCCCCCGGTGCCGATCAGGCCGCGCGCGACATTTTTGCCAAGAAGAAGAACCTGCGTCTGTTGACCACCGACGGGCTGTCGAACCCGGCGCTTGGCGGCCTGACATACCGGCAGGTCTCCGGTGGGATGCTGGTACAGGATCGCGACAACGGTGCGATTGCGCTGGATGACCTGAAAGTGGTGACACAAAAGGCCCCGACAGATGCCCAGCTTGCCGACCTTCTGTTCGCTTGGAAAGTCGCCAAACACGTCAAATCCAACGCCATTGTCTATGTCAAGGACGGCGCGACGGTCGGCGTCGGTGCAGGCCAGATGAGCCGCGTTGACAGTACGCGCATCGCGGCGCGTAAATCGCTGGATATGGCCGAGGTTTTGGGGCTGTCCGCGCCGCTGACGCGAGGCTCTGTCGTGGCGTCGGACGCGTTTTTCCCCTTCCCCGACGGTCTGCTGACCGCGGCAGAGGCGGGTGCCGTGGCGGTCATTCAGCCCGGCGGGTCGATGCGCGATGACGACGTGATCAAAGCTGCGGATGAGGCGGGCCTCGCGATGGTGTTCACCGGCATGCGGCATTTCCGACATTGACGGGGTGCCGCGCATATCTGGCCAAACGAAAGGCGATGGCATGAAACTGGTGTTCTGGGCGGGGTTCTGGACATTCCTGCTGGATCAGGCAACCAAGTGGCTGGTCGTGCATGTGCTGAACCTGCGTACGCTGGGCGAGATCGACGTGCTTCCGCCGTTGCTCAATTTTCGCATGGCGTGGAATCGGGGCGTCAACTTTGGCCTCTTTCAGGGCGACAGCGATGCAGGCCGGTGGCTTTTGATCGGCGTGGCCGTGGCGATCGTCCTGTTCGTGCTGGTCTGGATCTGGCGCGACCCGCCGGCAAAATGGGGCAAAATCGCGGCCGGCATGCTGATCGGCGGCGCGCTTGGCAATGTCGTCGACAGGGTGCTGTATGGTGCCGTTGCGGATTTCCTGAACATGAGCTGTTGCGGGATCGAAAATCCGTTTGCCTTCAACGTGGCGGATATCGCGATCTTTGCGGGGGCTTTGGGGCTGGTGCTGTTTCCGGGAACACGCAAGCCCTCGGGCAAGTCTGGAAACAACACAGGCAACACAAGACGAAAAAACGCCCCGTGACCTTGGGCAAGCAATCGGATATGGCTGGCATAATGACGATCAGGAGGGTGGCGATGACAGGGCCGCGCATTTGGGTGATGCTGGGAACGATGGCGGCGCTGACCGCCTGTGGCGGCTATGAACGCGACATAACCCTGCACGATCTGCGGACCAATCGGGGCACCCCCGAGGAATTCGCGATCGAGCCGAAAAAGCCTTTGCTCGCGCCTGAAAGCGTTGCGGCGCTGCCCACCCCTACACCCGGCGGTGCAAATCGTACCGATCAGACACCCAAACAGGATGCGGTGGCGGCACTGGGCGGCAACCCGTCGCGACTGACCCCGACCGCAGGCGTTCCTGCGGGTGACGGTGCGCTGGTCAACCATGCCAGCCGCATGGGCCGCGATGGGAATGTCCGCGCCGACCTTGCGACCGAGGATCTCGAATTCCGCAAGCGCAAATCGCTGTTTTCCTGGCGGCTTTTCAAGGAAGACGAATATGATCGCGCCTATCGTCGCGAGTCGTTGGACCCTTACGGCACGCTGAACGCGTCTCGCCGGGCCGGTGCACGCACACCCACGGCGCCGCCAGCGGGCCGCTGAGGCAAATCCCGCCTGTCACAATGACGTGGCCCGGCTTGAATCCGGGCGCAATACGCGTAGCTTCCAGTCAAACCGATGGAGGAATTGCATGCGCATTGCCGTCAAGGGGGCCACCCTGGCCCTGATGCTGGCCACGGGGCTTGCCCAGGCTGATACCTTGCCCACGCCGCAGGACGATGTAACCACGTTCGCGCTGGACAACGGCATGGAGGTTGTGGTGATCGAAGATCACCGCGCGCCGGTTGTCGTCAACATGGTGTGGTACAAGGCCGGATCAGCGGATGAGCCCGAGGGTGCGTCCGGCGTGGCGCATTTTCTTGAACACTTGTTGTTCAAGGGCACCGACACGCTGGACCCCGGAGAGTTTTCGCGCACCGTCGCGCGCAATGGAGGGTCCGACAACGCCTTCACCAGCTATGACTACACCGCGTATTTTCAGCGCGTCGCAGCCGACCGTCTGGATTTGATGATGCGGATGGAGGCGGATCGGATGGTCAACCTTCAGCTGGACGAAGAGGACATCCTGACCGAGCGCGAGGTCATCATCGAAGAACGCAACCAGCGCACCGAGAACGATCCCGGCGCGCTGTTCGGCGAACAACGCAACGCGGCACTGTATATGAACCATCGCTACGGCGTGCCGATTATCGGCTGGCGGCACGAGATGGTGACGCTCGATCTTGATGATGCGCTAAGCTATTACCGAAAAAACTATGCGCCCAACAATGCCATTCTGGTGGTGGCCGGAGATGTGAAGCCCGAAGATGTGCGCAGCATGGCTGAGCAGCATTTCGGCGTTCTGCCTCCCAATCCCGAACTGACGGATCGCGCCCGGCCCGACGAGCCGCCGCAAAGGGCAGAGCGGCGTCTGACCTACCGGGATGCCCGCGTTGCCCAGCCCTATGTCAGCCGAGTATATCTGGCACCGTCGCGTAATCATGACGATCAGAAAACCGCCGCAGCACTGGTGCTGCTGTCGGAAATCCTTGGCGGCGGACAGACGTCGAAACTGGTGCGCGCGTTGACCTTTGACAGCCAGACCGCCGTCTGGGCGGGTGCGTTCTACGATGCGACGCGTCTTGACGAAAGCAGCTTCGGCATTGCTGTCGTGCCCAGCGAGGGCGTCTCGTTGCAAGAGGCAGAAGACGCGATGGATCGCGTGATCGCGGAGTTCCTCGCCGAAGGCGTCGACGCGGCTCAGCTTGATCGCATCAAGATGCAGTTGCGTTCGCAGGCGATCTATTCGCGTGACAATGTCGAACGTCTGGCCAACCGCTACGGACAAGCCCTGGCAACCGGGCTGACGGTCGAGGATGTGCAGGCCTGGCCGGACATTCTGCAAGCCGTCACCGGGGAAGAGATCGTTGCGGCAGCCCGTGACGTGTTCGACCGTAATCAGGCCGTTACCGGCTGGCTGACCACACCCGAGGAGGTCACGCAATGAAGTTTGTAGCAACCCTGCTGACATCGCTTTTGCTGGCCTTTCCGGCATGGGCAGAGATCGATATTCAGGAAATCGCCACCCCCGGCGGATTTGACGCCTGGCTGGTCGAGGAACAGGACATTCCGTTTGTTGCGCTGGAATTGCGCTTCAAAGGCGGCGCGTCGCTGGATCGCGACGGCAAGCGCGGTGCTACCAATCTGATGATGGCACTGCTGGAGGAAGGCGCGGGCGAGATGGACGCGCGCGCCTTCACCGAACGCACCGAAGAGCTTGCCGCGCGGTTCAGCTATAACGCCTATGACGACGCGGTGTCGGTTTCGGCCAAGTTCCTGACCGAGAACCGTGACGAGGCCGTGGCTCTGCTGCGCGAAACGCTGGTCAACCCGCGGTTTGACGACGATGCCATCGAACGCGTGCGCGCGCAGGTCGAATCGAGCATCCGGTCCGACCTGAAGGATCCCAACAGCATTGTCAGCGCCGCCTTTGACGCAGCGGCGTTTGGCGATCATCCATATGGCTCATCGGCTGACGGCACGCTGGACAGCGTGGCCGGCCTGACGCGTGACGATCTGACCGCCGCCCACAAAGGCGTGATACGCCGCGATAACGTCTTTATCGGGGCGGCAGGCGACATCTCGGCCGAAGAGTTGTCGACGCTGATCGACGATCTTCTGGGCGATTTGCCTGAGACAGGTTGGGACATGCCCGCCCGCGCGGATTATGCGCTTGAGGGCGGTATCAATGTCGTGCCCTTCGAGACGCCTCAGTCGGTTGCCTTGTTCGGCCACGAAGGCATCGAGCGCGATGACCCGGATTTCTTCGCTGCCTATGTGATGAACGTGATCCTGGGCGGCGGCGGTTTCGAAAGCCGCCTGATGGACGAGGTGCGCGAGAAACGCGGCCTGACCTACGGCGTCTATTCCTACCTCGTGCCCAAGGATTACGCCGCGCTGTATCTGGGCCGCGTTGCCAGCGCCAACAACCGTATCGCCGAGGCGATTTCGGTGATCCGCGACGAATGGGCAAAGCTGGCGGAAGACGGTGCCACGCAGGAAGAGCTGGATCAGGCCAAGACCTATCTGACCGGCGCCTATCCCCTGCGCTTTGACGGCAACGGCCCGATCGCGGATATTCTGGTTGGCATGCAGATGGACGGACTGCCCACGGAATATGTGGTCAATCGCAACGCAAAGGTCGAGGCCGTGACGCTGGAGGACGTGCAACGCGTCGCCAAACGCCTGCTGCGCCCCGAGGATCTGCACTTTACCGTCGTGGGTCAGCCCGAAGGTCTGGACCTGCCGGGGCAGTAGCAACAGCATCGAGACGCCGGACAATCGTCAAATCTTGGCAAGAAAAAGGCGCGTCGGAAACCCGGCGCGCCTTTTCGTTTTCAGCCCTGCTTACGGCTCAGATCAATTCAGCAAGCCCGCGTGGCGCAGACCGTAATCGACCAGTTCCTTGGTGCCGTCTGTCAGCGGCACCAGTGGCGAGCGGACATCGTCGCTGCACAGGCCGAGACGCGACATGGCGTATTTCACACCGCAGACGCCGGGTTCGGTGAAGATGGCACTGTGCAGCGGCATCAACCGGTCCTGGATGGTCAGCGCTTTGGCATAGTCGCCGGCCAGGGTTGCCTCTTGCAGTTCGGCGCAAAGACGTGGTGCCACATTGCCGGTGACGGTAATGCAACCAACGCCGCCCTGGGCATTGAACCCGTGCGCGGTGCCGTCCTCGCCCGAGATCTGGATGAAGTCCGTTCCGCAGGTGATCCGCTGGGCGCAGACCCGCGCCAGATCGCCAGTGGCGTCTTTCACCCCGACAATGCGCGGCAGCTTTGCCAGCAGACCCATCGTCACCGGGCTCATGTCCACGGCGGACCGGCCGGGGATGTTGTAGATGATGATCGGCAGCTCGCAGGCGTCATGCAGCGCGGTGAAATGCGCGATCAGCCCTTCTTGGGTCGGTCTGTTATAATAGGGCGTCACCACAAGCGCCGCGTTGGCACCAACCGATTCGGCATGCTGCATGAAGCGCAGCGATTCGGACGTGTTGTTCGATCCGGCCCCGGCGATCACCGGAATGCGTCCGGCAGAGGCTTCGACCACGGCTTCGACCACGGCCATATGTTCGGCATGGCTCAGCGTCGGGCTTTCGCCTGTCGTGCCCACGGGGACAAGCCCGTGGCTGCCCTCATCCACATGCCAATCCACAAGTTTCTTGAGCGTCACCATATCCACTGCGCCGTCCTTGAACGGCGTGACCAGGGCAGGCATAGACCCCTTGAACATGACACGCTCCTTTTTCTGTTTCACTGTCGTCATCATTGACGGGTTCGGGATGGCGTTCTGCCGGGAATGTGAGTTGCAGGTCCGGCGAGCCACGCTATCCTGATGCAGGTCTATCTATTTTCGGCAGGGAAATTGCAAGATCATGTGGCGCATTCTCCTGACAGTCGTGGCTTGTATGTGTGTGTCCTTGCCAGCCTTGGCGCAAACGCCGGGCGCTGCGCGGCCTTTGCAAGGGGCGCTGGACGCGATGCGCGCTGGCAACTGGGCGCAGGCGCGCATCACCGCGCGGGGCGAGGGTCAGCAGGCCGTGGATGTCATCAACTGGATGAATCTGCGGGCTGGCAATGGCAGCGCCTCCGAAGTGCAGGACTTCCTGAAACGCAACGCCGATTGGCCGGGCCTGCCCTATCTGCGCATGAAAAGCGAAGAGGCGATGGCCGACGCGAGCGATGCCGAGGTGCTGGCATTCTTCGCCGATGATCTGCCGCAAACCGGCTCTGGCGCGCTTACTCTGGCGCGCGCGCTTGAAGCGAACGCAGAGCAGGGGGCCGCAGAGGCGGATATCGTCATGGCGTGGCGCACGCTGGCGCTCTCGCAAAGCGAGCATTTGACCTTTCTGGCGCAGTATGGCGACATCCTGAAACCGCACCACGTCGCCCGCATGGATATGGCCCTGTGGAAAGGTTGGGACGGAACGGCAAAAATGATGCGCGGCCTGGTCAGCGAGGATCGCCGCGCGCTTGCCGATGCGCGTATGGCGCTTTATGCGCTGGGGCCGGCCGTCGATACGCTGATCGAGCGCGTGCCGCAGGCATTGCAGAATGATCCGGGTCTTGCACATGCGCGGTTTGACTGGCGGGCCCGCAAGGGGCGTGACGATGCCGCGATAGAGTTGCTGTTGCAACGCTCTGTCAGTGCCGCTTCGCTGGGCGAGCCTTGGGCCTGGGCGAATCGCCGTCGCCTTCTGGCACGCGGATTGATGCGCAAGGGGGACTGGGAAACGGCTTACGAGGTGGCCTCCAGCCATCATCTGACCGAGGGCAGCGCTTATGCAGAGCTGGAGTGGATTGCGGGCTACACCGCGTTGAAACGCGAACGGCCAAGCGTGGCCGTGCAGCATTTCCAACATTTGCAATCGGGTGTCGATACGCCGATCTCGCTGGGGCGCGCAGGCTATTGGCTGGGCCGTGCCTTCGAGGCGGCCGGCGACGCCGCCGCCGCGCAAAGCGCCTATGCCGAGGGCGCGAAGTATCAGACCAGCTTTTACGGATTGCTTGCGGCGGAACGCGGTAACGTGCCGTTCAATGCCGCCCTGACTGGCGGCGATCTGCCGGAATGGCGGGGGGCGGAATTCACCCAAAGCTCTGTGTTCAAGGCAGCGGTGTTGCTGCTCGCGGCAGGCGAGGATGATCTGGGCGAGCGTTTCCTGACCCATCTTGCCGAAACCCAACCGCCCGAGGCTATCGCGCAGATGGGCGCAATGATGGAAGAGCTGAACCGCCCTCATATTCAGGTCATGCTGGGCAAACGCGCCGCGCAATACGGGATCGAGGTTCCGCGCCCTTATTACGCGCTGCACGATCTGGTGAAGGGCGACTATCCTGTGCCGAAAGAGATTGTGCTGGCCATTGCGCGTCGGGAAAGCGAGTTCGACCCGAAGGTGGTCAGCAGCGCCGGTGCGCAGGGGTTGATGCAGGTGATGCCCGCTACGGCGCAGGCCGTAGCCTCGCGGCTCGGGATTGCGCATCAGACGGAAATGCTGACCCGGAACTGGAAACACAACGCCAAGCTCGGGGCGGAATATCTTGCATGGATGTCGCGCCGGTTTGACGCCAACCCGGTGATGATGGCGGCAAGCTACAACGCGGGGCCGGGGCGTCCGACGCGCTGGATGGCCGAATATGGCGATCCGCGCAAAGGCGATATCGACGTGATCGACTGGATCGAGATGATCCCCTTCGACGAGACCCGCAACTATGTGATGCGTGTGACCGAAAGCCTGCCTGTCTACCGCGCGCGCTTGGGCAAGGACCCGCATCCGGTGCCGTTCAGCAAGGAACTCGTCGGCTCAACCCTTCCGGCGCGCCCGCCAGAGGGTGAATAGCCCCGCCGCCACGATGATCGCCGTGCCGATGGCCACGTTCGGGCGGATGGTCTCGGCAAAGAGCAGAACGCCGATGATCGAGGCAAAGACCAGTTGCAGATAGGCAAAGGGCTGGACCGCGCTGGCCTCCGCGACCTCGTAGGTCTTGATCAGCAACCAATGCCCACCCGCGCCCGTCAGGCAAAGCGCGCCCATCCAGATCCAGTCCGGCCCGGTCATCGGTTCCCAGAACCACAGGCCCGCAGCGGTCATGGCGACCGCGCCGGTCGTGCCGGTCCAGAAAAAGCTGGTCGCCGCCGTGTCGGCCCGCGCCACATAGCGCGTCAGCAACCCGTACAATGCGAACATGGCGGCGGCGGCCAGCGGGATCAGCGCGAGGGGGGAAAAGACCCCAAAGCCCGGTTCGAGAATGATCATCACCCCGACAAAGCCGATGCCGATCGCCGTCCAGCGCCGCCAGCCAACGGATTCGCCCAATACCGGCCCGGACAGCGCCGCCACCAGCAACGGATAGCAGGCAAAAACCGCATGGCTTTCAACAAGGCCGAGATAGGTGAAGGCCGCGACCATGACGCAGATCTCTGCGGCCAGCAGGAACCCGCGAAACCCCTGCACCAGCGGTTGCGTCGTGGCCGCCGCCGCGCGCAGCCCACCTGCCTGACGGGCGGCGATGGTCATCACGAAGGCCGCGAAGAACCAGTAGCGGATCATCACCACCATGATGACGTTATATTCGCTCGCCAGATGCTGCGAGATCCCGTCCTGCACCGCGAAGACAAGCGTGGTGGCAACCATGAACCAGATGCCAAGGGTTGTGTCGTTGCGGGTCATGGTGCTTTCCGTGCGGTGGTCATATGTCTCTTGCGGCCGTATCCCGGCACGCGCGTCGTCACAAGCCCCGCCGCGTCCAGCGCGCGCCGCACGGCCCCCGCCGCCGAATAGGTCGCCACCGTTCCGCCCGGCTTGGTATGCGCGGCAACCTCTGCCAATAGCGCAGGCTCCCAGAGTTCGGGGTTTTTCGCGGGGGAAAAACCGTCCAGAAACCAGGCATCGGCCAGCCCGTCATGCTTGCACAGGGTCTCGCGGGCATCTCCCTCGACCATGCGAAAGGCCAGATCCGGCAGGTCGATCGTGCGTGCATTCGCCTGCCAGAACGGTGCCAGTTCGGCCGCGCTGCTGTGAAGTTCGGGAAAGCCCGCCTGCGCGCGTGTCATATCGGCACCGCTTAAGGGAAATGCCTCGAATGTGGTGAAATGCAGCTTTCCCTGCATCTCCGACGACCGCCAGAGCGCCAGCGCCGCCAGAAGGTTCAGCCCGGTGCCAAAGCCAAGCTCCATGATGTGGAACCCGTCCTGATAGCGTTCCGGCAGGCGGTTGCCGGCCAGAAAGACGTGCCGGGTCTCGGCCAGCCCGTCATCCAGAGAGTAATAGGGATCGTCAAAGCGCAAGGACACGGGAATGTCGCCCTCGCGCCAGTCCAGAAAGTCGCTTTGGCTGTTCAGCGGATCGTCGCTCTGGCTCTGCATGGTTTCCTGCCCTAAGACATCGCTATGGCGACACCAACCAGAAGGGATGTGAATTGACAATGGTGGATGTCACCGTGCGCGGTGCGGGAATTTTCGGGTTGGCCTGCGCCTGGGCCTGCGCGAAACGCGGCGCGCGGGTTCGCGTGGTAGATCCGCACGGCGTGGGGGCAGGGGCCAGTGGTGGCATCGTCGGCGCATTGGCGCCGCATGTGCCGGAAAACTGGAACGAGAAGAAAGCGTTCCAGTTCGAGAGCCTGCGCATGTCGGGGCCGTTCTGGGCCGATGTCGCGGAGGTCGGCGGCGGCGATCCCGGCTATGCGCGCACCGGCCGCCTGCAACCCGTCGCGGACGCGGCGGCGCTGGTTCTGGCGCGGGGACGGGCGGCGGGGGCTGCGGATCTGTGGCAGGGCTTTGCCGATTGGTCTGTCGAGCGCTCTGCGGACGACTGGGCACCGGCCTCTGCCAGTGGCTGGGTGATCCGCGATACGCTGAGCGCCCGTCTGCATCCGCGCCGTGCCTGCGATGCGCTGGCCCGTGCCCTGACCGCGAAGGGTGCGGATATCGTCAGGGACGCCGCCGATGAGGGTGTGGTCCTCTGGGCCACCGGCTGGCAGGGGCTGGAGGCGCTGTCAGAGACGTTGGGCCGCAGGGTGGGCAATGGTGTCAAAGGGCAGGCCGCGCTGTTGCGACATGATGCGCGGGACGCGCCGCAACTGTTCGCGGACGGGCTGCATATCGTGCCGCATGCCGACGGAACGGTGGCCGTGGGGTCGACGTCAGAGCGCGAATTTTCAGATCCGACCGGTGTGGATGCGCAATGCGAGGCGTTATTGGAGCGTGCGCGTGAGGCATTGCCGATCCTGCGGGATGCCGAGGTTTTGGAACGCTGGGCCGGGGTGCGGCCCCGCGCGCGGTCACGCGCGCCGATGCTGGGGCGGCATCCGCTGGCGGAAGGCGCGTTTATTGCAAATGGCGGCTTCAAGATCGGTTTTGGCATGACGCCCAAGGTGGCGGAAGTGATGGCCGATTTGATGCTGGAGGAGCGCGACGGCATTCCAGAGGGGTTTCGGGTGGAGGCGTCCATTTAGGATCATGCAAGTCCATGCGTGTGGAGGCGGTGGGAGCGAGGGGCCAGCCCCTCGCGCTCCCCGGAGTATTTTTGCCAATGAGAATGGGCAAGCTCAGGTCAGGGCGGCGGCGAGGCGGCTGATACCTTCCGGGATGAGATCTGCCTGGATGGAGGAATAGCCCAACCGGCAGAAATTAGTGGGCGCATCCGCGCCGACAAAGAAGGGCTGGCCGGGTTCGATCAGCACGTCGCGGAGGCGCAGGGTTTCAGCGAGTTGCGCGGTATCAAGACCAGCGGCGAGCTTGACCCAGACGCTTGAGCCGCCATGTGTGCTTTGCCCCGCGACGGTCAGCCCGTGGTGGGCGAGTTCGGCCTCGATCACCAGGCGTCTTGTGTGGAGCGCCTTGGCGGTGCGCTTGATCAGGGCGTCGTAATGGCCCAGCCGCAGGAAATAGGCTGCGGTGCGCTGCATGTGTCCCGGCGGATGGCGCAACACGGAGGCCCGCAGGGCGCGTGCCTCCTGGATGAATTCCGCGGATCCGACGAGATAGCCCAGGCGCAGCCCCGGAAACAGCGATTTGGAGAAGCTGCCTGCGTAGATCACCCGCCCGTCGGTATCGAGCGATTTCAGCGCGGGGCTTGCCGGCGCGAGGTAGGCGGTCTCGAATTCATAATCGTCCTCGACGATCAGTGCATCAAGATCGCGGGCGCGGGCAAGAAGCGCGCGGCGTCGGTCCAGCGGCATGGTGACGGAGGTCGGGCAATGGTGGCTGGGTGTGGTAAAGATCACATCCGCACCCTGTGGGATCGCGTCGGGGGGCAGGCCTTGCCCGTCGACGGGGACAGGTGCCAAACGGCAGCGCGACAGGGTCAGGATATCGCGCAGGGCGGGATAGCAGGGGGTCTCTATCACCGCGGTCCGGCGAGGGTTCAACAGCACCTGCGTGGTCAGCCATAGAGCGTTCTGCGCGCCCATCGTCACGAGGATTTCGTCCGGATTGGCGATGATGCCGCGCCGAGGAAGGGTGTGGCGGGCAATGAACTCGATCAGTTCGGGGTCGTCCTGATCGTAATAATCCGTGGTCAAGGCCCGGAAATTTGGCACCCCAAGCGCCTGAATGGCGCAGAGGCGCCAGTTGGCGTGGTCAAACAGCGTGGGATCGGTCTGCCCGTAGATGAACGGGTAGCGGTAGCGCGCCCAATCCGACGGTCTGCGCGGCGTCACCCCGCCCGAGAAGCGCTGCCCGATGGCGCGCGACCAGTCGACAGTTTCATGCCGCTTTTGCGGCGTGGAAAACGCCGGCGGCTCTGGTGCGCTGTCGGAGACGTAATAACCCGATCGCCCGCGCGAGGTGAGATAGTCGTTGGCCTGAAGTTCGGTGTAGGAAAGGGTCACTGTGATGCGGCTGACACCCAGATGGCGGGCAAGCGCGCGGGTCGAGGGCAAGCGTTCGCCGCGCTGAAACCGGCCCGACAGGATGCCCTCGGCCACCATCTGCTGGATCTGCGCCTGCAAGGTGCCTTGTGCGTCAGGCGTCAGGAAAAAGGTTTCAACGGGGATGGCCATGGGCGTCAGGATAGGCTGGCGCTATGGTGGTTGCAATCTGGACTTATCGCAATGGATTGGTCGTGCCTGCGGCCGGGTGGATGGCCGCAGGCAGAGGTTTCAGCCGAAGACTTTGGTCAGCGCGTTGTCCACGGCATCGGTGATCTGGTCGATATCATCGGGCGTGGCGATCAGCGCGGGCGAGAAGCACAGCACGTTGTTGAACCCTGGCACCGAACGGTTCATCGCCCCGATGATGACGCCTTGGGCATTGCTGGCTGCGACCACCGCGCCAACCTGCTTTTCGGTCACCGGTTCCTTGCTGCTGCGATCCGCGACCAGCTCGGCTCCAAGAAACAGCCCCTTGCCGCGGACATCGCCAATCACCCGGTGCTTTTCCATCAGCGCCTGAAGGTTGCCCAGCATCCGATCCCCCATGGCCACGGTGTTGTCGAGCAGGCTCTCGTCCTCGATGATGCGCATGTTCTCCAGCGCGGCGGCAGGCCCGGCGGTGCAGCCGCCGAAGGTCGAGATGTCGCGGAAATAGTTCAGCGGATCGTCAACGTCATCCTTGAACATCTCGAACACGCGTTCCGTGGTCACGCAGCACCCGATTGCGGCATAGCCCGAGGCGACGCCCTTGGCCATGGTCACGAAATCCGGCTCGATCCCGTAATGCTGGTAGCCAAACCATGTGCCGGTCCGGCCGAGACCGCAGACGACCTCGTCGATATGCAGCAGGATGTCATATTTGCGGCAGATCTCCTGCACCTTCTGCCAGTAGCCATCGGGCGGGACGATCACGCCGCCGCCCGCAGTCACCGGTTCAAGGCAGAGCCCGCCGACCGTGTCGGGGCCTTCGCGCAGGATCACCTCTTCGATGGCCTCGGCGGCGCGTTCCCCGTAATTCTCGACATCCCATTGCGCGCGGTATTCCAGACAATGCGGGACGCGGATGAAATCGGGGGCGAGTGGCCCGTAGTGTTCCACGCGCTGATCCTGGCCGCCCGCCGACATCGTGCCGATGGTGCCGCCGTGATAGTCGCGGTCGCGATACAGGATCTTGGTCTTTTTGCCGCCATAGCGCTTATGCGCGATCTGGCGGATCATCTTGAAGGCCTTCTCATTCGCCTCGGAGCCAGAGTTGGCGTAGTAGATCCGGCTCATCCCCGGCATCTTTTCCATCAGCTTTTCGGCGAAGATCGCACTTGGGATGGATCCTGCGGCACCGGAGAAAAAGTTGAGCTTGATCAACTGGTCGCGCACAGCGTTGGCGATGCTCTCGCGGCCATACCCTACGTTGACGGTCCAGACCCCGCCGGACACCGCGTCGAGATGTTCCTTGCCGTGCTGGTCCCAGACCCGCATGCCCTTGCCTTCGACAATGATCCGCGGATCGGTTGTCTCGAAGCCTTTGTGCTGAATCAGATGATGCCAGACATGCGCCTTGTCGGCAGCCACGACATGGCTGAGATCATTGTCTTTATACGTTCCGTCCATAGCGATTTTCATCCTTTCCTGACCGCGCGCGGTTGGGGCGCTGACGTCAGACTGAAGCATCATGTTCTGAGTATATCAAATGCCTCAAAACACATCAGCGCTAGGTCCAGAATAAGCATGTATATAATGCCAGAGGGCGTGGAAGCTGGGTGAAATGAATGTATCCACGGCGTTTTGCACGGCCTCGGGTTGCGACAGCCGAAATTGGGCCAAGTATGCAGACCACCAAATTGCCGAAAAGTGCCGCCGTATTTTCGGACATCTGCCCAGAGGCCGTCGTCGCGACAGGACTGCTGATGCAGAAAAAGGGGCGGTGATGAGGATCAAGGTTGCCTCCGGAGGTCTGCTGACTGATATTGCGCCGACGAGGATTATTCCTATCGGTGTGATTGGATTTTGGATTGGCATTTTGATGCGCAAGGCGGAACGTATCCTCGTGCCGTAGAGAGGAAAGGGCTGAGCCAGTGGATCAAAACATAGAGAGCTTTCTGACCGACCTGTTCGAGGCGGCTGTAGATGCCGCTGATCCGATGCGGGCACTTGGTCGGGCTTTGCCAGAGCGGCCATCGGGAAAGACTGTGGTGATCGGCGCTGGCAAGGGGGCCGCGCAACTTGCGCAGGCGTTTGAGCAGCTTTGGGAGGGGCCGCTGGAAGGCGTCGTCGTCACGCGTTACGGGTATAGCGCGCCCTGTAAGCATATCCGCGTCATGGAGGCCGCGCATCCGGTTCCCGACGAGGCAGGGCTGGCGGCGACCAAAGCCCTTTTCGATGCGGTCGAGGGGTTGGGGCCAGACGATCTGGTGGTTGCGCTGGTGTGCGGCGGCGGGTCGTCCTTGTTGCCCTGTCCGGCAGAGGGGCTGACCTTCGAAGACGAGATTGCGCTGAACGAATGTTTGCTCGCCTCCGGCGCGCCGATCGGTGTGATGAACATGATCCGCAAGCAGATCAGCGGCATCAAGGGCGGGCGGTTGGCTTTGGCCGCGCATCCCGCTCGGGTGGTGACGCTGGTCGTGTCGGATGTGCCGGGGGACGATCCGGCGCAGGTGGCCTCTGGCCCCACCGTCCCGGACCGCACCACGCGAGAGGCCGCAAAGGCCGCGGCGCGCACCTACGGGATTGAGCTGCCACCGAAAATCGCGGCCTTTCTGGACGGGGATACGAACCTGCCGCCATTGCCGGACGATCCCGGATTTGATGGCAATGATGTGCGCGTGGTCGCGTCGGCGGCGCTGTCACTGGAGGCCGCTGAGAAGGCGGCCCGCGCAGCCGGCGTCGAGGCGGTGATCCTGTCCGACGCCATCGAAGGCGAAGCGCGCGAGATTGCCCGGATGCATGCCGCGATGGCGCGGGAATGCGTGGCCAAGGCCCGGCCCTTTCCGCCCCCTGTCGTGCTGCTGTCGGGCGGTGAGACGACCGTGACCCTGCGCGCCAAGGGACGTGGCGGGCGCAACACCGAATTCCTGCTGTCCTTTGCGCTGTGCATTGACGGGCAGACCGGCATATCGGCGCTGGCAGCGGATACCGATGGCATTGACGGGTCAGAGGACAATGCAGGTGCCTTTGCCGATGGCGATACGGCGGCGTCCATTCGCAAGGCAGGTGCCGATCCGGCAGAGATGCTGTCGAAAAATGACGCATGGGGGGCGTTCGACGCGGCAGGCACGCTTTTCGTGCCCGGCCCGACAGGCACCAATGTCAATGATTTCCGCGCAATCCTGATCGGCGCGCTGCCTTAGCGCATCAGCCCCTTCCGATCACGACAGCACCGGCGCGGCGAACCCTATTGCGGGTTCGCCTCAGAGGACATTCCGTCCAGCCATGCCAGCAGGTTCTGTGTCACGCTGGCAAGCCAGACACGCAAGGCGTCGATCTGGCCGACATAGGCATTCACGGCGTCGCTCAGGCCCGGCACGGCGTCCTTGATCTGCGGTGCCATCACATAAATCCCGATCAGGACGACCATCAGCAGCAGCATGGAAAAGAAGCCGCGTGCAAAGCCCGATCCGCCGTCTTTCAGCGTGCCTTGCGGGGTTTCCAGCGCGTGGGCGTCGGACCCCGCGCGCAGGGTAGAGTTGATCTCTTCAATATCCGGCAGCGCGGCGTTGCGCGTTCCGGCAGCGCCTACACCGGCAGCCGTGGTTCCGGCGGCGATTTCCACACCGGCATCCTGATTGCGAATCCGCGCCATGCGTTCACGCGCGATGCGCGCCCGCCTGCTGGCGGCATCATCATGCTGGGCAGCTTCAAGCCCCAGTTCCTGCTGGCTTTCCAGACCTTCGGCAGAGCGGACGCGCGCTTCGCGTTCGGCTTCTTCGCGCAGCAGGTCCGCGATACCTGGATCAAGGCTGCGGCGGGGCGGCTGTGGCGGGGCGGCCTTGTCGACCTCTTCGGCCTCATCCTCGAACTCATCGGCCCATGTGTCCGGGCTTAGCGTTGCCGGGTCTACGGCCTCTGGCGTACCAGCCGCGTCACCTGATGGGGCGTCCGTCTCCACCTCGGCGTCAGCCGGTTTCGGCGCGGGCTGCGCTTCGTCAGACAGGACCGGGTCATCCGGTGAATCGGCCTGAAACCATGTGTGTCCGCAGTCCGAGCATTGCACATCGCGCCCGCCCTCCGGGATCACCTCGGCCGGTACTTCGTATTGCGCGCCGCAATTTGGGCATATAAGCCGCATCGTCCCCCCAGTCTTGCCTGCTCGTTCCTTTACGGACCCTTGAACTTGCATCATAAGGCCGCCAATGCCCTTGGAAAAGGCCGAATTGGCCGCGAGACGCATTGAAACCGTTTCGATGCTCGGGCACAACAAGGCGTTTCGGGGCGAGCCGTGAAAGAGAGTATATTTTGATCGAGCTGGAGAACGTGGCCTACAGCTATGGCGGGGGCGAGTTGTTTTCGGATATCTCGCTGAAGCTGTCGCGTGGATCGTTCCATTTCCTGACGGGGCCGTCGGGCGCGGGCAAGACCACCTTTCTGAAACTGTGCTACGGCGCACTGGTCCCGACCGCGGGGCGTGTCGGCCTGTTCGGTGCTGATCTGCATGACATGAGCCGCGATGACGTTGCCCATTGCCGTCGCCGTATCGGTGTCGTGCATCAGGATTGTCAGTTTCTGGATCATCTGCCTGTGGCGGAAAACGTTGCCCTGCCACTGACCGTGTCCGGGCAGGACAAGCCGACCGAACTGGTCAACCTCAAGGAATTGATGTCCTGGGTCGGGATCACGTCGCGTGCAGGTGCGTTGCCACCCGAACTGTCGGGCGGAGAGCGGCAACGCGTGGCGCTGGCGCGGGCGCTGATCATGTCGCCTGACGTGATTCTGGCGGACGAACCGACGGGCAATGTTGATTGGGAGATGTCCCAGCGGCTGATGCGCCTGCTGATAGAGCTGAACCGCATGGGCAAGACCGTGGTGATCGCCACCCATGACCTTGGCTTGATCCGCGCCACAAAAGCGCATGTCCAAAGCCGGGTTCTAAGGATCACTGATCGGCGGATGCAATTGGCGGGGGCGGATCTTTGAAACAATATCTTTCCGTGCTGAAGCGGGTTTTCACCCGCGACGCCGCCGCCGACCGGGTGGTTCCGCCCACCGGGATCACCGCAAGGCTGACCCTGTTCTCTGCCGGGGCGATGGCGTTCCTTGCGGTGTTTGCGCTGGCACTGTCATTGGCCGCTGGCCGGTTGGCCGATCGGTGGGGCGAAGACCTTGCGCGCTCGTCCACCATCCGCATTTCCGCCCCGGCAGATCAATTGTCCGCCCAGACCGCCGCCGCGTTGCGGGTGCTGGAGGAAACGCCGGGCATTGCCAGTGTCCGCGCGCTTGATGCCGAGGAACAGCGCGCCCTGCTGGAGCCTTGGTTCGGCCCCGATCTGCCGGTCGAGACGCTGCCCATCCCGCAACTGATCGAGGTGGTAGAGGCCGATGTCGGCCTTGATGCCGAAGGATTGCGCCTGCGCCTGTCGGCAGAGGTCCCCGGTGCCGTGCTGGACGATCATACAAGGTGGCGGCGTCCGATGATCGCCGCCGCATCGCGACTGCGGTTGATGGGCTGGGTCTGCATTCTTCTGCTGGTCGGCGCGGTGGCGGCGATGATCACGCTGGCCGCGAATGCGGCGCTGGCGGCGAATGCGCGCGTGATTTCGGTTCTGCGGCTGGTCGGCGCGACGGATGACTATATCGCTGATGCCTTCGTGCGGCGTTTTACCCTGCGCGCCTTATTGGGCGCGGGCCTTGGCACGCTTGCAGGTCTGCTGGCGATTATGGCACTGCCGGGTGTGGGAGAGACCGGCGGCATTCTGACCGGGCTGGGCTTTCAGGGCTGGCATTGGATCCTGCCGCTTCTTGTGCCGCCGCTTGCCGCCGCTGTGGCGTTTCTGGCCACTCAGATCGCCGCCCGCCGCGCCCTGACGGAGCTTGCCTGACATGTCCTACGCAATCCAATGGCTGCGCTCGCTGTTCTTCGTGGCGCAGATGTACCTGATGATGGCGGTGCTGGCGGTGTTCTTCACCCCTTGGGCCATTTTCGACCGCAGCGGTGCCTATGCGGGTGTACGGACCTATTGCCGCTGGGTGCGCTGGACAGCTGGCTGGATGTGCGGCTTGCGCAGCGAAGTGCGCGGCATCGTGCCTACAGACGAGGTTTTGGTCGCCTCGAAACATCAAAGCTTCTTCGACATCATCATCATCGTCAGCGTGCTACCGAAGCCCAAGTTCATCATGAAAGCGTCGTTGCGCCGCGCACCGATCCTTGGCTGGTATGCCAAGCGCATCGGCTGCATCGCCGTTGATCGTGGCAAACGTGCCGAGGCGATGCGCCAGATGATCCGCGACGTGACGCGTGGCGACGCCCCCGCTGGCCAGCTTATCATCTATCCACAAGGAACGCGTGTCGCGCCGGACGCCACCAAGCCCTATAAGATCGGCACCGCCGTCCTGTACCGCGAAACCGGGCAGGATTGCGTGCCCGCCGCAACCAATGTCGGCGTGTTCTGGCCGCGCACCGGAATTTACCGCAAACCAGGTCTGGCCGTGGTCGAGTTTCTGGAGCCGATACGCGCAGGATTGAACAATAGCAGCTTCATGGCGCAGCTTGAAGATGTGGTTGAAAGCCGATCGATCGCGCTGATGGCGGAGGCTGGGTTTGATGCGCGTCCTGTTGAAAAAAGAGCCGACTGAGACCCTCTAAGCCAGGTTGGGGGCTGCATCGTTGCGCAAGCGCGCGCCCAATTGAGGGCACTCGTGCCGCGTTTGGGGCACGGGGTTGCGTGACCGGCAATGCCTCTGAAATTTGCCGGGACGCAGGAAATGACGCCCCGGCGAAAGATCACATATGGATCGCACCGTCACCGCAGGCGAGCGCGGCCTCGCGCACGGCTTCGGAGAAGGTCGGGTGGGCGTGGCAGGTCATCGCCAGATCCTCGGCGCTGGCACCGAATTCCATCGAGACGCAGACCTCATGGATCAGATCGCCGGCCGCCGGGCCGATGATATGCGCGCCAAGGATACGGTCCGTTTCCTTGTCGGCGATCAGCTTGACGAAACCGTCAGCCGCGAACATCGCTTTCGCCCGACCATTGCCCATGAAAGAGAATTTGCCGATCTTGTAGGCGCGGCCACTTTCCTTGACCTGTTCTTCGGTCTGGCCGACGGTGGCGACCTCGGGGTGGGTGTAGACCACGCCGGGGATCACGCCGTAATTCACATGACCATGCTTGCCCGCGATGGTTTCCGCGGCCGCCATGCCCTCATCCTCGGCCTTATGCGCCAGCATCGGGCCTGCGATGGCATCGCCGATGGCGTAGATGCCCTTGACGTTGGTCTGCCAGTGATCGTCGGTCTTGATCTGACCACGATCCGTCATTTCGACGCCGAGCGCATCCAGTCCAAGGCCGTCCGTGTAAGGCTTGCGTCCGGTTGCCACCAGTACGACATCGGCGTCCAGAACCTCTTCGCTGTCGTCTTTCTTCAGCTTGTAGGTGACTTTGGCCTTGGTCTTGGTCGTCTCGACGCCCTGCACGGCGGCACCAAGGATGAAGTTCAGCCCCTGCTTGGCAAGGATCTTCTGGAATTGCTTCTGCACCTCGCGGTCCATGCCGGGGGTGATCGCATCGAGATATTCAACCACTGTCACTTCGGTGCCGAGACGCGCATAGACAGAGCCCATCTCCAGCCCGATGACACCCGCGCCGATCACGACCATCTTCTTGGGGATTTTTGCCAGTTCGAGCGCGCCGGTGGAGGTCACGACGATTTTTTCGTCCACCTCGACACCCGGCAGGCTGCTGGCCTCGGACCCGGTGGCGATGATGATGTTCTTGGCGTCATGGACCTCATCGCCGACCTTGACCTTGCCCGCCTCGGGGATGGAGCCCCACCCCTTCAGCCAATCGACCTTGTTCTTCTTGAACAGGAATTCGATGCCTTTGGTATTCTGGCCGATCACCTCGTCCTTGTAGGCGATCATCTGCTTCCAGTCGACGGAGGGGGATTTTCCCTTCAGGCCCATCTTGGCAAAATTATGCTCTGCCTCGTGCAACTGATGTGTGGCGTGCAAGAGCGCCTTGGACGGGATGCAGCCGACGTTCAGGCAGGTGCCGCCCAGGGTTTCACGCCCTTCGACGCAGGCGGTTTTCAGGCCCAGCTGTGCCGCGCGGATTGCCGCGACATAGCCACCGGGGCCGGAGCCGATGATGATGACATCATAATTCGCCATGGGAAGTTCCTTTCTTATGAGGGGGGAAGGGGGCGCTGCCCCCCGTCGCCTTGCGGCGCCTCCCCCCGGAGTATTTTCGCCAAGAAGAAGGGTGGGGCCGGGTGTTGTGTTCGGCGGGGTGGCGGTATTGTTTCATAGCAGGGTCAATACAAGCATGAGGGTTGTGGCCACAAAGCCGATGAACCAGATCAGCGAACGCCAAGGGGACCACCCGAACAGATAGGCAGGGATATAGAGAAGGCGGGCGCAGAGGTAGGTCAGCGCGCAGAGGGCGGTGAGCTTGCCACCCTTGTCGGCATAGGTGACGACCAGGCAGGCGATGGAGAAGAGGATCAGCCCTTCGAAATGGTTGTTCATCGCCCGCTGCGCGCGGCCCGCGAAGCCGGTGAGTTCGCGTGGCTCGTCGCGCGGCGAGGCCGCGTATTTGCGGCCGACCTGCTTTTGGGCGCTGATCGAGTAGATCAGGAAGTGCACGACCTGAAGCAGGGCGGCGAGGGTGAGGGCGGTGAGTTCTGGGGTCATGTCACTCGTCTTTGTTGCTAGTGGCGGAAACACCCGTGATCTTGCCCTGAAGGACAGCGCCAAGTATCGAGTTTGATGCGCCATTTTTAATGAAATCTATCGTCTCAGGTTGCATCGCTTGGATCTTCTGAATCAATTCCAACTTTCGCTGTGCGAGTTCTAAATGCCGTTCGTCTCTATTAAGACGCCTGTCATTCCGAGCGATCCAAAGGTTAATCAAAAACTCCAAAAATAGTCTGATTTGTTCGATGATCTTCGCTGCTCCAAGCACGTCGAATGATCCAGGCGACGCATAGGAAAAACGAGAAAGATACAGGTGGTAGCGGAATGTAGTGTTTGGAGCGAGGGTAGCACTTCCATCGAAAGGATCAACTTTCGGTGGATATAGTCCAAAACGTACAATACTCCCGTCGATGAAATAACCTGCGAGAGCTTCGAGGCTGTCCAAAACCTCAGCAAGCTCTCGCACAGACCATTCTCCATCTATGTCGATGGTTAGCAGCATTACAAATCCATCAACAACCGCCGCGGATCCTCCAGCGCTTCCTTGACGCGCACAAGGAAGGTCACGGCGCCTTTGCCGTCAACGATGCGGTGATCGTAGCTGAGCGCCAGATACATCATCGGGCGGATCTTGATCTCGCCGTTGACGACCATCGGGCGGTCCTGGATCTTGTGCATGCCGAGGATACCCGATTGCGGCGGGTTCAGGATCGGCGAGGACATGAGCGATCCGTAGACACCGCCGTTGGAGATTGTGAACGTACCGCCCTGCATCTCTGCCATGGACAGCTTGCCGTCACGGGCGCGCTTGCCCTTTTCGCCGATGGCCTTCTCGATCTCGGCAAAGGACATCTGGTCGGCATCCCGGATCACCGGGACCACCAGACCCTGCGGGGTGCCGGCCGCAATGCCCATATGCACGAAGTTCTTGTAGACGATGTCGGTGCCGTCGATCTCTGCGTTGACTTCGGGAACCTCTTTTAGCGCGTGACAGCAGGCCTTGGTGAAGAAGGACATGAAGCCCAGCTTGACGCCGTGCTTTTTCTCGAACAACTCCTTGTATTCCTTCCGCAACGCCATGGTTTCGGTCATGTCCACCTCGTTATAGGTGGTCAGGATGGCGGCGGCGTTCTGCGCGTCCTTGAGGCGGCGGGCAATGGTCTGGCGCAGGCGCGTCATCTTCACGCGTTCTTCGCGCGACGCATCATCGGCGGAAACGGGGGCACGCGGGGCGGGCGCGGTCGCCGCAGGCGCCGGGGCCGATGCCGCAGCAGCCACAGCCTTTGCCACGTCCTCCTTCATCACCCGGCCGTCCCGGCCAGAGCCGCTGACCTGGTCGCGGCTGATGCCCGCTTCGGCCATGGCCTTCTTGGCAGAGGGCGCGTCCTCGACATCCTTGCCACCTTTGCTGGCAGTTTCCTCTTTTGCGGGGGCTTCTTCAGAGGATGCCGCCGCGCCTGCGCTGTCGCCGATCACGGCCAGCTTGGCAGAGGCATCGACGGTGGTGCCTTCTGGTGCCACGATTTCCGACAACACGCCGGCGGCTGGAGAAGGCACCTCGACGGAGACCTTGTCTGTTTCCAACTCGCAGAGCATTTCGTCCTGCGCGACACTGTCTCCGACCTTCTTGAACCAGGTCGAAACCGTCGCCTCGGACACGGACTCGCCCAGCGTGGGAACCATGACGTCAACAGACTTGCCGCCGCTTTTGGGGGCCTCGGCGGCCTTTTCCGCTTTTTCGGAAGGGCGTTCCTCAGGGGTCTCGGGGCCAGCTTCACCAGCCTCGGCGATATTGGCCAATAGCGCGTCAACGCCAACGGTCTCGCCCTCTTGTGCGACAATATCGGCCAGCTTGCCAGCAACGGGCGAGGGCACTTCGACGGTCACCTTGTCGGTTTCCAGCTCGCACAGCATTTCGTCAACGCTCACTGTGTCGCCGGGTTTCTTGAACCAGGTTGCGACGGTGGCCTCTGTCACGGATTCGCCCAAGGTAGGGACGCGTACTTCGGTCGTCATCGGTTATTTCCCTTCAATGGTCAGCGCCTGATCGACGAGCGCTTCTTGTTGTGCTTTGTGCTGGCTTGCGAGACCGGTCGCGGGCGAGGCCGTGGCCGAACGGCCTGCATAGACCGGGCGCAGATGCTTGGCCTTGATCCGGCCCAGCACCCATTCGATATTGGGTTCGATGAAGTTCCAGCCGCCCTGGTTCTTGGGCTCTTCCTGGCACCAGACCATCTCGGCCCCCTTGAAGCGTTCAAGCTCCTTCACAAGGCTGATCGCCGGGAAGGGATAGAACTGTTCGATCCGCAACAGGTAGATGTCGTCGATGCCGCGGGCGTCGCGCTCTTCCAGAAGGTCGAAGTAGACCTTGCCGGAACACATCACCACGCGCTTGATCTTGTCGTCGGCCACCAGCTGGGTGTCCGAATTGCCCTTCTCGGCATCGTCCCACAGCACCCGGTGAAAGCTCGACCCGGTGATGAAATCTTCTCTGGTCGAGACTGCCAACTTGTGGCGCAGCAGCGATTTGGGCGTCATCAGGATCAGAGGCTTGCGGAAACTGCGATGCAACTGGCGGCGCAGGATGTGGAAATAGTTCGCCGGTGTCGTGCAGTTGGCCACGATCCAGTTGTCCTGTCCGCACATCGTCAGAAACCGTTCCAGCCGGGCGGAAGAGTGTTCCGGCCCCTGACCTTCATAGCCATGCGGCAACAGGCAAACGAGGCCCGACATGCGCAGCCATTTGCTTTCGCCCGAACTGATGAACTGGTCGAACATGATCTGCGCGCCATTGGCAAAGTCGCCGAACTGTGCCTCCCACAGGGTCAGCGCGTTGGGTTCGGACAATGAATAACCGTATTCGAAACCCAGCACCGCATATTCCGACAACATCGAATCGATGGCGTCGAAATGTGCCTGCCCTTCGCGGACATGGTTCAGCGGATAGTAACGCTCTTCGGTTTCCTGGTTCACCAGCCCGGAATGGCGCTGGCTGAACGTGCCGCGCGTGCTGTCCTGACCCGACAGGCGCACCGGGTAGCCCTCGGTCAGCAACGAGCCAAAGGCCAGCGCCTCGCCGGTTGCCCAGTCGAACCCTTTGCCGGTCTTGAACATCTCGGCCTTGGAGTCCAGCAAGCGTCCCACGGTCTTGTGCAGCGGAAACCCCTCGGGCGCGGAGGTCAGAGCCTTGCCGACGTCGTCAAAGGTCTCTTCCTTGATCGCCGTTTTCCCGCGCTGGTATTTGCCCTCTTTATGCTTGTCGAGATGCGACCAGCGCCCGTCCAGCCAGTCGGCCTTGTTGGGGCGGTATTCCTTGCCTGCCTCGAACTCTTCGTTCAGCTTGGCCTGGAAGGCGGCCTTCATATCCTCGATCTCTCCCTCGGGGATCAGTCCATCCTTGACCAGCCGTTCCGTATACAGGCTGAGCGTGGTCTTGTGACCCTTGATCTTCTTGTACATCAAGGGGTTGGTGAACATCGGCTCGTCGCCTTCGTTATGTCCGAAGCGGCGATAACAGATGATGTCGAGCACCACATCCTTGTGGAATTTCTGGCGGAACTCCGTGGCCACCTTGGCGGCGTGAACCACGGCCTCCGGGTCGTCACCGTTGACGTGAAAGATCGGTGCCTCGACCACCAGCGCGTTGTCGGTGGGGTAGGGACTGGAGCGGCTGAAATGCGGCGCGGTGGTGAAACCGATCTGGTTGTTCACCACGATATGCATCGTGCCGCCGGTGCGGTGTCCGCGCAGGCCGGACAACGCGAAACATTCCGCCACCACGCCTTGCCCGGCAAAGGCCGCATCGCCGTGCAGCAACACCGGCAGAACCGTTTTGCGGTCAGTGTCTTTCAACTGGTCCTGCTTGGCGCGGGCCTTGCCCAGAACGACCGGGTTCACCGCCTCCAGGTGGCTGGGGTTGGCGGTCAGCGACAGGTGTACATTGTTGCCGTCAAATTCGCGGTCGGAACTGGCACCGAGGTGATATTTCACGTCGCCCGACCCGTCGACATCCTCGGGCTTGAAGCTGCCGCCCTGGAATTCGTTGAAGATTGCACGGTAGGGCTTGCCCATCACGTTCGCCAGAACCGACAGACGCCCGCGGTGAGGCATCCCGATAACGATGTCCTGTACCCCAAGCGCACCGCCGCGCTTGATGATCTGTTCCATCGCCGGGATCAGAGACTCGCCGCCGTCCAGACCGAAGCGCTTGGTTCCCATGTATTTGACATGCAGGAATTTCTCAAACCCCTCGGCCTCGACCATCTTGTTCAGGATCGCCTTGCGGCCTTCACGGGTGAACTCGGTCTCCTTGCCGAATCCCTCGATGCGTTCCTTCAGCCAGGCGGATTGCTCGGGATCGGAAATATGCATGTATTGCAACGCGAACGTGCCACAGTAAGTGCGCTTCACGATCTCCAGAATCTGCCGGAGCGACGCGATCTGAAGTCCCAGCACGTTATCGATAAAGATCGGGCGGTCCATGTCCGCCTCGGTGAAGCCATAGGTCTTTGCATCAAGCTCGGGATGCGGGGTCTCGTCCCGGATGTCCAGAGGATCAAGGTCGGCGGCCAGATGTCCGCGAATCCGATAGGCGCGAATGATCATCAGCGCCCGAATGCTGTCGAGCACAGCGCGCTTGATCGCATCATCCGAAACCGCAACGCCGGTCTCTTCGGCCTTGGATTTGATCTTGTCGCCCGCGCCTTTCAGCTCGGTCGTTTCGGGCCATTCACCGGTCAGTGCCGATGTCAGGTCGTCGCCCGGTAGTGGCGGCCAGTCAGCACGCGCCCAGGACGGACCGGCCGCATCGGCCTTGATGCTCAGGTCATCGTCCCCCAACTGTCGGAAGAACGCCTGCCATGCCTCGTCGACCGCGGAGGGATCGTTGGCATAGCGGGCATACATCTGTTCGAGGTATTCCGCATTGTGCCCCTGCATGAAGCTGGAAGCGTGGAAAAGGTCGTTCGGGCTTTGGTCGGTCACTGGAGGTCCTCCAACCTTGTTATTGAAAGCAGCCAGAAAGAGGATCGCCTGCGATCCGCTGTCTAGCGGCTTTGGCTTTTGGCGGTCACGCGCCCCGGGCTTGACCCGGGGCCTCGTGGTTGTCTTGGTGCCCATGAAGGGCGAGGTCCCGGGTCAAGCCCGGGACCGGTATCCCTACCCCTTGCTGATCGCTTCCAGCACGGCTTCGCCCAGCGTGGCGGGGCTGTCGGCGACGACGATACCAGCGGCTTTCATCGCCTCGATCTTGTCCTCGGCACCACCCTTGCCACCGGCGACAATGGCACCTGCGTGGCCCATGCGGCGGCCCGGAGGTGCTGTGCGGCCGGCAATGAAGCCAGCCGTTGGCTTCCAGCGGCCTTTCTTGCGTTCATCGGCGAGGAACTGCGCGGCATCCTCTTCGGCCGACCCGCCAATTTCACCGATCATGATGATCGACTGGGTTTCGTCATCTGCCAGGAACATTTCTAGCACGTCGATATGCTCTGTCCCCTTAATGGGGTCGCCGCCGATACCCACGGCGGTGGACTGGCCCAGACCCGCATCGGCGGTCTGCTTGACGGCCTCATAGGTCAGCGTGCCAGAGCGTGACACAACCCCGACGCTGCCGCGCTTGTGGATATGGCCCGGCATGATGCCGATCTTGCAGGCATCGGGTGTGATGACACCGGGGCAGTTCGGCCCGATCAAGCGGCTCTTGGACCCTTCCAACGCGCGCTTGACACGCATCATGTCCAGCACCGGGATACCTTCGGTGATGCAGACGATCAGCTCCATCTCGGCGTCGATCGCCTCGAGGATCGAGTCCGCAGCGAAGGGCGGCGGCACATAGATGACGGACGCGTTCGCCTCTGTCACCTGCCTGGCCTCATGGACCGAGTTGAACACCGGCAGGTCCAGATGCGTCTGCCCCCCTTTGCCGGGGGTCACGCCGCCGACCATCTTGGTGCCATAGGCAATTGCCTGTTCAGTGTGGAATGTACCCTGCGAGCCGGTGAGGCCCTGACAGATTACCTTGGTATTTTCGTCTACGAGGACTGCCATGTTTTTGGCTCCTATCCTTGAAATTCTGCATTGGCGGTATGCCAACAAGTGAAGCAAAAGGCGGCTAGTGTAGCTGCACGCAAAACCCATACCTGAATTTCAAGCGCATAAGGGTGCTGCTGAATTTTCTCCTGGCTACCCCAGCCAAAACGGTCAGCAATTTCACGTCGCCATTGCAACAAGCTGCTTTCATGGCTTGTTCTTTTCTTGGTTTCGGCTCCAAGCAGGAGCAAAACCAAGAAGATGAACAGCGCGAAACTTACAGCCGCGAGTGCGACGTAATTGACCATCTTATCCCTTCACCGCCTTCACGATCTTCTCGGCACCGTCGCTCAGGTTATCAGCGGCGATGACGTTCAGGCCGGAGGTGTTGATGATTTCCTTGCCCTTTTCGACATTGGTGCCTTCAAGGCGCACGACCAGCGGAACCTGAAGGCCCACTTCTTTCACGGCTGCCACCACGCCCTCGGCGATGACGTCACAGCGCATGATGCCGCCGAAGATGTTCACCAGAATGCCTTTGACCTGCGGGTCAGAGGTGATGATCTTGAACGCCTCGGTCACCTTTTCCTTCGTGGCACCGCCACCAACGTCCAGGAAGTTGGCAGGCTCGGCACCGTACAGCTTGATGATGTCCATCGTCGCCATCGCCAGCCCTGCACCGTTGACCATGCAGCCGATCTCGCCATCCAGCGCGATGTAGTTGAGGTCATATTTCGAGGCTTCGAGTTCCTTGGAATCTTCCTCGGTCGTGTCGCGCAGTTCGGCAATATCGGCGTGGCGGTAAACCGCGTTGCCGTCAAAGCTGACCTTGGCGTCCAGAACCTTCAGATCGCCGCTATCGGTGACGATCAGCGGGTTGATCTCCAGCATTTCCATGTCTTTTTCGATGAACGCCTTGTACAGCAGTCCCATCAGGCCGACACATTGCTTGACCTGCTTGCCGGACAGACCCAGCGCAAATGCGATGCGGCGTCCGTGAAACGCCTGATAGCCGGCGGCCGGATCAACGCTGAAGGACAGGATCTTTTCGGGGGTCGAGGCTGCGACCTCTTCAATGTCCATGCCGCCCTCGGTCGAGCAGACGAACGATACGCGGCTGGTCTGGCGGTCCACCAGCAGGGCAAGGTACAGTTCCGTCTCGATGCCGGAGCCATCTTCGATATAGATGCGGTTGACCTGCTTGCCCGCCGGGCCGGTCTGATGTGTGACCAGAGTGCGGCCCAGCATACGTTTGGCTTCGTCGGCGGCCTCTTCGACCGACTTGGTAAGGCGGACGCCACCTTTTTCACCGGCGTCAGCCTCTTTGAAAGAGCCCTTGCCGCGCCCACCCGCGTGGATCTGCGCCTTGACCACCCAAAGCGGGCCGTCCATTTCACCTGCCGCTGATTTTGCCTCTTCAGCGCGCAATACAACGCGACCGTCCGAAACCGGAGCCCCGTAGCTGCGCAAAAGCGCCTTCGCCTGATACTCGTGGATGTTCATTGATAAACTGTCCCGTCTTGCTGCGATTACCCTGTTAGTGGCACAAGCTTTCACAGCTATTAAGTGCTTTTTGCTGGAAAGTGAGCATTTGCTACTGATTTGATGCGTTTGTGATCACAGTCTCGAATGGTGTGATCACAAAGCGTCGATCAAGGCTAATATGGTAGCGAGAACACCAGATCAGAATCATCCGCATGGCCTCCGTCATTTGTTGAATGCCGCTTCCCGTCAGGATTTGATGCGATCTCAGCGTGGCGCAGCACCAGTCCGGTGTCAAACGTTGCAACACGCGGATCGGAGCTTTGGGCGACAGCGTTTATTCCCGGCAGTGGAGCATAGCCATGATCGCAAATCAGCCCGCGCCATAGGCCGTCCTGCATGGTCCGGCGACAGACCTACGCCGCCTGCGATGCTGGTCTTTGTGTTGCCGTTTCCGTGCCAAAGCGCATTGATCTGCGAGCCGTTGTCAACGCCACGGAACGGCGCGGAATCTCGCAGGTTTTTCAACCAGCCAATCGCTTTGACAACCCGCATACCATGCGGCGCGCAGAACTGCGGGATTTGTTGGTTCTCATGTCGGGATATGGGGTTTTTGATGCAGCATATCGCAGCCAAATGGTGCGAACCTGCCAGAAACTGAACCGTCGGCGAAGCATGTTCGCCGACGGTCTATTCAAATCGGCTCAGGCGAGCGAGGGGTCGATTTCCTTGCAGGCTTTGACAAGCCCCTTCACCGCGTTGACGGAGTTGTCGAACATTGCCTGTTCGTCCTTCGTCAGCTTGATGTCGATGATTTTTTCGATCCCGTCCGCACCAATCACGGTTGGCACGCCGACGTAGAACCCGTTCAGGCCAAATTCGCCGTCACAATAGGCCGCACAGGGCAGGACGCGCTTCTGGTCTTTCAGATAGGCTTCGGCCATTTCGATGGCGCTGGTGGCCGGCGCGTAGAAGGCCGAACCGGTCTTCAGCAGGCCGACGATCTCGGCACCGCCATCGCGGGTGCGCTGGATGATCGCGTCCAGCTTTTCCTGCGTGGTCCAGCCCATGCTGACCAGATCGGGCAGCGGAATGCCTGCAACGGTGGAATAGCGCGCCAGCGGCACCATCGTATCGCCATGCCCGCCCAGAACAAAGGCCGACACGTCGCGCATCGACACACCGAATTCGAGGCTGAGGAAATGGCGGAAGCGTGCCGAATCCAGAACGCCAGCCATGCCGACGACCTTGTTATGCGGCATGCCCGAAAATTCGCGCAGCGCCCAGACCATCGCATCCAGCGGATTGGTGATGCAGATCACGAACGCGTCGGGTGCATTGGCGGCGATGCCTTCACCGACGGATTTCATCACTTTGAGGTTGATGCCCAGCAGGTCGTCGCGGCTCATGCCGGGTTTGCGCGCGACACCGGCGGTGACGATGCAGACGTCTGCGCCGGCGATGTCCTCGTAGGACTGCGTGCCCGACATTGCCGCGTCAAAACCCTCGGAAGGGCCGGATTCGGCGATGTCGAGCGCTTTGCCCTCGGGCGTGCCTTCGGCGATGTCGAACATAACGACGTCGCCCAGTTCCTTGAGTGCAGCGAGGTGAGCAAGCGTGCCACCGATCTGTCCCGCGCCGATCAGCGCGATCTTGGGTCTGGCCATGGAAGGTCTCTCCGGTCCGTTGAAATTCTGCCGCTTGGCCTAGAACTTTCGGACCGGGCTGGCAAGAGTGCGGCAATGGCGCATGATTTAGCTGAAATGCCGTGTTCGCGTGAATGATGCCAATTAAGCCAATCACAATTGAGAGTTATGCCCACAAGACGGACGGCTTTCGGACCATGATTAATCTGCTGGCCGACTTGTTTCGACCGGTACAAACCGCTCAAACATGCCTCCAAACTGCTGAATTATGCCTTATCGATGCGTACACGATGCTGCGTAATCCCGGTTTTTCTGCGACGCGGCGAAAATAGCCTTGCACTTATCGGCAAAAAATGCCCCATTCTGCGCAACATTCTTTCGCCAGGAGACTCAGATGGACATGCGTGCCCGCCCCTACCGTTCGGTACTCTATATCCCCGGCTCAAAGGGCCGGGCGCTGGACAAGGCGCGCAGCTTGCCGGTCGACGCGATCATCATGGATCTCGAAGACGCCGTGGCCGCTGGCGAAAAATCCAATGCCCGTGTCACGCTGGCGACTGCCCTCGCCGAAGGCGGCTATGGCGCGCGCATGCGGATTGTCCGGATCAACGGCCTGGACACTGAATGGGGGCAGGACGATGCGCGCGCCGCCAATGAGATGGAGTGCGACGCGGTTCTGCTGCCCAAGGTCGAAACCACCGAACAGCTCGACGCGCTGGCCGCCCTGACTGACAAGCCGCTTTGGGCGATGATGGAAACGCCCAAAGGCATGCTGAACGCCGCTGCAATCGCCGCCCATCCGAAACTTGCGGGCATGGTGATGGGCACCAATGACTTGGCGAAAGAGTTGCAATGCCGCTTCCGTCCCGACCGTTTGCCGATGGCCACCTCGCTTGGCCTGTGCCTGCTGGCGGCCAAGGCTCATGGCGCAATCATCGTCGATGGCGTCTATAATGCCTTCAAGGACGAGGAGGGCTTGCGCGCCGAATGCGAACAGGGCCGCGACATGGGCTTTGACGGCAAGACGCTGATTCATCCGGCACAGATAGACATCGCCAATGCCGCGTTTGCCCCGACGGACGCGGAAACAGACCTCGCCCGCCGCCAGATCGCCGCTTTTGAAGAGGCGCATGCCGAAGGGCAGGGCGTGGCGGTGGTGGATGGCAGGATCGTCGAGAACCTGCACATCGTCACCGCCCGCGAGATCCTTGCGAAAGCGGATGCAATCGGCGCGCTGAACGGCTAGCAATAGGCCAACGCAGCTGACGAAAGGGCTACGCATGGCACTTCTTATTCTTGGCGTCCTGCTTTGGGCCGCCGCGCATTTCTTCAAACGCGCCGCACCCGATCTGCGCGCCAGCCTTGGTGACAAGGGCAAGGGGATGGTTGCCCTTGCTCTCGCCCTGTCGGTTGTTCTGATGGTGGTGGGGTATCGCATGGCCGATGGCGCGGTCTTCTGGGGCCGTCACCCGGCCACGGTGGGCATCAACAACCTGCTGGTGCTGGTCGCCATCTTCATGCTGAGTCCCGCGCCCAAAAAGGGCAAACTCCTCGCCGGGATGCGCCACCCGATGCTGACCGGCTTTGCCCTTTGGGCGGCGGCGCATCTGCTGGTCAATGGCGACGTGCCGTCCTTCATCCTGTTCGGCGGTCTGCTGGTCTGGGCCTTGGCCGAGATGATCGTCATCAACCGGGCAGAGCCCGCATGGACCCCGCGCACCCCCGGCCCGATCTCGAAGGACCTCATCTTCCTTGGGGCCAGCATCGTGCTGCTGGTGGTGATCGGCTACATTCACGGCCTTCTGGGCTACCCCGTATTTGGATAACGCCATGAAACTCTATCGCTTTCTGACCGCTGACGACACGTCCGCCTTCTGCCACAAGGTCACCGCCGCCCTGAACAAGGGCTGGGCGCTGCACGGCGATCCCACCTACGCCTTCGACGCGGCCAATGGCGTCATGCGCTGCGGACAGGCCGTGGTGAAGGACGCGGACGGCACCTACAGCCTCGACACCAAGCTGGGAGAGCATTGATGGTCAAGACCAATCCAGGATGGTTTTTCGAGGATTACACGCTGGGGCAGGTGATCAATCATGCGGTGCCGCGCACTGTCGGTCCGGGCGAACGCGCGCTGTATCATGCGCTGTATCCGGCCCGCCACGCGCTTTATTCCTCGGATCAATTCGCGCGCGCCAGCGGTCTGCCGCAAAGCCCGTTGGACGATCTGGCGGCTTTTCATGTGGTGTTCGGCAAAACCGTGCCGGATGTGTCGCTGAATGCCGTTGCCAATCTGGGCTATGCCGAAGGGCGCTGGCTGAAACCGGTTTATCCCGGCGATACCTTGCGCTCTACCTCCGAAGTGATCGGGCTGAAGCAGAACTCCAACTGCAAGACCGGGGTGGTGTGGGTGCGCACGCGCGGGCTGAACCAGAATGACGAAACGGTCATATCCTTCGTTCGTTGGGTCATGGTGCGCAAGCGCGACGTGGATGCGCCCGCACCCGAAACCGTCGTGCCGGATCTCAAGCCGGCGCTTGCCCCGGCCGATCTGACAATTCCGGACGGGCTGGATTTCAGCGACTATGATCTGACCCTGGCAGGCGAACCGCATCGGATGGCCGATTACGAGATTGGCGAACAGATCGACCATGTCGATGGCGTGACGATAGAAGAGGCCGAACACATGATGGCCACGCGCCTGTGGCAGAACACCGCCAAGGTGCATTTCGATGCCACCAATCGCGAGGACGGCAAGCGGTTGATCTATGGCGGGCATGTGATCTCGATGGCCCGCACGCTCAGCTTCAACGGGCTGGCCAATGCGCAGATGATCGCCGGGCTGAACGGCGGGGCGCATGCCAATCCCTGTTTTGCAGGCGATACCGTCCGAGCCTGGTCCGAGGTGCTGGACAAGGCACAAACCGTGGCTCCGGGTGTTGGGGCGATCCGTTTGCGACTGGTCGCAACGCGCGGCGGTGCGCCTTTCGTGTTGAAGGGTGAGGACGGAAAATACCTGCCGCATGTCCTGCTTGATCTCGATTATTGGGCGCTGATGCCGGTCTGAGACAAGCGAACCGTGCAGGTGCAGAATCATCCGGGGCGCGTAGCGTATCGGACCGCCCCTGTTAGCGCCAAAACTGTGATCACACCCGTCGATAGTGTGATCACAAAGCCTTCACAATATGCCGGATGCGCCAAAAAACCGCGTCTCGCATGGCGCTTGACGGGTGACACTGGCGCAAAAAAAGGTATCAACGGTGCAAGGGAACCGAAAGGACTTGCACCATGGCCGAGTTTAAACAGGGTGATCGCCCACTTTCGCCATTTATGTTCGGGGCGTATTATCGCCCGCAAATGACATCGATGTCCTCGATCATGGTCCGTATCACAGGGATCGCGTCGCTGGGCACCGCGTTTCTGCTGGTACTTTGGCTGCTGACAGCGGCCACATCCGAAACAGCCTTTGCCAAAGTGGACTGGTTTTTGACCAGCTTCATCGGCGATGTGATCCTGCTGCTGGCAACATGGGCCATCTGGTATCATGTGCTGGGCCGCCTGCGTCATGTGATCTGGGATCTGGGCTACGGCCTTGAGATCGGCATCGCCGAGAAAATGGGCATGGCCATGTTCATCGGTGCCACTTTCCTTACGCTTCTGACCGCCATCATCGTCTAAGGAGACATCGCATGCGTTATATCACCGATCGCAAACGCGCGCAGGGCCTTGGCTCCGGACGCAGCGGCACGCATCATCACTGGCACATGCTGGTCAGCTCCATTTGTCTGGTCATCCTCGTGCCGCTTTTCGTGTTCACTTTCGGATCGGGTCTGGGCCGTGACTACGCAGATGTGCTGGCATTCTTCTCGCGCCCCTTTCCTGCAATCGTCACCGGGTTGATGCTGATCGTCGGCATCAACCACTTCATGAACGAGACCCGCGAAGCGATCGAGGATTACATGCACGGCGTCGCAGAGCGGCTGGCAACGGTTGCCGTCTCCGCCTTCGGCTACACATTGATTGCGGCAGGGCTGTTCGCCCTCGTGAAACTCGCCCTGTAACCGCGCCCCCAAGGACAAGAAAAAATGACAGCAGCATACGAATACGAGACGCATGAATATGACGTCGTGGTCGTGGGGGCGGGCGGTGCTGGCCTTCGCGCGACGCTTGGCATGGCCGAACAGGGGTTGCGCACCGCCTGTGTGACCAAGGTTTTCCCGACCCGCTCGCACACCGTTGCGGCACAGGGCGGCATCGCCGCCTCGCTGTCCAACATGGGGCCGGATCACTGGCAGTGGCACATGTATGACACCGTTAAGGGGTCGGACTGGCTGGGCGATACGGATGCGATGGAATACCTCGCCCGTGAAGCGCCCAAGGCCGTGTACGAGCTTGAACATTACGGCGTGCCCTTCAGCCGCACCGAAGAGGGCAAGATCTACCAGCGCCCTTTTGGCGGCCACACCACCGAATTTGGCGAAGGCCCCGCCGTTCAGCGCACCTGCGCCGCCGCCGACCGCACCGGCCACGCCATCCTGCACACGCTCTATGGTCAGTCGCTGAAAAACAACGCTGAATTCTACATCGAGTATTTCGCGATCGACCTGATCATGTCCGAGGACGGGCAGTGCCAGGGCGTCGTCTGCTGGAAGCTTGATGACGGCACGATGCATGTTTTCAACGCCAAGATGGTTGTGCTGGCCACCGGCGGTTATGGCCGCGCCTATTTCTCTGCAACCTCTGCGCATACCTGCACCGGCGACGGCGGCGGCATGGTGGCGCGGGCGGGCCTGCCGCTTCAGGACATGGAGTTTGTGCAGTTCCACCCCACCGGCATCTACGGATCGGGCTGCCTGATCACCGAAGGCGCGCGCGGCGAGGGCGGCTACCTCACCAACTCCGAAGGCGAACGGTTCATGGAGCGTTACGCGCCCCAGTACAAGGACCTCGCGCCCCGCGATTATGTCAGCCGCTCGATGACCATGGAAATTCGCGAAGGGCGCGGCGTCGGCAAGGACAGCGATCACATCCACCTCAACCTGTCGCACCTTCCCAAGGAAGCGCTGGCCGAGCGCCTGCCGGGGATTTCGGAAAGCGCGCGTATTTTTGCGGGCGTCGATGTCACCAAGGAACCGATCCCGGTCATTCCGACCGTGCATTACAACATGGGCGGCATTCCCACGAACTACTGGGGCGAGGTGCTGAACCCCACCGCCGAGGACGCGAACGCCGTCGTGCCGGGCCTGATGGCCGTGGGCGAGGCGGGCTGCGCCTCTGTGCATGGTGCCAACCGTCTGGGCTCGAACTCGCTGATCGACCTCGTGGTCTTTGGCCGCGCCGCCGCGATCCGCGCGGGCAAGGTGGTGGACCACGAGTCCGCCAATCCGGTCCTGAACAAAGCCAATATCGACAAGGCGTTTGACCGCTTTGACGGGCTGCGCAACGCGGATGGCGGCACACCCACGGCAGAGCTGCGGCTGGAGATGCAGAAGACGATGCAGGCCGATGCCGCCGTCTTCCGCACCGCCAAGACCATGGCCGAGGGCGTCGAGAAGATGACCGCCATCGCCGCAAAGCTGGACGATCTGAAAGTCACCGACCGCAGCCTTGTGTGGAACTCCGACCTGATGGAGACGCTGGAACTGACCAACCTGATGCCCAACGCGCTGGCCACCATCGTCGGCGCCGAGGCGCGCAAGGAATCCCGCGGTGCCCATGCGCATGAAGATTTCAGCAAGCGTGATGACGAAAACTGGCGCGTGCACACGATCAGCCGGGTGGATGGCAACAAGGTCGACCTCAGCCACCGCCCTGTTGTGACCGACCCGCTGACCACCGAGGACGAAGGGGGCATCGCACTTAAGCGGATCGCGCCCAAGGCCCGGACGTTCTGATGCGCCTGGCCGGTCTCCTTGGCATGGCCGTTGCGCTTTCCGGCTGCGCCGTTGCGAATGACGTGGCGGATCAACTCGCTCGGGACCGGGCTAAATCGGTCGTCAACTCTGTCGTCGCGCGCAACCTTCCGGGCGTCGATGCCGCGCCGGTGACGGACTGTGTCATTGATGCGGCCTCGGCGTCTGAAATCATCTCCATCGCGGGCGATTCCGTCACCGGTGTCACCGAAACCACCGCCTCCAAGGTGCTGGACATCGCGCAACGCCCGCAAGCGGTCGAATGCATCGCCTCGGTCGCCATAAGCGGCCTGCTGCGATGAGTTGCGGGTTGACCGGGGCACAGACACATTCCGCGCGGGCGCTGACCGCCCGCCGCTTCATCCACGAACGGCCCACCGGGGCCCTTGTTCATTGCACGGGGTAGAGACATGGTACAACTGACACTTCCCAAGAACAGCCGCATCAAGACGGGCAAGACATGGCCCAAACCTTCCGGTGCCGCCAATGCCCGCAAGGTGCAGATCTACCGCTGGAGCCCGGAAGACGGCGACAATCCCCGGCTGGACACCTATTTCGTCGATCTCGACGATTGCGGGCCAATGGTTCTGGACGTTTTGATCAAGATCAAGAACGAGATCGACCCCACGCTGACCTTCCGCCGGTCCTGCCGCGAAGGCATCTGTGGCTCCTGCGCGATGAATATCGACGGGATCAACACCTTGGCCTGCATCTACGGGCTGGACGAGATCAAGGGCGACATCAAGATCTACCCGCTGCCGCATATGGAAGTGGTCAAGGATCTGATCCCCGACCTCACGCATTTCTATGCCCAGCATGCCAGCATCATGCCGTGGCTGGAGACCAAGACAAACCGGCCCCAGAAAGAATGGCGCCAGTCGATCGACGACCGCAAGAAGCTGGATGGCCTGTATGAATGCGTGATGTGCGCGTCCTGCTCGACGGCCTGCCCGTCCTACTGGTGGAATTCTGATCGTTACCTCGGCCCGGCGGCACTTTTGCACGCCTACCGCTGGATCATCGACAGCCGCGACGAGGCCACGGGAGAGCGTCTGGACGAGTTGGAAGACCCGTTCAAGCTGTATCGCTGCCACACCATCATGAATTGCACCAAGACCTGCCCCAAGGGCCTGAACCCCGCAAAGGCGATTGCCGAAATCAAGAAAATGATGGTCGAACGCGCCGTTTGACCCGAAAGCGACAGCCCGCCGCAACGCGGGCTGTGGCGCTGACGGATTGAGGCAGCCTGCCTTGCGTGGGGCACGCGGTTTCCCTTGTGCCTGGGCGCCGCAAAGACGCGCTATGCGCTTAAAGTCCGAAATTTTATCAAAAAACGGGGGCCGCCTTGCAGCCAAGGCATGGCGGGGCTGTCTTTTTGGCCGATGCGCTTCGATAGCCGAATGCGCATATACCATGGCATGGGAGAGAATGAGTAAGGCATAGAGGCACACATGTCACAAACAGCAAACACCCCGACACGCAGCGCACAAGACGCGCTAAAGCATCTTGAGCAATCGCTGGCCTATTATTCCCCTGAACCGCAGACCGAGACCCAGCCTGCGGCACGGGCCCAACCAAAGCCTGCCCATGACGCTTTCGCGGCGCGGCTGGCGTCATGGTTTTCGGACTACAAGGCTGCCTGACCCGTTGCCTTGATCCGGCGCGCCGCCTAAGTCCTGTACCAGGAGGTCAGGTTGTGGCGGGCGCATACAAAACACACGGAAGGCGACGACAGGCATGGTGATCGTACTCGGCCTGATCGTCGCATTCATCCTCGTGGCGCTGTTTTCCAATCGCGCGACACGGGGCTGCCGGTGGCGGGAATATCCCGGAGAGGACCACAGCGTCTGGCGCTGCGCATTCTGCGGAGAGCAGACCACCGGCGCGCGTGGCAAACCGCCGAAAATCTGTTTGCGCCCGCGTGGCTGAGCAGCGCTTGCCGGATGTGGCCGATGTCGGAGCGAGGGGCCAGCCCCTCGCGCTCCCCGGAGTATTTTTGCCAAGAAGAAGTTGGAACGGGACGGCGCGATAGTGTGCGGGGTCTGTCTGTTATAGATTGCCTGGCAAGGATGGTGAGTCTTGTTCCGGAGGCCGAAATGTCGAAAATACCTGAAGATGCCGCAGAGCGCCGCGCCATTGCGCCGGTCATCTGCTATCCGGTCGAGACGCTGCCTGCGCCCGATCTGGGACTGTACCGCGCGGCGCGGGCCGGGGCACGCAAAGTGGCCGAGTGGCGCGTGCCGCCAAGAGAGGCATCGGATTTCAGCGTTCCCGCCGGGCAGTTCTTTCGGATCAGCAGTATCGAGGGGCCGCAGGTTGGTGATCTGAACCTGTGGAACGCGGATGATATGACCGAGCGGTTTTATTCTGGCAAGACTCGGGCGCTGCATGGGACCCATCTGACCGAAGGCCATCGGCTGTGGTCGTCTTTTCCGGCACTGCGCCCGATGGCGACCGTGGTGACGGACAGTCTGGCCTGGTACGGTGTGGATGCGTTTGGGGGCCGGGTGCATGATGTGATTGGCACGCGCTGCGATCCTTATACCGGCAATCTTTTATCGGGGACGCAGTATCATCACTGCTGCCATTCCAATCTGACGCGCGCCGTGGCGGATGCGCGTGGTATGACATTGGAGGATGCCGAGCCCCACGTTCACGATGTGCTCAACGTGTTCATGTGCACCGGCTTCACGCGCGACACCGGACAGTATTTCATGAAGGCAAGCCCGGTGCGGCCTGGCGATCATCTGGAATTCTTCGCCGAGATCGATCTTCTGGGCGCGCTCAGCGCCTGTCCCGGCGGTGATTGCGGCGACAGGCATTCCAGCGACGCTGCCGCCTGCCACGCGCTTCTGGTCGAGGTCTTTGCGCCGGAAGACGGGGCATTGCAGGGCTGGGTGCCGCCCGCGCGCAACGGATATGATCGCAGTCACGGGCGGTAGATTGAGGAGCCGTCAGGCGAAGGCGGATTCCAGCGCGATTTCGACCATATCGCCAAAGGACTTCTCGCGATCCTCCGAAGGCAGCGCCTCGCCGGTCAGAAGGTGATCGCTGACCGTCAGCACCGCCAATGCGCGCGCGCCGTGCCGGGCGGCAACATTGTAAAGTTCCGCCGCTTCCATTTCGACACCCAGAATACCGTGGCGGGTCATCTGTTCATTCAGATCGGGGCGTTCGTCATAGAAGATATCGGCCGAATATATCCCGCCGACATGGGTCGTGACGCCCCTCGCTTCGGCCGCCGCAACAGCCGCGCGTAGCAATGACCAATCCGCACAGGGCGCGAAATTCAATTCGCGAAAGATCCCGCGCGACGGTGTTGATACGGAGCTTGCAGTCATGGCCACGATAACATCGCGGATGCCGACGCTATCCTGCATTCCCCCGCAGGAACCGATACGGATCAGCGTTTTTGCATTGTAATCGCGGATCAGCTCATTGGCATAGATCGACAGCGAGGGCATTCCCATACCGGAGCCGTGAATCGTCACGTCATTGCCGCGCCATGTGCCGGTAAAGCCCAGCATCCCGCGAACTTCATTGACCAGTCGCGGAGAGTCCAGAAATGTCTCGGCTGCCCATTTTGCCCGGTATGGATCGCCCGGCATAAGCACTGTTTCCGCTATGTCACCGGGTTTGGCACCGATATGGATTGTCATCTGTCTTGCGTCCTTGCCGGGTCAGAGTGCGAGGTCTTCCAGAGGCTTGCCCGCATCCAGATGAACGACAACCCAATTCGGCTTGCGCCCGCGTCCGGTCCATGTCTGGCTTGGATCTTCGGGGTTCACGAATTTCGGGGCACCTTTTGTTTTCTTGCTGCTTGCAGTGGAGGAATTCAGTTCGCTCAGTGAAAACCCGAATTCCTTGGCCGCGTCTTCAGCCGCTTTCAGCGCTTCGGCTCTGCGGCGGGTTTCCAGCGTATCGAGGGCTTTATCGACATTCTTTCTCAAGGCTGTCAGTTCTTGGCGGGACAGTGCAGACAAATCAATAGACATTCTTCTCTCCGTCTTTTTTGTGGTGAATAAAAAGATTGATTTAGCAGAACACAAGAGCACATTTTGTGTCACCTCCCATCTACAACTATGAGTCTAGCCCGAAAAAAAATGGCCGACACATCCAAAAGGAGATGTCGGCCAAAGAAATCACAATTATAGGCTGAGTTTCGCCGGTACGCCTATTCGGCGGCAACAGCTTCAGGATCTACCAAGGTCACGATATCCTGCATGATCGTATTCAATTCGAAATCTTTTGGCGTATAGACACGGGTCACGCCCATTTCCAAAAGACGGCGTGCATCATCGCTGGGAATGATGCCGCCGACAATAACCGGAATATGGCCAAGGCCTGCGTCGCGCATGCGCGCGATCAGATCCTCGACCAGCGGGATATGGCTGCCCGACAGGATAGACAGGCCCACGACATGCGCGCCGTCCTGTGCCGCCTCGACAATCTGTTCGGGCGTCAGGCGGATGCCCTCATAGTCGATCTCCATGCCGCAATCGCGCGCCCGGAAGGCGATCTGTTCGGCACCGTTGGAATGCCCGTCCAGTCCCGGCTTGCCGACGAGAAAACGCAGCCGCTTGCCCAGCCGGTCGCTTACCGCATCCACGGCGGCGCGCAACTCGTCCAGCCCTTCGATGCGGTTGCTGACCGACCGCGACACGCCGGTTGGTCCGCGATATTCGCCATGCACGGCGCGCATCTGTTGCGCCCATTCGCCGGTGGTGACGCCTGCCTTGGCGGCCGCAATCGACGGTTCCATGATGTTGCGGCCCTCGCGCGCGGCGCTGCGCAGGTCGGCCAGCGCCTTTTCCACCGCTCCGGCATCCCGTTCGGCACGCCATTCGGTCAGCCGGTCAATCTGTTCCTGCTCCACCGCCGGATCGACAACCATGATGCCGCCGTCCTCGTCCATCAGCGGGCTGGGCTCGGTTTGTGTCCAGCGGTTCACACCCACAACGACGGTTTCATTCCGTTCGATCCGGTTCACACGTTCGGCGTTCGACTCAACCAGCCGCGATTTCATATAGTCGATGGCCCCGATCGCGCCGCCCATACTGTCGATATTGGCCAGCTCTGCCCGCGCGCCCTCTTTCAGTGCCTCGACTTTGCGTTCAACTGCCGGGTTGCCCTCGAACAGATCGTCATATTCCAGAAGGTCGGTTTCATAGGCCATGATCTGCTGCATCCGCATCGACCACTGCTGATCCCAGGGGCGGGGCAGGCCAAGCGCCTCGTTCCAGGCGGGCAATTGCACCGCACGGGCGCGCGCGTCTTTGGACAGGGTGACGGCCAGCATCTCGATCAGGATACGGTAGACGTTGTTTTCCGGCTGCTGCTCGGTCAGGCCAAGCGAGTTGACCTGAACGCCGTAGCGGAACCGGCGGAATTTCGGGTTCTCCACGCCATATCGCTCGCGCAGGATCTCGTCCCACAGATCGACAAAGGCGCGCATCTTGCACATCTCGGTCACGAAGCGAATGCCGGCATTCACGAAAAACGAAATCCGCCCGCAAAGTGCCGGGAAATCCGCCGCCGGGACCCGTGTTTTCAACTCATCCAATACCGCAACGGCCGTGGCCAGGGCGAAAGACAATTCCTGTTCCGGCGTCGCACCCGCCTCTTGCAGGTGGTAGGAACACACGTTCATCGGGTTCCATTTCGGCACGTGCCGGTAGCAGTATTCCGCGACATCGCCGATCATCTTCAGCGAGGGTTTCGGCGGACATATATATGTGCCGCGTGACAGGTATTCCTTGATCAGATCGTTCTGCACGGTGCCTTGCAGCTTCGACACATCCGCGCCCTGCTGTTCGGCCACCGCGATATACAGCGCCAGCAGCCAGGGTGCCGTCGCGTTGATCGTCATCGAGGTGTTCATCTGGTCCAGCGGGATCTGGTCGAACAGCGCGGCCATATCGCCCAGATGACTGACCGGCACGCCAACCTTGCCAACCTCGCCGCGCGCCAGCACATGATCGCTGTCATAGCCTGTCTGCGTCGGCAGATCGAAGGCCACCGAAAGGCCGGTCTGTCCGCGTGACAGGTTCGCGCGATACAGCTCGTTCGACGCCTTGGCAGTGGAGTGGCCGGCATAGGTGCGGATCAGCCAGGGTTTGTCCTTCGGGCGATCGGTCGATGTGTCGGTCATGGTCAGTCCTCGCGTTTCGGGCGTCGCACACTCTGCGCGTAACATTATTTCGTCAGAGTGTGGATATGCGAAACTTTATAGCAATGTCAATTCGCCGCGCCGCGGCATCAGCCAAATTATGGGCTTTTGTACATTTTACAGGTACAAAAAGCACAAATGGCCCCAAACGCAGGCGCAATCTACGGACTTGCCCAATGACGTCGGGGCTGCGATTTTGCCCGTATGACGCGCATTGTCGAGCTGCCGCTATGGCTTTTTCTGCTGATCCTTCTGTTTGCCGCCGTCACCGCGGCGAGCCATTTGTTGTTTCCCTCTGTGCGCTGGTTCCTGAGGCGGCGGATGGAACGTGTCGTTGCCAAATTAAATCAAAGGCTTGCGCGTCCGATTGAGCCGTTCAAACTGCTGCGCCGCACAGATGCGATAAAACGACTGGTCTATGATCCCGAAGTCACCAAGGCGATAGTGGAGCACGCCCGCGACACGGGCGAGAGAGAGGATGTCTCCTTTCAGAGGGCAACCCGTTATGCCCATGAAATCGTTCCGTCTTTTTCGGCATTTGCCTATTTCAGTATCGGGATTCGGGCCGCGCGATGGCTTTCCAACGCCATTTACAATGTCCGGATCGGACAGTTCGATGAGGCCACGTTCCGCAGCATTGACCGGGAGTCGACGTTGATTTTCGTCATCAATCACCGCTCAAACATGGATTATGTGCTTGTCACCTATCTTGCCGCGCAGCAATCGGCGCTCAGTTACGCGGTCGGAGAATGGGCGCGGATCTGGCCTTTATCCTGGCTTATCAAGAGCATGGGAGCCTATTTCATACGTCGCCGGTCGCGCAACGCGCTTTATCGCAAGGTCATGGCCCGCTATGTTCAGATGGCGACACAAGCAGGCGTCGCGCAGGCGATCTTTCCCGAAGGTGGCCTAAGCCTGACCGGCGCGCCAGCTCAGCCGAAATTGGGTCTTCTTCGTTATATCTCAGAAGCTTATGATCCGGAGGGACGCGATATCGTCTTTGTCCCGGTGGCACTGAACTATGACCGTGTGCTTGAAGACACGATCCTGGTTGCGGCCAATCGGTCCGGCGAACGCCGGTTCCGCGCGAAGCTGTGGGAGATTGGCGGCTTCCTTCTGCGGCAGGTCTGGCGCAAGCTGCGCGGCCGGCTGAAACCTTTCGGGAATGCCGTGGTGAATTTCGGCAAACCATTGTCCATGCGCGATTATCTGGCGCAGGTCAGCGCCCCGAGTACAGACGATCTGGCCGATATATTGATGGGCCGTATCGCCGGCGCCGTCCCGATCCTTCCCATTCCCGCGATCTCGACATGCCTTCTTGCGCATCCACACAGCCGAGAGGCGCTGATCGTTGCGATTTCCACCATGTTGAAGACAGAGCCGCAGGCCGACATTGGGCTATCCTCAGAAAACCTGCACGAAGAGGTGGATCTGGCACTTGAACAATTGCTCGGTCGCAACCTGATCACTCTTCAGGGAACCCAATTCACTCCAACCCCCGACCGCATCGACATCCTGCGGTACTACGCCAACTCCATCGCGCATCTATTGGCTGCTGACGCTGCGGCTGCACAGTAGTTTCTGCATTCGCTCGGTCATAAAGTTCCAAAATATACGCTAATGTTGTTGCATAATTTCGCGAAGGTCGATATTTCCGAAGAAACGCCGCGATTCTGCATTGCGGCACAGCTATCAGCAGCGAAGGAGGCTCACATGGCTCTGGATAAACAAAGCGGCATTGCGGCCTACGATGCCCCGGAAAAAGACCTTTATGAGCTCGGGGAAATGCCCCCGATGGGCTATGTGCCAAAGCAGATGTACGCGTGGAATATCCGTCGCGAACGCCATGGTGAGCCCGACGTGTCGTTCAAGCAGGAAGTTGTGGACACATGGCAGATCGACAGCCAGGAGGTTCTGGTTCTGGTGATGGCCGCGGGCGTCAACTATAATGGCGTCTGGGCCGGTCTTGGCCAGCCGATCAGCCCCTTCGACGTTCACAAGCAGGATTATCATATCGCGGGTTCCGACGCGTCCGGCATCGTCTGGGCGGTGGGCGACAAGGTGAACACTTGGAAGGTCGGCGACGAGGTCGTGATCCATTGCAATCAGGACGACGGCGACGACGAGGAATGCAACGGCGGCGACCCGATGTTCTCGCCCACCCAGCGGATCTGGGGTTATGAGACCGGCGATGGCTCTTTCGCGCAGTTTACCCGCGTGCAGGCACAGCAGTTGATGCCGCGCCCCAAGCACCTGACCTGGGAAGAAAGCGCCTGCTACACGCTGACTCTGGCAACCGCATACCGGATGCTGTTCGGTCACCATCCGCACGAGCTGAAACCCGGTCAGAACGTGCTGGTCTGGGGCGCGTCCGGCGGTCTTGGATCCTACGCTATTCAATTGGCGAATACGGCGGGTGCCAACGCGATCGGCGTGATCTCGGACGAAAGCAAGCGCCAGTTCGTGATGGATCAAGGTGCCAAGGGCGTCATCAACCGCAAGGACTTCAATTGCTGGGGTCAGTTGCCGACGGTGAACAGCCCCGAGTATAATGAATGGCTGAAAGAGGCCCGTAAGTTCGGCAAGGCAATCTGGGAGATCACCGGCAAAGGCGTCAGCGTCGATATGGTGTTTGAACATCCGGGCGAAGCGACCTTCCCCGTCTCGACCCTTGTGGTCAAGAAGGGCGGCATTGTGGTGATCTGCGCCGGAACGTCGGGTTTCAACTGCACTTTTGACGTCCGCTATATGTGGATGCACCAGAAGCGTTTGCAGGGCTCGCATTTCGCCAACCTCAAGCAGGCCGCGTCAGCGAACCGACTGATGATCGACCGCCGCCTTGATCCGTGCATGTCCGAAGTGTTCCCGTGGGATGAGATCCCCGGAGCGCATATGAAGATGCTGCGCAACGAGCACAAGCCCGGCAACATGGCCGTTCTGGTGCAGGCACCCCGCACCGGTTTGCGGACCTTCGAGGAAGCGCTTGAAGCCAAAGGCTGAACAATCGGCCTTCGCCCAGCCAACAATCGCCCGCGAATCGGCTGTCGCCGTCGCGGGCGATTCGCGTTTTTGGGGCCGGTGCTTGTCGTTCAGAGGGTTAGAATTTGCCGTCTCGCCATTTTTGGGGAGTTGGAATTCGCGAATTTATTAACGTCAATTGCTCGTGGTATAGTTGTATTAACCATTCATTAACTGGCGTGAAAGAGAGTCAACCATGAACCACGACTGGATACTCGACGTACTCACGGATCTGACAACCTTCGCTCAGTCAAACGGACTGGACGGACTGGCCCAACAACTGGACAATACCCAGAAGTTTGCGTTGGCAGAACTGGCGTCACGCGCGAAAGGGAAACCGATTGGGCTATGCGGCAATGACGCAGCGGCTGGACACCATCCTGCACGGATTGGAGCAAGCCGATCAGCATGACGCGCTACAGCGCGCGATCGAGGCATTATGCGCCTTCTACGGCGTCGACCACATGGTCTATCACTGGGTCAGCAGCAGCGGCGAACAATACGGTTGTGGAACCTACGAAGACGTTTGGGTAGAACGCTATATCGAAAAGAAATACCTGCGTGTTGATCCTGTAATTTCTGGTTGTTATCAAAGGTTTCACCCTGTTGACTGGAAGCGGCTGGACTGGTCAAGCAAGGCGGCGAGGGCGTTCCAGAAAGACGCGATCGAACATGGGGTGGGAAACCAGGGTTTCTCGATTCCCATCCGGGGTCCGAACGGTCAGTTTGCCCTCTTCAGCCTCAGCCACAATTGTACCGATGATGAATGGGATGCATTCACCGAAACCAACCGTCGCGACCTGATCCTTGTCGCCCATTACTTCAACAAGAAAGCCCTGGATCTGGAGCCCGGGCGCAGCCCTGAACCATCCCAGCCCCTGTCTCCCAGAGAGATTGATGCGATGACCCTTCTGGCGGTGGGTTACAGCCGCGCTCAGGTGGCCGAGACGCTGACGATTTCGGAACACACATTGCGGGTTTATATCGAAAGCGCGCGCTTCAAACTGGGCGCTTTGAACACCACTCATGCTGTCGCACGCGCCCTTGCAAGGGGCATTATCGTGGTCTGAAAGGTTAACGTGCGGATCAGGGCGAAAAGCGCGTGTTAACGATTTGCGGACAAGGCTGATCCTGCTCAGACAGGAGAAGCTGCAATGATCCGTTACATCTATGCCAACGATCTGAACACGGAACCGAAGCTGCGCGACAGCATGTTCCGTGACCGTGCCGACCAGTTCAAGGCGCGCTTGGGGTGGGAGGTCGCCGTCGACGCCAAGGGCTACGAACGCGACGAATATGACGACCTGAACCCGCTATATGTGATCTGGCAGAAACCCTGCGGTTCGCATGGGGGTTCGATGCGACTGTTGCCGACGACCGGGCGCACCATGGTCAACGACCATTTCAAGGACATCACCGGCGGCGTTCACATAGAAAGCCCGCTGATCTGGGAATGCACGCGGTTCTGCCTGGCGCGCGATACGGCACCCGGCACGGCTGCCGCGTTGATGCTGGCCGGAGGCGAAGTCATGAACGGCTTTGGCCTGCGCCACTATGTCGGTGTGTTCGACGCGCGCATGGTGCGCATCTATCGGCTGATCGGCGCACAGCCGGATGTGCTGGGCACAACGGGCGAAGGTCGCGATGCAATCAGCGTCGGCCTGTGGGAGTTCACGCCGGAATCGCAGGCGCGCGTCGCTGCGCGCGCAGGTTTGTCGCCTAGCGTTTCGCGTCAGTGGTTCGAAGCGGCGTTTGGTGCTGCTGTTCCGATCGCGCAACACTGCGCAGCTTGACTCTGGTGCCTGTCCGGCGAGAGCTGTAGGGTCCGCCGCATGACCGTTCCAGCCCTGCAATTTTCCGACGATCAGGCAGAAGCCTATGACCGAGTGGCGGATATCCTCCGCGCCTCGGGGATCGACCTGACCGATGGCCTTGTGCTGCCCGCCCGTGACGCGGGCGACCGGTTGATGGCGCTTATGGGCAAGGCCGGATCGGGCAAGACCCTGTTGCTGGCAGAACTTTACAAGGCGCTGGAGGCCGCGGGGGTCGAGATTGTCTCGGGCGATTACGAAAGCCGCCGTCGCAAGGATCGCCGGACGCTGGCCATTCTGGCACCCACCAACAAGGCGGCGAGCGTGTTGCGGATGCGCGGTGTGCCCGCGACCACGATTCACCGCATCCTGTATACGCCGGTTTACGACCCGGAATACGAACGCATCGCCGAATGGCTGATGGGCAATGGGGAACGCCCCGACATCGAAGCGCTGACCGACGCGGCGCTGGATCGGGCTGCGACATCCTTTGCCGGTCACAAATCGGTACCTGCCGCGCTCGCGGCGGCGGGGCTGCGCGGATCGGATTTCATTACCGGCTGGAAACGGCGCGAAGAGCCGCTGGATGTCGGGTTTGTCGACGAATCCTCGATGCTGGACGACCGTCAGTTCGACGATCTGAAAGAGATTTTCCCCACCCTCGTGCTTTTCGGCGATCCGGCACAGCTTGCCCCGGTCAACCAGTCCGGAACGATGGTCTTTGACAAGCTGAAAACCACCCAGAAAATGGAGCTTCACCGCATTCACCGGCAGGACGCCGGCAACCCAATCCTTGATCTGGCCCATGCTCTGTCCGACCCGGCGCTGGAGTTCCAAGATTTCGAACGCATGATCCAGGAAAAGGCCGCGCAGGATGACCGCGTGGTCTGGGGTCAGCGGGTAGAGGTTGATCTGATGGCGCGCAGTCCGGTGCTGGTTTGGCGCAATGCCACCCGTATTCGCCTGATAAGCGCCTTTCGTGCCGTTCACGGTGCCCCGGATACCGAGCTTCTGGAGGGCGAACCGCTGATCTGCGATGGGATCGAACTTCCGCTCAAACATCGCAAAAAACGGCTGGATCTGGAAGCGCGCGGCCTGATCAAAGGCGCGCAAGTGGTCTATCTCGGCCCCGGTCGCAAGCCGGGGTTTTCCCGTTTGCATGTGATGGGTGCCGAAGACCCGCAGGTCAGTGCGGCGTCCATCGTCAAGATCGAGAAGCCGGATGAAGAAGAGCCGTTCATCCCCTTTGCCGCCCGGATGGGCGCCACCTTTCTGCATGGCGCTGCCGTTACGATCCACAAGGCGCAGGGGTCGCAATGGGAAACCGTGCAGGTCTTTGCGCCCGACCTGTTCGTCGCCGCCCGCATGGGTCGGGTCGAGGCGGGCCAGCCGCTTTGGAAACGTCTGGCCTATGTCGCCATCACCCGCGCGCAGGAGCGGCTGATCTGGGTCGTTCGCAACCGGCTGTCGCGCCCGACCGGGCCTTTGAATGTCGCGGATCTGAAGGCCCCGGTCGTGCCGCTTGAATTGCAAATCGAGACGGACCCCGGAGCGGAGGTCGACGGCGCAAGTTAAAGGTTGGCAATCACCCTGCCAGTCCGCATGTTGTCTTTATCATAGCAAGACAGGCAAGGGAGGGTCGGAAATGCTAGGCCAAATGATGACGCGTCCGCTATCGATCATCGAGATTCTGCGATACGGTGCCGAGTGTCATCCGGGGGGAGGGATCGTTTCGGTCCGTACCGAAGGGGACGTTCACCGCGAAACCTATGCCGAAGCCTACGCGCGTGCTGCACAACTGGCGCATGGGCTGGCAAAGCTGGGCGTGCAGGAAGGCGACCGTATCGCCACGCTGGCCTGGAACGGATATCGCCATTTCGAGCTTTACTACGCTGTTTCGGGGATGGGCGGCGTTTGCCACACCATCAATCCGCGACTGTCGGCCGAACAGATGAGCTATATCATCAACCATGCTGAAGACAGCGTGCTTTGCGTGGATCTGACCTTTCTACCGATCATTGAGGCGCTGCGTCCGACCCTGCCCGATGGGTTGAAGCTGGTGGTGCTGACAGCCCGCACGCATATGCCGGAAAGTGACCTCGATTTGCTGTGCTATGAGGAATTGCTGGAGGGTCAGCCCACAACATACGACTGGCCGGATCTGCCCGAGGACACCGCCGCGTCGCTTTGCTATACATCGGGAACCACCGGCAACCCGAAAGGCGCGCTGTTTTCACATCGCTCTACGGTGCTGCACGCGCTGACTGTGTCCATCGCCCTGAAGGACGGGTTGAAGGAAGGCGCGCGCATCCTGCCTGTGGTGCCGATGTTCCATGTCAACGCCTGGGGGCTGCCCTATTCCGCGCCATTGGTAGGCGCGTCGCTGATCATGCCGGGGGCGAAACTGGATGGCGCGTCGCTTTATGACCTGATGGACAATGAAGGCGTGACCGCGGCTTGGGGCGTGCCGACCATCTGGCAAGGCCTGTTGGCGGAGATCAAGAAACGCGGCAGCAACCCGAAGGGTTTCCGTCAGGTCGTGGTGGGTGGCTCTGCCGCGCCAGCCAGCATGATCGAAGCGTTCGAGAAAAGCGGTGCCGAAGTGTGCCACGCCTGGGGAATGACGGAAATGAGCCCGGTTGGCACGCAAGGCCTATTGTCCGCGCCGATGAAGGATCTGCCCTGGGACGAACAGATGCGCCTGAAGGCCAAGCAGGGGCGGCGTCTCTTTGGTGTGGATCTCAAGATTGTTGATGATGACGGCAATGCGCTGCCGCATGACGGAGCGGCTTCGGGAGAGTTGTATGTGCGCGGCAACACGGTCGTGTCGGGCTATTTCCGCAATGAAAAGGCAAGTGCTGCGGCGATCGACGCGGATGGCTGGTTCGGGACGGGCGATGTCGCCGCGATTGACGAGCTTGGCTTTGTATCGGTGCAGGACCGGGCCAAGGATCTTATAAAATCGGGTGGCGAATGGATCAGTTCTATTGATCTGGAAAACATCGTCATGGGCAGCCCGAAGGTGGCAAGCTGCGCGGTGATCGCCGTGGCGCATCCAAAATGGGGAGAGCGTCCATTGCTTGTGGTCGTGCCAGAGGAAGGCGAGACGCCGGAACTGGCAGAACTGCATGACCTTTTGATGAAACATGTCGCGAAATGGCAGTTGCCCGATGACATGGTCATTGTCGACGACCTGCCGCTGACGGCGACGGGCAAAGTGTCCAAACTGGCACTGAGGGACCGCTTTGACGACTATAAGCTGCCCGATGCAGACTAGGATCTCTTTGGCGCAGTTGCGCGCTATGGACGGGAAAGACATCGGCTGCTCTGACTGGCAGTTGCTGGATCAGGACCGCATCAGCGCCTTTGCCGATGCCACCGGCGACCATGCCGACATCCACGTTCGACCCGACAGCGCGGCTGCGCAAGAGCTTGGCAGCACCATCGCGCATGGCTTTCTGACGCTGTCGCTTTTGCCGTCAATGATCTACGCATTCCTACCGGGGGTCGAAGGCTACACCGGCCTCAACTCCGGTCTGGACCGTGTGCGTTTCATCAGCCCGGTGCCGGTCGGGTCGCGCGTGCGGGGCCGTTTTACGCTGGATCGGCTGAAAGAGGTGCCGACCGGGGGGCTGGCGCTGCGGCTGTCCGCCACGGTCGAGATCGAAGGCCAGACCCGGCCCGCACTGGTGGCCATCTGGCTCAACCGTTTCATTCAAAGCAAGAGCGCCTGACCACGGTGCCAAAGGAGACAGTACATGGATCTCGGAGTTTCAGACAAGGTCCGTCCGCTGATCGCGCAGGTCCGCGCGATGGTCGAGACGGATATCGCACCACTTGATGCAGAGTTTCACGCCGAGGTCGGCAAGCATCCCTCGGGCGACCGGTTCAAACATACCGATCGCCAGTTGGAAATCCTGAACAAGTTGAAGGCACTGGCGCGGGAACGCGGCTTGTGGAACTTCTGGCTGACCGGCAGTGATCGCGGCTATGGGCTCAGCACCGTTGAATACGCCTATCTGGCCGAGGAAATGGGCAAGGTGTCCATCGCCGCCGAGGTATTCAACTGCAACGCGCCCGACACGGGCAATATGGAAGTGCTGGAACGCTACGGCACGCAGGCCCACAAGGACCGCTGGCTGGGGCGGCTGCTGGAGGGCGAAATCCGATCGGCCTATGTGATGACCGAACCTGGAATCGCATCATCGGATGCGGCGCAACTGTCCTTCGAAGCGCGACGCGATGGCGACGACTGGGTGCTGAACGGCGAAAAATGGTGGATCAGCGGCGCGGGCGATCCGCGTTGCGGCTTGTATATCGTCATGGCTTGTTCGGACCCGGACGCCCCAAAGCATCAGCGCCACACGATGTTCGTGCTGGACCCCGACACGCCCGGAATCGAGGTGCTGCGCCCGATGCAGGTCTTCGGGCAGGACGACGCACCGCACGGGCATATGCATCTGCGGTTCACCGATGTTCGGATCGGCGCGGATGCAATCGTACTGGGCGAGGGGCGCGGTTTCGAGGTGGCACAGGGGCGTCTGGGGCCGGGGCGGATCCACCATTGCATGCGCGCCATCGGACAGGCCGAAAAGGCGCTGGAATTGATGTGCACGCGCGGGCTGGAGCGCGAAGCCTTTGGAAAGCCCTTGGTCGAACTGGGTGCCAACTATGACATCATCGCCGACGCCCGGATGGAGATCGAGATGGCGCGATTGTTGTGCCTGAAGGCCGCGTGGATGATGGACACAGCGGGTGTGCGTGCAGCGCAGCCGTGGATCTCGCAGATCAAGGTCGTGGCGCCGCTGATGGCCGGGCGGGTGATTGACGAGGCGATCCAGATGCATGGCGCGGCCGGGATCAGCCAGGATTTCAATCTGGCCCATATGTGGACGCATGTGCGGACGTTGCGCTTTGCCGACGGGCCGGATGCGGTGCACCGCCGACAGGTGGCGCGGGCGGAACTGCGCAAATATGCGGATCAGTAGCGATGGATAAGGTCGAACGCGATGCCGTTGCGCAGTGGATGGCGAAGAACGTAGATGGCTTTCGCGGGCCTCTGACAGTGCGGAAATTCGATGTCGGACAATCAAACCCGACCTATCTGCTGCGTGCGGAGTCCGGTGCCTATGTGCTGCGCCGCAAGCCACCCGGCGTGTTGTTGAAATCCGCCCATGCCGTTGACCGGGAATTTCGGGTTCAACGGGCCCTGTCGGACAGTGACGTGCCTGTGCCGCGTATGTTGGCCCTTTGCGAGGACGAAAGCGTCCTTGGTGCGATGTTCTATGTGATGGAGCATGTCGAAGGCCGCAGTTTCCTTGATCCGACCCTGCCGGACGTGTCGCCCACGCAACGCGGCGCGGTGATCAACGAGATGAACAGGGTTCTGGCCGCGATCCATTCGGTCGATATTGTGGCGGCTGGATTGGCCGATTACGGCCCCGAAGGCAGCTATTATGCGCGCCAGCTTGGACGTTGGACAAAACAGTATCGCGCGTCGGAAACCGGGCCGCTGCCGGATATGGACCGGCTTATTTCATGGCTGGAGACGCATCTGCCGCCCGATGATGGCCAGCGCACGTTGGTGCATGGCGACTACCGGATCGACAATCTGCTGTTTACGAAGGACGGCTCTGACATCCGCGCTGTGCTGGATTGGGAACTGTCGACCATTGGCCATCCGTTCGCCGATCTGGCCGGGGTTCTCATGCAGTGGCAACTGCCGCCGGGTCCAGAGGGGCGTGGGCTGGCAGGGGTGGATCGCGAAGCGCTCGGCCTGCCAACGGACGCCGAATTTGTCGCCGACTATTGTCAGCGCCGTGGGATCGACCGGATCGACAACCTTGGCTTTTACGTCGCTTTTGCGTTTTTCCGCATGGCCGCGATCCTGCAAGGCGTGAAGAAGCGCGCGCTTGACGGCAATGCCTCAAACCCTGACAAAGCGCTGAAACTGGGCGGGTTTGTCCCGCGTTTTGCCGAACTGGGGCTGGAGGCCGCCGCGACATGAGCACAGATGATCCGCTTCTGGGCGAGGCCACCTACGCGTTTTCGCGCTACATCGGGCTGGAACTTGTGGGCTGGTCCGAGGATTACGCACGGATGAGCCTGCCGGTCGAGGCGTTTTTGCGCAACCGTCATGGCGCGATACATGGGGGCGTGCATGCCAGTATGCTGGACACGGTGATGGGCTATGCCGGGTGCTGGACCGGAGACGCGGATCAGCCGCAGATGTGCCTGACGCTCTCGCTCAATGTGCAATATCTGTCGCGTCCGCTTGGCACCGTGCTGTTTGCCGAAGGCCGCAGAACCGGCGGCGGCAAGGGCACATTCTTCGCAGAAGCCGAGATCAAGGACGACACTGGTGAGTTGATCGCCAAAGGCACAGGCGTTTTCCGCTATCGCAAGCGCTAGGGGTTCTTACCAAAGTCTCGATCGTTTCGGCGTCAAAGCGGGCGGGCAGACGCTATGGCAGCAAGGTTTCCAGTGCCTTGCGAGCGGCATCGGGCAGGGGACTTGGCCGATTGTCCGCGCTGGTATGAACCTGGGTAAAGAAGCCCTCGGCGCAGGCTATGGTTTCATCGTTGCGAAACAACCCGACCTCATACCGGAAAGAGCTGTTGCCGATATGCGCCAGTCGCAGCCCGCAATGAATAAGGTCCGGAAACGCAGCCTCGGAATGATAGCGGCAGCCGTTTTCGACCACGACGAAGCGATAGGCATCCGGTCCCACGATCGGCAAGCCGTTGGCATTTTGCCACTGGCTGAGGGCGGTGTCGAAAAGCGCATAGTAAATTGCGTTGTTCAGATGGCCGTAGGCATCATTGTCATGCCAGCGCGTCGGCAGTTCGACGAAAGCGCGATATTCCGCGCGTTTGCCGGGGGCGATCCGTGCCATCAGCCATTCCTCAACATACGAAACGCGGTTGAGGCACCCCAACCGGCAAGGATTGCGATGGTCAGCGATAACAACCCGTAAGCCATAGGATTGCTGCGTGACAGACCGTAGAGCCAGCGTTCAAGGCCAACTTTCTGCACGTCGATCACCGTGTCGAACTGGTTGATCACGCGGCCCTCGCGGGTCAGGAAAATACGGGCCTCATAGGCACCTTCGGTCAGATTGGCGGGCATCTTGATCGAAGTCCGAAACAGTGTTTGCTGATCGACGGCGACTGTATTTTCCAACAGTTGATACAGTCCGTTTTCTTTACGGATGCGAATGATCGCGTCTGAAAATGCCTGCGCATTCATCACCGACATCGGCGCGCCCACTGACCGGATCGCCCGGGGAATCGAGACCCGGTATCGCAAATCCTCGGTCTGGGTGATGGCTTCCCGCCAGGGCGCGCTGGTGGCCACGGCGTAAAAGCTGGGGGCGGCATCAACGACCACCGACTCCGTATTTACCCAGATCCCGAACCGCCGTTCCTTACGGCGGACGGTCTCTTCCCTGGAAGGGCCGGCCAAGGATACGATGACCTGAAGCGGCGGACCTTCGGGAATTTTCGTTTCGCGTTTGATCGCGCCGAAGATCAGGATCTCGGATCCGTTGAAATCGGCGGTGATCGACACACGATCATGGCTGAGCCCCAGCACGACTTCTTCTTCGGCCCACGCGGGCAGGGCCATCAGGACAAGCAGGAACAGCCAGCGCATCATGCCCCCCCGATCCCGGCGATGGAGAACAGCTCATTGGGTTGCAGCACCAGTTCAAGCCCGAGTTTGGCGCAGACCAGCATGACCAGCAGGGCCAGCAGGATGCGCAACTGTTCAGCCTTCATCCGCAATCCGATAACCGTGCCGATCTGTGCGCCCACGACCCCGCCCAGAAGCAGCAGGACCGCCAGCGGCATATCGACGGTCTGGTTGGTGACGGCATGCAGCATCGTGGTGAAGGCGGTGACAAAGATGATCTGGAACAGCGACGTGCCGATCACCACCTTGGTGGGCATTCCCAGCAGGTAGATCATCGCCGGGACCATGATGAACCCGCCACCGACACCCATCACCGCAGCCAATACCCCGACCGCCAGCCCGACGAGGATCGGCGGGATCACCGAGATATACAGGCCCGAGGTCCGAAACCGCATTTTCAGCGGCAGGCCGTGAATCCAGTTGTGCTTGTGCCGCTTTGCCTTGCGGCCCTTGCGGGTGTTGCGAATGGCATTCAGGCTTTCGACAAACATCAGCGTGCCGATGATGCCCAGAAAGACAACGTAGCACAGCCGCACCAGCAGATCGACCTGGCCAAGGCTGCGCAGGTAATTGAACAGCATCACGCCAAGCGCCGCGCCCACAAGCCCGCCAATCAGCAGCACCACGCCCATTTGCAAATCAACGGTCTTGCGCCGGAGATGTGCCAAAAGCCCGGAAAAGGACGAGGCGACGATCTGGTTCGCCCCCGTGGCAACGGCCACTGCCGGCGAAATTCCCATGAAAAACAGCAGCGGGGTTATCAGGAACCCGCCCCCAACCCCGAACATCCCCGAAAGCACGCCGACAAGTGTCCCCGCCCCGAGAAGCAGGAACAAATTGACCGACACCTCGGCGATGGGGAGGAAAATCTGCATGGGATGACTTTGCGGCAGGGCAACAGGCGATGCAACATGCGAGCGCGCCTTAACCGCATATCAAACCGCCCCGCAGGATATTTCGCGGGGCGGATCTGTTCAGCGTTCTTTCACATAGGGCTCGCCACCCGCGCGTGGCGGGATCGCCTTGCCGACAAAGCCTGCAAGGATCACCACCGTCAGGATATAGGGCAGCGCGTCCATGAACTGCACGGGGATCACCAGCCCGCCGACCTCGATACTCTGGTATCGCAACGCAACGGCTTGCAGAAGTCCGAACAGCAGGCAGGAATACAGTGCGTACCACGGCCGCCATTTCGCAAAGATCAGCGCCGCCAACGCGATAAAGCCACGCCCGGCCGTCATGTCCTTGACAAAGCCCGCCTGCAAGCCCGTCGCCAGATAGGCACCCGCGATGCCGCAGAGCACACCGCAAATCGCGACCGCCGCAAAACGCAGCCCCACAACCGACACGCCTGCCGTATCCACCGCTGCCGGGTTCTCGCCCACCGCGCGTAACCGCAGCCCAAACCGGGTGCGAAACAGGATCCACCAGGTCAGCGGGACTGTCAGAAATCCGACATAGACAAGGATTGAATGCCCCGAAATCAGCTCGTAGTAGATCGGCCCGATCACCGGAAGGTCGCGTAGCGCCTCGGCGAAGGGCAGGGTGATGCCGTCAAACCGACCTCCGGCTATCAGCGAGGGCGTGCGCCCGCCTTGGCTGAACCAATCCTCGGCAATCAGGACGGTCATGCCCGCGGCAAGAAAGTTGATCGCCACGCCCGAAATCAGCTGATTGCCCCGGAAGGTAATCGAGGCCAGCCCGTGGATGCCCGACAGCACCAGCGACGCGCCGATGCCCGCCGATAGACCCAGCCAGACCGATCCGGTCAGCGAAGCGACGGCGGCAGAGAAAAAGGCCGCAGCCAGCATCTTGCCCTCAAGCCCGATGTCGAAAATGCCCGCGCGCTCGGAAAACAGCCCCGCCAGACAGGCCAGCAGCAATGGCGTTGCCAGCCGGACGGTCGAGTCGAGCACCTGAAGGACGGTCATCAGATCCATCAGCTTTTCCTCCGGCGCAAGGACAGGAATATCCGCTCAAGCGGCATGCGCACCATATTGTCCAGCGCGCCGGTGAACAGGATCACGAGCGCCTGAATGACGACGATCAATTCGCGCGGGATAGTGGTCCAAAGTGCCAGTTCCGCCCCACCCTGATAGAGAAACCCGAACAGGATTGCGGCCAGAAAGACACCAAGCGGGTGGTTGCGCCCCATCAGCGCCACGGCAATCCCGATAAAGCCCGCACCCTCGATGGAGTTGAGGATCAGGCGTTCCGCCTCTCCCTGTGTGGTGTTGACAGACATAAGCCCCGCCAGCCCGCCGGAAATCAGCATCGCGATGACAACGGTGCGTACCGGGCTGATGCCGGCATAGCGCGCAGCGGGTTCAGAATGGCCCAAGGCGCGGATCTCATAGCCTAGTCGCGTGCGCCAGATCAGCAACCAGACCAGCACACAGGCAATGACCGCCAGAAAGAAGGTCACATTTGCAGGCGCGCCGCGAAACATTGGCGCGGCTGCGGTCGAAAACATGTCCTGAAAGGTCGGCAGATGCGTGGCGTCGGGGAATTTTGCGGTGGCCGGGTCCATCGCGCCCACGGGCCGCAGCACATTGACCAGCACATAGTTCAGCAATGCTGCGGCGATGAAGTTGAACATGATCGTGGTGATCACGATATGGCTGCCGCGTTTGGCTTGCAGATAGGCCGGGATCAAGGCCCATGCAGCCCCGAACAGGGAGGCGCCCACGGCCGATCCCAGCAGCGCCAGCGACCAGTGCGGCCAAGGGATATAAAGGCAGACCAGCGCCACCCCAAGCCCGCCGATCATCGCCTGACCCTCGCCGCCGATGTTGAACATCCGCGCGTGAAAGGCCACGGCAACCGCCAGCCCGGTGAAGATGAAATTCGTGGCGTAATAGAGCGTATAGCCCCAGCCCGCTGACCGCATCAGCGCGCCCTCGACCATCAGTTTGAACGCGGCCACGGGGCTTTCGCCGATCCCGATGATGACCAGCGCCGACAGGAAGGCCGCCAGCAACAGCGAAATCAGGGGCACGAGGATCGCATCGGCCCAGCCTGGCATCCTATCCATGCGCGCCACCGTCCAGCCCGGCATCAAATGTCGTGCGTTCAGCCATTCTTTCTGGCCTCCCGAGCCTCTTTTTCGTGTAACTTTTCGTCCACCGCTTCGATCAACGATTTGCTTGGATCGACTGGTTCTGCGCTTGCGGCATCGGAGATCGTCCAGCCTTGCATGGCCTCTGTATCGGTGCCGCCCAGACCGGCCATAAGACAGCCCAGGCCGACTTGATTGGCGGTTTCCGCGGGGCCGTAGCCCATGATCTCGCCGTCGAACATCACAACGATGCGGTCCGACAAGGACAGGATTTCGTCCAGCTCGACCGAGACCAGAAGCACGGCCTTGCCCTGATCGCGCAGTGCCACGATCTGTTGGTGGATAAACTCGATCGCGCCAATGTCCACACCGCGCGTTGGCTGCCCGACCAGCAGCAGATCCGGGTCACGCTCGATCTCGCGGGCCACGACGATCTTTTGCTGGTTCCCGCCCGAGAAATTCTTGGCGGTCAGATGCGCGTTGGGGGGGCGGACATCGAATTTCTCGATCTTGCGCTCCGTATCCTCGATCATCGCGCGGTGGTTCATCAGCAGGCCGGATTGGTATTTCGGATCGCGGTGATAGCCGAAGGCCGCGTTTTCCCAGGCAAAGTAGTTCATGATAAGGCCTTCGCGCTGGCGGTCCTCTGGCACATGGGCGATACCCCGTGCGCGGCGCGACTGGCCGTCGGAATGCTTGCCTGTCAGGTCAAGCGGCTGGCCGTTCAGTGTGATCTGACCCGTCCCGTCAGCATAGCCGCCCAGCACTTCGAGCAGCTCTGACTGACCATTGCCCGACACGCCGGCAATGCCGACGATCTCTCCGGCATGGACGTCAAGGTCGATGCCTTTCAACCGGACAATGCCCTTGTCGTCTTTCACGCGCAGGTCGCGGACCTCCAGCACGTTCTTGCCGGGTGTGGCGGCTGTCTTGTCGACCCGCAGCAGCACCTTGCGGCCGACCATCAGCTCTGCCAGTTCGGCGGGATCGGTCTCGGCGGTTTTGACCGTGGCCGTCATCTCGCCGCGTCGCATGACGCTGACCGTGTCGGTGATCTCCATGATCTCGCGCAGTTTATGGGTGATCAGGATGATCGTCTTGCCCTCGCGGCGCAGGTTGTCGAGGATACGAAACAGGTGGTCGGCCTCGGCCGGGGTCAGCACGCCCGTGGGCTCGTCCAGAATGAGAATATCGGCCTGACGGTACAGGGATTTGAGGATTTCGACCCGCTGTTGATGCCCGACGCTCAGGTTCTGGATCAGCGCGTCCGGATCGACGTTCAACTCATATTCTGCGGCCAGTTGTTTCAGCACGCCGCGCGCTTTGGCAAGGCTGGGACGCAGCAAGGGGCCGTCCTCGGCACCCAGGATGACATTCTCAAGAACGCTGAAATTCTCGACCAGTTTGAAATGCTGGAAGACCATGCCGATGCCCGCCGAAATAGCGGCCTGGCTATCGGGGATCTCGGTCTTGCGACCGTGGATGAATACCTCGCCCGCATCGGCCTTGTAAAAGCCGTAGAGGATCGACATCAGCGTGGATTTGCCAGCGCCGTTTTCGCCGATGATGCCGTGGATGGTGCCCGGCATCACGCGGATCGCAATATCCTTGTTGGCCTGCACCGGACCAAAGGCTTTGGAGATGCCTTTAAGCTCGATCGCCGGCGCGGTGGAAGCGGCCTGATCCGGCCGCCCCCCTGTTGTCACGTCCACCACCGGGCTTACTCGACCGGGCAGGCGTTGTCCGACATGTAGTCGTGAACCATCAACTCGCCCGAGCCGATCTTGGCTGCGGCGTCGTCCACGGCAGCCTGCATATCGGCGCTGACCAGATCTGCGTTGAATTCATCCATCGCATATCCGACACCTTCATTGCCGACGCCCATGACGTAAATGCCGGTTTCGATGTCTGTGCCCGCTTCCATCGCGTCATAGACCGCGTTGTCGACACGTTTTGTCATGGATGTCAGGATCTTGCCGGGATGCATGTAATTCTGGTTGCTGTCGACGCCGATGGACAGGATGCCTTCGTCCGCCGCTGTCTGTAGCACACCAACGCCGGTGCCGCCTGCGGCCGCATAGATCACATCCGCGCCCTGGCTGATCTGCGATTTGGTCAGTTCGGACCCTTTGACCGGGTCGTTCCACGCCGCAGGGGTGGTGCCGGTCATGTTCTGGATAACCGTTGCCTCTGGCTTCACGGCTTTTACACCCTGCACATAGCCGCAGGCGAATTTGCGGATCAGCGGAATGTCCATGCCGCCGATAAAGCCGACAGTGTCCGATTCCGATGCCATCGCGGCCATCATGCCGACAAGGTAGCTGCCTTCATGTTCGTTGAACACGACAGAGCGCACGTTGGGCGCATCCACAACCATGTCGATGATCGCGAATTTGGTGTCGGGGTAGTCGGGCGCAACCTCGCCCAGCACGTTGCCAAAGGCAAAGCCGGTCATGATGATCGGATCATTGCCATTTTCGGCAAAGCGGCGCAGGGCTTGTTCACGCTGCGCTTCGGACTGAAGCTCGATTTCGCGGAAGGTTCCGCCGGTTTCGTCTGCCCAGCGTTTCGCGCCGCTAAAGGCTGCTTCGTTGAAGGATTTGTCGAATTTCCCGCCAAGGTCGAAGATCAGCGCGGGCTCTGCCGCGGCGGCACCGGCGCTGAGGGACAGCACGGCGGCTGTGGCAAGGAATTTGTGCATAAGGGTCATGGATCGCTCCCAGGTGTTGGTCATGCGGGGGCCACGCATGGCCGCACCGTCAATTCTCGGATCGTGTCCGATCAGCCGCAATTAAGGATGGGCAGGCCGACAGGGTCAACTCATTTTTCGCTTAGATGCCGTCACGTTGGCACCGTAGGTGAATTAATCCAAGGTAAGCGCCTTCGACATAACCAACGCATCGATGGCGGGGCCGTCCGCTTGGCGGTAATACCCGCCGCGCTTGCCGATCCCCTTGTAGCCAAGCGCAGCGTAGAAGGCGCGGGCCGGGGCGTTTGTTTCCGCCACTTCCAGAAAGCAGGTGACCGCACCGCGCGTGCGGGCTGTCGTCTCGAACCGGTTCATCAGTGTGCGGGCGATACCGTGGCGCTGGTGGTCGGGATTCACTGCAAGCGCCAACAGTTCAGCCTCGTCCAGCACGACGCGACCAAGGGCAAAACCCTGCGGATCAGTGACGCAAAGCGCATGCGCCGAGGCAATCATCTCGGCCAGGGCCAGTGCGGACCAGGGCGGCATATGTTGGTAGGCGCGGGCCTGAAGGGCGGCCATGTCGTCCGGCGACATCACCGCGATGGTCATGGCAGAATGACCGGCGGCGCATCGCGCGGCGGTGCGGCATCGGCGCTGCGGACATAAAGCGGCGCGGGCTGCGGCAATGTGCCGGGCGCTGCCAAGCGGTCCTGTGCGACGCGGGTCAAGGTTTCGGGCAGTGTGGTGATGGTCGCAACGGTGGCGGGCAAAGCAGCACCGGCAAGCGCATTGGCGATCTGTGTGGCCTGCGCGCCGATCACCTGACAACCCGAAGGAAGCAGCAGATCGGCTGGCGGGTTGCTGGGGTCAATCTGGCGGGGTGGTTCTGAGGCGCGCCCGCCTGTGAAGAGTTGAACATAGACCGACCCGCGCGGGGCGGGCAGGGAAACAAGCTGGTGCTCTGCCGGTTCGGCCTCGGCCGCGAGCAGTTCGAATGCCGAAATGCCAACTGCCGGGATGCCTAGTGCCAGCGCAAGGCCGCGTGCGGCAGAGACGGAAATGCGGATGCCGGTAAAATTGCCGGGCCCAATGCCAACCGCGAGGGCATCGAGGTCGCACCATCCCAAACCTTCTGCGGTCAGCATGTACTCCAGCAGCGGCATCAGCCGTTCGGCCTGTCCCCGGGTCATGCCTTCGGTTCGGCTGAGCAGGATATTGTCGCCGTGTCGCAACGCGGCCGCGCAATGCGCGACCGACGTGTCAAAGCCGAGGATCAGCGGGACGTTCATGATGTGCGTGCCGTTGGCGGTCAGACCGCGACGGGGCGCACTTCTGTGACTTCGGGGATATAATGGCGCAGGAGGTTCTCGATCCCCATCTTCAGCGTCAGCGTGGACGACGGGCAACCCGCGCAGGCACCTTGCATATGCAGGTAGACAACGCCGCGATCAAAGCCGTGGAAGGTGATGTCGCCACCATCCTGGGCCACGGCAGGCCGTACACGGCTGTCCAGCAACTCTTTGATCTGACCGACGATTTCGGAATCTTCGCCGCTGTGTTCGGCATGGCCGGAGGACGCCTGCACATCACCGGCCATCACCGGCTGACCGGATTGGAAATGTTCCATGATCGCACCCAGCAGGGCTGGTTTCACATGGTCCCATTCGGTGTCGTCACCCTTTGTCACGGTGATAAAATCGGTGCCGAAGAACACGCCTGTGACGCCGTTCACCGCAAAGATCCGCTGTGCCAGAGGCGAGGCAGAGGCACCATCCGCGTTCGGAAAATCAGCTGTTCCGACCTCAAGCACGGTCTGGCCGGGCAGAAATTTCAACGTTGCGGGGTTCGGAGTGGATTCGGTTTGAATGAACATGGGACATGCACCTTTTTATGGCTTGTCATGGATATGCGCCCGGCGTCGCCCGGAGTCAAGGTTTGGAACGATTCTAAACCTGTTCCCGCGTTTCTGAACGGGGATAGACTGCGCGGGTGGTGAAGCGAGGGGCCAGCCCCTCGCGCTCCCCGGAGTATTTTGGCCAATGAGAATGGGAAGGGAGATCAGGTGATCGCTTCGAGCCGTTCCTTGGACAAATCGCCCGGCACGATGGTGATTGGAATCGGCAGGGTGCCGGAGTTTCGGGTCAGTTGGGTGACGAGCGGACCGGGGCCCTTGTTTCCGCTGCCGGCCCCTAGCACCAGGACGCCGATTTCAGGATCTTCGCTGATCTGCGCCATGATTTCGGTGACGGGCTCGCCTTCGCGAATCACCAGTTCCGGGTCGACATTCTGCTTGTCGCGCATCCATTTCGCAAAAACCTCGAAATGCGCCTCGATGCGTTCGCGGGCCTCTTCACGCATGATGTCGCCAACGCCGATCCAGTGATTGAATTCATCCGGCGGGATCACCGACAGCACCGCGACGCCGCCGCCGGAATTGGAGGCGCGCATCGCGGCGAAACGCAGGGCATTCAGGCATTCGCGACTGTCATCAAGGACGACGAGGAACTTGCGCATTTGTGGACTCCTGTGGTGCCGATCATGGCGGTTTCTGGAGCCATGTGCAATTCTTCGATTGCGGTGTTTTAGGCGCTGGGTGGCGGTCTGTTGCAGGTTTGTGGTGGTCTATTCCTGGTTCAAAGCGGCCCAGTCCCAATACAATTCGCGGACACGTCGGGTGACGGGACCGACCTGATATTGACGCGCGTCGAAGGCGGTGACCGGCGTGATCTTGTTCATGTTGCCGGACAGGAAGATCTCGTCGGCGTCGTTGAAATCATCGAAGCTCAGCACGCATTCATGCACCTTCATGCCATCGGCGCGCATATTGGCAAGGTGGCGGGCGCGCGTGATTCCCGCAAGGAAGGTGCCATTGGCAACGGGAGTGAAAACCTCGCCGTCGCGGGTCATGAAAACGTTGGATGTGGCGGTTTCGGCGACATTGCCGATCGCGTCTGCGACCAGAGCGTTGTTGAAGCCCTTGGTGCGGGCTTCGGCCAGCATGCGCGCATTGTTGGGGTAGAGGCAGCCGGCCTTGGCGTCGACCACCGCATCTTCCAGCACCGGGCGTCGAAATCGCGTGCGGGTCAGGGTGACAGAGGCTGTTTCTGGAGCCATGGGGATGGCTTCAAGGCAGATCGCAAAGCCGGTCTTGTCCGGTGTGGGAACAATGGCCGTGGCGTCGCCGTCGATGCCCCAATACATCGGGCGGATATAGACGGCTTGATCCAGCGTGTAGGCGGCGAGCCCGTCGGCGATGATTTCGAGCATCTCATCGGTGGTCACGGTGGGTTGCAGCATCAGCGCCTTGGCCGAGCGGTTCACACGGGCACAATGGGCGCGCAGATCGGGGGTGCGGCCGTTCACCATGCGGGCACCGTCGAATACGCCCGAGCCAAGCCATGCACCGTGATCAGCGGCACGCATGATCATGGTGTCGCCGTCATGCCACTGCCCGTTGAAATAGGTGCGGATATCCGTGCCGGTTGCCATTTTGAATGCCCTTTGCTGTCTTGACCAGAACGTATGGTGTGCGTCGGCAGAGGTCCAGAGCGGATGCTCTTCGATCAGGCAGCGATCAAAGAGCATCCGGAGACAGGCAGCGGCGCGAGGGGGTGCGACCGCAGGTTGGGACATGCGCAAACTGTCACGGCGATGTGACGTTGGTATGACAGGCGAACAAGTGTGGCGGATGGGTCGAGGCCCCGGCTCGGGGGCCGGGGCGGGGTGCGTTTACCGCAATGTTTGGCGCTGGGCGGACGACAGTGCCGCAGGAGAGGCTGCGGGGCGCGTTAGCTACCGACCAGACCGACGATCTCGTAGGTCTGCTTGATGACAGGCGTTGCGATTTCCCGGGCGCGGGCGGCGCCCCGGCCAAGAATGGCGTCAATTTCGTCGGTGTGCTGCATCAGGTGTGCCATCTCCGTCGAGATCGGGGCCAGACGATCTACCGCGAGTTCGGATAGCTTCGGTTTGAAGGCCGAGAATTGTTGCCCGCCAAACTCGTGCAGCACGGCGTCCACCGTCGAATCCGACAGGGCTGCGTAGATGTTGACGAGGTTGCGCGCCTCTGGCCGCCCTTCCAGCCCCTTCGCGTCTGAGGGGAGCGCGTCGGGATCGGTCTTGGCCTTGCGGATCTTCGCCGCGATCGTGTCGGCATCGTCGGTCATGTTGATCCGGCTGGCATCGGACGGATCAGATTTCGACATTTTCTTGGACCCGTCGCGCAGAGACATGACGCGGGTCGCGGCACCCTCGATCACCGGTTCCGGCATCGGGAAGAAATCGGTGCCGTAGTCGTGGTTGAACTTGGCGGCGATGTCGCGGGTCAGCTCGACATGCTGTTTCTGGTCCTCGCCCACCGGCACATGCGTCGCGTGGTAGACCAGAATGTCGGCCGCCATCAGCGCCGGATAGGCATACAGCCCCAGACTGGCCTTTTCGGCATTCTTGCCGGCCTTGTCCTTGAACTGGGTCATGCGGTTCATCCAACCAAGTCGTGCGACGCAATTGAAGATCCAGGCCAGTTGGGCATGCTCGGGCACCTGGCTTTGGTTGAACAGGATGGATTTTTCCGGATCAATGCCGCTGGCGATAAAGCCCGCCGCCAGTTCGCGCGTGGCATTGCGCAGATCCGCAGGGTCTTGCCAGACGGTGATCGCGTGCAGGTCCACCATGCAGTAGATCGATTGAACACCACGCTCCTGCGCATCGGCAAAGCGCTTTAGCGCGCCAAGGTAATTGCCTAGGTGCAATTGCCCGGAAGGCTGGATGCCCGAAAACACACGCGGCGTGAAACCCGCATTGGCGGCGGGAGGAGTTTGGACCCCCTCGGTCATGGCAATTCTCCGTCTGGATTAATTTGTCCGGCTGGCTTACCCACGGGGCCAAGTCCCGTCAAGCAAAGGTCAAAGCGATGGCACATCCCGACGATACCAGCCCCCTGAACCCGTTGCCGCCTGTCGTGGCGGCGCTGGCCTTGGTCATCATCGGCATCGAGGTGGTCTTTTCGCTGGGTGCGCGCGGGTTGATCGGCGGCGCGGATGCAGTGGGGTGGCGGCTGGCCGCGATGCAGCGTTTCGCTTTCTCGGGCGAGGTGGTGGATTGGATGATCGGCACCGGGCAATATCCGGTGCAGCATCTGATCCGCTTTGTGACCTATCCGTTTGTGCATGCCTCCTTCACACATGGATTGTTCGCGGCCGTCATGCTGCTGGCGCTTGGCAAGATGGTGGGCGAGGTGATCGGCAGCGTTCGGACTTTGGTGATTTTCGTGGTGTCAGGGATTGGTGGCGCGCTGTGCTATGCGCTGTTCCTGAATGCAGGCACACCGCTGATCGGGGCGTTTCCACCGGTCTACGGCATGATCGGGGCCTTCACCTATCTGCTTTGGCTGCGGCTGGGCATGATGGGGGCAAGCCAGATCCGCGCCTTCAACCTGATCGGCGTGTTGCTTGGCATCCAGTTGATCTTTGGCCTGCTGTTCGGCGCAAGCAACGATTGGGTGGCGGATCTGGGCGGCTTTGTCACCGGGTTCGTGCTGATCGTGTTTCTGGTGCCGGGAGGCTGGGCACGCATCCTGAGCAAATTGCGCCAGCAGGACTGACCGACCTGAAAACTGACCGGGCCTAGAACATGTCGTCCGGGAACAGCGGCATCAGACGTGCGAAGCGCTTGTTGCGTTCATAAGGATAGGGCAGCAGGAAGCCGCGCCGGTCCTCGGGGGAAATCTTGGCGTTTTTTTCGGCATAGCTGCGCCAGTCTGCGGCGCAGGTCGTGTCGAGCCCGTGGCCATCGCCCAACCACTTATTGGCCAGCCGCTCCCGCGTGTGGCGCACGGCCTGCGGATCGCGGAACAGCACCGAGGCTTCGGTGTCCCAGCGCAGTGAGCGCCCGTTTAGGTTTGCCGAACCGACCATGCCCACCGCGTCGTCAATCAGTAACACCTTGGAATGCACATAGATCGGCCCGGCCCCGTTGATGCGCCCATCCGCGCCCTTGGGGGCTGTTTCCGTTTTGGCGGGAGACAACATCATCAGCCGGTCGCCAAACGCCTTGCGCAACTGATCCAGTGCCGAGATTTGCAGCGATTGGGCATGGCGGGCGTTCCAGCTTCTATCGCCGTCAAACAGGATGCGGTCCGGCTCTGTCGGCATGACAATGATCAATTGCAGGTCGTCACGGGCGCTCCCGGCAGATGCCAGTGCCTTGGCGATCGGGGCATGGCGGAAAAATTGCGTCTCGATATAAACGTAATCGCGCGCATCCTCGAAAAGCTGAACCAGCGTTTCTTCGTGTTCGGTCACATTGGGCAACGGACCCAGCACTGTCGGCCCCTGACAGGGCCGCGACAGGGTGCGCACCAGCCGGATATTGTCGCTGGAGGCCGGTTCCTTGGCCTCTTCGGGGGCTTCTTCGCCCAGAAGAACCGGCGCGCCGCAGGCCAGCGCCTCGTTCCAGGTGTCGGTAAAGTGCGCGCGCAGGATGGTGCAGAACGGTCCTGTGATGCGCATGCTGACGTCGTGCCAAGTCTCATCGGACGGAAGATCGTGCGATTTGTCATCCCACCGGCGTTCATTGACGTCCAGCCCGCCGATCACCGCGCGGGCGCTGTCGGCGACCGCGAATTTCTGGTGGATCGTGACAGGCCGCAAATGCGGTGTGGCGGCCAGGATTGCCTGCTCCACCGGGGTGAGGTCCTCGGCCGGGCGCTCGCGCCATTCGCGCAGCTTGGCAGCGATGCCGCGCCGCATCAAAAGGTGCCAAAGCTTGCCTGCCATCTGGCCATGTGGGGCACAGGTCAGATGCACATCGCCTTTCAGGCGCTTTTCCAGCAACCGGGCGGCCTGCCATGCCTGTTCATGCAGATCGTCGGTGAATATCGGGTCGAAATCCGACAGCACGATGCGCAGAGCGACCCCGTTGCTCGCTAGATGTTCGAGAATATCGCCCCAAGTGTTCAGGCCCAGCTTTTTGGCCTCGGGGCTGCGGGTGCGGGTTTCGGGATCGAAGATCCGAAACGACATGACATATTCCTGCTCTGCGGACAGGGCCAACCGCTCCAGCGCCGGAAATCCTTCGGCGGCGGTGATCAGCGGTGTGATTTCTGCCATGATGTCTCCTTATCTGCGGCGCCGCAGCGCGAGTTTGAATTCCGAAAGACGGAACGCACCAAGTGCCTGTCCGGTTGCAAAATAGCTGACGATGCCCACACAAATCAGCGCGATCAGGGCGATGTAGCGCAGGCCAGGCATGCCCAGAAACGGCCCGATGACCAGCATTGCTGCCCAAAGTATGACACCCATGACGACAGCGGCCAGACAAATCCGCCAGATCCGGCGGCGGAAACGCGCGTCGAACCGGGCGACATCGCCCATGCGCCGCCCGCCGCGCGCCAGCAGGAAGACGATGACCCAGCCCGCAACCGTCGTGGCAATCGCCGGAGCGATCCAACCGATGACTTGTGCAAGGCCGATTGCCAGCACTGCGTTCACGGCCATTGCCCAGACCGCGTAGCGAAAGGGCGAACGCGTATCTTCGCGTGCGAAGAACAGCGGTTGCAGCAGCTTTTGCAATACGAAAGCCGGCAGGCCCAGCCCGTAGATCGCCACGGCAATCGCCATGGCGGCGGCGTCGTCTGCACTTGTGGCTCCGCGTTGAAACAGCACCGAGACCAGCGGCAGGGGGATCACCACCAGTGCCACCGAGGCCGGGATGGTCAGCGCCATGCTGATCTCACCAGCGCGCGAGAACGCCTCGCGCGCGCCGGTGTCATCTTCGGCTTTCAGGCGGCGGGACAGGTCCGGCAGCAGCACGATACCCACCGCGATACCGACCACGCCCAACGGCAGTTGATACAGACGGTCAGCGGCATAAAGCCAGCCCACGGCCTTTTCGAAATGGCTTGCGACCTGCTGCCCGACCAGAAGGTTGATCTGCATCACACCACTGGCAAGCGCGGCGGGCACGGCTACCACGATGAGGCGCCGCATATCGGGTGTGAAACGGGGGCGGGCGACACGCAGGCGCACGCCCGCGCGCTCGGCCGCGATCCAGACCAGCACCAGTTGCGCCACACCGGCCAGCGGCACTGTCCAGATCAGCGCCATGACCACATCGCCGCCCATAAACGCGGCCCATCCCATTGCGGCGATAACGAAGATATTCAGCAAGACGGGCGCCGCAGCGGCGGCCGCAAAATGCCCGGTGGCGTTCAACGCGCCGGAAAACAGCGCCGCCAGCGAGATGAACAGGATATAGGGAAACACCACGCGTCCGAAGCCCACGGTCAGATCGAAGCGCTCGCTGCCCTCGAACCCGCCCGCTGTGGCCCAGACCAGCGCGGGCATGAAGATCATCGCCAGTGCGGTCAGCGCCAGCAGCACCAGAGCAAGGCCGTTCATCGCGTCGCGGGCAAAGCCCAACGGATCCTCGCCAGCCTCGTATTTTTTCGAAAACATCGGCACGAAAGCCGCGTTGAAGGCACCCTCGGCGAAGAAACGGCGGAACATGTTGGGCAGGCGGAAGGCGGCGACGAAGGCATCCATTACCGGGCCGGGGCCGATCAGGCCAAGGATCAGCACCTCGCGCACCACGCCCAGAATGCGGCTCATCAAGGTCCAGAAGCCAACGGTCAGGACACCGGACATCAGGCGGATGGGTTTCATGTTTGCGGTGCCTTTTTGCGTCCGGTCAGCTTGGCGGTGGCTTATATCATCGGCAAGAGCGGCGGAAGAGGGCGCAGCGGGACCGGATCAGGACCGCGCCCGCGCCGATCCGGCAGCAATGGCCTCGCGCAGCTTTTTCTCCAAGGATTTCTGCTTGGACGTGGACCGAAATTTCAGCCCGAACATATCCTTGACGTAAAAACTGTCCACCACCTGTTCGCCATAGGTCGCGATCACCGCCGAGGCGATATAGATATTCTGGTTCGCCAGCGTGCGCGTCAGGTCATACAGAAGGCCCGGACGGTCGCGGGTGTCCACCTCGATGATGGTGTAAATTTCCGAGCCATCATTGTCGAAGGTGATCGAGGTCGGCACCCGGAAAGCACGTTCGCGCTTTTTCATCTTGTCACGGTCTTTGATCGCGTCCTGCGGCACCACTTCGCCCAGCAACGTTTGGTGAATGGTCTTGAGCAGACGGGGCAGGCGCGCTTCCTCGAAAGGATGGCCATCGGCATCCTGTATCCAGAACACCGCCGTGGCATAGCCATCCTTCGACGTGTAGGTGCGTGCGTCCACGACATTGGCACCAACCAGAGCCAGAGCGCCGGCAAGGCGGCTGAAAATGCCGGGATGATCGACCAGCGCGAAACAGACGCGGGTGGCGTCGCGGTCAATATCGGGATGCAGGTCGATGCGGATCTCGTCGTCGTCGATGTCTTTCAGAAGCTTCGCAAAAATCACATGGGCGGTGAGGTGCAGACCTTGCCAATAGGGCGGATAATGCCGAGTGGTTTCGATGCGCAAATCCTTGCTGTTCCAATCATGGAGCGCGTCGCGCAGCGCCTTCTTGGCCTCGACCCCGCGATTTTCGCGGTTGAGGATCTCCAGCCCATCCTCCAGCGCCCGGCGGGTCTGCCGGTAGAGCGCGCGCAACAATGCGGCTTTCCAGTTGTTCCAGGTGTTCGGACCGACCCCGCGAATGTCGCAGACGGTCAGCACGCAAAGCAGATCCAGCCGCTCGCGTGTCTGAACGGCCTTGGCAAAATCGCGCACGGTGCGCGGATCGGCGATGTCGCGTTTCTGCGCCATGTCCGACATCAGCAGATGATAGCGCACCAGCCATTCAACCGTGGCGCATTCGGCCTTTTTCAACCCCAGCCGTGGCGCGACCTTGCGGGCGATCTTGGCACCCAGAACGGCGTGATCCTCGTCCCGGCCCTTGCCGATGTCATGCAGCAGCAGCGCCACATACAGCACTTTGCGGTTGATGCCCTCCTTCAGGATCGAGGATGCCACCGGCAGTTCCTCAATCAGGTTTTCATGCTCGATCTCGGACAGGTTCCAGATGCACTGGATCGTGTGTTCGTCCACCGTGTAATGGTGGTACATGTTGAACTGCATCATCGCGACGATCGTTTCGAATTCCGGGATGAACGCTCCAAGAAAACCCAGCTCGTTCATCCGGCGCAACGCGCGGTCGGGATTGCCGTGTTTAAGCAGCAGATCAAGAAAGATGCGGCGCGCTTCCTTGTCGTTGCGCATCTCGTCGTCGATCAGATGCAGGTTGGCCGCGACGAGCCGCATCGCATCCGGATGGATCAACAGACCTGTGCGCAGCGCTTCTTCGAACAGCCGCAGCATGTTCAGCTTGTCGGACAGAAACGCCGCGTCATCGACCAGCGCCAGCCGGTTGTTCACGACGGTATAGGCTTTCTTGACGCGCGGCGGGCGGTTGAAGATCCGCATCAGCAGCGGTGCGCTTTTGGTGTGGTCCGCCTCCAGCGATGTCAGGAAGATCCGCGTCATGTCGCCAACAGTGGTGGCGTGGCGAAAATAGGTTTGCATGAACCATTCCACGGCGCGCCGCCCGCCCTTGTCGGTATAGCCCATCGCTTCGGCTACCTCGACCTGCATGTCGAAGGTCAGTTGCTCCATCGGGCGACCTGCAATCAGATGCAGGTGACAGCGCACCCCCCACAGGAACCGTTCGGCGACGATGAAACTATGGTATTCCTCGGGGCGGAATACGCCCTTGCCGATCAGTTCTTCGGTGGTGTCGACCCGGTGGACGTATTTGGCGATCCAATACAGCGACTGGATGTCCCGCAGCCCGCCCTTGCCCTCTTTGACATTGGGTTCGACCATGTAACGCTGGCCGCCCTGTTTTTCGTGGCGCGCGTCGCGTTCGGCAAGTTTGGCTTCGACGAACTCGCGGGCGGTGCCTTTGAACAGCTCGTCCCAAAGACGCGCGTCCAGCTCGTCCGCGAGGGCCGCGTTGCCACACAGAAAACGGTGTTCCAGCATGGCGGTGCGGATGGTGAAATCTTCGGCCCCCAGACGCAGGCAATCCTCGACCGTGCGGCTGGAATGCCCCACCTTCATGCGCAGGTCCCACAGGATGTACAGCATCGCCTCGATGACGCTTTCGGCCCAGGGGGTGATCTTGTAGGGCGTCAGAAACAGCAGATCGACATCGGAATGCGGTGCCATCTCTCCGCGACCGTAGCCGCCAACCGCCATGACGGCGATCCGTTCGCCTTCGGTCGGGTTGGGGTTGGGGTAAAGCCGTTCTGTCGCGACCGTCCAGATTTCACGGATCAGGCAATCGGTCAGCCAAGTGTACGAGCGGGTGGTGGGACGTCCCTTGAACGGATCGGCCCGAAACGCCTCGGCGATCACGGCACGACCGCGCTTTTGGGTCTCGGCCAGAACCTTGACCAGGGCGGGACGCGCCGGTTGGCCAGCCTCGACCCCGTCCAGAGCTGCGCTCAGCTCAGCGCGCAGCACATCCGGATCACAGATCTCGGATGCCGGACAAATCAGGTTTTCCGGCATCCCGTTGCTTGTAACGGGTTTCTGTTCAGAAACCGGCACCGCCGAAGCTTCTTGGGGCAGGGTCAAGGATCACCAATTGATTGTTGCGCACCGTTGCGACGGCAAGCCCACGTTCGTTGGTGCCATCCGCCTTCAGCCGAAATACACCGGACGTGCCCTGGAAGCCAGCCGATTGCGTCAGCGCGCCTCGGGTCAGGGCATTGTTCTTGCCACGCGACGCCAGCGCGCCGATGGCCGCGATACCATCATAGGCCAGCCCGCCCAGCTGGTGCGGTGCAGATCCGAATGCGCTGGCATAACGGCCTTCGAATGCCGACACGGTCTGTTGGTTGGGCAAGGCGAACCAGCCGCCCTGCGCCCCGCGCAGTTGCAGCGTTTGCGCAGGCACATCCCAGCGAGAAAGCCCCAGATACTGGGTGCTGGCTGGCGCGACTCCGGCCTCGGGCAGCAATTGCAACAGCAGCGGCAGCGCGCCCGCGGGCGTCGAGGTCAGGAAGACCGAATCGGCGCCTGTCGAATTGACTGTTCCCGCGATGCGCGGCGCGGCGGCGGCCACGGCTTGTTGCGAGAAAGGAAAGCTCTCGACCGCAGCAACATTCACCCCGTTGCGAGACGCGGCCCTTTGGATGGCATTGCGCCCGAATGTGCCTTCGGTATTGTCAGGATGCACGATGACGACACTGCGTTTGCCTTGCCGCGCTGCAAACCCCATCAACCGGTTCGCATTGTCGTCGAAAGTTGGCCCCAGAATGAACAGGTTGCCCCCGGCGATCGAGCTGTTGTTGGAGAAGGCCAGCACGTTGATGCCTTCATCCGACACTGCGTTGCTTGCGGCCACGGCATTGTCGGCAAAAAGCGGTCCGAGGATGATCTTCGCACCCTCGTCGGCGGCGCGTTGCGCAAGTGCTGCGCTTTGTGCTTGATCGCCTGCCGTGTCATAGACCCGCAGGTCAATCCGAACGCCGTTCAGGTCCGCGATGGCGAGTCGCGCCGCGTTTTCCAGGCTGCGCCCCACTGCGCCCGCGCTGGAATGGCTTTTGGGGACCAGCAGCGCGACCGGGATCGGTGCCTTGGGATCGATTTTCTGACCGCCACCGCCCGACATGGAAACGCCACCTTCGGGAAGGCAGCCGGCAAGCGCGATGACAGATGCCAGTGCGGCAATTTTTGCCAGCGCCTTGCGGATAGGGGTGAAAACGGCAAACATGAAATGGTGACTCCCTCGATGATGCGGGTTTCCGATCCGGGCCCGCGTTTGTACATAACAGATCATAAACGTCCCGAAGAGAGGGTCCAGCGATGAATCCCGGTGAGCAGAAATTGGCGGGTGGCCTTTACTTCGTCGCCACGCCGATCGGCAATGCGCGCGACATCACCCTGCGCGCTCTTGACGTGCTGGCGACAGCCGATGTGCTGGCCGCAGAAGACACCCGCAGCCTGCGCAAATTGATGGAGATTCACGGCGTCAGCCTGGGGGAGCGGCCTTTGCTGGCCTATCACGACCACAACGGCGGCAAGATGCGGCCACGAATCATGGCGGAAATAGCGGCAGGAAAATCCGTGGCCTACGCGTCCGAGGCAGGAACACCACTGATTTCAGATCCGGGTTTCGATTTGTCGCGCGCCGCGGCCGAGGAAGGCTTGCCGGTGCACTCCCTGCCGGGCGCGTCGGCGGTTCTGGCGGCGCTGACGATGGCCGGGTTGCCCACAGACCGGTTCCTGTTTGCAGGATTTTTGCCCAATGCGCGGGGGCAGCGGAAATCCGCACTCAAGGCGCTGGCGGGGGTGCAAGCGACGCTGGTGTTTTACGAATCGCCCAAGCGCACCGCCGCGATGCTGGCCGACGCGGCAGAGATGCTCGGTGCTGACCGTCCCGCCGCGATGTGTCGCGAATTGACCAAGCGGTTTGAGGAGTGCAGGCGCGGCACGCTTGCGGAACTGGCCGCCAACATCGCCTCCGGTCCGATCAAGGGCGAGGTCGTGATCGTGATCGGACGTGGCGAGATCAAGGCCGTTAGCGAATCGGTAATGACCGAGATGCTAGAAGACGCGCTGAAGCGGATGTCGGTGCGCGATGCTGCCGATATCGTTGCCGAGGGCACGGGCGCCCCCCGGCGGCAAGTCTATCAGATGGCGCTGAAGCTGGGGCAGGGTGATGAACCGGAGGATGACGGGTGAGGTTTCATACCTTGCCGGAGAAGCCGCAGAAAAATCGGTTGCGCGCGACTATGAACGGCGCGGCTACCGTGTTGCCCGGGCTCGCTGGCGCGGCGCTGGTGGCGAAATTGACCTGATCCTTGAGCGTGACGGGATGGTCGTTTTCGTCGAGGTCAAGAAAAGCCGCAGTTTCACGCGCGCGGCCATGCGGATCAGCGCGGCGCAGCAGCAGCGCATCTTTGATGCTGCCGAAACATATCTTGGCTCCTGCCCGAACGGCGCGATGACCGACTGTCGTGTGGACGTGGCATTGGTGGATGCCTTTGGCCGGATAGAGGTGATCGAGAATGCCTTCGGCCGCTGACGTCAATCGCAGCACCATTGCCTAACCCCGCGCCTTGCGGCATGTAGTTCCCAAATCCGCAAGCGAAGGGGCAAGCATGAAGATCGCGTTTCAGATGGATCCCATCGAGCAGGTCAATATCGAGGCAGACAGCACCTTCCGGCTTGCCGAAGAGGCTCAGGCGCGCGGGCATGAGCTGTTTTACTACCTGCCCGACCAGTTGGCCTATCAGGAGGGGCGCATCACCGCCCGCGGGCAATCGCTGCAAGTTCAGCGCAAACAGGGTGCCCATGCCACGCTGGGCGAGATGCAGGAAGTCGATCTGTCGGATTTCGATGTCGTCTGGCTGCGGCAAGACCCGCCGTTCGACATGCATTATATCACCCTGACGCACCTGCTGGACCGGATTCACCCTGCCACCTTGGTGGTCAATGATCCGTTCTGGGTGCGCAACTATCCCGAAAAACTGCTCGTGCTGGATTTTCCGGACCTGACGCCGCCAACGACGGTTGCCCGCGACCTTGCCACGATCAAGGCGTTCAAGGCCAAGCACGGCGACGTCATCCTCAAGCCGCTTTACGGCAATGGGGGCGCTGGCGTGTTCCGGCTGGATGCCAATGACCGCAATCTGTCCTCCTTGCACGAGCTGTTCACCGGGTTCAGCCGCGAGCCTCTGATTGTGCAGAAATTTCTGCCCGATGTGTCCAAGGGCGACAAGCGCGTGATCCTTGTGGATGGCGAACCCGTCGGTGCGATCAACCGCGTACCTGCCAAAGGCGAGACCCGTTCCAATATGCATGTCGGCGGGCGGCCTGAAAAAGTGTCCCTGACAGAGCGTGATCTGGAAATCTGCGCCCGGATCGGCCCGACCCTTCGCGAAAAGGGACAGATTTTTGTCGGCATCGACGTGATCGGCGAGTGGCTGACCGAGATCAACGTGACCTCGCCCACTGGCATTCAGGAGCTTGAGAGGTTCGATGGCGTCAACATCGCGGCCAAGATCTGGGAGGCCATCGAGGCGCGCCGCGCATGAGCCTGCGCAGTGCCCTGCTCAATCACTGGCTGCGTTTGACCGAAAAACGGCATCTTGCCCGCGCGAAAACACCAGAGGCCCTGCGCGTCAGCTTTGAGCGTAAGGCGCGACTCTTCTTCCGTGCGCCAAAAGGCAGCGCCTTCCAGCGCGGCTCTGTTGCCGAGGTGCCGGTGCTGTGGGTTTCGGCACCGGAGGCGGATGACGATCTACTGATCCTTTACTTCCACGGCGGCGGCTATGTCTTCGGTTCGCCGCGCACGCATCGCGCGATGCTGGCCTGGATCTCGTCGATGTGCAGCGCCTGGACCTGTTTGCCCGAGTATCGGTTGGCGCCGGAACATACGTTCCCCGCCCCGGTCGAGGATGCGGCCGCCATCTATACCGACCTGCTTGGCGGCGGCACGCTGCCGGACCGTATCATCCTTGGGGGTGACAGTGCCGGCGGCGGTCTGGCGCTCGCGCTTCTGGCCGAGATTTGCCGTCAGGATCTACCACGGCCAGCGGGATGCTTTGCCTTTTCACCGCTGACCGATCTGCGCTACGCTGGCGCGTCTGTTCGCGAAAATGCCGATAGCGATGTCGTCCTGCCCGCCGAGCGTGTGGACGAAATGGCCGACATGTATCTGCAAGGCGCTGATCCGGACGATCCGCGCGCCTCGCCGCTGCATGGCGACTTCACGGGGGCTTGTCCGGTCTGGCTGACCGCAAGCGATACCGAGATTCTGCTGGATGATACCCGGCGCATGGCCGAGGTCTTGCGCGCACAGGGCGTGGAGGTGGAGATGTTGATCGAGCGCGACCTGCCGCATGTCTGGCCCCTGTTTCGCGGGTTGATCCCCGAAGCGGATGCCACGTTGCGGACGCTGGCCAAATGGATCACGCGTCTCGCGCGACCGTCAGCCGGTAACTGATCGCCTCGGCGACATGCGGGCGGCGCACATCGGTTGAGCCGTCCAGATCGGCGATCGTGCGGGCCACGCGCATCACCCGGTGATAGCCACGCGCGGACAGCCCCATGCGGTCGGCGGCGCGGCCCAGCAGCTCTTTACCTTCCGCATCGGGGCGGGCGATGTCTTCCAGAACCTCGCCTGAAGCGTCGGCATTGGTGCGCATGCCGTCATGGCCGTCGAACCGCGACGATTGCACGTCGCGCGCCATAGAAACCCGCGCCGCAACCTCGGCAGAGCTGTCGCCGGACGGTGGCAGGTCCAGATCGGTGAAGCCAACGGGCGGTACTTCGATCCGCAGGTCGAACCTGTCCATCAGCGGGCCGGAAATGCGGCCCATGTAATCCTCGCCGCAGGATGGCGCGCGCGCACAGGACCGGTCCGGTTCGCTGAGATAGCCGCAGCGACAGGGATTGGCCGCCGCAATCAGCATGAACCGGCAGGGATAGCGGAAATGGGCGTTGGCGCGCGAAATCATCACCTCGCCCGATTCGATGGGCTGGCGCAGCGTTTCCAGCACGTTGCGCGGAAATTCCGGGAACTCGTCCATGAACAGCACGCCGTTATGCGCCAGGCTGATCTCGCCGGGTTTGGCGCTGCGACCGCCGCCGACAATCGCCGCCATAGAGGCGGTGTGATGGGGTTCCCGAAACGGTCGGTGCCGCGAAATCCCGCCTTCGTCGAGCAATCCCGCGAGCGAATGGATCATCGAGGTTTCCAACGCCTCGGATGCACTCAGCGGCGGCAGGATGCCGGGCAGACGGCTGGCCAGCATTGATTTTCCGGATCCCGGTGAGCCCACGAACATCAGGTGGTGACGCCCTGCGGCGGCGATTTCCAGTGCCCGTTTCGCACGCTCCTGCCCGCGCACATCCCTGAGGTCACGGCCCGAAGGGGCGGGCTGCACCTCGCCGGGCTCGGATGGCGGCAAGGGCGACTGCCCGGTGAAATGCCGCACCACGTCTGACAGCGAGTTGGCACCAATGACCTGACAACTGCCAACCCACGCGGCCTCTGTCCCGGACGCGCGCGGGCACAGCAGCGCGCGGCCATCCTCTGCGGCGGCCATTGCGGCGGGCAGCGCGCCCAACACTGGCACCAGCGTACCGTCGAGCGACAATTCCCCCAGCGAGACGATACCGGCCACGGCATCATGCGGAATGATCTCCAGCGCGGCCAAAAGGCCCAAAGCGATGGGCAAATCGAAATGCGAGCCTTCCTTTGGCAGGTCGGCGGGCGACAGGTTGATGGTGATGCGCTTGGAGGGCAGGGCAATCGCCATAGACGCCAGCGCCGTGCGCACCCGGTCGCGCGCCTCTGATACGGCCTTGTCGGGCAGACCAACGATGGAAAACGCGGGCAGGCCCGGTGTCACCGCGCATTGCACCTCGACGGTGCGCGCCTCCACCCCTTCGAAGGCGACTGTGTAGGCGTGTGAGACCATTCCGTCCTGTTCCGGCAAGATTTGGTTAACGCTATGCCGGGGCGGGTTTCAGAATGGTTAACGGCGGGCAGCCATGTCAGAATACGATGCATTTTTGGCTGGTGTCCTGCGTTGAATAGCTGTTTTACGGCTGGCTGGCGCGGCGTTCTGGTCGATAATCGTGCCGCTACCCCGCGCTGCGGCTGGGTCGGATGGGCCCACCAAAAGGTGCGCAATTTCATCATCGGTCCGGATAAAACTCTTCTGGCACGGTTAGTTTTTCCTCAACGAGGGAACCGTACGCAACTTTCTTGCGTTTATCTCTCTGAGATGGTGCCTCGCGCACCCAGTCTATGAACAGTGATCTGTTTTCGATGTGAAGCCGTATCAATATTATTATTCGGTTGATCCCGAAACCCATCACTGGGGAGCGCATGATGGCACTAGACGCATTCAACGACCGCACCTTGACCCGCCGCGCCATGAAGGCAGAGTTGCTCGACGCAGAGACAGAGCTGGCTTTGGCCTATGCTTGGCGCGACAACAGGGACGAGCGTGCCTTACACCGTTTGATCACCGCCTATATGCGCTTGGCGATTTCGATGGCATCGAAGTTCAAACGCTATGGCGCGCCGATGAACGACCTGATCCAAGAGGCCGGGCTGGGCTTGATGAAAGCTGCTGACAAATTCGACCCGGATCGCGGTGTGCGGTTTTCGACCTACGCGGTCTGGTGGATCAAGGCGAGCATTCAGGATTATGTGATGCGCAACTGGTCGATGGTGCGCACCGGATCCACGTCCAGCCAGAAATCGCTGTTTTTCAACATGCGCCGGGTGCAGGCACGACTGGAGCGGGAAGCGGCCGCCGAGGGGCGCAAATTGCCGCGCCATGAACTGCGTCAGATGATCTCGACCGAGGTCGGCGTGCCGTTGCATGATGTGGAGATGATGGAAGGCCGCCTGTCGGGGTCGGATTTTTCGCTGAATGCAACGCAGTCTGTCGATGAGGATGGCCGCGAATGGATTGATGCGCTGGAGGATGACGGCGCACAGGCGGCAGAGATCGTCGAAAACTCGTTAGATAATGCGCAGCTGCGTGAATGGCTGATGCATGCGCTGGAGAACCTCAACGAGCGCGAACGCTTTATCGTGCGCGAACGAAAGATGCGCGACAGCCCGCGAACGCTTGAAAGCCTTGGGACAGAGATGGGGCTGTCAAAAGAACGTGTTCGCCAGCTTGAGGCTGCGGCGTTTCTGAAGATGCGCAAGAACCTCGAATCGCAATCTGAGGAAGTGTTTGAATTTCTTGGATGACGGGCCGGTTGTCTTCTTCGGCTTGGCTTGTCTCGGGCCTTGCAGGTGCGGAAAGCTATGATGTGGCATTTTGATGAGGCGCAGGACGACGTAGTTTGACCGAGCGCGGTAACGCCTGCGTTGCGTGCAGCAAATTGCAGAGCATTGACAGCACCGATTGAGTTTCCCTGCGCGGCTGCGTAACACTGTTGCGCAATCAGGCGAGGGGACGACATGCTGGCGGGAAAACGCATTCTGCTTATCATCGGGGGTGGTATAGCGGCCTTCAAGATACCTGCGCTGATCCGTCTTTTGCGGCAGCAGGGGGCTGCGGTCACGCCTGTTATGACGACCGCGTCCGAGCAATTCGTGACACCGTTGACCGTCTCGGCACTGGCCGGAGAGAAGGTTTACGGGGATCTGTTCGATCTCACCGACGAGGCCGAGATGGGCCATATCCAGCTATCGCGCGTGGCGGATCTGGTGCTTGTGGCACCTGCAACGGCGGACCTTATGGCGAAGATGGCGCAGGGGTTGGCAGGGGATCTGGCCTCGACCCTGCTGCTGGCGACCGATACCCCGGTGATGATCGCGCCCGCGATGAATGTGCGGATGTGGCTGCACCCCGCGACGCAGCGCAACCTGGTGCTGTTGAAAGGCGACGGTGTGCAGGTGGTCGGCCCGGATGAAGGCGACATGGCCTGCGGTGAATTCGGTCCCGGTCGCATGGCCGAACCGGAAGAGATTGCCGCCGCTTGCGCCGCTGCCTTGACGGCCGGGCCTTTGAGAGGGCGTCGGGTGCTGGTCACCTCAGGGCCGACGCATGAGCCGATTGATCCGGTGCGTTACATTGCCAACAGGTCATCCGGTGCGCAGGGCACGGCGATTGCCCGTGCGCTTGTCGGTCTGGGGGCAGAAGTTATCTTTGTCACCGGTCCCGCAGAGGTGCCGCCGCCGGAAGGCGTGACGCTGGTGCAGGTCGAAACCGCACGTCAGATGCGCGATGCGGTTCAGGCGGCTCTGCCGGTTGATGCAGGGGTATTTGCCGCCGCTGTGGCCGATTGGCGGATGGCAACGCAGAGCGCCTCGAAGATCAAAAAAGGCGCGTCCGGGTTGCCGGTGCTGGAATTTGCCGAGAACCCCGACATTCTGGCCGAGGTGTCCCAGATGACCGAGGGGCGTCCGGGTCTGGTTGTAGGCTTCGCCGCCGAGACGGATGACGTGGTGGCCCATGCCACTGCCAAGCGGATCCGCAAGGGATGTGACTGGATTCTGGCCAATGATGTCAGTCCGGAGACCGGGATCATGGGCGGCAGTGAAAACGCAGTTGTGTTGATCTCGGAAACCGGGGCGGAGCCGTGGCCCCGCATGGGCAAGGCCGAAGTGGCACAGCGTTTGGCGGCGCGCATCACGGAGGCTTTGGGTGCAGGGTGAGACGGCAGGAGTTGAGTATTTGAGCCAAGAAGAAGCGCAAAGCGGTGTGGCGTTACGGATCAGTTGGGTTGAGGGAGCGGACAAGGCGCTTGGATTGCCGCGCTATGAGACTGACGGCGCGGCCGGGGCGGACCTGCGCGCGAATCTGCCGGGCCGGAGCGCGATTGAAGTGCAGGCGGGCGCCCGGGTTCTGGTGGCCACCGGGCTTCGGCTGGCGGTGCCGGACGGGTACGAGGTGCAAATCCGGCCTCGGTCCGGGTTGGCGCTGAAGCACGGGATCACGCTGCCCAACAGTCCCGGCACGATTGACAGTGATTATCGCGGACCGCTCGGCGTGATCGTGATGAATGCGGGTGCCAAGCCTTTCGTGATCGAGCATGGGATGCGGATCGCGCAGATGGTCGTGGCACCGGTGGTGCGGGCTGTTTTTGAAGAGGTCGCGACGCTGGACGATACGTCGCGCGGCGCGGGCGGCTTCGGCTCTACCGGAGTCGCTTGATGTTGCCGGTACTGCTGATCGCAGGTGTTCTTTGGGGGGGCGGTGCCGCGATGGGCGCGCCATATCGCTTGCGCTGGGGAATGATCGGGCTGCTTTATCTTTCCGTGATTCTGGCGCATTTTGTGCTGCCCGCAGGCAACCTGGTTCGGATGGCAACCGGAGAGGACGCCTCGGGCTGGCTGATCCTGGCGGGTTTCATCGTGATCGTGATGATCTATCGTTGGGCGCTGGGCCTGCTGCGGGCGCGGGCGCGCAACGAAGCGCCAACCAGCGCGACCGAACGAGCCGGGGCGTTCACCGAGACCGAACTTGAACGCTATGCGAGGCACATCGTCCTGCGGGAGCTTGGCGGGCCGGGGCAGCGCAAGCTGAAAGATGCGCGTGTGCTGGTGGTCGGAGCGGGCGGATTGGGCGCGCCCGTGATGCAATATCTGGCGGCGGCGGGTGTCGGCAGCATTGGCGTCATTGACGATGATGTCGTCGAGAATGCCAATCTGCAACGGCAGGTCATTCACCGCGACAAGGATATTGGCAGGGCCAAGGTGTTTTCGGCGCAAGAGGCAATGCAGACGCAAAACCCTGCCGTACAGGTCCGCCCCTACAATCGCCGATTGGACGACGACATCGCCGGGGCGTTGATCGCCGATCACGATGTGATCCTTGACGGCACCGACAATGCCGAAACGCGCTATCTGGTGAACCGCGCCTGTGTGGCGGCGGGAAAGCCGCTGGTCTCCGGCGCGCTGAGCCAGTGGGAGGGGCAGTTGAGTGTCTTTCACCCGGCCTCTGGCGCGCCCTGCTATCAATGCATCTTTCCGCGGGCCGCAGCACCGGGGCTGGCACCGTCCTGCGCCGAGGCGGGCGTTCTTGGGCCGTTGCCGGGTGTCGTGGGCGCGATGATGGCGGTGGAGGCGGTGAAGCTGATCACCGGGGCTGGCAAGGCGTTGACCGGCGAGATGCTGATATACGACGCGCTGTGGGGAGAAACGCGCAAGATCGCGTTGAAGCGTCGCGCCGATTGTCCGGTCTGCGGGCAGGGGTGATCGGTCAATCAGGTCTGGAAGACAGGTGCCGAAGCACATAGCTTGACGCTCAAAGGAGACCCTGATGACAAACCCGCTTTTGCAGGACTGGACCACGCCCTTTGGTCTGCCACCCTTCGATCAGATTGACGACGAGGATTTCGCGCCCGCGCTGGATGTCGCGTTGGCCCGCCATATGGACGAAATTCATGCGATTGCCGATAGCGTCGACGCGCCGACATTCGCCAACACGATCGAGGCTCTGGAAGGCGCGGGGAAGGAGTTGGACAAGGTCCTGTCGCCTTTCTTTGCACTTGCCGGTGCGGACAGCACGCCGCGCCGTCGGGAATTGCAGCGCGAATTTACACCCAAACTGTCCGCGCATAGTTCGGCGATCTATGCAAACCGGGCGCTGTTTGATCGGATCTGTCAGCTTTGGGACGTACGCGAGACGCTGAGTTTATCTTCGGAAGAATCCCGCGTTCTGATGCTGACCCATCGCGGCTTTGTCCGTGCGGGTGCCGCGCTGCAGGGCGATGAGGCAGACCGCATGAAGGCGATCAAGGCGCGGATTGCCGATCTTGGCACCAGTTTTATGCAAAATCTGCTGGCGGATGAGGCCGGTTGGTCGATGACATTGGCCGAGGATGATCTTGAAGGCTTGCCTGATTTTGTGCGCGCGACGGCGCGGGCAGCGGGTGAAGAACAAGGTGCGGATGGCCCGGTGATCACGCTCAGCCGGTCGCTGATCGTGCCTTTCCTGCAATTCTCGCCACGCAGGGAGCTGCGCGAGAAGGCCTGGCAGGCCTGGGTTTCGCGTGGTGCCAATGGCGGCGAGACCGACAACCGGGAGATTGCCGCCGAAGTGCTTGCCCTGCGCGAAGAGCGCGCCAAGCTATTGGGCTATGACAGTTTCGCTGCCTACAAGCTGGAAACGGAAATGGCGGGCAGCCCGGACCGGGTGCGCGACCTGCTGATGGCCGTGTGGGAGCCTGCCCGCGCGCGGGCCGAGGCTGACGCGCAGGTGCTGTCGGACATGATGCATGCGGACGGTACGAATGGCGATCTGGCACCGTGGGATTGGCGGTACTATTCCGAGAAACGCCGCCGGGTCGAGCATGAACTGGATGAGGCGGCGCTGAAACCCTATCTGCAACTCGACCGGATGATCGAAGCAGCCTTTGACTGCGCGAACCGCCTGTTCGCGCTGGAATTCCGTGCGCTTGATGTGCCGCTCTACCATCCGGACTGCCGGGCGTGGGAGGTCACGCGGGATGGCAAACACATGGCCGTTTTCATCGGGGATTACTTCGCGCGGGCGTCAAAGCGGTCCGGTGCGTGGTGTTCCGCGATGCGGATGCAGGCCAAACGGCCCGAGACGCGCAGCCCGATTGTGATCAACGTGTGCAACTTTGCCAAATCCGATCCGGCGCTGCTGTCTTATGACGATGCGCGCACCTTGTTTCACGAATTTGGCCATGCGTTGCACCAGATCCTGTCGGATGTGGAATTCGGCTCTGTCGCGGGCACATCCGTGGCGCGCGATTTTGTCGAACTGCCCAGCCAGCTTTACGAACACTGGCTGGAGGTGCCGGAGGTGCTGGAACGCTTTGCCACCCATGTCGAGACGGGCGAACCGATGCCGCGCGACATGCTGGACAAGGTGCTTGGCGCTGCCACCTATGATATGGGTTTTCAGACCGTCGAATATGTCGCCTCGGCGATGGTCGATCTGGATTTCCACGATGGCGCGGCCCCTGCTGATCCGATGCAGGCGCAGGCAGAGACGTTGGAGCGGCTGGGGCTGCCCCACGCCATCGCGATGCGCCACGCCACACCGCATTTCGCGCATGTCTTTGCGGGGGACGGCTATTCGAGCGGTTACTACAGCTATATGTGGTCCGAGGTCATGGATGCCGATGCCTTTGCCGCCTTTGAAGAGGCGGGCGGAGCGTTTGACGCGGACACGGCGCAGCGGCTGGAAAAGCATATCCTGTCCGCTGGTGGGTCGGCCGAGGCAGAGGACCTGTACAAGGCGTTTCGCGGCAGGATGCCGGGGGTCGAGGCGCTTCTCAAGGGGCGCGGCCTCGCTGCCTGATCTTGTGCATCGCATGAAAGGGATTTCTCGGCGGCGCGCTCTGGACAAGGCGGGCCGCGCGGGCATGATCGCGCAATGAACCGTGAAAGCGATCTATATCCGCCAGTCAAGGCGCTGCTGGAACGTCAGGGCTATGCGGTCAAGGGCGAGGTTGGCGCGGCCGATCTGGTGGCGCGCCGCGGCGACGATCCGCCGGTGATCGTGGAGTTGAAGCTGCGCTTTGCGCTGACGCTGTTCCATCAGGCGGTGCGACGGCTTTCGATAACAGAGGCAGTGTATATCGCCGTGCCCAGGCCCACCGGCAAGACCGCGCGACGGATGCTGAAGGACAACCTGTCGCTCTGCCGAAGGCTGGGCTTGGGGCTGATGACGGTGCGGGGGGATGGCCGGGTCGAGGTGCATTGCGATCCCGGTCCTTTCGCGCCGCGCCGTAACCGCAAGGCGCAAACCCGATTGCTGCGTGAATTCGACAGGCTGGAGGGCGATCCCAACGAAGGAGGTGCCACGCGGCACGGCATTGTCACCGGCTACCGGCAGGACGCGCTGCGCTGTGCCGGCTATCTGGCGCATGCCGGAGCCAGTCGCGGTCGCGATGTGGTTCGTGCCACCAATGTGGCAACCGCCACGCGGATCATGCGTGAAAACCACTATGGCTGGTTCGAGAAGGTCAGCACCGGCGTCTATGCCCTGACCGATCAGGGGCGCGAGGGGCTGGTCCACTGGGCCTATAGTTGGGACTAGAAAGGGCGCGGACTTAGTCCTTGGGTGATGCGGTTCCGATCTTGCGTTCCTTCTGGCGCGCGCGAAACCGTTCCCGGCTAAGCGTGAAAAGACCCGAGGCGACGATGATGGCGCAGCCGATCAGGGTCCAACGGTCCGGCAAATCGCCAAACGCGAAATATCCGTAAAGCGTCGCCCAGATGATCAGTGAATATTGCAGCGGGGCGACAACAACGGCTTGGGCCATCTCAAGCGCGCGGATGATCAGCAATTCGCCAATGGCTGCGGCAATCGCAATTGCGATCAGATAGGCTATCACCCGTGGATCGGTCGGTGTGATCCAGACAAACGGCATGGCCAGCGAAATCAGCACGGTCGCCGAGATCGAGGTGTAGGCGACGGTCGTGGCAATGCCGTCTTCCCCGGACAACAACCGCGACAGAATTTGCCGGGTGGCGAAGCACAAAGCGGCAAGGACGATGAAAAAGATTGCCGGGTCAAACACGCCAAAGCCTGGACGGATCACGATCAGCATCCCTAGAAAGCCGGTTGCCACAGCCAACCAGCGACGCATGCCGACGGGCTCTTTCAACACCAGTGCCCCTGCGACGGTTACAACAAACGGGGCGATGAAGGTCACGGCGGTCGCGTCCGCAAGCGGCACTTTGCTGACGCCGAAGATGAACAGAGTTGCAGAGACGGCCGCGAGTGTGCCGCGCGAAATCTGTATGCCGGGATGCGCCGTCCGCAGTATTTTAGGGCCTTTGATGCATAGCAGGACCAGTACGCCCAGAAACAACCCGATCAGGCGGAACCAGACAATCTGGCCCGGATGCAACGATTCCGTCAGCAGCTTTGCCAGCAGATCGGTGCCGGCAAAGGCAAAAAATCCCAAAGCCATGAGGATGGTGCCACGCGTATTGTCGGACGGCGCAGGACTGCGCTGCGCCCGCAGGGGGGCTGAGGGATGAATTGCCATATCGGAGCCTTGTGCGAATCTTCCCGGCAAGCGGGGCGTGGCCATCCAATCACGAAACCGCGCGCATTGCACGGCACCCCCGCGGATTTGAGGCAGGGGCCTTCTGGCGAAGATCGTTTCTGCAAGAAATCTGGAACCCGCCCGTTGACACGGCCCTGCGACATGCCTACCTAAGCGTCGTTAGCACTCGACCGATGCGAGTGATAACGATCCTGCCGGATGCCACCGGAGGGTCTGAGGAAACTTAAGAGCCAGGGAGCTTCTTACAATGGCATTCAAACCGCTTCATGACCGTGTGCTGGTCCGCCGTGTAGAAAGCGACGAAAAAACCAAGGGTGGCCTGATCATTCCAGACAGTGCCAAGGAAAAGCCCGCTGAAGGTATCGTCGTTTCTTGTGGCGAAGGCGCACGCAAGGATTCAGGCGAACTGATCGACATGGCCGTATCGGCCGGCGACAAGATCCTGTTCGGCAAATGGTCCGGCACCGAGGTCACCGTAGATGGCGAAGAACTTCTTATCATGAAGGAAAGCGACATTCTCGGGATCATCGAGGACGACGCAGCCGCCAAGGCCGCCTGATCCATCGCGATCAACCCCATATCCAGAAATTTACGGAAACCTGAGGAGTAATCCCGAATGTCCGCTAAAGACGTCAAATTCGATACAGACGCCCGCAATCGCATGCTTAAAGGCGTCAACATCCTGGCCGATGCGGTCAAGGTGACGCTCGGCCCCAAAGGCCGCAACGTTGTGATCGACAAATCCTTCGGCGCACCGCGCATCACGAAGGACGGTGTCACTGTCGCCAAGGAAATCGAACTGGAAGACAAGTTCGAAAACATGGGCGCGCAGATGGTCAAGGAAGTGGCCAGCCGCACCAATGACGAGGCCGGCGACGGCACAACAACCGCGACGGTTCTGGCTCAGGCCATCGTCAAGGAAGGTCTGAAATCGGTTGCCGCTGGCATGAACCCGATGGACCTGAAGCGCGGCATCGATCTGGCAACCTCCAAGGTTGTTGAAGGGATCAAAGCAGCGTCCCGTCCGGTCAACGACAGCGCCGAAGTCGCGCAGGTCGGCACCATCTCTGCCAACGGCGAAGCTGAAATCGGTCGTCAGATCGCAGACGCGATGCAGAAAGTCGGCAACGAGGGTGTCATCACCGTCGAAGAAAACAAAGGTCTGGAAACAGAGACCGATGTTGTCGAAGGTATGCAGTTCGACCGTGGCTACCTCAGCCCCTACTTCGTCACCAACTCCGACAAGATGATTGCAGATCTCGAAGACTGCATGATCCTGCTGCACGAGAAGAAACTGTCGTCGCTTCAGCCGATGGTTCCGCTGCTCGAGCAGGTGATCCAGTCGCAGAAGCCGCTGCTGATCATTGCAGAAGACGTCGAAGGCGAAGCGCTGGCGACCCTCGTGGTCAACAAGCTGCGCGGCGGCCTGAAGATTGCTGCCGTCAAGGCACCGGGCTTCGGTGATCGTCGCAAGGCCATGCTGCAGGACATCGCGATCCTGACAGGCGGTCAGGTGATCTCGGAAGATCTGGGCATGAAGCTGGAATCCGTGACCATGGACATGCTTGGCACCGCCAAGAAGGTCACGATCACCAAGGATGAGACCACCATCGTTGACGGTGCAGGCGAGAAGGCCGAGATCGAGGCACGCGTTGCCCAGGTCCGCAACCAGATCGAAGAAACCACCAGCGATTACGACCGTGAGAAGCTGCAGGAACGTGTTGCGAAGCTCGCAGGCGGTGTTGCTGTCATCCGCGTCGGTGGCATGACCGAAGTCGAAGTCAAAGAGCGTAAGGACCGTGTCGACGACGCGCTGAACGCGACCCGCGCTGCCGTTCAAGAAGGCATCGTGGTTGGCGGTGGCGTCAGCCTGATCCAGGCGGCCAAGGCGCTTGCAGGCCTGACCGGTGAAAATGCCGACCAGAACGCCGGCATCACCATCGTGCGCCGCGCGCTGGAAGCACCGCTGCGCCAGATCGCGCAGAACGCCGGTGTCGACGGATCCGTCGTGGCTGGCAAGGTCCGCGAATCCGATGACCTGAAGTTCGGCTACAACGCGCAGACCGACGAATATGGCGACATGTTCAAGTTCGGCGTGATCGACCCGGCCAAAGTGGTCCGCACCGCGCTTGAGGACGCTGCCTCGATCGCCGGTCTGCTGATCACCACCGAGGCGATGGTTGCCGACAAGCCTTCGAAAGAAGGCGCAGGTGCCGGTGGCGGCATGCCCGACATGGGCGGCATGGGCGGCATGATGTAATCTGCCCCTTTGGCAAACTGATTGGGGGTCGCCTTCGGGCGGCCCCCTTTTCGTTTCTGCAAACCGCATCAAATCTTTGATTGACCAAGCGTCAACTTTATCCTTTTCGCGGTGCGTTATTTCATCTTATGGTTGTTGTGATTTGGTTGATTGCAATCAAATTTCGAACTATCAGGAGAGAAAATGTTGAAATCACTGGCAATTATTGCCGCCGCAGCCGGAATGATGTTGACCAGCGCGCCGGGCGCGGCGCTCGCAGGTCCGGACCCCTATATGGGGGATATCGTCATGGTCGGAGAAAACTACTGCCCGCGCGGCTGGGCCGAAACCAACGGTCAACTCATGCCCATCTCTCAGTATTCAGCGCTGTTTTCGTTGTTGGGCACGACCTACGGCGGCGATGGACGCACCACATTCGCCTTGCCGAACCTGCAATCGCGGGTCGTGGTCGGTATGGGGCAGGGCGCAGGACTAGCCAACATCCGTCAAGGTCAGATGGGCGGGGTCGAGACAGTGACGATCACGCAGGCACAACTGCCGAACCACACCCATGTGGCGACCAGCACGGCCTCGACGGTGCTGAATGCGACCAATGAAGGCGCGACCGAACAAAGCCCCGAGGGCGCAATCCTTGCCGAGGGCAGCGGGGCCAATTACGATAGCGGTGCCGCAGTCGATGCCACGTTGCGCAGCGATGCGGCGACCACGACCGTCAGCACGACGATCGGCGCAACCGGCGGAAGCCAACCCATGACCGTGGTGCAGCCCTATGTCGGGATGAAGTTCTGCATCGCCATCACGGGTGCGTATCCCAGCCGCTCGTGACGCTGAAGGAAACATGCAAATCGAAACGATGGGGCGCCCGGTGCGCCCCTTCCGACAGGAGAAACCTCTGGTGATCCGACGTCCGGGATTTTTGCGCGAAATGCGCGGCACGGAACTGTCTCAGGTGGACCGTTTGCTGAAAAACGCGTTCGGGCGGCGCGACGAGGCTGATTTGGTCAAGAAGCTGCGCAGTGACCGGGTGCTGGCAGGGGAGCAGGTGTTGCCGTTTGAGGACGGCATTGCGGGCTACGCCGCCCTGTCTGAAATGCGCAGCCCGGAAGGCTGGCTTTGCCTTGCCCCGGTTGCCATCGCGCCCGAGTTTCAGGGATTTGGCCATGGCCGTCGCATGGTGGGGATCCTGGCGGACTGGGCGCGCAGGTCGGGCGTATTCCTTGTGGTTCTGGGCGAACCGGAGTTTTACCGTCGCTGCGGGTTTTCGTCAGAACGCGCCGCAGGTCTCAGCGCGCCCTATCCCGTGTCACATCTGTTGTTGGCCGGGCCGGGCGAAGACGCGCCGAAGGAAACGCTGAAATATCCCCACGCTTTCGGCTGAGCAGTCAGTAGGCCAGCGGCTCGATCGGATCATACAGCGGCAGCGAGGGCGGCCCGAATGCCACTTGCGCAAGGCTGTCGGGTTTGTGTCGCAGGGCGGCCAGTTCGGTCTGCGTGACCCACAGACGCCGGTTCACCACGCCTTCGGGATCTGTCCAGGCACCGTGACGGTCGCCGGCGGTGATCCGGCAGTGAAAGAACAGTTCGACCTGATGAAAGCAGCGCGCTTCGTCGTGATATTCGTTCAGCAGGCAGACCGGGCCGACATCGATCGTCAGGCCGCATTCCTCCCACACTTCGCGCGCAAGATTTTCCGGCAAGGACTGATGCATTTCCGCGCCGCCACCGGGGGCGCACCACAGGTCACTGTCTTTCCATGCGTTGACGATCAACAGGCGCGCATCTTCGACAATGATGGCGCGCAGGGCAAGACGTGGCGGCATAAGGTGGCTCCGTGTGCGATTGCCCCTGTTGTAGGGCCGCCGGGCGGACTATCTCAAGACGCATGCGGTGGATTTTCCTCATTCTCTTTCTGCTTCCCGGCGCGGCCCTGGCCGATTGCGTGGTGTTGTTGCACGGGCTGGCGCGGACGCAGGCAAGCCTGACACCAATGGCATGGAGCCTTGAGGCCGCAGGCTACCGCACCGTCAATCCCGGCTACGATTCCACGCATGAGCCGCTGGAGCCGCTGATGCGGGAAACCCTGCCCGCCGCAGTTGCGCAATGCGGCGAGGACCGCGTGCATTTCGTCACCCATTCGATGGGGGGTATCCTGCTGCGTCTTTGGCTGGCAGAAGGCAACCGGCCGGAAAACATGGGCCGCGTCGTGATGCTTGGCCCGCCAAACGCGGGCAGTGAACTGGTGGACCATCTGCGCAGTCTGGCGGCTTTTGGATGGGTCAATGGCCCGGCGGGCGACCAGCTTGCCAGCGACGGGCCGGTGCCGGATTTGCCCCCGGTGGATGCCGATCTTGGTGTGATTGCTGGCAATCGCTCGCTGAATCCCATCTTCTCGCTGATGATCGACGGGGCGGATGACGGCAAGGTGTCCGTCGAGTCCACCCGTGTCGCGGGCATGGACGATTTCATCGTGCTGCCCGTCACCCACACGTTCATGATGCAAAGCCCGCTGGTGATTGCGCAGGTTCTGGAATATCTGGGCACCGGCCATTTCAGGCCGGATATGGGATGGGCAGAAGTGCTGGATCGCAGCGGCCTGACCTGTGCCGTGAAGGGCTGTCTGGAGGATGACGATGACCCGACCGACTTTGGGCCCAGCCCTTGACCTGACGCTGACAGGCGCGCGTGTCCTTCGCCCCGGTGGGTTCGATGGCGGCGCGCTTTCTGTGTCGGGCGGGGTGATTGCCGACGCGCCCGCAGGGCGGCAGGTGGATCTGACGGGTTGTCTGGTCCTGCCGGGTCTCATTGACGTGCATGGTGACGGGTTCGAACGGCACATGGCGCCGCGCCGTGGTGCACTGCGCGAGGCTGAAAATGGTGTGATTGCCACGGCGGCAGAGCTGGCGGTTAACGGCATCACCACCGGCGTGATGGCGCAGTTCTTCAGTTGGGAAGGCGGGCTGCGCAGTCCCGACTTCGCCGCATCGGTCTTTGGGGCCGTGGGAGCTGTGCGCGACAGCCTGCCGGTGGATCTGCAACTGCAATTGCGGTTGGAGACACATATGATGGACGACTTCCCGCAGATGCTGGACATGGTCGCGGCACATGACATTTCCTACGTTGTGCTGAACGACCACCTGCCGCACAAACGCCTGTCAGAGGGACGCAAACCCCCGCGCCTGACCGGACAGGCGCTGAAATCCGGCCGCTCGCCCGAAAAGCTGCTGGCCCTGATGCAGGGGCTGCATGCCCGAAGCGCAGAGGTGCCAGAGGCCGTGGTGGCGCTCTGCCAGAGATTGACCGCGCGCGGTGTCCGGCTGGGCAGCCACGACGACCACACGGCAGAGGTGCGTGCGGATTGGCGGGCCATGGGGGTGCATGTGTCCGAATTTCCCGAGACATTCGAGGCCGCCTCTGCCGCGCGGCAAGGTGGTGATGCGGTGGTTCTGGGGGCGCCGAACGTGGTGCGCGGGGCCAGCCATGCGGGCAACGCCTCGGCCACGGAACTGGTGCGCGAGGGGCTGTGCGATGCGCTGGCCTCGGATTACCACTACCCGGCGATGCGGCAGGCGGTCTGGCGGCTGGTCGAACAGGACATCCTGACATTGCAGGACGCATGGGCGCTGGTGTCCAGCGGTCCTGCACGGGTGCTGGGCCTGACCGATCGCGGTGTGCTTGAACAGGGAAAGCGCGCCGATCTGCTGGTGCTGGACGCAGATACACAGCGCGTGGGGGCGGTGATCAGCGGCGGACATATCGCCTATCTGACTGGACGGATCGCGGCGCGCTTTCTGGCCTGAGCCGTGCGGCTGGCTGCTGTGACTTTTCCGGCGATGCCAAAGGATATGTCGAAAATCAGGCGATGCATGGTCGTGTGACGTCTGGAGTGAGGCCTAGGCCTTCTGAATACGGTTCACATGGCCCATCTTGCGGCCGGGTTTGACCTCGGCCTTGCCGTAGAGGTGCAGCGCACAACCTGGTTCTGCGGCAAGATCCGGCACGCGGTCCATATCGTCGCCGATCAGATTTTCCATCACCACATCCGTGTGTCGCTGCCCGTCGCCAAGCGGCCAGCCCGCGACCGCGCGGATGTGCTGCTCGAACTGATCGATGGCACAGCCATTCTGTGTCCAATGGCCGGAATTGTGCACACGCGGCGCGATTTCGTTCACGATCAACCCCTTGGGGGTCACGAACAGTTCCACGCCCATGACACCGACATAGTTCAGCGCATTCAGAATCCGCGCGGCCAGCAGAACAGCATCCGAGCGTTGCGCAGAGCTTAGCCGCGCAGGCACGGTGGTGGTGCGCAGGATGCCGTCCTTATGTACATTCTCGCCCGGATCGAAGGCCGCAACGGAGCCGTCCAGCCCGCGCGCGGCAATCACGGACACTTCGTGGCTGAAATCCACAAACCCTTCGAGGATCGCAGGCGACCCGGCCATATCGGACAATGCCTGCGCGGCCTCTTGCGGTGCCGAGATGCGCGCCTGCCCCTTGCCATCGTAGCCGAAACGACGGGTTTTCAGGATCGCGGACATGCCGATTTGTGTCAGCGCGGTGTCCAGATCTTCGGCAGTATCAACCGCCTTGTAAGGCGCGGTCGTCAATCCCAGATCGTTGAGGAAATCTTTCTCTGTCAGGCGGTCCTGACTGACGCGCAACGCCTCGCGGCCCGGAAAGACGGGGGTGATGGCCTCCAGCACGTCCAGCGCCTGGGTCGGGATGTTCTCGAACTCGTAGGTGATGACATCGACACTGTTCGCAAAGGCGGTCAGGGCGGTGGCATCTTCATAGGGCGCTGTCGTCACGGCATGGGCAACGTCGCCCGCCGGCGGATTGGCACCCGGCTCGAAGATATGGGTGCGCAGGCCCAGCCGTGCCGCTGCGACTGACAGCATCCGGCCAAGCTGGCCACCGCCCAGAATGCCGATGGTCGATCCTGTGGGAAGCGGGTTTGTCATCGTCGGAAACCTCCGGGCTGTGGTCTGGGCCTGTGTTCTTTCGCGGGTTACAGAAGGCCGTGCAGGACCGCAAGCGGCGTCAGTCGTCAGTCGGCGTCTCGGGGATCGACGCGGACAGGGCGATGCGCCACGCGTCCAGCCGCTCTGCCAACGCTGCGTCCTGAAGCGCCAGAATGCCCGCCGCCATCAACCCGGCATTGGCGGCACCCGCCGCGCCAATGGCCATAGTGGCCACCGGAAAGCCGCGCGGCATCTGGAGAATGGAATACAGGCTATCGACGCCGGACAATGCGCGGGTCTGCACCGGCACGCCGATGACCGGCACACGGGTTTTGGAGGCCATCATGCCAGGCAAATGCGCGGCCCCACCGGCCCCTGCGATGATGACCTGAAGGCCGCGATCCACGGCTGTCTTGCCATAGTCCCACAGGCGGTCCGGCGTGCGATGGGCAGAGACGATGCGCTTTTCATAGGGGACATCAAGCGTGTCCAGCATATCCGCAGCTTCCTTCATCGTGGACCAGTCAGACTGGCTGCCCATGATGATACCCACCCGGATCAAAGTGTCGTCGCCCATGCCGCCCTCCGCGAAATCAGAGCGCGCACTATAGCTGGATCGCATCTGGTGGCAACGATTGTCAGGCGATGATGTCGGGCAGCAACCGATCCTCGATCCGGGCGATCAGATCCTTCAGCCGAAGCTTCTTTTTCTTCAGCCTTTGCAAGGTGATCTGATCCGCCGTGCCGCTTGTGGACAGCGCGCGGATTGCTTCGTCAAGATCGCGATGCTCGCGGCGAAAAACCTCCAGCTCCACACGCAGCACATCGTCATTCTTCATGGAGAGATCGGTGGGCGCGTTCATGGGATCATACCTGATAGATTGTTCGCTCTTAGGATACTGCCTTGCATTGCGTTTGGCAAAGGTCTTGCAAGCCTGCAAAGGGCAACCCATATTTGTGTTGCGGGGGTGCCTACAAGGGCCGCCGCAGCACTGTCGCTTGAGTGATAAGGACACGGCATGACGAAACTGACACTAGGCTCATACCCTCATATGTTGGGGTTCGAGCAGCTGGAGCGTGCGTTGGAACGCACCGCGAAATCCGGCAACGAAGGCTATCCGCCCTACAATATCGAACAAACGTCAGAATGCTCTTACAGAATCACCTTGGCCGTGGCCGGGTTTTCCGAGGGCGATCTGGCGATTACAGTCGAGGATCGGCAGCTTGTGATCCGTGGCAAGCAGGGCGATGATGATGAGGATCGCATCTTTTTGCACCGTGGCATCGCAGCGCGACAATTTCAGCGGTCCTTCGTCTTGGCCGAAGGGGTCGAAGTGGGCGACGCAATCATGGAAAACGGGCTTCTTCATGTCGATCTGGAACGATCGCGACCCGAGGCCGTTGTCCAGACAATTCAGATCAGGAAAGGCTGACGTCATGCATACTGAAATCGAGCTCCCCAAGAAAAATGATGATCGCATCGTATATGTGCGTCCGGTCGATGTCTCTGAATTGCCCGAAGAGGTTCAGAATCAAGCGGTTGGGATAAAGCAGCTTTACGCCGTCCACAGCGCCGATGGCGAACGGCTGGCTTTGGTCAAGGATCGCGACATGGCGTTTATCCTTGCGCGACAGAACGATCTGGCACCGGTGACGGTGCATTGATCTAGCACGCAACAGGTGATGAACCAACGGCGGCGCAACCGCGGGTGAACGGGGTTGCGCCGCTGGTGGTGGACACAGTGAACCGTTGATGAAATGCAACAAAAAGGGTCAGTCTTCACTCGGAAGATTGGCCCATCGCCATCAAGAACGTCGCGGAGAAGAAGTTGACATAAGAGTCATTCTTCAAAACCGAAACGTCATTGGAAAATCTCTCAAATCCGTTTCATTCGTTTCCAACGGGGACGTCAATTTTCTCCGTGCGCGTAGAATGACCTTAAGAATAATCGCGGCAGAAGAGCGGATCGCAAAACCTACGAGCGTCGCAGCCCTAACGGCTGCGATGAGACGGGCCTTCAGAGGCATAACTGGCAACTTCGGAAAACAAAAGAAGCCTGCTACATCCCGATGTTGCCGTCGTCGTGGCACCGCGCGTTTCAAGCTGTATTCCGCTTCCTCCATTTTACGTTGGGTCGCAATCGCTTAGCCGTTCAAGCTAGACACGATGGTTTTATGGTCATGGGGCCGGACGCATCTGCACCCGGCCCCATGATCTTTTCATAAAAGCGCGATCTCAGCCCGCAATCAGGCCCATTGATTCCAGCTTCAGGATCACCTGATGCGCGCAGTTGTCGACATCGACGTTTTCCGTCTCGACGACAAGCTCGGCATTCTGAGGGACGTCATAAGGATCAGAGATCCCGGTGAATTCCTTGATTTTGCCTTCGCGGGCCAGCTTGTACAGACCCTTACGGTCACGACGTTCGCATTCCTCGATCGAGGTCGCCACATGCACCTCGATAAAGGCACCAAAGGCTTCGACGTCTTCGCGCACGGCGCGGCGGGTCGCGGCATAGGGCGCGATCGGCGCACAGATGGCGATACCACCGTTCTTGGTGATCTCGGACGCGACATAGCCGATGCGGCGGATGTTCAGATCGCGATGCTCTTTCGAGAAGCCCAGTTCGGATGACAGGTTCTTGCGAACAATGTCACCGTCCAGAAGTGTCACGGGACGACCGCCCATTTCCATCAGCTTGACCATCAGCGCGTTGGCGATGGTCGATTTTCCTGAGCCGGAGAAACCGGTGAAGAACACGGTAAAGCCCTGCTTGGCCCGCGGCGGCTTGGTCCGGCGCAGTTCCTTGACGACCTCGGGGAAGGAGAACCATTCGGGGATTTCCAGCCCTTCGGACAGACGACGGCGCAGTTCGGTGCCCGAGATGTTCAGGATCGTGACCTTGTCCTTGTCCTCGATCTCGTCCATCGGTTCGTATTGTGCGCGTTCCTGCACCCAGACCATATGTTTGAAATCGACCATCTCGACGCCAATGTCGGCCTGATGCTTGCGGAACAGTTCCTGCGCATCGTAGGGCCCGTAGAAATCCTCGCCCTGAGAATTCTTGCCGGGGCCGGCATGGTCTCGGCCCACGATGAAGTGGGTGCAGCCGTGATTGGCGCGGATCAGCCCGTGCCAGACGGCCTCGCGCGGGCCGCCCATGCGCATGGCCAGGGGCAGCAGCGACATGGTGGTGGTCGATGCGGGATACTTGTCCAGAACAGCCTCGTAGCAGCGCACGCGGGTAAAATGGTCGACATCGCCGGGTTTGGTCATGCCGACCGAGGGATGAATCAACAGGTTGGCCTGCGCTTCTTTCGCGGCGCGGAAGGTCAGCTCCTGATGGGCGCGGTGCAGCGGGTTGCGGGTCTGGAAGGCGACAATCTTGCGCCAGCCCAGTTTGCGGAAATGGGCGCGCAACTCGTTGGGTGTGTCGCGGCGGCCGCGGAAATCATAGTGGACCGGCTGCTGGATGCCGGTGACAGGGCCACCCAGATAGACCTTGCCGGCGGTGTTGTGCAGGTAGTTCACGGCGGGATGCGCGGTGTCATCGGCACCGAAGACCTTCTCGGCCTCACGCGATTTGTCGGGGGTCCAGCGGTCGGTCACGGTCATGGTGCCCAGGATCACGCCTTCCTGATCGCGCAGGGCAATGTCCTGTCCCAGTTCAAGCGTTTTGGCAAATTTCTCGGACACGTCGAGCGTGATCGGCATCGGCCACAACGCGCCGCTGGAGAGACGCATGTTTTCAACGACACCGTCGTAATCTTCCTCGGTCAGAAAGCCCTTGAGAGGGTTGAAGCCACCGTTCATCAGCAGCTCCAGGTCACAGATCTGGCGCGGCGACAGGTCATGCGACGTCAATTCGGCAGCTTCGTTCTTCAGCTTCTGAGCGCTGTCATAGGAAACGTAAAGCTCCGGGATCGGTGCCAGATTCGACATGGTCATCTCTCTTATTCTCGTTTGAAACAATTCGCACAGGCGGGATCCGGAGGCCCCATCATCTTCGCGCGCCTTTAGACCCGTGATGCCCTTTGTATCAAGGGGTTCTCATGGGTTTTTAGCCCGTGGTGCGGAAATGCCGCGTTGCGTTTGGCGCATGGCTTGGTGCCGGAGGCCCGCCGACAGGACGGGCTTGGCAAAGAAAAACCTTTCATTCAGGCTTCTTGCGGCACCGGTTCGACATCCGCTTCGGTCTCGGCGAGGAACTTCTCGGCATCCAGCGCGGCCATGCAGCCCATTCCGGCGCTGGTGACGGCCTGCCGGTATTTGTGATCGGTCAGGTCGCCTGCGGCGAACACTCCGGGGACACTGGTTTCGGTCGTTCCGGGTTTGACGCTGACATAGCCACCATTGTGCATTTCCAGCGCATCCTTGACCAACTCGTTGGCGGGCGCGTGGCCGATGGCGACAAACACGCCCTTGGCGGGAATTTCGGTGATCTCGCCGGTTTTGACATGCTTGACCTTGATGGCCTCGACGCCCAGCGGGGTGTCCGTGCCGGTCACTTCTTCCAGCTGATGATCCCAAAGCGGGACAATCTTGGGGTTTTTCATCAACCGGTCGATCAGGATCTTTTCGGCGCGCAACTCGTCCCGGCGGTGGACCAGCGTCACCTTGGAGGCGAAATTGGTCAGGAACAGCGCCTCTTCGACGGCGGTGTTGCCGCCGCCGATGACCACAATTTCCTGTCCGCGATAGAAGAAGCCGTCGCAGGTGGCACAGGCCGAGACGCCAAAGCCCTTGAATTTTTCCTCGGACGGCAGGCCCAGCCACTTCGCCCGCGCGCCGGTGGCAAGGATCACGGCGTCGGCGATATAGGTGTTGCCGCTGTCGCCCTTGGCCACGAAGGGCCGGTTTGAAAGATCAAGGCTGGTGATGATGTCGCCGACAATCTCGCAGCCCATCGCCTTGGCATGCGCTTCCATGCGGACCATCAGATCCGGGCCCTGCACCTCGGTGTCACCGGGCCAGTTTTCCACTTCGGTGGTGGTGGTCAACTGGCCGCCCGGTTCGATTCCCTGCACCAGAACCGGGTTCAGCATGGCGCGCGCGGCATAGACGCCCGCCGTATAGCCTGCCGGGCCGGAGCCGATGATGAGTACCTTGATATGGCGCGTGTCGGACATCGCGAAGCTTCCTTCGTGCAGATTTTGAGGGCTTGTCGGCCCGGTGTCGTGCTTGCATATAGAGATGAGAGATCAGGACGGAAACCCTTGCACCGTTCTGACGCCTGTAGAACTGCTCAAAATGCCGATCAGTTAATAATGTTGCGCAGTTGTGAAAGATTATTGCGCGTACGACATTGGTGGTATAACAATCCGGCAGCTTTGGGAGAGCATGAAGGATGCGCGCTGTGCGGCTTGATCCAATTGATCGCAAAATCTTGTCAGAATTGCAGGCCGATGGTCGGATGACCAATGTCGAGCTGGCAAAGCGCGTCGGAATTTCCGCGCCACCTTGCCTGCGGCGTGTTCGTACGCTGGAAGAGCAAGGATTTATCCGTGGCTATCATGCCGATGTCGATCCGCGTGAACTGGGCTTCGAGGTTCAGGTTTTCGCCATGGTGGGGCTGCAAAGTCAGGCCGAGGCCGATCTGCGCGCCTTTGAGGACCGTTGCCGCGCCTGGCCGCTGGTCCGCGAATGTCACATGCTGAACGGCGAGGTGGATTTCATCCTCAAATGCGTGGCACCGGATCTGAGCACATTTCAGACTTTTCTCACGGATCAGCTTCTGACCGCCACGAATGTCGGGTCCGTCAAGACATCATTGGTGATCCGCGGCGCAAAGGATGAACCCGGCGTGCCTTTCGAAGTTCTGGAAGACAGGCTGAGTCGCAGCGCCTGAGCCGCGACAAGGGGGGTGCTGTGTGCGGCGGGCAAAAACGCCGCAATCCGCATCACAGCCGGATGGTTGAAATCAGCCGCCCGTAATCCGCTTCCTTGGCATGTGTCGCCCGCCGGTAGGAATAGAATCGATCCGCGTCCGAATAGGTGCAATGCCGCGTCCATTCGGCATTCACGCCAGCGGCGCGCAACCGGTGCAGGCCAAAGCCGGTCAGATCAAAATGCAGCCGGTCCCCGTCGCCATTGGCAAAGAAGCGCGCGTTTTGCGGATCCTCGTCAAGGAAATTGTCAAAAAACTCCGCGCCCACCTCATACGCTCTCTGGCTGATCGAGGGGCCGATGACGGCATGGATCTGCGCGCGGCGTGCGCCCAAGCCTTCCATCGCATCGACTGTTGCTTCCAGAACCCCGTCCAGCGCACCGCGCCAACCGGCATGGGCCGCGCCGATCACGCGGGCCTCGTGGTCGGCAAACAGCACGGGCTGGCAGTCCGCCGTCAGAACCGCAAGCGCGATGCCGGGAGTGGCTGTCACTAGCGCATCGGCCTGGGGGCGCGGATCGGTTTGGGGTGCGTCCACATGGACCACATCCGCCGAATGCACCTGATGCACAGACGCAAGGTGGTCGGGGCTGACCTCCATCGCGGCTGCGACACGGGCGCGGTTGATCGCCACGATTTCGGACTGGTCGGACGATCCCGGACCGCAGTTCAGCCCGAAAAACACGCCGGACGATGCGCCGCCGCGGCGGGTAAAGAACCCGTGTCGCAGGGGGGCCAAACTATCGGCAGTGATGATTTCCAGTGTCATGCGTCCAGTCCCGGCGGCGGTGGAGCGGTCTGCGGGAAGAGCCCCAGCAGTTTGAACAGCGTCCCCATTTCCGAGGGGTGCGTCAACCGGCGATGTGCGGCGATATGCGACTCGCGTACCGTACCGCTTAGCGCCTCGGCCAATTGCTGCGCACGGGCGGTGATTCCCAGCCGTTCAAGAAACACGCCCTGCGTGGTAAGCCTTGTGTGCGCAGAGGGCGTGGCGCGAGCCAATGCCTCGAAATCCACATGCGCGGTCAGGTCAGCCTCGCCCGGCGCGGCCAGCGGATCAACCGGGCTGTGCGCTTGTAGCGCCTGAAGCGTGTCGCCAAGACTGCGCCAGTCGCCATAATCCGCGATCAGTGCCGCGCCACCGTGATCGGCGATGCGTTGGCCGATGGTCTGGATGATCGTGGCGGCAGCCGGGCAATGCTCTACCAGATCGCCGTCTTGCGTGTCGTCCAGCCGGTGCGTCAGCGCGCTGACGGGGGCAGGCGGGGCAAGGCCGAATTGCAGCCCGTCATCGGACAGCCCGACCCGGCGTTCGCACCATGCAGCGCCATTGCGGACATATTGCCGGATGGGCAGGGCGTCGAAGAACTCGTTTGCCACCAGCCAGAGCGGCGCGTCGGGCAGGTCCGCCGCGTGGTCCAGCCATGCTGGCGCATGGCCTGCCAGCGCCTCTGCCTGACGGGCGCGCAGCGGTGCGGACGCCTCGACAAGGTAGATCCCGGCGGCATCGTGAAATCCCGGCACGCGGGCCGTGGCGCGCAGGATGTCGGCCATCATTGTCCCGCGGCCCGGCCCAAGTTCGGCCAGCGTGAAAGACGCAGGCGCGCCCTGATCCAGCCAACTTTGCGCAAGGCAGAGGCCGATAAGCTCGCCGAACATCTGGCTGATCTCGGGGGCCGTGGTGAAATCGCCCTTCGCACCCAGCGGGTCGCGCGTGGCGTAATAGCCGTGGACGGGGTGCAGCAGGCTTTCGGCCATGAAATCCGCAACCGGGATTGGCCCTTCGGCGGCGATCCGTGTGCGCAATATCCGCAACAGCGGGGTCACTTCGATACCATGCGCCGCTGCGTCCAGCCGATCAACGTCAACCCGATCAGGATCATCGGCAGTGACAGGAGCTGCCCCATCGTCAGCCCGTAGCCGTCGATTTCGACCGCCAGACCCAGCGGATTGCCAAGTGCCACGAACTGCGCGTCAGGCTGCCGGAAGAACTCGACAAAGAACCGTGCGCAGCCATAGCCTGTCAGAAAATAGCCGGTCAGCCGGCCGGGGACTTTGAAAGCGCCGCGCCGCCAGGCCTGCCAGAGCAGGAAACCGCCCAGCAGCAACCCCTCCAGCGCGGCCTCGTACAATTGTGACGGGTGCCGCGCGCAGAGTTGATCCAATGCCTGCCCGCAATCCTGTGCCGCAGCGCCGGGGAAGATCACCGCCCAGGGCGCATCGCTGGGACGGCCCCACAGCTCGGCATTCACGAAATTCGCGAGACGCCCGAAAAGCAGCCCCGGCGGCGTTGCCAATGCCATGATGTCAGCCACGGACAGCACCGGCGCGCCGACCCGACGCGCGAACAGCAGACCAGCCAGCGCCACCCCCAGCATCCCGCCATGAAAGGACATCCCGCCCTGCCAGACCATCAGGATCTCTGCCGGGTTCGAAAGGTAATAGGCAGGCTGATAGAACAGCACGAATCCCAGCCGACCGCCGAGGATAATGCCAAGGATGACCCATGTGACCAGATCTTCCAGCTGTTTGGGCGACATCGGCGGCGTGTCGTCCCGCCAAAGCCCGGTGTTTCGCAAGGCGCGGGCGGCCAGCCACCACCCAACAAGGATGCCTGCGATATAGGCCAGCGCATACCAGCGCAGCGCAAAATCGATCCCGAATGCGGTGATCGAAAAAACCTCGGGCGAGAGGGGCGGGAAGGGGATGCCAGCGTTCATGTGCGTCTCTGTGCCTCTGTCCTTCGGGGGAAGTCAACCTTGTGATATTCGCCCTCGACGCCCATATAGGCAACAGACCAAAAGCCGGAGTGACACATGCAGACCCGCAACAAAGTATTCGACGACATCTCGCAGTTGATGACCAACGCGATGGGCGTGGCCCAGGGCGCGCGGCAAGAGGCCGAGACCGCGATGAAGTCCATGATGGATCGCTGGCTCGCGGATCGCGATTTTGTCACGCGCGAAGAGTTTGATGCCGTGCGCGCGATGGCGCAAAAGGCCCGCGAAGAGAATGAGGCATTGTCCGCGCGGATCGCGGCACTGGAAGCTGCGTCCAAAAACGACTGATCGCAGGTCGGGCGGCGCGTCAGGCTGTCCTGACGCTGTAACCCGGCGGAGTCAGCAGTTTGCGGAAAAGCGTTTCCACATGGGCCTCTGCGCCTGCGCGGGCTTCTGTCTTGCGGGGCATCAGCACCTCTACCTGGGCTTCGAAATCCGCGTAGTGCTGCGTGACCGCCCATATTGAAAAGATCAGATGCCCCGGATCGACCGGGGCCAGTTTGCCGTGGTGCACCCAGGTTGCAATCAAGGCGCATTTCTCGTCAAACAGTGTTTTCAGCCCTGAGGCCAGATGCGGCCCCATCCGGGGTGCGCCCTGAATGATCTCATTGGCGAACAGACGGCTTTCGCGCGGATAGGCATGGCTCATCGCCAGCTTGCGCGAAATATACCGCATCAGTTCGTCCAGTGGCTCACCCTCCGGATCCATTTCTTGCAGCGGGGCCAGCCATTCGGCCATCAGCGTGTTCAGCAAATCGACATGGATCGCTTCCTTGCCATCGAAATAATAAAGGATGTTGGGCTTTGACAGCCCGGCCTCTGTCGCGATCTGATCCAGTGTCGCGCCACGATACCCGTGCTGCGAGAACACATTCAGCGCTGCGTCCAGAATACGCTTTCGGTTCCGTTTCTGGATACGGCTGCGTTTGGGTGTTTCGGGCGGGGGCTTGCCGTCATCCATGAGGTTTTTCACCTGCTGATTAGTTGGGCAGTCTTTGTCCCGCGTTGATGGTTCCGTGCGGGTGGTGGAAGTCAATCCTTGACACAATTCGGTGCCCTTGCAATCGTGCCTTTACCAATTGGTAAAAAACATGCGGCGCTGTGGCAAGCCTTAAGGCAGGGTCTTTTGGTCATAGGTGGCGCAACCAGGTCGGCGGGCAGCCCGGCCGACAGATAAGGTAGGATGACGGATATGGCAGCACCCGGCGAAAACCTTCGGATCAATGGCGACCGGCTTTGGGACAGCTTGATGGAAATGGCAAAGATTGGTCCCGGTGTGGCAGGCGGCAACAACCGCCAGACGCTGACGGACGCCGATGCCGAAGGCCGCGCGCTGTTTCAGTCATGGTGCGAAGCGGCTGGCATGGAAATGGGGCTTGATACGATGGGCAATATGTTTGCGCGCCGTGAGGGCACCGACCCGGAGGCGCTGCCGGTCTATGTCGGTTCGCATCTGGATACGCAGCCTACGGGTGGCAAATACGACGGCGTGCTGGGCGTGCTGGGCGGGCTGGAAATTATCCGCTCGCTCAACGACATGAACATCAAGACCAAGCACCCGATCGTTGTCACCAACTGGACCAACGAGGAAGGCACGCGGTTTGCCCCCGCCATGCTGTCCTCGGGTGTGTTCGCAGGCGTTCACGAGCAGGATTGGGCCTACAACCGCGAAGATGCCGAGGGCAAGAGCTTTGGCGATGAGTTGGAACGTATCGGCTGGAAAGGCGAAGAAGAGGTCGGCGCGCGCAAGATGCATGCGATGTTCGAATTGCATATCGAACAGGGGCCCATTCTGGAGGCCGAGGGCAAGGACATCGGTGTTGTGACACACGGGCAGGGCTTGTCCTGGACGCAAGTGACGGTGACCGGCAAGGACAGCCATACCGGCTCTACCCCGATGCCGATGCGCAGGAATGCAGGCCTTGGCATGGCGCGTATCCTGGAACTGGTGGATCAGATTGCCTGGTCGCACAAGCCGGATGCAGTTGGCGCAGCGGGTCACATCGACGTCTATCCCAACTCGCGCAACGTGATCCCCGGCAAGACGGTCTTCACCGTCGATTTCCGCTCGCCCAACCTGAGCGTGATCGAGGATATGGAAAAGCGCCTGCGCGTTGAGGGAGCGAAGATTTGCGAGGAAATGGGTCTGGAAGTCTCATTCGAAAAGGTCGGTGGCTTTGATCCTGTCGAGTTCGACAAGGACTGTGTGACGGCCGTGCGCAACGCCGCCGAACGCTTGGGCTATTCCCACCGCGACCTGATCTCTGGCGCAGGCCACGATGCTTGCTGGATCAACCAGGTCGCGCCCGCGGCGATGGTGATGTGTCCCTGCGTGGACGGCTTAAGCCACAACGAGGCCGAGGAGATCAGCAAGGATTGGGCCACCGCCGGTGCGGACGTCCTGTTTCACGCCGTGGTCGAAACGGCGGGGATCGTGGAGTGAGCTTTAGTGTCATCCGACCTGTCCCGGGCTTGACCCGGGACCTTTTGGCCAGCGTGGAACAAGGTCCCGGGTCAAGCCCGGGACGGGGTTCACTCAATCGTAACGCTATTCGCGACATCTTACGGCATGGCGCATTTTGTCTACATCATGGCCTCTCGGCCTTGCGGAGCCATGTACACAGGAAGGGCAACGGATCTTCGTACCCGAGTGGAGGCGCATCGCGCTGGGTTGTCTGTGCATACCGCAAAATACAACATCCGACGCTTGGTCTGGTTCGAAGAACACGACTGTTTCGAGGCGTCACTCAGGCGCGAGCGAGCGATCAAACGGTGGCGTCGCGACTGGAAAATTGCGCTGATAACGCAAAGCAATCCGAATTGGCACGAATTAACACCCCAAATCCCAGATTGAGCCGACGCAAGGTCCCGGCTCAGGGCCGGGACGGGTTGGCACAGGGAGGCAAGATATGACCAAAGTCATCAAGAACGGCACCGTCTGCACGGCGGATCGCACTTGGAAAGCGGATGTCCTGATCGAGGGCGAGGTGATCAAGCAGATCGGTGAAGACCTCAAAGGCGACGAATATATCGACGCGGAGGGCGCCTATGTCATCCCCGGTGGCATCGATCCGCATACTCATCTGGAGATGCCTTTCATGGGCACCACGGCGGCAGAGACCTTTGAGTCCGGCACTTGGGCGGCGGCCACCGGCGGCACGACGATGCTGGTGGATTTCTGTCTGCCCGGTGCGGATGGGTCGATCAAGAACGCCATCAACGAATGGCACCGCAAATCCGCCCCGCAGATATGTGCTGACATCGGCTATCACATGGCGATCACCGGCTGGAACGAGACCATCTTCAACGAGATGAAGGACGCCGTTGATATGGGCGTCAACTCTTTCAAGCATTTCATGGCCTATAAGGGCGCGCTGATGATCGAGGATGACGAGATGTTCGCCTCTTTCAAGCGCTGCGCCGAACTCGGCGCACTGCCGATGGTGCACGCCGAAAACGGTGATCTGGTGGCCGAGATGCAGCAGAAATACTTCGATCAGGGCATCACCGGCCCCGAGGGTCACGCCTATTCCCGCCCGCCGGAATTTGAAGGCGAGGCGGCCAATCGCGCGATCACCATCGCAGATGCGGCGGGGGTGCCGCTGTATATCGTGCATGTCTCTTGCGAGCAGGCGCATGAAGCCATCCGGCGCGCGCGTCAAAAGGGGATGCGGGTTTACGGCGAGCCGCTGATCCAGTTCCTGACACTCGACGAATCCGAGTATTTCAACAAGGATTGGGACCACGCCGCCCGTCGTGTCATGTCGCCGCCCTTCCGGTCCAAGGATCATCAGGACAGCCTTTGGGCCGGGCTGCAATCGGGATCGTTGCAGGTGGTAGCCACGGATCATGCGGCCTTCAACACCGAACAAAAGCGCGCGGGCCGGGACGATTTCCGGATCATCCCCAACGGATCGAACGGGGTGGAGGAACGGCTGGCCGTGCTCTGGACCGAAGGGGTCGAAACCGGCCGCCTGACCCCGAACGAGTTTGTCGCGGCGACCTCGACCAATGTGGCGAAAATCCTCAACATCTACCCCAGGAAGGGGGCCATCGTCGAAGGGGCGGATGCGGATATCGTGGTGTGGGATCCGAAAATCTCCAAGACGATCTCGCCCACGAACCACCATTCAGTGCTGGACTACAACGTCTTTGAAGGGTTCAACGTGTCCGCGCAAAGCCGCTACACGCTTAGCCGTGGCGAGGTGATTTGGGCCTGGGGCCAGAATTCGCAACCCCAACCCGGCCGCGGCAAGTTCGTCCCGCGCCCCGCATTCCCATCTGCGCATGAGGCGCTGAGCAAGTGGAAGGCACTGACCGCGCCCAAGATGATCCAGCGCGATCCGCTGAACATTCCGGCGGGGATATGAATGCTCGCCGCGCATCTTTTTGTCACCGCGGTTGGGATGGCGTTTTTCGTGGGGATCGTTTGGTCCGCTTCATGGATAGCGAACCGGTGGCTACATCGGATCGCCGCCTTTGGAATCGGGGCGCTGGCGAGCATCTGGCTTGCACAAAACATTGTTCGCGGGATCTTTCATTGTTTGCACGCCCCTCGTTATGTTCCCCCTGCGCCCGGTGAGGGCGGGGAGGGGCAAATGATATTCAACTGCGATTCCGCAGGCGGAGTTATTGATCGGGTTTACCTATATGTCATTGGTCCACTGGCCTTGATTACGCTGATATTAATTTCCGTGCGCTTTTTGCGGGCCAAACCGGTAGTGAATGCGCCATGAACCGCTCTGTGATTTCCGCCAGTGATTTATCGCTGACGTTCCAAACCAACGATGGCCCCGTCCATGCGCTCAAGGACGTGTCGCTGGATATCCATAAGGGCGATTTCGTCAGCTTCATCGGCCCATCCGGCTGCGGCAAGACGACGTTCCTGCGCGTCATGGCCGATCTGGAGCATCCGACAGGGGGCAGCATCACAGTCAATGGCGTCAGCGCGGCGGAGGCGCGGCGCAACCGCGCCTATGGTTATGTGTTTCAGGCGGCGGGGCTGTACCCGTGGCGCACGATCGGCGGCAACATCCGCCTGCCGCTGGAGATCATGGGGTATTCCAAGGCGGATCAGGCTGAACGGGTGGCCCGAGTGTTGGAACTGGTGGAACTTGACGGGTTCGAGAAGAAATTCCCGTGGCAGCTTTCGGGGGGGATGCAGCAGCGGGCCTCGATCGCGCGCGCGCTGGCATTTGACGCGGATATTCTTCTGATGGATGAACCTTTCGGGGCGCTGGACGAGATTGTCCGCGACCATCTGAACGAACAGCTTCTGGCGTTATGGAGAAGAACGGAAAAGACCATCGCCTTTGTCACGCATTCGATCCCCGAGGCGGTGTATCTGTCCACCAAAATCGTGGTGATGAGCCCGCGCCCCGGACGGATCAGCGACGTGATCGACAGCCCTTTGCCCAAGGAGCGCCCGCTGGAAATCCGCGATACGCCCGAATTCATCGAGATCGCGCATCGGGTGCGCGATGGGTTGCGCGCGGGGCATGGTTATGATGACTGAGGCCTGCGTTGCGCGTCGTGCTGCCCGCAAGGCCGCACTGATGTCCGTCCGTCCGAAAGCCGAAACATCGACCGACGATGCCTGTGGCGAAGCCGACAGTTTAGAATGGGGTCCGATGCTGCGTGCCAGTATTGCGCGCTTGCGGACGGAGTGGCGGCGATGAGGCGTTTTGGTCCGGTGCTGGTGGTCGTGCTGACGATCTTTGCCATCTGGTATGTCGGCAGTTTTCTGATGAACCGCACATGGGTGATGGATCAGGCCGCGCGGGCCGGGACTGAACCGGGCTTCACGGAAGTATTGCGCGATACGATGAATCAGGATCGTGCCAAACTGCCCGCGCCGCACCAAGTTGCGGCAGAGCTGTATGACGGGGTGGTCAACAAGAAGGTCACCTCGAAACGCAGTCTGGTTTATCACGGGTTCATCACGTTTCAGGCGACGATGGCAGGCTTTGCGCTGGGGATCATTGCCGGCGTCGCGCTGGCGGTTGCCATCGTGCTGAGCCGTTTTGCGGACCTGACGCTGATGCCATGGGCGATCATCAGCCAGACCATCCCGGTGGTGGCACTCGCGCCGATGATCGTGGTGCTGGCCAATGCCGCCGGTGCGGGTAGCCTGATGGTGCCAAAGGCGATCATCGCGGGGTATCTTGGCTTCTTTCCCATACTTGTCAGCATGGTTGCGGGCTTGCGCAGCCCTGACGGAATGCAACTGGATTTGCTGCGCACCTATGGCGCATCCCCGGGCCAGGTGTTCTGGAAATTACGCCTGCCCGCATCCTTGCCCTATTTCTTCGCCTCGCTGAAAATCGCAGTGGCGGCCAGCCTCGTCGGTGCCATCGTAGGCGAGCTGCCAACGGGCGCGATCTCTGGCTTGGGCGCGCGGATGCTGATCGGATCGCAATTCGGCAATCCGATGATCATGTGGTCGGCACTGTTTGCCGCGGCAATCCTGGCAGCCTTGCTGATATGGATCGTCTCCGGGATCGAGAAAATTGCGGTGCGGACGATGGGCGGAGGGCAGACATGACCGGGCAGCCATCCTTGTTTTTGCGGATCGGGTTGCCGCTTGGGTTCGGGATCGCCGTGCTTGTCTTGTGGGAGCTGTTTGTTGTCGGATTCAACATCCCCCGTGCGATCCTGCCCGCACCGTCGGAGATTTGGGCCGCCATCCAACGCTCAACTGCGATCCTCTGGGTCGATTGGGTGCAGACCGTACTGAAAGGGGCGTTGACCGGCCTTCTGATCGGGGCGGTTGCGGGCTTTGTGGCTGCATTGGCGATTGACCGCGTGGATTTCCTGCGTCGCGGCCTGTTGCCGGTAGCCAATTTCGTGGCGGCCCTGCCGATCGTCGGGGTCGCGCCGATCATGGTGATGTGGTTCGGATTTGACTGGCAGTCCAAGGCTGCGGTTGTGGTGGTCATGGTGTTCTTCCCGATCCTGGTGAACACGCTGGCAGGGCTGGCGGCAACCGACAGGATGCAGCGCGACCTGATGCGCACCTATTCGGCGAGCCATGCACAGACCCTGACCAAATTGCGCCTGCCCGCAGCCATGCCGTTTGTCTTCAATGGCCTGAAAATCTCGGCCACCCTTGCGTTGATCGGTGCTATCGTGGCGGAGTATTTCGGCTCGCCCACCAAAGGCATGGGGTTCCGCATCTCGACAGAGGTCGGACGGTTGGGGATTGATATGGTCTGGGCCGAAATCGCCGTTTCTGCGCTGACAGGAACGGTTCTCTACGGGTTCGTCGTACTGATCGAGCGTTGGGTGACCTTTTGGCACCCGTCGCAACGGCGGGGCCGATAACAATGAAACGCGATCAACAACACGGAGTTTAAAGAATGACGATGAACAAGATTGCCGGACTGGCCGTTGCCGCAGGGCTGATCGCTTCGGGCGCACAGGCGGCGGATGATCTGACGCTGCAACTGAAATGGGTCACACAGGCCCAGTTCGGGGGCTATTATGTGGCGCTGGAAAAAGGCTTTTACGAGGACGAGGATCTGAACGTCACGATCAAGCCGGGCGGCCCGGATATCGCGCCCACACAGGTGATCGCAGGCGGTGGCGCCGATGTGGTCGTCGAATGGATGCCCGCCGCGCTGGCCGCGCGTGAAAAGGGGTTGCCGCTGGTCAATATCGCGCAGCCTTTCAAGTCGTCGGGCATGATGCTGACCTGCCTCAAGGAAAGTGGCATCGAAGGCCCCGAGGATTTCCCCGGCAACACGCTGGGTGTCTGGTTCTTCGGCAATGAATACCCGTTCCTGTCCTGGATGAGCCAGCTTGGAATCCCGACAGAGGGCGGTGAGGACGGTGTCGAAGTTCTGAAACAGGGCTTCAACGTCGATCCGCTGTTGCAGAAGCAGGCGGTGTGCATCTCGACCATGACCTATAACGAATACGGTCAGGTTCTGGATGCGGGAATCGCCGAAGAAGACCTTGTGACGTTCAAATATGAGGATCAGGGCGTCGCGACGCTTGAAGACGGGTTGTATGTTCTGGAGGACACGCTGTCGGACGAAGCGACCGTTGATAAGCTCGCCCGTTTCGTGCGCGCCTCGATGAAGGGCTGGAAATACGCCGAAGAGAACCCGGATGAAGCCGCAGAGATCGTGCTGGAATATGACGAGACGGGCGCGCAGACCGAAGCGCATCAAAAGCGGATGATGCGCGAGATTGGCAAGCTGACCTCAGGCTCGAACGGTGCGTTGGACGAGGCGGATTATCAACGGACCGTCGACTCGTTGCTGTCGGGCGGATCCGATCCGGTGATCACCAAGCAGCCCGAAGGTGCCTGGACTCACGCCGTCACCGACAAGGCGCTGAATTAACGCCGGAGCCTATCGCAATCTGATACAGAATTGGGGCGGTCCGAGGGGCCGCCCCGACGCGTTCTGAAACGTTTTGGGGTTTGCGGCTGGATTTCAATCTTTCCAGCCACAGTTTGATTAAGGGTGTGATGTAACATCGCTATGACGAGCTGTTTTGGAAGCCGCCGGATCATGCTCGGCCACGCAACTGGTGCGTGGAAATCGCATGAAACATCCCGTCGGCGTCTTCGCCCGCAAGGGTCAGCGCGTCCAGCGCGAAGGGCGTGGGCAGGATCGGTGTCAGATGATCGGCAAGCGTCGCCTCAAGCATCCGCGCCTGAGCGACCGGCAGCTTGCTGCTCAGCGTGAGGTGGAGCCGGAATTGGTCCATCACATAGGGATAGCCCCAGCGTTGTAACATTTGCTTCTGCCGGTCGGATAAAGGGTGTGACCCGTAGCGATCAAGGTCGGCCTGACTTAACGGCGCGCGGAAAACATCAAGCGCCTCTACCGTCCGCGCCGCAAGATTCGCAATCGCGGTGGTCTCTCTCGCAGGTGTCAGTGCCACAAGACGGCCCAGACGAGTGATCTTCAGAGAGTCGGCAAACGCGGGGGGCAGGCGCACGGACAGTGTTTCCAGTGCCGCTGCAAGTGTGGTCGCGCTTTGTTCATCAGCCAGCCGGAAGGGTGGCTTGATCGTTGCGTGAAACCCGTAGCGGCGCGGTGTTTCGGTCAGGCTATGTGCAGGCGCATGCAGCCCGTTTACCACCGGGGCGGTGCAGGCCATGCCGGTCAACATGTCCCAGCCCAACCACGCCGCGCCGAACCGTGCCAGCGCGCTTTCCTGAGGTGTGTAATAGATCGCGTAACGGCGATAGGTCATGCGGTCTCCGCGATACGCGCGCCGGGCCTGACCCGGCGCCTTTTGGCATTACAGCGTTTCGGCGATCAGCGGCCCAGCGGGAAAACGAACGTCTTCCAGCTTGGCAAAGCGGGCGATGCGGGCCAGTTCCGCTTCCAGCCGTGCGTGGCGGGCGTCAGTCCAGCGCACACCGCGTTCGGGCCAGACTGCGGCAACGTTCAGAACCCCCGCCGACCGGTCAGCTTTCATGTCGATCCGCCCCACCAGCCGGTCGCCTTCCAGCAACGGAAAGACGTAATAGCCATAAATGCGTTTGGGGGCCGGGGTAAAGACCTCGATCCGGTAGTGAAACCCGAACAGGCGCTCTGCCCGGGCGCGGTCGCGCAGCGCCGGATCGAACGGGCTGAGCACGCGCATCCGGGCAGGTGGCTTGGGCGCGTTTTGTGCGGCGTCCGCGATGCCGGGCCGCGCGACAGAGCGGCGCAGGCTGCCATCCGTGCCTTCGATGTCAATCTCTTGCAAAGCGCCCGATGCCAGACCGCGCGCTACCCAGGCCTTCGCCTCGGCGGCGGTGGCCTTGGCCCAGAAGGCTGCGATTTCGCCGGCAGTGGCAAAACCCAGGCGGTCCAGCGCCGCGTTGCAGGCCCAATTGATTGTCTCGGCCTCGGTGGGACGGTGGGCAAGATGGCGTTCGGGGATCACGTTTTCGGCCAGATCGTAGATCTTGCGAAACCCCTCGCGCCGCGTCACCGCCAGCGCGCCCGACCGCCAGAGATATTCCAGCGCCGTTTTTGACGGGTGCCATTCCCACCAGCCGCCCGAGCTGCGGCCTTCGTCCTTGCCGACCTCGGACGAACTGGCGGGACCGTGGGTGCGGATGTGATCCAGCACCGGCTGCGTCTTGTGTTCGAAACCGTCCGGGCGTCCCTTGCGCCATTGCTTTCCCAGCGCAGCAGCGTCACGGGCACAGCGCAGGTGCCAATAGGGATAGAATTCTGTGGGGATCACCGCAGCATCATGCGTCCAGTGTTCAAATATCGTCCGGTCGCGGTCCAGCAAAGGTGCAAGATCGGCGGGCCGGTAAGATTGCCGCCGCGCATGCAGGATCATGTGATGCGCGCGCGCCACGGTATTGATGCTGTCGATCTGGACAAAGCCCAGCCGCTTGATCAAAGCCGCGAGATCCGCACCCTTTGCGGACCCGGTGGGTGCTTCCGCCAAGGCGTGCCGGTCAAGAAACAGCCGCCGCGCCGCACGGTTCTTCAGGACCGGCGGCTGCGTCACTTCCGTTTGAGCGTATCGCCAAAAGCGATCGTCGGGGTCAGTTCCACATGGCTTTCGTATTCAGCCGCATCCCCATCTGCGACCCGTGTCGCGATGATCTGGGCGGCGGTCTTGCCAACATCCAGACGGCAGGCATCCATTGTCGCCAATTGCTTTGGCAATCCATCCAGAAGATCGACCCCGTTAAAACCGGCCAGTCCGATCTCTCCGGGGATATCGACGCCCTTCTCAAGCAGATAAAGCAAGCCACCCGCGCCAATCATGTCGTTGGAATAATACAAGAAATCCAGATCCGGTGTGCGTTCAAGCATGGCATGGGTCATCTCGCGTCCTTTCACCAAAGCCGATCCGCCCGAATAGAACTCCTGATCCGCGACCTCGACACCGCCCTTTGCCAGCGCCTCCGTGAACCCTTCAAAGCGTTTGCGGGCGCGGTGATCCAGCGGCATTTTGGTGCCCATGAAGCCGATCCGCTTGTAGCCTGCTTTCAGGATCGCCTTTGCCATCTCGCGGCCTGCGCGGCGATGCGAAATGCCGACCATGCAATCGACGGGCGTGCCGTCCACATCCATGATCTCGACCACCGGAATGCCGGCCGCCTGCATCATCGCACGCGAGGAATCCGTATGTTCCAGCCCGGCGATGATCACGCCCGAGGGCCGCCATGACAGCATTTCATACAGGACACGCTCTTCCTTTTCAGGGGTATAATCGGTGACGCCCACGACCGCTTGCAGATCCGTGCCTTCCAGCACCTGGTTGATGCCGGTCAGAACCTCCGGAAAAACCATGTTCGACAGGGACGGAATGATGACTGCCACCAGATTAACCCTCTGACTGGCCAGCGCGCCTGCGATCTTGTTGGGCACGTAGCCCAGCCTGCGCGCGGCCTCCAGCACCTTTTCGCGGGTTGCATCCGACACGTCGCCGCGGTTTCGCAACACGCGGCTGACGGTCATTTCGGACACGCCCGACGCCTCGGACACGTCGCGCAGGGTCAAGGGGCGGGAGTCATCGTTTGCCAAAGTGGGTAATCCTGTGATGGTTCAGTCGATGCTACGCAATCGCCCGAGCCTGTTCAAGCCAGCAAAGCCGCGCAGTCGGTGCGTCGGGGCTTCGACATGACCGCCCAAACGCCACCGCGGCGAGCGGTGTTCTACGGCGGGACTTTTGGGACTTGTCGGTCAAGGCGAACAATCGTAGAAAAAGGTCAGATGTGTCTGCGTAGCTCAGCTGGATAGAGCACAGGATTCCTAATTTTCAATTGGGCGTTGCGATGGGAAACCGCGCAACGGATCTGCTCAAAGTCGGGGAAAGCTACGATGCGCTCGCATCTTGCCAATCCCGAGCCAAGCCCCGCAAGGGGAAGGTGTAGAGACTGGATGGGCAGCGCCTACGGACCGATGGTCTAGGGTGAAGGGACAGTCCAGACCACGAACGCCCGCAAGGGCGGCGGTGAAAGCCGAAGTGGTATGAATCCTGGGGCCGTGGGTTCGAATCCCGCCGCGGACACCACTTTTTACCTTAAGATGTTGAGTTTCAGGGGGCGGTGCCTTTTGGGCCAACGCTCAGCCCCCAGACACCCCCATCTCGGGGCGGACCATTGGCCCGCCCCTGACGAATCGCTATGCGAGCCCCAGTGCCTGTCGCCGTCCAGAAGCCCAGCGGGTCACCAGATGGTCGACCATCAGCCCCATGAAGGCCACCGCAAAGCCCAGCACCAGCCCCTTGCCGACATCGGTGGAGGAAAGTGCCCGCTGCATCTCCTGACCGAGATCCTGGGTGCCGATGAAGGCGGCGATGATCACCATGAACAGCGAGAACATCACCGACTGGTTGACCCCGACCATGATCGTCGGCAGGGCCATCGGCAGGCGCACATTCCACAAGGTCTGGCGTTGTGTCGCCCCGGACATGTTAGCCGCCTCGATCAGCGCTTCCGGCACGCCGCGCAGCCCCTCGATCGTGTAGCGCACCAGCGGCACCGCAGCGAACAGGAACACGGCACTGACCACGGCAACGTCATTGACCCCAAAGAGCATCACCACCGGAATCAGGTAGATAAAGCTCGGAAAGGTCTGCAACGTGTCGCAGATCAGCAGCACTTTGACGGCGCGTTTTTCATTGCGCGCGCCCCAGATCCCCATCGGAAAGCCAACGAGCAGCGCCAGCAGCACAGAAAAGCTCACCATATAGACGGTGATCATCGCGCGATCCCACCAGCCTGACATTGCGATCAGCCCGAAGAAGCCAAGGCAGACCAGCGCCGAGCGCAGCCCACCGATGGCCCAGCCGATTGCCGCCAGCAACGCCAGCACGGCGCTGAACGGCAGGTACAGATAGGCGTCACGCATCGGGATCAGTATCCAGGTGATCAGGAACCAGCGCAGCCATTGGGTGACCGGATCGATCAGCACGATGAACCAGTCCACCACCGCATCGATCGGTTTGGCCATGCTCAGCGCCTGACTGCGCTTGACCTGGTCGAGCATTGGAAACACCTGCGCCAGCGCGAAGGCAACGGCGACCAGCACCGCCCAGATCACCAGAAACTTGTTACTCACAACCCAGGATGTGCCCTTCTCGAAATGCTCGGGCTGCCTCACCGCCCACGCCTTGGTGCAGCGGTCGAGCATGACTGCGAGCAGCACGATGGTAATGCCGATCTCGACCGAGCGACCGATCTTCAGCGCTTGTAGCAACTGTAGCAGTTTCTGGCCGAGGCCCGGCATGCCGATGAAACTGGCCAGAACCACCATGGCGAGACATTGCATGATCACCTGGTTGACGCCCACGAGAATGTCGGTGCGTGCCGTCGGGATCTGTACCGAATGCAGCAATTGCCAGCGCGTCGCGCCGCACATATGCCCGCTTTCCACCACTTCGGGTGAAACCTTCTTGAGGCCCAGCAAGGTCATCCTGATCATCGGCGGCACTGAGAAGATGATCGTCACGATCGCCCCCGCCTTTGGGCCGACTCCGATGAACACCACGACCGGGATCATATAGGCGAAATGCGGCAATGATTGTGCGATGTTGAGGATCGGGTTGAGGATCTTCTCGAAACGCGGTGATTTCCACCCGAGTACCCCGATCATCAGACCAAAGAGGATCGAAAACGGTGCCGCTACGACAATGACTGACAGCGTTTCCATCGACCAGGTCCACTGGCCCATCACCACGATCCAAACAAATGTTCCCGCCGAAAGCAGAGCCAGACGCCAGCCCTGCAACGCATAACCCACAACCCCGGCGGTCACAGCGATGACACTCCAGGGAATCGGGCCCAGATATGGCCAGCGGTTGCGCCCATAGAGCAGGTTGGCGGTGACATCTAGCAACCACTCGACCCCTTCGGCGAAGGCGCGGGTGACATGCATCAATCCCAGATCATCGCGCAGGAAGTTGAACAGCGCGTTGATCCAGTCGGCAAAGGGCCAGACCAGCCATTCCGGCGGCCGGACCAGCCCGGCGGGGAGCAAGGTCTTGGTCAGCACCAGCAGCACGGCAAACCCCAGCAGCCCCTGGGCGACGCGGGTTTTTGAGAGCGCGGGCAAGCGCGCCTGCGGATTGTTGGTAAGCGCGGTGGTCATGCGGGTGCTCCGAAGAGCACGTCGAGCGCTTCCTGTCTTGCCATCGCGCCGATCACCTTGCCGTTCTTGTCGGAAACCGGCATCAGGTCGCGCGTGTCATTGACCAGCAGGCGGCCCATTTCCTGAATGGTCGTATGTCCGGCAATCGGCTCGCCGGTCGGGGCGATGCCGTTGATCGGGCGGGCCAGACCGCGGGCATGGACCACGCGGGCCTTATTGATATCTTCGGTGAACTTGCGGACATATTCGGTTGCTGGTTCCAGCACGATCTTGTCGGGCGTGTCGCATTGCTCAACCGCGCCGTCCTTCATAATCGCGATCCGGTCGGCAAGGCGCAGCGCCTCGTCGAAATCATGGGTGATGAAAACGATGGTCTTGCCGAGCATTTCCTGCAGGCGCAGAAATTCATCCTGCATCTCCCGGCGGATTAGGGGGTCGAGTGCCGAGAACGGCTCATCCAGGAACCAGATATCGGGTTCGATGGCGAGGCTCCGGGCAATGCCGACGCGCTGCTGCTGGCCACCGGACAATTCGCGTGGGAAATATTCCTCGCGCCCACCAAGCCCGACAAGTTCGATCACTTCGAGCGCCCGGGCGCGGCGGGTGTGGCGGTCCTGGCCGCGCATCTCCAGCGGGAAAGCGACGTTATCAAGCACGTTGCGATGCGGCAGCAGGCCGAAGCTCTGGAATACCATGCCCATCTTGTTGCGGCGTAGATCGATCAGTTCTTTTTCGTCGAGAGCGCCAATATCCTGCCCTTCGACCTTGACGGTGCCGCCAGTGATGTCGAGCAACCGCGACAGGCAGCGTACGAAGGTTGATTTGCCAGAGCCCGAAAGCCCCATGATCACCAGCATTTCGCCTCGAGTTATATCAACTGAGACATCGCGCACGGCGGCGATATAACCGGCCTGGCGAATTTCATCGAAAGTCGGATTGCCGGTCATGCCCGCCAGATAGTTTTCCGCTTTCTCTCCAAACAGCTTCCAGACATTGCTGCAAGAAATGACGGTTTCCGGTGTGGTCATGAAATTTTTCCCCTTGATGCGATGAACCCGCCCGGCTCAGTTGCCGGGCGGAGAGCGATGACAGGTCGGCGCAACTCAGGCGCCACCGGCCACCCAGGGCTTCCAGACATCTTCGTTGGATTCGAGCCATGCCGCAGCTGCTTCTTCGGGCTCCATCTCGTCAATATCGACAAGCTTGGCCATTTCCGCGATCTGCGGGTTGGTAAAGCTGACTTCGGTCAGGGTCTTGTAGGCGGCGGGCCATTTCTCTTCCATTCCCTCCCAAGCGGCCTTCTTGAGGTAACCGTTGGCCGGGTTGCCGCAATCATAGGTCGCGTCAGGGTTCGGACCGACCGACGGATCAGTGTCACAGCCTTCTTCCCATTTCGGGAATTCGACGAATTCACCCGGATAAAGCGCTTCAACGAAGTTGGGCGTCCAGTTGAAGATCACCACGGGGCGCTTGGTCTTTTCGGCTGCGGCCACTTCGGCCCAGAGCGCCGATGCGGAGCCCGCGTTTACCACGGTGAAATCCATATCCAGCGCCTCGACGCGCTCTGCGTCATGCTTGAGCCAGTCCACTGGACCCCCAAGGAAACGGCCGTTATCGCCGGTTTCGGGCGTGACGAATTCTGCTTTGCAGGCGTTCAGGGCTTCCCAATCGGGCAGGCCCGGGCAGGCATCTTTGGTCCAGCTAGGATACCACCAATCCTCACGGGTGATTGCGTCATGGTCCCCGGCATCGACGATCCCGCCCTTCTCCTGCGCGGCTCGGAACGAATTACCGAAGGCACCTTCCCAAACTTCGAGCTCAAGCGTCACGTCACCCAGGCGCACGGATTCATAGACTGCCTGACTGTCGGTGGACACATATTCGACATTTGTGCCCATCGATTCGAAGATCTGCCCAACCACATGGCTCATCACGATCTGGCTCGACCAATTATGGGTCGGAATGACAATGGGGTCGGAGGAATCTTCGGCAAAAGCAGTTGTGGCGCTGAGGCTTAGTCCCGCGGCAAGCGTGAAAAGTTTGAATTGCGTTTTCATCTAATTCTCCCTGATGGTTTCCCGGTGCCACTGGTGGGCACTACGGTGTTCCGCGGACGGGTCTGACCTTCCGCAGCAGCAGATTATTCAGGATATGTGAACAGGTAAGCCTGTTGTGATGAACAGGATGGTAGAGAATGTTAAAATTTGTTAACAGTCTTGCGGGAGGGCAGCGGCATTGCGCAAATATCAGATCCTGATCGTCGAGGATGAACCGGTCACCCGGACCACCCTCGCCAGCTATTTGCAGGCGCAGGGCTATACTGTTTTCGAAGCAGCAAGCGCCCCGGAGGCCGAGGACCTGCTTCCGTCCGAAGAGATAGATCTGCTGATCGTGGACATCAACCTCGAAGGTAAGGACGGGCTGGAGATTACCCGCGAGCAGCGGGCGCGATCGGATTTGGGGATTATCCTGCTGACCGGACGCAGTGATGACGTGGACCGGATTGTCGGGCTTGAGCTTGGCGCTGATGATTACGTCTGCAAGCCGTTCAACCGGCGCGAATTGCTTGCCCGAATCAAGAACCTGCTGCGCCGCACCTCTGATATCCGCCGGTTGTCCCGCCGCGTCGTGCGCTTTGGCGATTTCACATTCGACAGCGCCAGCCGCCGCCTGCAGGATGGCGACGGCGAGACAGTACCGCTGACCCGCGCCGAGTTCGAGCTGCTCAACACGCTGATCGGGCGCGCCCGCGAAGTGCTGAGCCGTGACATGTTGATGGGCAGCGTCACCCATCGCCAGTTTGGCACCAATCCGCGCACCGTTGACGTGCTGATCCGCCGCCTCCGCGCCAAGATCGAGGAAGACCCGGCCGCGCCGCGGTTCATCACCACGGTGCATGGCGAGGGGTACGTTTTTACTGCGCCACTGGAGTAAGCTCGCGCATTTCCGTCAGCGCCTGCTCCATCGCCTCCTGTGCAGCAGTCAGTTCGCGGGTCAGTCTTTTTAGATGGCGGATCACAAGCGCGCCTTCGCCGTGTTCTGCCGCCCGTTCGACTTTTTGCAGGGTCTCGATCATCTCGGTCAGGGCGAAATTTCCCGCCGCGCCCTTGATCCGATGCGCAAGCTTGCACACTCTGTGCCAGTCCTGCGAGGCACAGGCAGCGTGCAGGTCGCGCTGCTCGCGCCCGAGTTGCTCAAGAAACAAATCGGCGATTTCCAGCGTGCGTGCCGTGCCGAAATCCGCGGCATTCTCTGCCAGCGCGCGGCGAAGATCGTCGGCGATCGCACCGGAACCTTCCATGTGCTGTGGCAGAAAAACCTTGCGCTTGTGGCCTGCCGTCACCGCGTCGAGCGCTTGGGCCAGCCGATCCGGTGAGATCGGTTTGGCCACGAAGCAATCCATCCCGGCATCGAGATGAACCGAGGTCTGCTCCTCCTGTACATGCGCCGAAATGCCGATCACGGGCAGGGTCGCCAGTCGCTGATCGGTTGACTGGCGCAGCTTGCGGGTCGCCGCGGTGCCGCTGATCCCCGGCAGGTTCACATCCATCAGCACCACGTCGAAATCCTCCGCCCCGAGCACCGACAGCGCCTCTTCCGCCGAGCCGACGCAGCGGCAGGTATGGCCCAATCTTTCCAGATACCCGCGCGCCACCATACGGTTGATCTCGTTATCCTCCACCACCAGTATGCGCAAAGCCCGTACCGGGGTCGGAAAGCTTAACGAATCCTCGGCGTGCGGCAGATCAGCCGCATCGCCCGGCTCAAGCGCCACGCTTAGCGTAAAAACCGAGCCGCGGCCCTTGCTGCTCTCGACGCTGAGCGTGCCGCCCATCACATCGGTAAAGCGCTTGCAGATCGCCAACCCCAGCCCGGTGCCGCCGAATTGCCGTGCGATGCTGCGGTCTTCCTGTTCAAATGCTTCGAAAATGCGCTGCTGCGCCTGTGCCGAAATCCCGACGCCGGAATCGCTGACCTCGAACGTCACGCCAAGCTGAGCGTCTTCCTCGCTTCCCAGCCGGACCCGCAATACTACCTCGCCTTGGGCGGTGAACTTCACTGCATTGGATACCAGATTGAACAGGATCTGCCGCAGCTTCCCGGCATCGCCTTTCAGCGCCGGGGGCACCTCTGGCGGCAGGTCAAGCAGCAGTTCGACGCCGCGTTCGCGCGCCGTGGGCCGCATCAGCGTCACGATATCCTCGACCAGCTCTCGCAGGGAAAAGGTGGTGGCTTCCAGTGTCGGCACGCCGCTTTCGATCTTGGTGTAATCAAGAATGCCGTTGAGGATCCGCAGCAGGCTCTGGCTTGAGGTGATCGCAGCATGCAGACGTCTTGTCTGTGTCCGGCTCAACCCCTCGCCAAACATGGTGCGCAACATGCCCAGCACGCCGTTCATCGGCGTGCGTATCTCATGGCTCATCATCGCCAGAAATTCCGATTTCGCCCGGTCCGCGCTCTCGGCCTTGCGCCTTGCTGCATCATGCGCCTCCACCTCTTCGCGCAACTGCTCGGTCTGCTGGGTGACCAGAACTTGCAGGTTATTGCGATGTTCGAGCAATTCGCGGGCGTTGCGATCACGCTCTGCTTCAAGCTCGCGATTGTCGATGGCCTGCTGGCGAAACACCTCCACCGCCTCTTCCATCCGCGCGATCTCATCGCTTTTCAGGGGCACGACACGGCGTTCCAGGTCACCGCTGACCAAAGCGGCCATCGCGCCCGACAGCCGGTCGAGGCGGCGGGTGATATTGCCGCGAATGAAGAACCAGAGCACCGCCAGCGACACTGCCAGCGCGATACTTGCTGCAATGCCGTTGCGCAGTTGGGTGCGGCGCAATTGCGCTGTTGCGGCCACGCCGGTGGCGATCGCCTGTTCCTGCGCGATGCTTGCCACTCTGCCGGCCTCTTTGCCCAGCTGGATCGCGGCGGATTGCAGCTCGGTCTGCTGGGCTGCAATCTCGTCATGGATGCGCAGGATGTCTGCGGACAATGCAAAAATATCGCGCTCGCCCTCTACCAGCGGCAACAATACCTGCAAATGGGCGGCGGCCTGTTCGGACCGTCCCGGATCGCGGATCGAGGTGACCCGCCGCGCCACCACCTCGATGCGGTTGTTGAGCATCGCGCGGATCTCCAGCAATTGCGCCAGCGCGCCGGCTTCGGCGATCCGGTTCACCAGCAGCCCGATCTCGGCGGTGCGCGAGCGCAGCTCGAACATCAGGCCCAATTGAAAAAGGTCAACCTCGATCAGCTTGTCGAGCGTATCGGCGCGGCTGATATCCTCGGTGCTGTAATCATAGAGGCTGGTGATCACCGCGGTGGTGCCCATCTCGGCATTGGCGACCAGCGTATCGGCCATGTCGAGCAGGTCGGTGGCCGCTTGCAACGCCGCGCGCAGACGGTCGCGGCGGATCTCGGTCAGGGTGATGCGCTGCTCGACCAGATCGTTAAGCCGGAAGATCCGCGCTTCGACATCGGCCACCGCGCCGCGCAGCACCATGGTATTCCCGATCTCCTCACTGCCATCGCGCTCCAGCCGACCGCTCAGGGCCGCCACCTGCTCGGCCAGAAACTGCGCGCGCCTTTCGCGCCCGACCTGCGAGGTTTCCTTGGCGAGTTCCGGCGCGGCGGCGATTACCCGACCGCTTTCCTCGGTGATGCCGCGCACATGGGCGATCGCCGGGATCGTTTCATTCACGATGCGCGACTGACTATGGGCGATGTCGCGCAGTTCAATCAGGCCGAACACACCAGCAAGCGTCGGCAACCCGGCGATCACAAGGAACGCCAGGATCAACCGCCCGCCCAATCCCAATCTTTCGAACATGCGCCAGCTTACGCAGCAAAGTCGCGCTTGCGCAAACTTGAAACGCAGTCGCGCCCGGTGTCTACTGCCCGGACTTCACAGGAATGGACCCCCATGCGAAATCTCGCCGCACTGATCTGGCTGGCCCTGAGCGCACCGGCCTTGGCGCAAAGCTGGGATCTCGACGTGCCGCGTCTCTCCGCCGAGGGTAAGCAGACGGTCGATACCATTGCCTATCAGCCGCTCGAAGGCGCTGCGCGGCGCTGGCGGATCTGCGTCTCATATCCGCATATGAAGGACGCCTATTGGCTTAGCGTCAATTACGGCATGGTCGAGGAAGCCCGCCGTCTGGGGGTCTCATTCCGACTGGTCGAGGCGGGCGGCTATCCCAATCTCGCGCGCCAGATCGAGCAGGTCGAAAGCTGCGTCGCCTCCGGTGCCGATGCGCTGATCATCGGAACAGTGTCGTTTCACGGACTCTCGACAACCATCCGCCAGATCGCCGGGCAGATCCCGGTTATCGCTGCGGTCAATGACATCGCCGAAGGCGGTATCAGCGCCCGTTCGGCCGTGTCTTGGGAGGAAATGGGTGCCGCCGCCGGGCGGATCATCGCAGAGCGCCACCCGGAGGGCAGCGCGCCGGTGCGGTTGGCCTGGTTTCCCGGCCCCGAAGGAGCTGGCTGGGTGCGCTTTGTTCAGAACGGCTTTCACAAGGCCTTGCGCGGCAGTTCGGCGGAAGTCGTTGTCAGCAAATTCGGCGATACCGGTCGTGAGATCCAGGTGCGACTGGTCGAAGAGGCGCTCGATGATTTCCCCGATCTCGATTACATTGTCGGAAGCGCCCCGACCGCCGAAGCGGCGGTGTCGTTGCTGCGCGCGCGAGGGCTTGATGAGCAGATTCTGATCGTTTCCGATTACATGAGCCATGCGGTCTATCGCGGCATCAGACGCGGCAGAATTCTCGCGGCACCGACTGATTTTCCAATCCTGCAAGGGCGGCTGGCCATCGAAATGGCGGTGCGTGCCATCGAAGGCAAGCTTGAGATCACCAAGGCCGGACCGAAGATCCAAGTCATCACCGGGGACAATGTCGATGCGATTTCACTTTCCGAAACCCTGGCTCCGGCGGCCTTCGTGCCGGTCTTTGAGACCCATTAGTGGTTTGCAAAAAATCAGCGCGTGCTGGAACACGGATCGTGCCAACAGTGCGTTTCTGGTGACACATGATGACGCAAACGCCGACAGTCGAAATTGTGACAAAAGCGATCCCTTCAAGTATTTTCAGATGTCAGCCGGATCCTTGGTATTGGTGACGGCCTGCATCCGGCGCGTTGGTGTCGATGAAATGGATCGGGCCGCGACCCCGGACCGCCAGGGAATTAAGAGATTTCTGAAATATAGAATATAATACAATATGTTACGATTCTCAGGGCGGGCAATACATAGCTCTCCTCTCTTGGCGGCGCGTTCGAATATCAGGCCACCGCTGTCCTGAACAGGTCGCCGGGCTTCGCCGAGTTGTTCAGCCACGCGCGAAGTTTGTTCAGTGCCGCCAACTGGCCGCCACCGATAGGGCCAATATTCAGCATCGTGCGGTAGGACGCGGACACCGTTTTTTACTGTATCTTTTCTATATGGCGTGGCGCGGACGATGCACCGAATGGCGCCCCGAATTCGCGGCGAACTCTCGCTCAGAGTGTGTTGTTGGGCATCATGCATCGAAAGGTGGTTGATCCGGAGGCATGGAATTGGCACGATCCTTGCCGAGACGTTTGGGTTTTGAATAATTTCCGCAGCATGAAAGGGACACCATGAGACAGCTCTTTTCCGGGGCTTTATGCCTCGCATTCGCCAGTGCTTCTACGCTTCACGCGCAGGAAGACGCGATTTTTTCGGGTGCTGACCGCGTTCATCCGGTTTATGCGGAAAATGGCATGGTCGCGGCGCAGGAAGGTGTTGCCGCCCGCGTCGGGCTCGACATTCTCAAAGCCGGCGGCAACGCCATCGACGCGGGCGTGGCTGTGGCTTTTGCGCTGGCAGTGACCCTGCCGCGTGCGGGCAATATCGGCGGGGGGGGCTTCATGCTTGTGCATGACGCGGAATCTGGCGAGACCAAAGCGATTGATTACCGCGAAATGGCCCCTGCCTCGGCCGAGCGGGACATGTATCTTGACGAAGAAGGCAATGCCGATTCCGAATTGTCACGCTTCACCGGCCTTGCCACGGGCGTACCGGGCACTGTCGCGGGTATGCAGATGGCGCTGGACCAATACGGCACCATGACGCTGGCCGAGGTTATCCAGCCCGCGATCGAACTGGCGCGCGACGGGATTGCCGTAACGCCGGGCCTTGCCGACAGCCTCAAAGGACTGGAGGCACGGCTCAAGAAATGGCCCTCATCCGAAGCAATTTTCTTCAAGGAAGGCGGCGGATTCTACGAACCGGGCGAAACCCTGACGCAGGCCGATCTGGCCAACACGCTTCAGAAGATCGCCGATGAGGGCATTGACGGTTTCTACAAGGGCGAGACAGCGGAAAAGATCGCGACGGCCGTGCAGAATACCGGCGGGCGGATCACGGTCGAGGATATGGCGAACTACAAGCCCGTCCTGCGGGACCCGGTCAGCGGCACCTATCGCGGATACGAGATCGTCTCGATGCCGCCGCCCAGTTCCGGCGGGGCGCATATCGTGCAGATCCTCAATATCCTCGAAGGCTATCCCATTGGCTTTCTGGGCCACAATTCCGCCGACACGATCCACCTGATGGCCGAAGCGATGAAGCGCGCCTATGCGGACCGCTCGGAGTATCTGGGGGACAGTGATTTTGTCGATGTGCCGCTGGCAGAGATCACGTCCAAGGATTATGCCGCCGACATTCGCAAGCAGATCAGCCTGCATGCCGCAACACCCTCCAGCACGATCAAACCGGGCGACCTAGCGCCTTATGAGAGTAATGAGACCACGCATTTCTCGATTGTGGACAAGGATGGCAACGCCGTCGCCAATACCTACACCATAAACTTCTCCTACGGGTCGGGCATGGTCGCTGACGGCACCGGCGTGCTGCTGAACAACGAAATGGACGACTTTGCCGCCAAACCGGGCGTGCCCAACGCCTACGGGTTGATCGGCGGGGATGCCAATGCTGTCGAAGGTGGCAAGCGGCCGCTGTCGTCGATGTCGCCGACGCTGGTGATGAAGGATGGCAAGGTCTTCATGGTGACCGGTTCGCCGGGTGGGTCGCGGATCATCACGACCACGCTGCAAGTCATCATGAACGTGATTGACCACGGCATGAACATCGCCGAGGCCAGCTTTGCATCCCGCATCCACCACCAGTGGTTGCCCGATGAAATCCGCATCGAGGATGGGATCAGCGTCGATACGATTGGCCTGCTGGAACAGCGCGGACACAAGGTCAGCGAACAGTCCGTGATGGGCTCGACCCAGTCGATCCTTGTGGACGAAGCAAGCGGCTACCTGTTCGGTGCCTCGGACCCCCGCCGCGTCGATGCGGCGACACTGGGCCACTGACGGGGCCACTGAACGTGAACGAACCCGCCCCGGTCAGCACGCGCTGGCCGGGGCTTTCTTTTGCGCGGGCTTCATCCGGTGATGGTTGCACAGCGAATACCGGACGCGCTGTGCAATTGCATGGTGCCTCCGCGCAGCTCGCCAGTGCCGAAGGTCGATGAACTCTTGATCCTGCACGGATTTACCGACTTGACGGCAGATGAAATTCCAGCGGCCGCCCGGATTGGCCGGAGCATTGCATTCAGGATTTTCCCGTCCCGATGCAGCAAAAGCGGACAGCGGCCAAGGCATTGCGGGATACTATATATTTCATGGGTACCTCCTCGGTTGGGTCGCAATGCACTCCCCCGGTGCTGCGTATATCTCCCGTCAGGTTTCGGGCGAGAGCCGCTTTCTTTTGGGTTGGGAATGTATGAACCTGGGTGCTGTCATAGACAGGTCAACCGCGCCAAGGATTGAGAAGCGCAAGCCGTCGGAACCTTTGCAACGGCGTTGCCTTCCGATAGGCCTCTGCAAAATGGCGCAGGGCATGCAATTGCGTTTACGCGCGGCGCACTTCTCTGCAATACATCCCCTAAGCCCGAACGCACTGTGGCGTTGCACCTTTAACGATGGGTCCTGAAATCGACGAAATGTTGGCAGGAATGATCATGCGAACTATCCGTTTTCTTGTCCATCTTTCGGCCTATGCCGAAGAAATGGTCGAATTGTGATGTCGCAGCGTAGAAAGGTCTCTCTCAAGGTCCGCCTGGCGGGCGGGGCAATGCTTCTGACGGTGGGGACGCTTTTTACCGCGGGGGCGATGTTCATCGGGATGACCCGCGTTTCGGATCGGTTGGAAACCGCCCTGGCCGCAGAGGCGCGGATTGCGCGCTATTCCACGCTCTCTACCCAGATTTCCACCTTTCTCGTGATTTCGACCGAAGCGGTGCAAGCCGGACTTGATGCCGGGGCGCGGGGAGAACGGCTTGAGCCGGTCGTCAGGAACATCAATACCACTTTTGGGCAGTTGCGCCGGGATCTGGAACAGGCCGTCGCGCAGGTCGAGGCGTTGGGGCTGGACGCGCAATCCCGCTATGCCACGCAATCGTTGGGTCTGGCGCGGATGGAGGCTTTGATCGGTAATACTGTCAGCGGATTGCAGGCAGGTCCTGACAATGCAGAAACGCTGAGGGCACGGATCAATGGGTTCGCATCCGGGTTTGATCCGCTGCTCAATCAGGCGGTGAATGCCGAAATCCTGTTCAGAAACGAAATCCTGACGGGGATCGAGAGATTGCGGCAGTCGCTTGGACGGCTGGCAATCGTGATTGCCGTTCTGTCCGTCCTGACCGCACTGGCCTTTTATTTCGGGTTGGTTCGGCCTCAATTCGGGCGACTTGACCGGCTGCGCGATGCGGCCCGGCAGATCGGGTCAGAGAATTACGCCGTCGCGCTGCCCGAAACCAGGCAGGATGAGATCGGGCTGCTCTACTCCGAGACCAACCGGATGGCACAGGCGCTAAGCCTGCGCGAGGACAACATACGCAAAGACCGTGAGGCGTTGAATGAGATCATCGAACAGCGCACGGCGGAGCTGCGCACCGCCAATGCGGCGCTGGCGAAAACCGATGAAAACCGCCGCCGCTTTTTCGCCGATATAAGCCATGAGCTGCGCACGCCGCTGACGGTGATCCTGATGGAGGCGCAGATCGGCCAAAGGCAGGGGTCCGGGGCGGATTCTGCCTTCGCGACGATTGAAGAACGCGCAGCGCGTCTGAACCGGCGGATTGATGATTTGCTGCGGGTGGCGCGTTCGGAAAGTGGTGAACTGGCGCTGGATCCGCAGCCTGTTGATCTGGCCGAGATCTTGACCGATGTGGCCGAAGAGGTTGCCCATGAATGCGCAAATGCGGGCATGGTGCTGGAGATGGCGTCGTGCCCCGCGCTTCCGGTTGTGGCGGATGCCAACTGGATGCGGCAGGTGGTGGTGGGGCTGGTGCGCAACGCCGTGCGACATGCGCGGGACGGTGGGATCGTGCGTTTGGTGCCCATAGACGAGCCGCAATCGGTCGGAATTGCCGTGGTGGATCATGGTCCCGGCGTGCCCCCCTCCGACATCGCAGAACTGTTTGAGCGGTTCAGGCGCGGGCGCAGCCCGGAAGGGCAGGGGTTCGGGATCGGGCTGGCGCTGGCGCGTTGGGTGGTCGAAGCACAGGGGGGCACGATCCGGATGCAAAGCCCGCTGCCGTCCGACGATGCGGGCGGGCACGGAACGAAAGTATCCGTTAGACTGCCGCGCAAGGATCCGTAAACTGCCGCTATGACAACACGCCTTCTGATCGTCGATGATGACCCCGGAATCACCGCAGCCCTTGCGCGCGGTCTGGCCCTGCATGGTTATATCGCGGATACCGAGAACCGCGCCGACAGGGCATTGGAACGGCTGATGGCCGATCAGTACGATGGTGCGATTTTCGATGTCATGCTGGGGGAAGAGAATGGCATCGACGTTGTCCGCTCTGCGCGTGCCGGAGGTATCGTGGTGCCGATCATCATGCTGTCGGCCCTGTCGGATGTGGATCATCGCGCCGCCGGCCTGGAGGCCGGCGCAGATGACTATATCGTCAAGCCGTTTTCCTTCGACGAGCTGGTGGCCCGGCTGCGTGTGCAGGAGAAACGCGCGATGGTCAGTCGCCCGGCACCCGCTGTCATGACGGAAAGGACGCGTTGCTTGCGCCGCGCGCAGGGGGAAACTTTCTTGACAGAGCGGGAGTTTTCGCTGCTGCGCATTCTGGCGGACAACGCCGGATCACCGGTGTCGCGCGGGCAGATCTTTGACATGTTATGGGCGACCGACGGGTCCGGCACGGAAAATGTCGTCGATGTTTATATCGGCTATCTGCGAAAAAAGATCGCCGGGCAGGATTTCGGATTTGAGATCCGGACGCAGCGCAATCGTGGTTTTTGCCTTGAAGGGCTGACACCGGTTTTGGGCTGACATGTTCTTAGGAAATAAGAATTCGCTTTCTGCCCGTGGTTTGACAGTATCAGACGCAGAAACGGCGAGGTCCTCTGCCGGTTTCAAACTCCTCCCGCCGGGATGAATGGCGGTCCGCTCAATCTCTCTCTCCAAGTGCATGGTTTGGCGGGCCGCACCCGACAGGGTGCCGGGGCTGAGTGTCTCAGGGCACGGGGCGCGGCGAACGGCTTGCGACCGTGCGCTCTACTCTGGATGGCGGGGCGCTTGACGTGAGGGTGCCAGATATGGGCGGGTCACGTCGCGCAACCGAATGTCCAAAGCCTCAACCTCGGCCCGGATCGCACCGTCGCCGGCCAGCGTCAGAATGACGTTGCCAGAGGGCGCATCGGTGGCCTCGAATGTCAGCGCAAGCAGGGACAGCACCGTATCGCGATCTTTCGGGTCGATGCCTTGGGTGCCGACGCGGTGAACGTTTTCGATCATCAAAACCGATTGCACACGTTCGGGCGACCGTGCTGTCTGGCCGGCGGACTGAAGGTCCTCCCAACGGAAACGATTGACCAGCAGCGCCAGCCGTCCCGTGCCGCGATCCCAACGCATTTCGGTGATCGGGAAAACCGCGTCTTGCGCCAGTGACGACAAGACTGTCAGATCCTCCACATCCAAAGCCCCGAGGTTCAGCGGGCGATCGCCGCCATCTTCGAATTTTGCATCATCGGTCATTTGAGTTGTACCCGTTCTATCTTGGCACCAACGCCCGAGAATTTGCGGACGACCTGTTCGTATCCGCGATCCAGATGGTAAACTCGGCTGACAATGGTTTCGCCTTCGGCCGCCAGCCCGGCAAGGATCAGGGAAACGCTGGCGCGCAGGTCGGTCGCCATCACTGGCGCGCCCTTCAGCCGGTCGACGCCGTGCACCGTGGCAAGGCCGCCCTGAACGTCGATTTCCGCACCCATGCGCACCAGTTCCGGCGCGTGCATGAAGCGGTTCTCGAAGATTTTCTCTTCCAGGACCGAGGTGCCATCTGCGGTGCAGAGCAGCGCCATCATCTGTGCCTGAAGGTCAGTTGGAAAGCCTGGAAATACCTCTGTCACGACATCGATGGCCCGAATGCGGCCATTCTTGCGCGACACTTTCAGCCCCGCTTCGGTTTCCTCGACCGAAATCCCGCATTGATCCAGCTTTTCGCAAAAAGCCTGTACCAGCTCGATCCGGCCGCCAAGACATTCGACCGTCCCGCCTGCGATCGCGGGAGCCAGCATATAGGTGCCCAGTTCAATCCGGTCGGTGACGACCTGATGTGTCGCACCGCCCAACCGGTCAACGCCTTGGATGGTGATCGTCGAGGTACCCTCACCGTCGATCTGCGCACCCATCTTGCGCAGGCAGCGCACCAGATCAACAATCTCGGGCTCGCGCGCCGCGTTCTTCAGCACGGTGGTGCCTTTGGCCAGCGTCGCCGCCATCACCGTGTTCTCGGTGGCACCTACGGAGGCAAAACGCAGCTCGTGCGTGGCACCTTTCAGCCCGCCCGGAGCCTGCGCATGCAGGTAGCCGTCTTTCAGCTCAATCTCTGCGCCCAATGCCTCCAGTGCATCGATATGCAGATCCATCGGGCGCGCGCCGATGGCGCATCCACCGGGCAGGGAGACGATCGCATGCCCCAACCTTGCCAGCATCGGCCCCAGCACGAGGTTGGATGCGCGCATCTTGCGAACGATGTCGTAATGCGCGGTGTGATTGTTCAGGTTATGGCTGGACATTGCCAACACCTTGCCACCCTGAAGGCTGGATACCTCTGCCCCAAGCGAGCTCAGAAGCTCCGTCATGGTCTTGATGTCCGATAGGCGCGGCGCGTTGGTCAGCGTCAGCGGCTCTTCAGACAAGAGCGTCGCGGGCATAAGTGTGAGGCACGCGTTCTTGGCCCCGGCTATCGGGATCTGCCCATCGAGTTCGCCGCCACCAGTCACTATGATCGAATCCATATGCCTCAGTCTTTCTTTTTCCCGGCCTGCTCGTTGGCCTGTGTGTCATCCACCGCAGTGGCTCGGGCGCGCGCTTGCGCCTTGCGCCGGGCCAGATTGGCCTTCAACGCCGCTTTCAGTCGATCATCCCGGTTCGCCGGTTTTGCACTGTCCGATTTCCGCTTCATCGGCCCTCCTTAACCCACTCGGCAAAAAGCGTCCAGATTGCGCTTGCACGCGATCTGAATTGCGTCTAGAGAGCCGCCCACACCGTCGGTTTCCTACGGTTCATTTGCCCTGTATGCGCACGTATCGCTGCTGCATATCGGTCGGACGAACAGCAGGCGCTGATCGTGATAGAGGAATCCCAGAACCCTCTTGCCTCGTGCCAACGTCAGAGGTTACTAACTGGAAACGAGATGCTGTGGTAGCTCAGTGGCAGAGCACACCCTTGGTAAGGGTGAGGTCGAGAGTTCAATCCTCTCTCACAGCACCATTTCTCCATTTAGACCTGTCGAATCCCCTAACACCTTGAAGGGAAAAGGCAGATTTTATAGTTCTATACCCTTGATTCCGGCGGTACTTCGGCGGCTCTTCGCAGTCCCGCGTCTCGCAGCGATAGTAGGCGTATCGCTTGCGGCAGCCTGTAGTCCAAGCCGCCGTCATGGCGTTGCCGCAGGAACCGCATGCGACGAACCCGCGTAGCGGGAAATCCTCGTGATAATCCGCCCGCGCTGCCGGGGCGCGTTTCCTTCCTTCCTGCCAGATTTTCTTGAATGCGCTGGAACGTCTAGTAGCTGATAAGACCTTCGTGCTTTCCTTCCCTAACAGCGACCTTCCATTTGGGAGCCTCGACATATCCGGCGTAAACAACCTTCTTGAGCCGCCGCGTGACCGTCATGGAGCGCAATGAGCCGTCCTTGCGATCTTTAAGGAAATGCGGATTGCGTTTGAAAAAGCGCAGCACTTCGACTTGGCTGGCGAAACACCCGCTAGCATAACCTTCGAGAGCTTCGCGAACCACGGCGGCTATCGGCTCGTCAGGCACAAGCACCTTGCCGCCACCTTTGGCGGAAACGTGTTTGTATCCGGTAGGTGCGCGGAACACCCAATAGCCGCTTTCAACGCGGGATTTCAGTAAGTAGTTTGATTTGGCGATCCCGGGAGGACTCGAACCCCCAACATCCTGATTAGAAGTCAGGTGCTCTATCCAGTTGAGCTACGGGACCGTGGCTCTTTGATAACGGTTCGGAAAACGGTTCTCAAACCGGTGACATTTCCCTAACCGTCTGTATTTTCATCTCCTTCTGGCCCCAGACCTCCGGCTTAGAAGGTCCTCGCTCTATCCAGTTGAGCTACGGAGCCGCTGAAAACAGGCTGTAAAACAGTCCGCGATATTCTACTACTTGCTAATCAACGTCACTTCAAAGCAAAATTTGGGCTTGACCAACGGATTAGAAGGTCCTTGATCTATCCAGTTGAATTACATGGACGAACGCTGCCAGATTCTATCCAAATTCCGACCGATGACACCCTGATGGTCAGAGACTTGGTGCCGCCATGGCATGCGCCCCACCTGGAAGAAACCTTTTGGTTTGATGGGCTTATGCGCACATGGTGGGCGGTTATTGGCGCTCTAGGTAGCTGAGTAGCTGAGTTATTGGACCTGTCGCGCATCTTGTGATCGGCTGGGCGGTCTCAAACCGGATGAAACGGGATTTTATCATCCGGGTGTGGAATATGGCCATTACACTCAAAGCACCGCTAAGGGGCTTTATTCATTATACAAATCAGGGCAGCCAACATAGGTTCTGACCGGGCGTGGATGTTGTCGGGCCTGGGGTTTCTTGTTCGTGAGTGCGTGATGCTCGGACAGTCGGATGCCTGGCTGCTCGTCCGGTCGATATATATTGCTGCAAATCATACCGCACCACAAAAACGCGCATAACTTTCGGCTGTTGCGGGGGATATGTGACGATGATCCCCCGAGGATACCTGATTAAAACCATTTGAAAACCCTTGAAACCTTTCGGTTCCCGGCAGACATAGGGGCAGTAATAACAGGAGACCGCCAATGCCCGCGCCCAACCCCTCTGCGATGGAATTTCTATTGAGCCGGCGGTCGCGTCCCGCCAAGACCCTGACAGGCCCTGCACCCGACACGCAGGCGTTGGAGAAAATCCTGACCGCAGCGGCGCGGACGCCCGATCATGGCAAGCTGGAACCGTGGCGGTTCATCGTCCTTCAGGGGGCGGCGTTGCAACGTCTGGCCACCGCGGCCGAGCGGCGGGGCAAGAGCCTGGGCCTGGATGAAAGCAAGATTGACAAGGGGCGGTCGCAATTTGCCGACAGCCCGCTTTGTGTCGCGGTCGTGCAGGTGGAACGCAAAGCCGAGAAGGTGCCGTTGCTGGAGCAGACCTATTCCGCCGGAGCAGTGTGCCTTGCGCTTTTGAATGCGGCTCTGGCGACCGGATGGGGGGCAAACTGGCTGTCTGGCTGGGTCGCGCATGACCGAAAATTCATGGAAGAGGCGCTTGGTCTGACATCGCATGAGCGTATCGCCGGATACATTCATATCGGGACAGAAACGGCGGCCCCGCCTGAGCGTCCGCGCCCGGTGCTGGACGACATCACGAGCTGGGTTACAGAATGATCCTGTCGTCGTTTCTGGCGGCTGTCGGCCAAATCGGAGATATGCGGTTTCGCAAAGTTCTGGTGCTGGGGGTTGGGCTGACCATCGCATTGCTGATAGGGGCCACGGCCGGTTTCTTGTGGCTGCTCGACGCGATCATCCCCGAAGGCGTGACGTTGTTCGGCCGAGAGATCACCGCATTGGATGATTTCGCCAGTTGGGCCGCTATTGGCCTGATGATGGTTCTGTCGGTTTTCCTGATGGTGCCGGTTGCGTCGGCCATTACCTCGATGTTTCTCGACGATGTGGCGCAGGCGGTGGAGGACAAGCACTACCCTGATTTGCCTCCCGCAGCCCCAGTGCCTTTCGGGGACGCCCTGCGCGACACGGTCAACTTTCTCGGGGTACTGATCCTCGCAAATATTGTTGCGCTTATTCTGGGGCTGATCTTTCTGCCCGCGTGGCCGTTTATCTTCTGGGGCGTGAACGGGTTTCTGTTGGGCCGGGAATACTTCACGCTTGCGGCGATGCGGCGGGTGGGCCGGGCCGAGGCGAAACGTCTGCGCAGGCGTCACATGGCCACGATCTGGCTGGCCGGCGTGTTGATGGCTGTGCCGCTATCGGTGCCGTTGGTGAACCTGTTGATCCCGATTTTGGGTGCTGCCACCTTTACCCATCTGTTTCATGAGCTTCAGTCTCGGGTGCCATCCGGTTGAACATGTCCAGATCACGCACGGTGATCCAGCCCGACAGGATGACGCCGGCGATGATCGCCCACAAGACCGCGGAGATCCCCGTGGTGATCAAGGCCTTCTTTTTCAGCCCGTGATGCTCTGGCGCGCTGGCATGTGTGCCGGGCACGATCTTGTTCACATCGCCCTGTGTTTGAAGGCGAAGCGGAATGATGATCAGGAAGCACAGAAACCAGATCACCGCGAAAAGAACGACAGCAGAAACAATGGACATTTGACGATGCTCCCAGCTGTCAGACCTGTTCCAATTCGACCAGACAGCCGTTGAAATCCTTGGGGTGCAGGAACAGCACCGGCTTGCCATGCGCGCCGATCTTTGGCTCGCCAGAACCCAACACGCGGGCACCTGTGGCCTTCAGATGGTCACGGGCGGCCAGAATGTCATCGACCTCGTAGCAGATGTGATGGATGCCGCCCGCCGGGTTCTTTTCAAGGAAACCCTTGATCGGGCTGTCCTCCCCCAAAGGAAAAAGCAGTTCGATCTTGGTGTTGGGCAATTCGATGAACACGACAGTTACACCGTGGTCGGGTTCGTCCTGGGGTGCGCCAACGGATGCACCCAGCGCCGAGCGATACTGAGCGCAGGCAGCCTCCAGATCCGGGACGGCAATGGCGACGTGATTCAGGCGACCGATCATCGGGAAATCTCCGTGGTTGTTTTGCCGCTTATGCATGGGGCGGGTGGTAGCGCGCAAGCAGGCTGCGTCCATTAACCGCTCATTAGGGCTGTTCAGGGCAGAGTGCGGAGGTCCGAATAGGAGGTTGCCATGGATGAACTGGACAAGATTGACCTGAGCCGACTGCCCACTGCCACGCGGCCCCTGCTTGGCCTGACCGTGCTGGTGGTCGAAGACAGCCGTTATGCGTGTGAGGCGATGCGCCTGATGTGTCTGCGCAGCGGGGCGCGTTTGCGCCGTGCAGATTGTCTGAAATCCGCGCGGCGACACCTTCAGGTTTACCGCCCCTCGGTGGCCATCGTGGATATGGGGCTGCCGGACGGGTCCGGGGCCGATCTGATCGCGGAAATGGCGGGGGCGATGCCGCGTGTCGATGTCATCCTTGCCATCAGCGGTGATGATTTCGCCGAGACGGTGGCAATCGCGGCCGGTGCCGACGGTTTCCTGGCCAAGCCCCTTAGCGGTGTGTCACTGTTTCAGTCCGCAGTACTGGCTCACCTTCCAGCCGAGCGCAGGCCGGCGGGTCTGCGAACGGTTTCTGACGAGATCATCGTCCCGGATCCGGTCGCCTATCGCGACGATATGGCCCATGCCGCAGACGTGCTGAGCGATGCCTGTGACGATCGCAGCATCGCCTATGTCGTGCAGTTCCTGTCCGGGGTCGCGCGCAGTGCCGGGGATTCCACGCTTCTGGATGCAGCCGATGCTCTGGCGATATCACGCGAGAAGGGGCAACCGGTGCAGTCGCTGGCGGCATCGCTTGCAGGTTTGGTACAGGAAAGGTTGAGCGAAAGGGTGGCGATCTGATCAGAGCGCCAATGCGGGATCATCCGCGAAACGCACAGGTTTCGTCAGATCGCTAAGCCGTGTTTTCTGCTGCCCGTCGGCCGCAAAGTTGTCAGGGTCCAGCCAGGTGTCAAAGGCGGTTTGCAACGCGGGCCACTCCTTGTCGATCATGGCAAACCACGCGGTATCACGGTTGTGGCCCTTGACCACAGTGGCCTGTCTGAACACGCCCTCATAGCTGAAACCCAGCCGCTGCGCCGCGCGGCGCGACCCCATATTCAGTGCGTCACACTTCCATTCAAAGCGCCGATACCCGGCCTCGAACGCGTGGCGCATCATCAAGTAGATCGCTTCAGTTGCGGCGCGGGTGCCTTGCAGCGCCGGCGCAAGGTTGATGTGTCCGACTTCGATAGAGCCTGCTTGCGGGGTGATCCGTAGATAAGCGGCGACACCTCCCCAGCGGCCCGCGTCATTGTCGTGGATGGCATAGAAGGACGGGTCGTCCAGCCCTTCGACACTTCGCAACCATTCGGCATAGTGTTCCAGGGACGAAAATGGCCCGTATGGCAGATAGTCCCAGACCGCATCATTCCCGTGATAGGCATCAAATAACGCGGCTGCGTGGCGGCCCGTGCGCAGCGGCTCCAGCAGGCAATACCGTCCATTCATCGGCGCGGCCGCAGGGCGCGGGGGCGGCGACCAGCCTTCGATGGTCTCGCGGTGCCTGTACGGATTGCTCATCCAAGGCCCTTTGCGATGAAATGTGACATCAGGAACATTCTGCATTTCTGGCGCAGAACCGTGCGACTTTCCATGACAAAATAGCCCCAGCCTGGTTGACTGCACATGGTTGGGTGACTTGGGAATTGGCGTTGGTACGGTACGGATGGGACGGGGTCATAGCACCAGATGCGGGTTGCTTCCCATTTCAAGCCCCGGAAATATGATGCTTTCCAGATCACTGACCGACGTCCCGAACAGTTCGCGCATCAGCCATCCGGCATGCGCGCGCACGTCGCGGGTGGGCATCAGGTCCCGCCGCTTGTAAAGCGCGCTTTCTTCCAGTCCCGGCCAATCGGTCACCACCCGGCCTCCCCGAATTGCGCCGCCGGCCATGATCATGGCACCGGCGGTGCCGTGATCCGTGCCGTTGGATCCGTTGAGGCGGACCGTCCGTCCGAACTCTGTCATCGCGACAATGGCCGTTTTGTCCCAGACCGGCCCCAGTCCTGACTTCAACTCCAGAATCACTTGTGCCAACCGGCCCAATGCTTTGTTCAGTCCCTTGTATTGCTGAGCATGCGTGTCCCACCCGTTCAAAGAAAAAGACGCGATGCGGGTGGCACCGCGCAGCTGTTGCGCTGCAAATTCGGCAATCTTGGTTTCCGTCCCGCCACGCGTCGCCGCCAGCATGTTCTGCTGCATCTCGGCGAGTATCTCGCTTTCGCTGGCAAGGCTGCGCACCGGGTCTCCGTCCGACCCGGCAAGACCGTAAGCCTCTTTCAGGGCCGCGGAAAACAGAGGATCCTCGGCCATAACCATTTCCGCCAGCAACATGGCCTGCGGGCTGAGTTGCAGATCACTGTCGGGCGACCAGTTGGACACAGGGGCCGAACCGGACAGAACCGCCATATTGTCGCGCCCGATGGCAAAGGCCGAGCGCGTGGTGAGACCCGGCATCGTCGTCATCATCCGGTTCAGCCAACCGTCCCGCGCCAACCCCTGTGCCAGATCGGGTGTTCCGGCCTCCAGCAGGTCCTGCCCGTCGAAATGGCTGCGCTTGTCGCGATACGGCGTCGAGACCGCGTGAACGAAGCCCAATTGTTCGGCATGCCACAAAGGCATCAATGGGCGGAGCGCGGGATGAATGGCAAAGAACCCATCCAGATCGACCGGTCCGGTGTCCGAGACCATGGGGTGATGGCCGCGCAAGGCGCGATAGGCCGGATCGCCATAGGGGCGTACCACGCCGATACCGTCCATGCCGCCGCGCAGGATGATCACGATCAGTCGGTTGTCACCGGGGGCGGCTGCAAAGGTCATCGGCGTCAACAGCGGGCTGGCCGCAGCCGAACATCCAAGGGCTGCCGAACGTGTCAGAAAGGCGCGGCGGGTAAGGGGGCGTTGCGACATCGGATTGCCTTTATTGGCGTTGAAATGCGGGGGAGGCGAGGATCAGGCCGATGCCATCCGCGCGGCTTTCGGCAGCCTTGGCGGCAAAGGCGGTGGCCGCGCTGCTGCGCGTCCCAAGCGCCGTGCGGACAAAGTCGCGCGGGTCGGGCAGGTCCGGGCGCAGCACTTGCGGCACGGCCACGGCCCATTGCAGGCGTGCGGCAATGCCTTGCGGCGTCACCCATTGCCTGTCTTCCTCTGGCCATCCATCGGGGCCTTCGGGACGCTCCCATATCTGGCCCATCAGCCCCATCGGCTGGATGATGTTAAGCTGAAGCGCGCGTTCGTCGAACCCCGCGATCAGCTCCGGCGCAACGGCGAGCGCACGGCAGGCGGAGCTGACGAAATCAATCGGTTGCTTGATGTTGCCTGCCGGGACCCAGGCGTCGGGGTGATTGAGCAGGGTTTCATACACCTGCATCAAATCTCCACGGCTGTCATCGTAGCGCCGCGTCATCGCAACGACCAGCGCCTCTGTCGGAGTGTCGGATACGAAATGCACGGCAAGCTTCCAACACAGGTGCCGGGCTGTCGCGGGGTGGCGGGCAAGATCGCGCAGCGCAGCATGGACATCGCGCAGCCGCGCCGGATCGCCGCCATATTCCTTGCCAAGCACTGTCTCCGCGCCAGGTTCGGCGAAATGCTTGTTGAACTTGAACCCGGCGCGGATCTGAAAGGTCAGCCCGGTAAAAAGCTCTGCCAGTTGGCGCACATCTTGTTGTGTATATGGCCCGTCAACGCCAAGCGTGTGCAGTTCCAATACCTCGCGGGCAAGGTTTTCGTTCAGCCCGGTGTTCTTTTTCCGCCGCGTGGCCACGGCGCTGTTCGGCCCCACAGAGTTTTGCTGGTCAAGGTAATGCAAGAACAACGGATGCTTCACCGCAGCGATCAAAAGCTCTTCAAACCGGCCGGTCAGATGCGGGCGGATGGCATCCTCGATATAGGGAGAGGTGGCGCGACGCAGCACGCCGGTCTTGCCTCGTGCCGTAAAGTGATCGCCCCAGAAATGCGCCAACCTTTCGCGAAATCCGTCTTCGGTCCAGGTGCGCCGCATCAATGTTTGCCCAAACCAACCGGCCGCGTCGATTCGCGCGGTTTGATTCAGGCGTCGGATCGCCTTTGTTGCCGCACGGGATGCGGGCGATCCGCGATCCTTGCGACGGATTGCGGACTGGCGCGCGCGCTCCAGCATCCGGCCCTGAAAGGTCTCGAACGATTCGATGGGAAAGCGGGCGGCCATGTCATCGGGGCCGGAAAGCGCGGCGAGTATTGCTTTGGTTGATTTTGCAGGGGCCAGCACAGGCGATAGCCCGCAGCCAAAGCGAATTTCTGCCAGATCTGGGTCGAAGGACAAGACGGAACCTGCATCATGTTGTTGCTGAGCCTAGCGTGAATATAGCACCGCCAAAACGACATTACATCTGTCCTGATCGCCGTGTCGGCGTTCCGCCGCCGAAGCCTTGCGGGAACGAATTTCGGGTGGGGGGCGTTTGCCTGCCATATCGAATTCGGAGGACAAGACATGCCATCTATCTACGACGCCATCCGAGAAGATCACAACCTGCATCGCGACCTTCTTGACCGGATTGCAGACACGTCAGGCGCAAGCGAGGAACGCAAGACCGCCTGGGACGCATTCTACCGCGAGATCAAATCCCATTCGGCGGCTGAGGAAGAAACGTTTTATTCCAAATTGATGCAGCAAACCTGGGGGCAGGATGCGGCGCGCCATTCGGTGCATGAGCATGCACAGATGGACGAAATGCTGGAAGAGCTGCGCGAGATGGATTTCTCATCGACCGGTTGGCTGACGCGGTTCAAGACGCTGAAACACGATTACGAACATCACATGGAAGAGGAAGAACAGGACGTTTTCAAACGGGCCAGGCAAGTGATCGGAGAAGAAGAAAATGACGCTTACGGCGAACGGTTCCTCAAGCGAAAATCGCAAGAGGCCGAACTGATCCCTGAAAAACGTGCAGATGCGCTCGAAGATTGATCGGAGCTATTGGTCGACAAGAGCGTATCCCGCCCCGGACTGGATCCGGGGCCTCTTGTTCGATTGGGCAAGCTTTACGGCGAGGCCCCGGGTCAAGCCCGGGGCACTCTCCAGATGAACGAAGCCATCGCCACTTTGGCGGTAGTGTGGCCTGACAACACTGCCGTTGTCTATCTGTGCTGATTTCAGGTGTCTAGTGGGATCACGCGCAGCGACAGTTCCATCAACTGGTCTGACGTCGGTTCCGACGGGGCGTTCATCATCAGGTCTTCGGCGCGCTGGTTCATCGGGAACATGATGACCTCGCGGATATTGGCCTCGTCCGCCAACAGCATCACGATCCGGTCGATACCGGCCGCGCAGCCGCCATGGGGCGGCGCGCCAAAGCGGAACGCATTGACCATGCCGCCAAAGCGTTTTTCAACCTCATCCTTGCCGTAGCCCGCGATTTCGAACGCCTTGAACATGATCTCGGGGCGGTGGTTCCGAATGGCACCCGACACCAGCTCATAGCCGTTGCAGGCAAGGTCATACTGATAGCCCAGAACATCCAGCGGGTCGCCGTCCAGCGCCTCCATCCCGCCCTGCGGCATCGAAAACGGGTTGTGTTCGAAGTCGATCTTGCCGGCTTCCTCGTCCTTTTCGTAGATCGGGAAATCCACGATCCATGCAAAGGCAAACCGGTCCTTGTCGGTCAGGCCGAGTTCCTCGCCGATGACATTGCGCGCACGTCCCGCGACGGTTTCGAACGCCTTGGGCTTGCCGCCCAGGAAGAAGGCCGCGTCGCCAATGCCAAGGCCCAACTGCTGACGGATCGCTTCGGTCCGTTCGGGGCCGATGTTCTTGGCCAGAGGGCCTGCTGCTTCCATGCCGCCTTCGATCTCGCCGGATTTCAGCTTGGCTTGCGCTTCCTTGACCGTGATACCTTGTTCCTGTGCAACGGCATCAGCCGTCTTTTCACGCCAGAAGATATAACCCATTCCGGGCAGACCTTCTTTTTGAGCGAAGGCGTTCATCCGGTCACAGAATTTACGGCTGCCGCCGGTGGGCGCAGGGATGGCGCGGATCTGGGTGCCGTCCTGTTCCAGCAGCTTGGCGAAGATGGCAAAGCCGGAGCCAGCGAAATGTTCCGACACCACCTGCATCTTGATCGGGTTGCGCAGGTCCGGCTTGTCCGACCCGTACCAAAGCGCCGCGTCACGATAGCTGATCTGCGGCCAGTCTGCGGCCGCGTCGACCTTGCGGCCATCGCCGAATTCCTCGAACACGCTGGCGATCACGGGGCTTATCGTATCAAACACGTCTTGCTGGCTGACAAAGGACATTTCCATGTCCAACTGATAGAAATCAGTGGGCGAGCGGTCTGCGCGCGGGTCTTCGTCGCGGAAACAGGGCGCGATCTGGAAATACTTGTCAAAGCCCGAGACCATGATCAGCTGTTTGAACTGCTGTGGTGCTTGGGGCAGCGCGTAGAACTTGCCCGGATGCAGACGCGACGGCACCAGAAAGTCGCGCGCACCCTCGGGGCTGGAGGCGGTGATGATCGGCGTCTGGTACTCGCGGAACTTCCGGTCCCACATCTGCTGGCGCAAGCTGCGCACCACGTCCGAGCGCAGGGTCATGTTGCGCTGCATCGCCTCGCGCCGCAGGTCGAGGTAGCGATAGCGCAGGCGGGTTTCCTCGGGGTATTCCTGATCGCCGAACACGATCAACGGCAATTCCTCGGCTGCGCCCAGAACCTCGATCTCGCGGACAAAGACCTCGATCTCGCCAGTGGGCAGCTTCGGGTTGATCAGGCTTTCGTCGCGGGCCTTTACGTCGCCGTCGATGCGGATGCACCATTCGCTGCGCACTTTCTCGACCTCGGCAAAGGCCGGGCTGTCGGGATCGCAGATCAGTTGGGTGATGCCGTAATGGTCGCGCAGGTCGATGAACAGCACGCCGCCGTGGTCGCGGATGCGATGAACCCAGCCCGAGAGCCGAACTGTCCGGCCCACATGGTCCTTGTTCAGCCCTTCGCAGGTATGGCTGCGGTATGCGTGCATGTCATTGCCTCTTCGAATGGATGGTTTGCGCGTCGGTACACCCGCGATAGGGCGGGAAGTCAAGCCAAACGCCCCGCGATTTTGCGCGAAATCGCCCGCATCCGCTGTGTTTGGGCGCTGAAATGTAATTCTACCTATCTGCGGCACCTTGTTGGCGCGCAAGATGCAAGCCAGCGGGCAGAGACAAAGACCGTGCAGGATTTGACTTGTGGGGCCGCGCCTGTGTACTGAGACGCGGCCCGAGCCTGCGCGTCGGGCTATTGTGATTTGTCTGTTTGCGGTGCCCACACCAATACGAAAAAGCGCGTCGTTTGGGGCTTGAACGTCAAGTTGCGATCTCTATAACCCACGACAATTTGCGCCTTGGGGTGCGACTCCCCGCACCCTGAGCCCCGCCAACGCTGAAAGAGGTCTGACCATGCCAAAACGCACCGATATTTCATCAATAATGATTATCGGCGCCGGCCCCATCGTGATTGGTCAGGCGTGTGAGTTCGACTATTCCGGCGCACAGGCCTGCAAGGCGCTTCGGGAAGAAGGCTACCGGGTGATCCTGGTAAACTCCAACCCCGCCACAATCATGACAGACCCAGGCTTGGCCGATGCAACCTATATCGAGCCGATCACGCCAGAGACCGTCGCCAAGATCATCGAAAAAGAACGGCCCGACGCGCTCTTGCCGACGATGGGTGGCCAGACCGGCCTGAACACCTCGCTCAAGCTGGAAGAAATGGGGGTTCTGGCGAAATACGGGGTCGAGATGATCGGCGCCAAGCGCGAGGCCATCGAGATGGCCGAAGACCGCAAACTGTTCCGCGAGGCGATGGACCGGATCGGGCTGGAAAACCCCAAAGCCACCATCATCACCGCGCCCAAAGGCGCGAAGGATAAGGTGGATCTGAACGCCGGGGTGCAACTGGCGCTTGATGCGCTTGAAGAGATCGGACTGCCGGCGATCATCCGGCCCGCTTATACGCTGGGCGGCACCGGCGGTGGCGTGGCCTATAATCGCGAGGATTACATCCATTATTGCCGCACCGGTATGGATGCCTCGCCGGTAAACCAGATCCTTGTGGACGAGTCGCTGCTGGGTTGGAAAGAGTTCGAGATGGAGGTTGTCCGCGACAAGGCGGATAATGCGATCATCGTCTGTGCCATCGAAAACGTCGATCCGATGGGCGTGCATACCGGCGACAGCATCACCGTGGCACCGGCGCTGACGCTGACTGACAAGGAATACCAGATCATGCGCAACGGCTCTATTGCCGTGCTGCGCGAGATCGGGGTCGAGACTGGCGGGTCGAACGTGCAATGGGCGATCAACCCCGAAGACGGCCGCATGGTGGTGATCGAGATGAACCCGCGCGTGTCGCGGTCCTCGGCACTGGCATCCAAGGCGACAGGGTTCCCGATTGCCAAGATCGCCGCGAAACTGGCCGTGGGCTTTACGCTGGACGAGCTGGACAATGACATCACCAAGGTCACGCCCGCCAGCTTCGAGCCGACCATTGACTATGTCGTCACCAAGATCCCCAAGTTCGCGTTCGAAAAGTTTCCGGGCAGCGAACCGCATCTGACCACCGCGATGAAATCGGTGGGCGAGGCGATGGCCATCGGCCGCACCATCCACGAGTCGCTGCAAAAGGCGCTGGCGTCGATGGAATCCGGGCTGACCGGCTTTGACGAGGTAGACATCGAAGGCGCGCCCGAAAAATCCGCTGTCATCAAGGCAATCGGCAAGCAGACACCCGACCGGATGCGCACTATTGCTCAGGCGATGCGTCACGGGCTGAGCGACGATGAAATCCACGGCGTCACCATGTTCGATCCGTGGTTCCTGGCCCGCATCCGCGAGATCGTCGAGGCCGAGGACGTCGTGCGTGAAACCGGCTTGCCGACCGATGAGGAAGGCATGCGGGACCTCAAGATGATGGGCTTTACGGACGCGCGTCTGGCCAAGCTGACAGGATTTTCCGAAAAGGACGTGCGCAATCGGCGCCACGCGCTTGGCGTCACCGCCGTGTTCAAACGCATTGATACCTGTGCCGCCGAATTCGAGGCGCAGACGCCTTATATGTACTCCACCTACGAGGCCCCCATGATGGGCGAGGTAGAATGCGAGGCCCGCCCATCCGATCGCAAGAAGGTTGTCATTCTTGGCGGCGGTCCCAACCGGATCGGGCAGGGGATCGAGTTTGATTATTGCTGCTGTCACGCCTGTTTTGCGCTGACTGATCAGGGTTACGAGACCATCATGGTCAACTGCAACCCGGAAACCGTCTCGACCGACTATGACACATCTGACCGACTGTATTTTGAACCGCTGACCTTCGAGCATGTGATGGAGATCATGCGCGTGGAGCAGCAGAACGGCACGCTGCATGGCGTGATCGTGCAATTCGGCGGGCAGACCCCGCTGAAGTTGGCAAACGCGCTGGAGGCAGAGGGCATTCCGATCCTCGGCACCACACCGGACGCCATCGACCTTGCCGAAGACCGCGAGCGTTTTCAGGCGCTGGTCAATCAGTTGGGCCTGAAACAACCGCGCAACGGCATCGCCTCGACCGACGCGCAGGCACTGGCAATCGCCGACGATATCGGCTTCCCGCTGGTGATCCGTCCGTCCTATGTGCTGGGCGGCCGCGCGATGGAGATCGTGCGCGATATGGCGCATCTGGAACGCTACATCAAAGAGGCCGTGGTCGTGTCGGGTGACAGCCCCGTCTTGCTGGACAGCTACCTGTCGGGTGCCGTGGAATGCGACGTTGACGCGATTTCCGATGGTAAACAGGTGCATGTCGCGGGCATCATGCAGCATATCGAAGAGGCCGGAGTGCATTCGGGCGACAGTGCATGTTCGCTGCCGCCCTATTCGCTGTCCGACGAGATCATCGCGGAACTGAAGGTCCAGACAGAAGCGCTGGCGCTTGCGCTGAACGTCGTGGGGCTGATGAACGTGCAATTTGCCGTCAAGGACGGCGACATCTACCTGATCGAGGTGAACCCCCGCGCCAGCCGCACCGTACCGTTTGTTGCCAAGGCGACGGACTCGGCCATCGCCTCCATCGCCGCGCGGGTCATGGCCGGCGAACCGCTGTCCAACTTCCCGATGCGGGCACCATATCCAGCGGATGCAGGCTATGACGATGTGCTGCCACTGGGCGACCCGATGACACTGGCCGATCCGAACATGCCGTGGTTCAGCGTGAAAGAGGCGGTGCTGCCCTTCGCGCGCTTCCCCGGCGTGGACACGATTCTGGGGCCGGAAATGCGTTCTACAGGCGAGGTCATGGGCTGGGACCGGTCCTTCCCGCGGGCCTTCCTCAAGGCGCAGATGGGGGCGGGCGTGATTTTGCCGGACGAAGGCAACGTGTTCTTTTCGATCAAGGATAATGACAAGACGCCGGAACTGGTTGAAACCGCGCAGGTGCTTGTGGATCTGGGTATGAAGATCATTGCGACGCGCGGCACAGCGGCCTTCCTTGAGCAGCACGGCATCGACTGTCAGGTGGTCAACAAGGTTTACGAGGGCCGGCCCAACATCGTCGATATGATGAAGGACGAACAGATCGCGCTGGTGATGAACACGACCGAAGGCGCGATGGCCGTCGAAGATAGTCGCGAAATCCGGTCCGTCGCGCTTTATGACAAGATCCCCTATTACACGACTGCGGCGGGGGCGCATGCCACGGCGCTGGCGATGAAGGAACGCGGCGAGGCTGACCTTGTGGTAAAACCCCTGCAAGGCTGACGCCCGCACCTGACTTTCCAGAATGGCCGGGGGCGCTTGTGCCCGGCCATTTGCGTTATCTCGTGCGTTTGATTTCTCACGCCCGGATCACGAGTTCGCGAGATCCGGAAATTATCTGAGTTTTCCTGAAACTCTGCCCAAGCCCGCTCGTGACTTCGTGCAGAGATCATCAACAGGAGGACTCACCATGGCCCATTTGGCCTCAAGCTACACATCCTTTGAAACCTTTCTGAAGGGCGCGGATGCGTTCTGGTCGGTCGATCTGGCCGCGCTGAATTCCTCTGGCGTGACCGGTAATGCCGTATTGGCAATGGCCACCGAAGACGATGGCACCCGCTATCTGAATGTGTCCATCGCCGCTGAAGGGCTGGCCCCGTCGGTAACCCACCTCCAGCATATCCACGGACTGTTTGACGAAGATGGAAACCCGATCGATTCCACCACGCCCGGCCTGACAGAAGATGCCGATCTGGACGGCATGGTTGAGGTTCTCGAAGGTCTGACAAAATATGGTGACATCCTGTTGCCGCTGGTTTCACCCGAAGGTGGCGCATCGCCGATGGCAGATGTGAACGGGGAGTTGTCGTTCCTTCAGTCCTATAATCTGGAAGACGATTCCAACTTCTTCAGCCCGGTAACTTCGAACGATTACACCTCTGACGACATCATGCCTCTGTCCCTGCGCGAGATTGTTCTGCACGGGGTTGAAGTGCCTACGGGTATCGGCTCCGGCACGGGTGGCGAAGTTGATGGCAACCAGAATGGCCTTGTCACACTGCTACCTGCTGCGGCGGGCGAGATCGAACAGATCGATCTGACCCAAGCGCTTGATATCCTCGAAGACCAGCGGGCCGATGCCAGCGACATCTTCATCTTTGGTGCCGGTGCTGACGTGTTCGACGCGGGAGCAGGGGATGACGTGCTGCGCGGTGGTGACGGGAATGATACGCTTTCCGGCGGCACCGATGACGACTTCATTGACGGTGGCGCGGGTGATGACGTGCTCGACGGCGGGGCAGGTACGGATCATCTGATTGGCGGCACGGGCAATGACCGTCTGACCGGCGGCGGCGGCAGTGACCGTCTTGTTGGTTTGGACGGCAACGACATCCTGACAGGAAACGATTTCGGTGACCAGCTGCTGGGCGGCAATGGTGATGACTTCCTCAACGGTGGTTTCGGATTTGACCGTCTGAACGGCGGCGACGGTGCCGACAGCTTCTTCCATGCCGGAACGAAAAAGCACGCGACAGATTGGGTGGCTGATTACGATGCCTCTGAAGGCGACCTTCTGGTCTATCGCAAGGGCGCGCAAGCCAGCGACTTCGCCGTTAACTTCGGAAACACGCCGGGGGCGGGTGACGGCGATGTCGACGAAGCGTTCGTCGTTCACCAACCTTCAGGCATGATCCTGTGGTCATTGGTCGATGGCGGCGCACAGGACGAGATCAACTTGCAGATCGGCGGCGAAGTCTACGACCTTCTAGGCTGACCGTTTGCGCGGGAAACAATTCTCGAAAACAGCGAGAGGGCACCGGGTCAGGTGCCCTTTTTCCTGCGATCAGCGATCGACCTAAATTTGCGTCAGCTCGTCCGATCAAGGAACGGCGAAAAAGGGTGGGGATTATCCAACCCGACATCTGACCGGGCAGGATGCTAGAAGTTGATCGTGACGTCGGGCAGTTTCAGCGCCTTCAGCAGATCGCGCAGTTCCTGACGCGCAGCGATATTGGAAATGTTAAGCTGCTTGACCCCGATATCCTTGAGGTCCAGCAGGGTCAGCCCGCGTGGAAACAGCTCGCGGAATACCACCCGTTCGTTAAAACCAGGGGAGACGCGAAACCCGATCCGTTTCGACAGCCGGTCCAGCGCTTGTTCCATTTTCTGCTTGTTGACCATGTTTTGTGAACCCAGGCGATTGCGCAGCACCACCCAGTCGATCGGCTTCAGCCCAGCCTGAGCACGCAACTGCCGCGCATTCCACACCATTTCAGAATAGACCGAAGGACCCTTGATCGTGGTTCCGTTGGCATCCGTCTGGGCCAACAAATCAAAATCCACGAAACTGTCATTCAAGGGCGTGACCAGTGTATCGGCCAGCGAATGGGCAACCTGGCTAAGCCGGGTGTGCGAGCCGGGACAGTCGATCAGGATGAAGTCGCTTTTGCTTTCCAGTTCGGCAATGGCGGCGGACAGGCGGTGATCATAGATGTTTTCGCCTTCCGGAATGTTCGCTGGATCAATATCCGGAAGTTGCATGAAATTCGGCGTCGGAAGGTCCAGACCTTCATGGGCAAGAAATTCACGCCGATTCAACGTGTAGCGCCCGAATGTCTGCTGGCGCAGATCAAGATCCAGCGCGCCGACCGTATGGCCCAGCCTGACAAGGGCCGTCGCCACATGCATCGACACGGTAGACTTGCCCGCGCCGCCCTTTTCATTCCCCACTACGATAATATGCGCCACTGACCGACCCTTGTCTTTGAACCCACATGTTTGGCTGTGGTGCCTTTGCGAACACTCTATCTTGCGTGATTTCCCAAGAAAAGGGCCGCAAGACCTTGTCACCAACCGAATGTCGTGACGTGGCCGCCGGGCCGCAACTCTAGCAGCAGTCACGATGGGCATTTGTTGGAATAGACGAACGGAGGCAGCAAAGAAAAACGCCGCCCCAGATGGAGCGGCGTTCTGCAAATTCGATTGAACGAAAGCTTCAGAAGCCAAGGCCCTCGTATTTCTTCTTGAACTTGGTGACGCGGCCACCGGTGTCCATCAGACGCGATGTGCCACCGTTCCAGGCAGGGTGCACCGAAGGGTCGATGTCCAGTGAAAGCTGATCGCCTTCCTTGCCCCAGGTGGAGCGCATTTGTACGACGGTACCATCGGTCATCTTGACGTTGATCTCGTGGTATTCGGGGTGAATGTCTTTTTTCATCTCGCCGATCCTTACGCCTGAGCGCCCGCTTTGGGCTTGTAGTTTGCGACTTCCGCAATCCGGGCCGACTTGCCGCGACGGGTGCGCAGATAGTACAGCTTCGCACGGCGCACACGGCCGCGACGCACCACGGTGATGCTGTCGATATTGGTCGAGAACAGCGGGAATACGCGTTCCACGCCTTCGCCAAAGGAAATCTTGCGGACGGTGAACGATCCGGCAATGCCGTGGCCGTTCTTGCGGCTGATGCAAACGCCTTCGTAGTTCTGAACCCGTGTGCGGGTCCCTTCCGTCACTTTATAGCCGACACGGATCGTGTCTCCGGCTTTGAAATCGGGAACGTCTTTCCCGAGGGAAGCGATCTGTTCCGCCTCCAGTTGAGCGATGAGGTCCATTGACCTACTCCTATGTTGCCTGCGGTTGTTCCGCAAAGTTCTGTCGCGTCCTCAGAGCTCTTGGTCTTCTTCCGGGTCCCTGTTGTGCGCCGCACACCAAGCCCGCCAGAGGTCAGGTCGTCGTTCCTTGGTCAGCCTTTCGGCCATGTCCCGCTGCCAGTCCGCAATCTTCGCGTGATGGCCTGACAGAAGAATGTCAGGTATGTCGCGACCGTTCCAGACAGTTGGACGTGTGTACTGGGGGTGTTCCAGAAGGCCATGGGAGAAGGACTCCTCTTCCGTGGACGCCTGATTCCCAAGCACGCGGGGTATAAGCCGGACCGTGGCGTCAATCAAGGCCTGAGCGGCAATCTCTCCGCCGGTCATGACAAAGTCGCCCAATGAGACCTCGGTGATGCCGTAATGGTCGATGACACGTTGATCGAGACCCTCAAAACGGCCGCAGATCAGTGTCACGCCGTCTGTCCGGCTAAGGCTGCGGGCCATCGACTGATCAAACGGGCGTCCACGCGGCGAAAGATAGATCAGAGGAGCATTGCCGCGGGTCCTGGATTGCGCATGCTCGATCGCGGCACCCATGACATCGGCGCGCAGGACCATGCCCGCACCGCCGCCCGATGGCGTGTCATCGACATTGCGGTGCTTGCCCTCGCCAAAGCGACGCAGGTCGATTGCGTCAAGCTGCCACAACCCTTCTTTCAGCGCCTTGCCGGTCAAAGACCCGCCGAGAACACCGGGGAACAGTTCCGGGAAGAGCGTGATGACTCGCGCCACCCATGCGCCCCGAAGCTCTGGTGTGTGGGTCATCAGCTCTTGCGGCTTGAGCGAGGCGCGGATGGTCTTGCGTCCGTGGGATTTTGGCTGGTCAGTCATAAGGCGCTGCATAGGGGCTTTGTGCGGGCTTGGGAATGCCTATTGCGTCGGTAAAGGGACGCGTCGGTGCGTCGCGGAACAGCGGCGCTGGTGTCTAAAATCCGCACATGGTTCGGCACTGCACAGTTTCTGTCGAACTGGCCTTGCACAAGGCTGGAGGGCCATGGCTTGGCGGATGTCAGAACAGGCCGTCAGGCGGGTCGGCAACGATGCGGCCAGAGGCGATATCCACCGTCGGCACGCTGGCCATCGTGAAGGGCAGGAGCACGGTTTCGCTCTGCCCCGAGGCCTGAATTTCCAGAAGATCTGCGGCACCGTGGTTGAGCACCGCTTTCACGCGGCCAAGCTCTGTCCCGCCGGTGTCATGCACCGTGAGGCCGATCAGGTCGGCATGGTAATATTCGTCATCGGGAAGGGACGGCAGGCGGTCGCGTGGCGCGAACAGCCTGGTGCCGCGCAGGGCGTCGGCCTGTTCCTTGGTGAGGATGCCAGACATCTGCGCGGCAAAGCCGTTCTTGACGGGGCGGGTCAGGGTGATGTCAAAGCTCTGCTTGCCGTCTTCCGTGCAGAGCGGCGCGTAGTCGGCAATGTCCTCAGGGTCAGCGGTGAAGCTTTTCAGGCGCACCTCGCCCTTGACACCAAAGGCACCCGCGATGGCCCCGACACAGATCAGATCGCTCATTTGATTGCCCCGACGCAATGGCCTTGTCGCATTTGCCCGGCCCCTTGCGTGCATTGTTCTGCCGCGTTGTTACGTTCGAACATCACGCCCGCAGCAAAGGCGAGAAGCGTGAAGATGGCAAGACGCAATAAGCGGAACATTTGGAAACCCGATAGGCTGGGGATGGGATCGGCGCTTTTTCAGCATGGCTGAAAATCGCCCCGCCCACCATCCCCGGCGGCACCCGCTTATTCTGCGGAGGCTTCTTCTTCGGCTGGTGCTGCAGCGGCTTCGGCTGCGGCGCTCGCCTTGGCGGTTTTTTCCTCGGCACGGTCCTGGGCTTTCTTGCCCGGAACAGCTTTCTTGGGGTTGCTGCGCTCTTTCTTGTCCAGAACGCCAGCGGCCTCGAGCATGCGCGACACGCGGTCGGTGACCTGCGCGCCTTCGCCCAGCCAATGCTTGACACGGTCAATGTCCATCTTGACGCGCTCTTCGCTGTCTTTGGCCAGCAGGGGGTTATAGGTGCCCAGCTTCTCGATGAAGCGGCCGTCGCGCGGCATGCGGGTGTCGGTCACGACGATGCGGTAGAAGGGGCGCTTTTTGGAACCGCCACGGGCGAGACGAATTTTGGTAGCCATTGAGTTTCTCCTTTGAATGGCAGGGGTCGGCGGGGTGGTCCCGCCTTACGATTTGTGTTGTTCGTGGTGTTTGATGACTTCCTGAATCACGAAATTCAGGAATTTGGCGGCGAATTCCGGGTCGAGATCGGCCTGCGTCGCCAAGTCTTGCAACCGCTCGATCTGCTGCGATTCGCGGGCAGGGTCAGAGGGCGGAAGGTCGTGCTCTGCCTTCAGCACACCCACGGCTTGGGTGTGCTTGAAGCGTTCAGCCAGAGTGAAAACGAGGATCGCGTCCAGCCGGTCGATGCTTTCGCGATGCGATTTCAGCAATTCGGCGGCGCGGGTCACGCTATCGGTCATGTGCGGGCCTCGGACATGGGGTGGAGATCGCGATCCGTCAATTGCAAACCTCCATGGGCTTGAGCAGCGGGTCACTGTCGTTCTGGATTTCCAGCACCGGGGTCATGCCAGCACCTCTGCCGGTCCGGGATGACGATAAAGCATCTCGTCGCCCATATGGATGTTCTTGTAGCTGCGCTCAAAGCCGGCACCCAGACGTTCGGCCAGTGCCACGGAACGCGCATTGCCGGGCACGATGTTGGAGGTCAGCGTCTTCAGCCCCAGATCCTCGTAAGCATATTGCCGGGCGCGGGTTGCAGCCTCATAGGCGATGCCGCGGCCCTCGAACCCTTCGAACACCACCCAGCCGATTTCTGGCTCTGGCCAACCTTCGGGATTCCAGATGCCGCAGATGCCTGCGGGCTGGCCGGTCTCACGGATTTCGATGGTGAAATAGCCATACCCGTGAATATGCCAATGTCCGACATTCAGGGCAAACCAGCGCCATGCGTCACCGCGGTTGGGCGACGCGCCAAAGCCGGCGGCGCGGTCCTGATCCAGAAGAAAGGCGATCATCGGTTCGATGTCACGTTCTTCCGGGCCGCGCAGAATCAGGTTTTTCGTGTCCAGCACGGGGGCTTGAGTCAGGTTCATACGCGCACTCCCGCCGCCGCAAGGCAGAGCAGGACGTCGAGATATGACGCGCGTGTATGAAAGGTGAGTCTGGGCATTACACTACTTCTTCTTGCCGAAACCGCTGAGACCGGGTGGCAGCCCGCCGCCGCCCAATCCGGGAAACTTGCCGCCTGCGCCCAACTGCTTGGCCGCCGCTTCAAGCGCCTTGGGGTCCATGCCTTGCGCCATCTGCTCTGGCGTTGGGCCGCCTTTGCCCATCATGCCTTTCATCGCCTGCTTCAGCATGCCGCCTTTGCCCATCTTGCCCATCTTCTTCATCATGTCCGCCATCTGGCGATGCATCTTCAGAAGCTTGTTGAGGTCGGACACCTCCATGCCCGCGCCGCGCGCGATGCGCTTCTTGCGGCTGGCCTGAAGCAGCGCGGGGTTGGCGCGTTCCTTCTTGGTCATCGACTGGATCAGCGCGACCTGACGCGTCAGCATCTTGTCGTCGATTCCTGCGCCGTCCATCTGTTTGGACATCTTCGCGGCACCGGGCATCATCGACATCATGCCTTCCATGCCGCCCATCTTCATCATCTGCTCAAGCTGGCTCTTCAGGTCGTTCATGTTGAACTGACCCTTGGTGAAGCGACGCATCATGCGCTCGGCCTGTTCGACCTCCAGCGTTTCCTGAGCCTTCTCGACCAGCGCAACAATGTCGCCCATGCCAAGAATACGGCCCGAGATCCGTTCCGGTTCGAACGTCTCCAGCGCGTCCATCTTTTCGCCCAAGCCCACAAAGCGGATAGGCTTGCCAGTGACGGCGCGCATCGAAAGCGCCGCACCGCCACGCCCGTCACCATCCATCCGGGTAAGGACAACGCCGGTCACGCCGATCTTGTCGTCAAATTCAGTGGCGACGTTGACCGCGTCCTGACCGGTAAGGCCATCGACCACCAGCAGCGTCTCGCGCGGGTTGGCGACATCGCGGACGGCGGCGGCCTGTGCGATCAGTTCCTCGTCAATGTGCAGACGTCCAGCGGTGTCCAGCATATAGACGTCGTATCCGCCAAGGCTGGCTTGTGTCTTGGCTCGCTTGGCGATCTGGACAGGATCCTCGCCCTTCACGATCGGCAGGGTGTCCACACCGATCTGCACACCGAGGATTTGCAGCTGCTCCATCGCGGCGGGGCGGTTGACGTCAAGCGAGGCCATCAGCACGCGCTTGCCGTCCCGTTCCTTCAGCCGCTTGGCCAGTTTCGCGGTTGTCGTGGTCTTACCCGAGCCTTGGAGACCGACCATCAGGATCGGCGCGGGCGGGTTGTCGATCTTCAGCTTGCCGGGATCTTCGTCGCCGGTCAGCACATGGACCAGCTCGTCATGCACGATCTTGACGACCTGTTGGCCGGGTGTGACCGATTTGGTCACGGCCTGACCGGTCGCCTTGTCCTGCACCGCCTTGACGAAATCGCGGGCGACGGGCAGCGAAACATCTGCCTCCAGCAGGGCGACACGCACTTCACGCAGGGCGGTCTTGACATCGTCTTCGGACAGGGCACCCTGTTTGGTAAGCCGGTCGAAAACGCCGGAGAGACGCTCGGATAGATTTTCAAACATTCCCGCGGCTCCTTCGCCCGTTTCGATATGGTCCTACAGGTAAGCAGGACCGGCCCAAATACAATTGTCCCCCGTGGGCGAAACTCGCTGACGGGGGGCGATCCCTGACCACTCAGGGACCGGAAGTATGACAGACTTCCGGATGTATGCCGCGCGGATAGGCTAAAAGGGCGTAAGGAGTCAAGTCCGCACGGTCATATCCGGCACAGGGAGGATGCGATGCGGGACGGTGTGATCTTTGTAGCGACGGGGCAGGGCTATCTCGAACTGGCAATACAGGCGGCAGAAAGTCTGCGCGCCACCAATCCGGGTTTGCCGGTGGATCTGTTTACAGATCTGCCGGATGCACCGGGGCTGGACCTTTTCGACGACGTGCATGCCACGCAGGATTCGCACACGCGCGCCAAGCTGGATTGCTTCGCCCGCGCGCGATTCGAACGGGTGTTGTATCTGGATTGTGACGTTCTGGTGCTGGCACCCCTGGGGGATCTGTTTGGGTTGGCGGATCGGTTTGCGCTGTCGCTGGCGCATGACATGCGCCGCTGTTCGCCGTTGATACGTCAGGGCCACGCTGTCACGACACCCTATGCGTTTCCGCAACTGAATTCCGGCGTCATGCTGTATCGAAATGACACAGCGATGGCGGCATTCTTTGCCGAGTGGAAACAGCGGTATGTCGAGGCCGGCATCGCGCGCGATCAGGTGACATTGAAGGATCTGTTGTGGGAAAGCGACCTGCGTTTCTATGTCCTGCCGCCGGAATTCAACCTGCGCCGCGTGACCGAGTTGGACGCTTGGGAGCCATTGGATGCCATCCCGACAATCCTGCATTCGCATCGATTGTTGCAGCATTTACGCGGGCAGGGCGCGCGCGTCACCACGTTTGAGGTCCTGCGAGAGTTGGAACGCGAGGCGCTGGAAACGGAATGGGCATCGTTGGGGGACGAGGGGCCGTGGCGGCGTTGAAATGGCCGTGTTCGCTAACGAACAGTCTGCTGCACGCTGCGACTGTTTAGTTCTGCGCCACCTCGAAGCAGCCTGATGGTGCCGTGGTAGAGGCCCCTTGGCCAGGTGCTTCCGCTGCGTTTGCGACCGGTGGCCCGGAAAAACTGTGCCTGCGGTTTGTCCAGCGTCACCGATTGGCGAATGATCCGCCCTTCAGGGCCGGTCAGGGTCATCTCGATCATGTCGCCTTTCTGCCCGCCATAGGCCAGACCAAAGACGACCATCGCCGGCGACGCGGTACTTAGCATCTGTCCTGCTTTGCCCGCTTTGATGTCGGAATAGTCGGGCACGGCCTCTGCCAGGCCGACATCAATGATGCCACCCGCGAAGGAAGGAAACTGATCTTGCCAAAGGGCGGGGGCGTCGGCACCATCACAGCCGTCGACACCGTTTGGTTCGAACGGATCGACAACGGTGCCGTCGCGCCGAAGGGTGAGATGAAGATGCGGAAACTGGGTGCGGCCACTCAGGCCTATTGCGCCCAGTTGTTGCCCGGCGGCTACGGTCTGCCCTTGTTGCACGGCGATAGAGCCACGGCGCATATGGCAATACTGCGTCTGCCAACCATCCGAGTGGTCGATCACCACGCCATTGCCACAGTCCCGACCGTCGATGGCTGTTATGTCCGAATTGGCAAATATCCGGTCCGCCATGCCGTCGCGCGTTGCACGGACAGTGCCATCCGCCGCCGCCAGAACAGCCACGCCCTTCTGCATGTCCGCGATAGTCGCCAGCGCAAAATCCGTGCCCTGATGGCCGTCATAGCTCAGTGCGCCACAGAGAAAATCCAGCACTTCCGGCCCCGGCGCCCGGTCCATGTAATGCTGTATGTGGCATGTGTCACCCAGCGTGCAATCGACCGGGATCTGTAACGAAAACTCCCCCGCCGCAGATGTCGCGGCGAGGGAGATTGCAATCGCGGCCAGATGCCGGAACATTACTCTGCGGTCAGCAAAGGCGGCTTGTCGCCTGACAGGCGCTTGCTTTCCGGGCCGCTCATTTCAAGATGCAGCTTGCCATCTTTCAACCCGACCTTGACCAATCCGCCCTTCGTCAGTTTGCCAAACAGCAGCTCTTCGGCCAGTGGCTTTTTGATGTGTTCCTGGATCACGCGGCCCAGCGGGCGGGCGCCCATCTTGTCATCATAGCCCTTGTCGGCCAGCCAGGCGGCAGCGGGCCGTGTCAGTTCTATATGGACATTGCGGTCCATCAACTGCGCTTCGAGTTGCAGAACGAACTTCTCGACGACCTGAAGGATCACATCTTTCGGCAGCGGTGCGAAGGAAATGACCGCATCCAGACGGTTGCGGAATTCCGGCGTGAACGTCCGCTCGATCGCGGCGGTGTCTTCGCCCTCGCGGCGGTCACGGCCAAAGCCGATCGCCGCCTTGGCCAGTTCCGTCGCGCCGGCATTCGAGGTCATGATCAGGATCACGTTGCGGAAATCCGTCGTGCGCCCGTTGTGATCCGTCAGCTTGCCGTGATCCATCACCTGCAACAGGATGTTGTAGACATCCGGATGCGCCTTTTCCATCTCGTCGAGCAGCAGCACGCAATGCGGGTTCTGGTCCACCCCATCGGTCAGCATGCCGCCCTGATCAAAGCCGACATAGCCCGGAGGAGCGCCGATGAGGCGCGAAACCGCATGCTTTTCCATGTACTCGGACATGTCAAAACGCAGCAGTTCCACACCCAGCGTATCGGCCAGTTGCTTTGCCACTTCGGTTTTACCCACACCCGTAGGTCCGGCAAACAGGTAGTTGCCGATGGGCTTCTCGGGTTCGCGCAAACCGGCACGCGCCAGTTTGATCGCCGAGGAAAGCGCATCTATGGCCGCATCCTGACCGAAAACCACGCGCTTCAGGCTGGCCTCCAGATCCTTGAGCACTTCGGCATCGTCCTTGGAGACGTTCTTGGGCGGGATGCGGGCGATCTTGGCCACCACCGCCTCGATCTCCTTGGCACCTATGGTCTTGCGGCGCTTCGATTCGGCCACCAGATGTTGCGCGGCACCGGCCTCGTCGATGACGTCGATGGCCTTGTCGGGCAGCTTGCGGTCGTTGATGTAGCGTGCAGACAGTTCCACCGCCGATTTGATCGCGTCGGCGGTATACTTGATGTTGTGGTGATCCTCGAAATAGGGCTTGAGGCCCTTCAGGATCTTCACTGTGTCATCCACCGACGGCTCGCTGACATCGATTTTCTGGAACCGACGGCTCAGCGCGCGATCCTTCTCGAAATGCTGACGGAACTCCTTGTAAGTGGTGGAGCCCATGCAACGCAGCTTGCCGCCCTGAAGCGCGGGCTTCAGCAGGTTGGAGGCATCCATCGCCCCACCAGAGGTCGCGCCCGCACCGATGACGGTGTGGATCTCGTCGATGAACAGCACCGCGTCGGGGTGATCCTCAAGCTCTGTCACCACAGCCTTCAGCCGTTCCTCAAAGTCGCCACGATAGCGGGTGCCGGCCAGCAGTGCGCCCATGTCGAGCGAGAAGATGGTTGTTTCCGACAGAACCTCGGGCGTGTCGCCCGACACGATCTTGCGCGCAAGCCCCTCGGCGATGGCGGTTTTGCCAACGCCGGGATCACCGACCAGCAGCGGGTTGTTCTTGCGGCGACGGCAGAGAACCTGAATGCAGCGTTCCACCTCGGAATTGCGACCGATGAGAGGGTCCACGTCACCCTTGCGGGATTTTTCGTTCAGATCGACGCAATACTTGGCCAGAGCGGATTCCTTCTGGTCGCCGTCAGTGACCGGAGGTGTTTCTTCCTCGATCTCCGTGGCCCCTTGCACGGGGCGCGCTTCGCCGTAAGCAGGATCCTTGGCGACACCATGGGCGATGAAATTCACCGCATCATAGCGCGTCATATCTTGTTGTTGCAGAAAATAGGCGGCGTTGCTTTCGCGTTCGGCAAAGATTGCCACCAGCACGTTCGCACCGGTCACTTCGGTCCGGCCAGAGCTTTGCACATGAATCGCGGCGCGCTGGATCACCCGCTGGAACGCGGCCGTCGGCACAGCTTCGGAGCCTTCGATATCAGTCACGAGGTTGGACAGGTCGTCATCGATGTATTCGACAAGCGACGTGCGCAATTCCTCTGTATCGACCGAGCAGGCCTTCATCACCCGCGCGGCTTCCGGTTCGTCAATCAGGGCAAGCAGAAGATGTTCCAACGTGGCAAATTCATGCGCCCGTGAATTTGCCAGCGCCAACGCTGCGTGAATCGCCTGTTCTAGGGTCGTTGAGAATGAAGGCACGGTGTTGGTGCTCCTCTTATCTGGGTCGGTGCCGGTCTTAGCCTGCTCAACCATGGCCTCTTGGTATTAAAGTGTGGTGGATGTTCCCCCACATCTACAAGTTTTTTCTGCATTTTGGCCGGTCACATTTGGGAGTAGTGCTGCAACCTGACGTGAAATGCATCTAGAAGTTGTCCTTGCGCGTCCGTATTTCTGCGAAAACGCTGGCGTCCGAAGCATCCGGCATATCGAGCGCTTCTTTGACTTGCGGAAGGTTCGCGCGCAGGAACGGGTTGGTCTCCAGTTCCTCTGACAGAACGGAGGGCACCGTGGGGCGGCCTTCAGAGCGCGCAGCTGCAACCGCCTCGCACCTTGATTTAAGGCTCGGATTCTCCGGTTCAATACTCAGCGCGAATTTTGCATTGCTCATCGTATATTCGTGACCGGAGTAAATCTTCGTTTCGGGCGGCAACGCGGCCAGTTTGGACAGGCTGTCCCACATCATTTCCGGCGTGCCCTCGAAGACCCGACCGCATCCCAGGGCCATCAGGCTGTCGGCGGTAAAGACGGCACCGGCATTGGGAAAATGAAACGCCATATGGCCAAGCGTATGGCCGGGCACCATCATCGGCACGACATACCCTGCATCCGTGCCGCCGTTCATGCCCTCCTCCAGCGCCCTGTCCAGCGGGGGCAACTTTGCCTCTTCAGCTTTGGGGCCCATCACCTTGCATCCGTAGCGCGCGCGCAATTCACTAACGCCGCCGACATGATCGTGATGGTGATGGGTGATCATAATTACATCCAGACCCCAGCCTCGGTCCTCCAGCGCCTTGATGATCGGGGCGGCTTCCGGAGCGTCGATCAGGCAAACGCCATCCGGCCCCTTGACGAGATAGGCATAATTGTCGGACAGGCAAGGCACGGTGATGATCTCAAGAGGCATGGTCTTTCCTTCGGTCTTGGATAAACTGCGGCCAGCTTCGCCGATCAATGAGAGGGCTGCAATGCATCTCGACGTGCAGGACCTGCGCAACTTCTATTATCGCAACGCGCTGGGTCGCGAGGCACAGAAGGTTCTGCGTGGCCAGATGCTTCGGCTCTGGCCCGAGGCGCAGGGGCAGATGGTCGCCGGATTCGGCTTTGCGGTACCGCTGCTGCGCCCCTACCTGGCCAATGCGCGCCGGGTGGTCGCACTGATGCCCGGCCCCCAGGGCGTCATGCCCTGGCCACCGGGCATGGCCAATGTCAGTGTGCTGTGTGACGAAACGCTTTGGCCGATCGAGACGGGTCATGTCGACAAGCTGGTGGTGATGCACGGGCTGGAGGCGTCGGAACAGCCGACGGCGGTTCTCGACGAGTGTTTTCGGGTGTTGGGGCCGGGCGGCAAGGCGCTGTTCATTGTCCCCAACCGCGCGGGCCTGTGGTCACGCAGCGACGAGACGCCGTTCGGCTATGGGCGTCCCTATACGTCGCGCCAGCTGGAAACGCAGCTGAAAAAGCACAACTTCATGCCGGAACAGCAAGTGACCGCCCTTTACCAGCCTCCCTCGCGTCGACGGTTCTGGATGAAAACCGGCCCGATGTGGGAACGGCTGGGGCATTCGGTGTCTGCCCTGATGTCGGGCGGGGTTCTGATGATCGAGGCGTCAAAGCGGGTGCAGGCACCGTCTGGCCCCGGAGAACGTGTGCGGGTGCCGTCGCCGCTGGCCGTGCTCGGCAATGCGGAGGCCAAGCCCAAGCCGATCTGAGAGGCGCGGCGCAATCTGGAAAATCGCTGGCGCAGCGCCCGGAAAAAGGGCAGGCTGCGGATCACATGGGCGCTTTGAGTGCCGCGCGGACGCTTCAGAATCGCACAAACGACGTGGAATTGCGGCAATTTCTTCATCTTTTTGCACGCGCAGAAAGTCGCACTTTGTCTAACTGATTGTAAATGCGTGGTTTTGCAGATTTTGCTATTCACCCCTACTATGTTGCTAGGTGAGGACGCCTCTGCTACATCCGCGCTGATTTAGTCGCCCCGGACCGATCCGGGGCACAACACCCCCGGACGCACTGCCATTTGCGGCAGGGTTTCGGGGCAAAGATATCGGAAGGGTGGACGTGTCTGAATCAGCTTCGATTTCCTCCGGCATCGCCGAACGCTATGCGACAGCAGTGTTCGAGATTGCCAAGGAGAATAACGGGCTTGCCCAATTGGAAAGCAACCTCGATGAGCTTCACGGAGCCCTGAAAGAGAGCGCAGATTTGCGCGCGCTTATCACGTCGCCGATCTACGGTCGTGACGAACAGCGCCAGGCAATCGACGCGATCGCCAAGAAGGCGGGCCTGATGCAAGCCTTGCAAAACGCGCTGAGCCTGATGGCGTCCAAGCGCCGCCTTTTCGTGGTGCCTGCGATGATCGACCAGCTGCGCGCGATGATTGCCGTCGAAAAAGGCGAGGTGACCGCAGACGTTGTCTCGGCCACGGCGCTGACGCCTGCGCAGGCAGAAGAACTTTCCAAGACGCTCAAGGCCCAGGTGGGCAAGGACGTCAAGATTAATGCGACCGTCGATGAAAGCCTCATCGGCGGTCTTGTCGTCAAGGTGGGCTCGAAGATGATCGACACGTCGATCCGCTCCAAGCTCAATTCCCTCCAGAATGCAATGAAAGAGGTCGGATAAATGGGTATCCAAGCAGCCGAGATTTCTGCGATCCTAAAGGAGCAGATAAAGAACTTTGGTCAGGAGGCCGAAGTTGCTGAGGTGGGCCGCGTGCTGTCCGTCGGTGACGGTATTGCGCGAGTCTACGGTCTCGACAACGTCCAGGCGGGCGAGATGGTCGAGTTTCCCGGTGGTATCCAGGGCATGGCGCTGAACCTTGAATCCGACAACGTCGGTGTGGTTATTTTCGGTTCCGACCGGGACATCAAGGAAGGCGACACCGTCAAGCGCACCAACTCCATCGTGGACGTGCCCATCGGTGACGAGCTGCTGGGCCGCGTTGTTGACGGTCTGGGGAATCCGCTGGATGGCAAAGGCCCGATCAATGCGTCCAAGCGCGGCATTGCCGACGTCAAGGCACCCGGCATCATCCCGCGTAAATCGGTGCACGAGCCGATGGCGACGGGCATGAAGTCGATCGACGCGATGATCCCGATCGGCCGCGGCCAGCGCGAGTTGATCATTGGCGACCGTCAGACCGGCAAGACCGCTGTCGCACTTGACGCGATCCTGAACCAGAAGTCCTATAACGAAGCCGCAGGCGACGACGAGGGCAAGAAGCTTTACTGCGTCTACGTTGCCATCGGTCAGAAGCGCTCCACCGTTGCGCAGTTGGTCAAGAAGCTCGAAGAGACCGGCGCGATGGAATACTCCATCGTTGTTGCGGCCACCGCTTCCGATCCCGCGCCGATGCAGTTCCTCGCACCGTATTCCGCGACCGCGATGGCAGAGCATTTCCGCGACAACGGTCGCCACGCGCTGATCGTGTATGATGACCTTTCCAAACAGGCCGTGTCCTATCGCCAGATGTCGCTGCTTCTGCGCCGTCCGCCGGGCCGCGAAGCCTATCCTGGCGACGTTTTCTACCTTCACTCCCGTCTGCTCGAACGCTCGGCCAAACTGGGCGACGATCACGGCAACGGGTCGCTGACGGCGCTGCCGATCATCGAAACTCAGGGTGGCGACGTTTCAGCCTTTATTCCGACCAACGTGATCTCGATCACCGACGGTCAGATCTTCCTTGAAACCGAACTGTTCTACCAGGGCATCCGTCCTGCTGTGAACACCGGTCTGTCGGTTTCGCGGGTTGGGTCCTCGGCCCAGACCAACGCGATGAAATCTGTCGCGGGTCCGGTGAAGCTGGAATTGGCGCAGTACCGCGAAATGGCGGCCTTTGCGCAGTTTGGTTCCGATCTCGACGCCGCAACCCAGCAATTGCTGAACCGCGGTGCGCGTCTGACCGAGCTGATGAAGCAGCCGCAATATTCGCCGCTGACCAACGCGGAGATCGTCTGCGTGATCTTCGCCGGGACCAAAGGTTACCTCGACAAGATCGCCGTCAAGGACGTGGGTCGTTTCGAGCAGGGCCTGTTGCAGCATCTGCGCGGCAAGCATTCTGATCTGCTGGACTTCATCACCAACGAAGATCCCAAGATCAAAGGCGAAGCCGAAGACAAGATCCGCGCCGCACTGGACGAATACGCCGCAGACTTCGCATAAGAAGGAGATAGGCCCATGCCGAATCTCAAGGACCTGAAAAATAGGATCGCGTCGGTCAAATCGACCCGCAAGATCACCAAGGCGATGCAGATGGTTGCCGCGGCGAAACTGCGCCGCGCGCAGGACTCTGCCGAGGCCGCCCGCCCATATGCCGAGCGCTTCAACGAAGTGCTCGGGCAGTTGGCGGCGTCTGTTGCCGGGTCGGATTCCGCGCCGCGCTTGTTGCGCGGAACCGGCAGCGACGATGTTCACCTGCTGGTCGTCCTGACCGCAGAGCGTGGTCTTTGCGGTGGTTTCAACGCCAATATCGCAAAGCTTGCCAAACAGCATGCCACGGAATTGCTGTCCAAGGGCAAGACGGTGAAAATCATCACCGTTGGCAAGAAGGGGCGCGACAGTATGAGGCGCGACTTCGGCAAGCTGTTCATCGAGCATGTCGACATGAGCGACGTCAAGCGTGTGGGCTATGCCGACGCGCAGGGCATTGCCAAGAATGTCCTTTCGCGCTTTGACGAAGGTGAATTTGACGTGGCGACGATCTTCTATTCGGAGTTTGTCAACGTGGTTGCACAGACCCCGACCGCTCAGCAGATCATTCCGGCAAAATTTGACACCGCCGATGACGAAGGCGATGCAGCCGCCACCGTCTACGAATACGAGCCCAGCGAAGAGGCGATCCTTGCCGACTTGCTGCCGCGTGGTGTGGCGACCCAGATCTTTGCAGCTCTGCTTGAAAACGGTGCCAGCGAACAGGGCGCACGGATGTCCGCCATGGATAACGCAACCCGTAACGCAGGCGAGATGATCGACAAGCTGACGATCGAATATAACCGCTCTCGTCAGGCCGTCATCACCAACGAGCTTATCGAAATTATCTCGGGCGCTGAGGCGCTCTAAGGAACCGGAGACGAAACATGGCAAACGCAAAAGGCAAAATCACCCAGGTGATCGGCGCCGTTGTCGACGTGCAGTTCGGCGATCATCTGCCGCAGATCCTGAACGCATTGACCACCGACAACAACGGCAAGAAACTGGTTCTGGAAGTTGCACAGCACCTTGGTGAAAACACCGTCCGGACCATCGCGATGGACGCGACCGAAGGTCTGGTGCGCGGTCAGGAAGTGACTGACACCGACGGGCAGATCCAGATGCCTGTTGGCACCGGGACACTGGGCCGCATTCTGAACGTTACCGGTGATCCGGTTGACGAAAAGGGTCCGGTTGAATCCACCGGCACCCGCGCGATTCACGGCGAAGCACCGGCCTTTTCCGAGCAGTCGACCGAGACCGAGATCCTGGTGACAGGCATCAAGGTGATCGACCTGCTGGCCCCCTACACCAAGGGTGGTAAGATTGGTCTGTTCGGCGGTGCCGGCGTGGGCAAGACGGTTCTCATCATGGAACTGATCAACAACATCGCCAAAGTGCACTCTGGCCTGTCGGTTTTCGCCGGCGTGGGCGAGCGGACGCGTGAAGGCAACGACCTGTATCACGAGATGATCGAATCCGGCGTTATCGTGCCCGACAACCTGTCGGAATCGAAGATTTCGCTGGTTTACGGCCAGATGAACGAGCCTCCCGGTGCGCGTATGCGGATCGCCCTGTCGGGTCTGACCCTGGCCGAGCAGTTCCGTGACGAATCCGGTTCGGACGTTCTGTTCTTCGTCGACAACATCTTCCGCTTCACGCAGGCGGGTTCCGAGGTTTCGGCCCTGCTTGGTCGTATTCCTTCCGCTGTGGGCTATCAGCCGACACTGGCAACCGACATGGGCGCCATGCAGGAACGTATCGCATCGACCAAAGCCGGTTCGATCACCTCCGTTCAGGCCGTCTACGTTCCCGCGGATGACCTTACCGACCCCGCGCCTGCAACTTCGTTTGCGCACCTCGACGCGACAACCGTTCTGTCGCGTGCGATCTCGGAGCTTGGGATCTATCCGGCGGTTGACCCGCTCGATTCGACCTCGCGCCTGCTTGACCCGGCCGTGCTTGGCGAGGAGCATTACAAGGTTGCGACCGACGTTCAGCAGATCCTTCAGCGCTACAAGTCGCTTCAGGACATCATCGCGATCCTCGGGATGGACGAGTTGAGCGAAGAGGACAAGCTGACCGTGGCCCGTGCCCGGAAACTTCAGCGCTTCCTGTCGCAGCCGTTCGACGTGGCGAAAGTGTTCACCGGCTCTGACGGTGTTCAGGTTCCGCTGGAAGAAACCATCGCGTCGTTCAAGGCCGTCGTTGCTGGTGAGTACGATCACCTTCCCGAAGGTGCGTTCTACATGGTTGGCGGCATCGACGAGGTGAAGGCCAAGGCAGAGCGCATGGCCGCAGACGCCGCCTAATCGCTAGAGCTTGCGGGGGGCTTGCCCCCCGCGCCTGACAGGAGGCCCAAATGGCTGAAACTATGCAATTCAATCTGGTAAGCCCGGAACGCAGCCTGATGTCGGGCCCCGTGCTATCGGTCGAGATTCCGGGCGCTGAAGGTGACCTGACGGCTCTGCCGAACCATGCACCGACGCTGACCACGCTGCGCCCCGGCATCTTGCGTGTCGAGACTGAAAAGGGTGCTGAAGAATACATCGTGACCGGCGGGTTTGCCGAACTGGGTGAGGGCGTGACCGTCCTGGCCGAGAAAGCGATGCATCGCACTGACGTTGACCAAGCCACATATGAGGCACTGGTGGACGAGGCGCACGAAGCCTATGGCAAGGCCAAGGAAGTGTTCAAGAACGAGCCTGGCCCGGTTGATGACGCGGTGAAACTGCTGCACGACATGGTCGCGATCGGCGGCAAGATCGGACTGTCGACGAAACAACCGTCGCTCTGACCCGCCGCAATAAACCATACAAAACAAGGGGCATCGCGAAAGCGGTGCCCCTTATTCTATGTGGCAATCGTGGCTGGAAGTTGCCGTTTAAGCCCGTGTTTGAGGGAACCGGCCCACAATGTTCCCAGCAGTCAGCCCTTTGCCCGACGCAAACACGCGAGGGCAAAGGGGAATCTTCCAGATCCGATCCTGATCCGCCAGAGCACCGTCTCAGGCGTAGTACATGCCCTCATAGATCGGCGTCAGGGTCTCTGTCTCGAACAGAGACGAAACCGAGGTGCCGTTCCAGATGTTCAGGATCGCCTGGGCAAACATCGGCGCGGTCGGGACGATGCGGATATTGGGTGCACTTTTGACCGGCTCGGGGGCGTGAATCGAATCCGTGACGACGAGGGATTTCATCACCGAATTGGTGATCCGCTCTACCGCCGGACCGGACAGCACGCCGTGGGTGATGTAGGAATGAACTTCGGTTGCGCCGTGCTCCATCAGCACTTCGGCCGCTTTGCACAACGTGCCGGCCGTGTCGCAAATATCATCCACGATGATGCATTTCTTGCCGCTGACATCGCCGATCACAGTCATTTCCGCGATTTCGCCCGGCTTTTCGCGGCGCTTGTCGACGATTGCCAGCGGCGCATTGATCCGCTTGGCCAATTCACGAGCCCGTGCCACACCACCAACATCCGGAGACACCACCATGACGTCGCCCAACTGGTCCTTGAACTGGTGGAGGATATCCAGTGCAAATATCGGGCTGGCATAGAGGTTGTCGACGGGAATGTCGAAGAACCCCTGAATCTGTGCCGCGTGCAGATCCATCGTCAAGACCCGCTCGATCCCGGATTCGACGATCATGTTCGCGACCAGCTTGGCAGAGATCGGCGTGCGGGCCTTGGATCTGCGATCCTGCCGTGCATAGCCAAAATACGGGATCACCGCCGTGATGCGCGCCGCACTCGACCTGCGCAACGCGTCCGACATGATCAACAGTTCCATCAGGTTGTCATTGGCCGGGTTCGATGTCGGCTGGATGATGAACATATCCTCGCCACGGACGTTCTCGTAGACTTCGACAAAGATTTCCTGATCGTTGAACCGTTCGACTCGTGCGTCCACGAGGCCGATATTCATGCCACGGTGCATCGACATGCGCCGTGCGATTGAAGTGGCCAGTGGCAGGTTGGCATTGCCGGAAATAAGCTTGGGTTCGATGATCGAGGGCATGTGTCTGGAGGGCTCCGCGCAGATCTGTGACATGAGAATCGAGAGATTGCGCACCGCTTAACACGCGGTTACCGTGCCGCAAAGCTGCTCCGGCGTCAGAGGGACCAAATGGCTCATATCGATTACTTCTTCACCACGCTTTCGCCCTATTCCTATCTTGCAGGCTTGCGTCTGGAAGAGGTGGCGCAAAAACATGGGGCGACCATCACCTACAAACCGTTCGACCTGATCACGGCGTTCGGGCGGACGGGTGGCACGCCGCCGATGCAGCGGCACGTTTCGCGTCAGGAGTGGCGGGTACAGGAGATCGTTCGTCAGGCCAGGAAACTGGGCATGCCGCTGAACATCAAACCTGCGCATTGGCCAACCAATGCCGCGCTTTCCGGCTATGCCATCATCGCGGCGCAGAATGCGGGTGGTGGTGATCTGGGGGCATTGGTGCATTCGTTCCTGCGCGCCTGTTGGGCAGAGGACCGTGACATCGCACAGGATGACGTGATCCGCGACTGTCTGGAAAAAGCCGGGTTTGCTCCGTCGCTCGCCGATGAGGGGTTGCTGACCGGGGCGGAAACCTATGCGGCCAACCTTGAAGAGGCGGTGAGCCGTGGCGTGTTTGGCGCGCCGTTCTACATCACCGATACCGACCAGCGTTTCTGGGGGCAGGACCGGATTGGTGATCTGGACCTGCATCTGGCGGGGAAGCTTTAGCTTTCAGGCGTTTTCTTCTGACCGACCTTGGGTTCTGTCCCGGCGCGCAGCCGGACGATGTTGGCGCTGTGACGCAGAAACACCAGCCCGGTCAGGATGAGTGCCAGCACAAATATGCGGAACGGGCCAAGGATCAAGACCCACAGAGCGGTGCTTGCCGCGGCGGTCAAAGCGCCTGCTGAGGATATGCGCGTCGCGGCGAAAGCGGCGGCCCATGTCGCACAGCAGGCCAGCCCCACAGGCCAAGCCAGCGCCAGCATCAAGCCTAGGAATGTCGCAACGCCCTTTCCGCCGCGAAAGCCCAGCCACACTGGCCAGCAATGACCGACAAAGGCAGCAAGCCCTGCGATCTGCGCCGCATCGTCACCCGCCAGCAAGCGGGCGATCAGCACCGCAACCGCGCCTTTCGCGCCATCCAGCAGCAATGTCGCAAGCGCCGCGCCCTTGTTGCCGGTGCGCAGCACGTTGGTCGCGCCGATGTTGCCAGAGCCGATTTCGCGCAGATTGCCAAGGTTCATGGCGCGGGTGATGACCATGCCAAACGGCACAGACCCCAGAAGATAGCCGATGATCGCCCAAACCATTAGAATCGCGGATGAATGTTCGATGACTGGCATCACTCTCTCCCGTAGACCTGTTGGCCGCTTACATAGGTTGCCAGAATCCGACCTTGCATCCTTTGGCCGTCAAAGGGCGTGTTGCGCGACTTGGATCGCAACGTGTAGCGGTCCATGATGAATGGTGTGTCGGGGTCGAAAACAACCAGATCGGCAGGCGCGCCCTTGCTCAGTCGACCACAGGGCAGCCCCAACCGTTTTGCCGGGTTTAGCGACAGCGCGCGGAACAGTGCGGGCAGGTCAAGGTGACCTGCATGGACAAGGCGCAGCGCGGCAGGCAGCAGCGTTTCCAACCCGACCGCGCCAGAAGCAGCCTCTTCATAAGGCAGGCGTTTGCTTTCTTCGTCCTGAGGGGTGTGCATAGAACTCAGCGTATCAATCAGGCCGGATGCCAGCGCCTCGACCACGGCCAGCCGGTCATCTTCAGACCGCAATGGCGGCTTCAGCTTGAAGAAGGTACGGTAGTCGGCCACGTCCAACTCGTTCAGCGTCAGATGGTGAATCGACGCGCCGGCGGTGATGTCCAACCCATTTTTCCGCGCCCGATCCAGGGCGGGCAGGGCGCGGGCGGTGGTGATCTGGTCGGCGTGATAGCGCGCCCCGGTCATTTCCAGCAGGGCAATATCACGGTCCATCCCCATACGCTCGGCCATCGGTGAAACCGCTGGCAACCCGCGCAGTGACGCGAATTTGCCGGATGTCACCGCAGCACCTGCGGATAGTGTTGGTTCCTGCGGGTGGCCCACGACAAGCGCCCCAAGGCTGCGCGCATAGGTCAACGCCCGCGACAGCACCTTGGTGTCGCGCACCACATGGTCACAATCGGAAAACGCCACCGCACCCGCATCCAGCAGGAACCCGATTTCGGTCATTTCGCGGCCCTGACGGCCTTTGGTCAGCGCGGCCATCGGCAGGACGTGGACGGGCGCGGCCTCGTTGGCGCGGCGGCGGATGAATTCCAGCGTCTCGGGCGTGTCGATCGCGGGCAGCGTGTCTGGCCGGGTGATGATCGTGGTCACACCGCCCGCCGCAGCCGCCAATCCGGCAGAGCCAAAGCTTTCCTTGTGGCGTTCGCCCGGTTCGCAGACCTTCACACCCAGATCGACAATGCCGGGTGCGAGGCATTTTCCACCGCAGTCGAGGGTCTGCGCGGCGCGCGCCTTGGCACCCTCGATTTCGGAAACATCGGTCAGGACGGCGCTGATTTTTGCCCCGTCGAGCAGCACGGCACCAAGGCAGTCTGTCCCGGCTTCCGGATCAATCAGCCGGGCATTGCACAGAAGTGTTGTCATATTCAGCACCCCATCCGTGAAATTGGCTGACCCGCATGCAGATCCGCAGTCATTCGCCAGCCCCTGAGAAGCCCAGCACAATGGCGACGAGCACGGCAACCGCCATCAGCACAAGTGTGAGCTTCAAGACCATCGGCAGGGCGGGTTTGACCGGTTCGGCGGCCTCGTCGGCGGTGACCTGACCCACAGCGGATTCGACATGAAGTTGCTCCATCGTTCCACGGGCCGCTTCCTGACGAAGCGTCGCGACCCATCTCAGCGGTGCGCGGGGTTCGATCGCCACCGCTGTGCCGGCGAATGCCTTGGAACTGACGATCAGCACGCTGTCGCGGATCGCGCCCAGACGGGCACGCAGCGGTGCGACCTCGGCCTCGGCGATGCCATAGCCTTCGGTCAGCAATCCGCCAAGACCCACTTCGTCAAGGTCGTCCGGATCGACCACATCCATGTAGCTGCGATCCATGCCGGTAAATGGTTCGCCTTCGGACGTGGGGTTGAGCGCCGTTATCGGCCCCCATGTTCCTTCGCTATCATCCAGAAAGGTCTGTCGCTGCCCGTCGTCCGGCAGGTCGATCAGGAATACGCGGACAACCTCTGCCTCATGCGCGGGAATGTCGAAACGGTCACTCATGCCATTACCTCTTGCGGGGTGGCGCGCAGATTGCGGGCCAGTATGTCCATTGCGGCCATGCGCACCGCGACGCCCATTTCGACCTGTTCCTGAATGACCGAACGGTTGATATCGTCGGCGATGGTGCCGTCAATCTCGACCCCGCGATTCATCGGGCCCGGATGCATGACAATAGCGTCCGGTTTGGCATGGGCCAGTTTTTGGGCGTCCAGCCCGTAGCGGTGGTAATATTCGCGCTCCGACGGGATAAATCCGCCATCCATGCGCTCTTTCTGAAGGCGTAGCATCATCACGACGTCGACGTCTTGCAGGCCTTCGGCCATGTCCTGATAGACCTCTACACCGAACTCCGCGATGCCTGACGGCATCAGCGTGGGCGGGCCGATCAGCTTAACCCGGTTTTCCATCTTGCCCAGCAGCAGAATGTTTGACCGTGCAACGCGGCTATGGGCAATATCGCCGCAGATGGCCACGCTCAGCCGGTGCAACCGGCCCTTGGCGCGCCGGATGGTCAGCGCGTCCAACAGCGCTTGTGTCGGGTGTTCATGACGTCCGTCACCCGCATTCAGAACCGCGCAGTTGACCTTTTGCGCCAGCAGATCCACCGCGCCCGAATGCGGATGGCGCACCACCAGAAGGTCGGGATGCATGGCGTTCAGCGTCAGCGCCGTGTCGATCAGCGTTTCGCCCTTCTTGATGGACGACGCCTGCATGGACATGTTCATCACATCTGCGCCAAGCCGCATCCCCGCCAGCTCAAAACTCGCCTGCGTCCGGGTGGAATTTTCGAAGAACATGTTGATCTGGGTCAGACCCGTCAGCGCGTCGCCATGTTTTGCGTGGCCGCGATTAAGGTCGACATACCGCTCTGCCAAGTCGAGGATCATGGTGATCTCATGCGGGGCGAGCGGTTCTATTCCCAGGAGATGCTTGTGTGAAAAGCGCATGGGCGGGCTCCCTGCCGTAACTGTGGCGCTTATAGGAAGTGGGGCACCGGGCGGCAAGGGCTGCATCGGGCAGGTGCCGCACCTTCCCCCCGCGCGAACACGGCAGTAGGGTGAGCGCATGGATTCGGCGATGGATTGGCATAGAGCGCGGGCACTGCTGGAATGGCAGGTCGAACTGGGCGCGACAGACGCGGTGGGCGACACGCCGGTCAACCGCTATGAGGTTGCCGCGACCCCAAAGGCTGAGGTTGCGAAGCCAGGCGTTGCCGCAGGCCCCGTGGGCGTTCCGGCGACACCGCGGGTTGACGCTGTGGCAGAAGCGCGATCTGCCGCAGGCGCTGCCGATAGCCTGGACGCGTTGTGCGCAGCCATGGACGCGTTCCCGCATTGCGAGCTGAAACTGGGCGCGCGCCAGCTGGTGTTTTCAGACGGGGTCCCCGGCGCACGGGTGATGATCGTCGGGGAGTCACCCGGGCGCGATGAAGATTTGCAGGGCAAACCTTTTGTCGGACGGGCCGGACAGTTGTTGGATAGGATGGTGGGCGCAATCGGCTTGGACCGTGGCGCTGCTCAGGTCGCAGACGCGGTTTATATCACCAACGTCATCCCGTGGCGGCCACCGCGCAATCGAGACCCGGAGGCCGAAGAGATTGCGATGATGCTACCGTTTCTGGAGCGGCACATCGCGCTGGCGCAACCCCAGGTTCTGGTCGCGGTGGGCAATATCTCGTGTCAGGCACTGCTGGGACGGCGTGGCATTACCCGCTTGCGGGGGGGCTGGGCCGAGGCATTCGGCAAACCGGTAATGCCGATGTTTCATCCCGCTTACCTGTTGCGCAACCCGGCTGCCAAACGCGAGACATGGGCGGACCTGCTAGAGGTGAATGCTCGGCTGAAGGGGCGGACATGAGCAAGATTGACGAAGACAAACCATTTGTGCCGGTGCGAATCGCCGTGCTGACCGTCAGCGACAGCAGGGCGCTTGCCGACGACAGCTCCGGCGACGCCTTGGTGGCGCGGATTGAAGCGGCCGGGCACGCTTTGGCCTACCGTAAGATCATCCGCGATGAGCGGGACGCGATTGCCGCACAATTGCGTGAGTGGTGCGCTGATCCGGAGGTGGATGTCGTAATTTCGACCGGTGGTACGGGGTTGACGGGACGCGACGTGACTGTGGAGGCGCATCGCGACGTCTATGAAAAAGAGATCGAGGCGTTCGGGACCGTGTTCACCATCGTCTCGATGAAGAAGATCGGGACGAGTGCCGTGCAAAGCCGCGCCACGGGAGGCGTCGCACAGGGCACCTATCTTTTCGCCCTGCCGGGGAGCCCGGGGGCCTGCAAGGATGCTTGGGACGAGATCCTGGTATTCCAGCTCGATTATCGTCACCGGCCCTGCAACTTTGTCGAGATCATGCCCCGCTTGGATGAACATCTGCGGCGGAAGTAGCTTTAGGCTGCCCCGGATGATCTGGTGAGAACAGCATTTTCCAGTTGAGAGATGGGGAACGAGGGGCCAGCCCCTCGCGCTCCCCGCAGTATTTGTGCCGATGAGAATGGGCAATGAGCATGTCGTGGCAGAATTACGATAGAAAAACGCCGTGGTCCGGAGACTTTGTGACGGAAATGCCTGGTTGACGCGTAACAGTCTTGTGGCTTGGCATGGTATCCGGGCCGGGTAGACTTGGGCAGTGGTGGCGCAGCCATCCGTTTGGAGTATGTGGCGGCGATGCGATTTCTGAGAAAAAGCCTGACTGGCTTGTTCCTACTGGCTTTGACACTGGGGTTTTTGGTCTATGCAGGTCAGACCGTGCGTGAGGCGGTCGAGGATCGTTTAGGACGCGCGCCGCGCGCGGTTGAGGCGCGGGAGCGGATTTTTGCGGTAAATGTGCTTGTGGCGGAAGAGGAAACGCTTTCGCCTGTTCTGCAATCCTATGGCGAGGTGCAGAGCCGTCGGACTTTGGAAATACGGGCTGCTGCCAGCGGGGCGCTTCTCGAACTGGACCCAGCCTTTGTCGAGGGCGGGCGTGTCGAGGCCGGGCAATTGCTGGCGCGGATTGATCCCGCAGATGCGCAGGCGGCGGTCGATCGGGTCAAGAGCGATATTCTGGATGCCGAGGCCGAAGGGCGCGAGGCGGCACGAGCGTTGGTTCTGGCGCGTGACGAACAGGCCGCTGCCGAAGAGCAGGTAGAACTGCGCAACCGTGCTGCTGCGCGACAACAGGATCTGGTGGAGCGTGGGGTTGGCACGGCCGCGGCAGTGGAAGAGGCCGAGCTAACAGCCTCGTCTGCGCGGCAGGCGGTGTTGGCGCGACGCCAGGCGGTGGCGCAGGCCGAGGCCCGCGTTGATCAGGCAGCTACCACTTTGGCGCGCACCGAGATCGCCCTGGCGGAGGCCGAGCGGCGGCTGGCAGATACCGAAGTGCGGGCCGGGTTCTCAGGGATGTTAAGCGCCGTCAGCGTCGTCGAAGGGCGACTTGTCTCGACCAATGAACAGGTGGCTGAGTTGCTTGATCCAGACGCGTTGGAGGTGGCATTCCGGGTTTCGACGCAGCAATACGCGCGCCTGTTGGACGATGCGGGCCGTTTGCGGGATGCGCCTGTGACAGTGACGCTGGACCTTTTCGGTACAAACCTGACGGCGCAGGGCATGCTGAACCGGGAGGGGGCGTCCGTGGGCGAGGGACAGACCGGCCGGTTGCTGTTTGCGCGTCTGGAGGAGGCTGCCGGTTTCAAACCCGGCGATTTTGTCACAGTCGAAATTGTCGAGCCGCCGCTGGAACGCATCGCGCGCCTTCCTGCCTCGGCCCTGAATGCCGGGTCGGAAGTGCTGGTTCTGGATCAGGACGCGAGGTTGACGAGCCTGCCGGTCAGTTTGCTGCGGCGTCAGGGCGACGAGGTGCTGGTGCGGGGCGAAGGGCTGGCTGGACGCAGCGTTGTGGCAGAACGGACACCTTTGCTGGGGGCCGGGATCAAGGTGCGGGCGCTACAGCCGGGCGGTGTGACCCCTCCCGCAGAGCCGGAACTGCTGGAATTGACCGAAGATCGACGGGCGCGGCTGGTGGCCTTTGTCGAGGCCAACAAACGGATGCCTGCCGAAGCCAAGGCGCAGCTTTTGTCGCTGCTTGAAGAGACCAGAGTGCCCGCCGCAACGGTGCAGCGCCTTGAATCGCGGATCGGAGGATAGGGCGTATGCGAGCCATTCCAGACGGTGCCGGTGGTATCCTGTCCTATTTCACCCGCCACCGGACCATGGCGAACCTGCTGTTGGTGTTGCTGATTGCGGCAGGCTTGATGGCATTGCCACGCATGCGGGCGCAGTTCTTCCCGGATGTGATTCTTGATAGTGTCTCGGTCTCTGTTCGCTGGGACGGGGCCGGCGCGTCCGATGTGGACGGGGCCATCGTGCAGGTTCTGGAACCTGCTCTGATGGCGGTTGAGGGGGTCGAGAGCAGTGACTCCACCTCGCGGGAAGGATCCGCCAGCGTCCGGCTGGAGTTTGAACCCGGTTGGGACATGAGCCGGGCGGCTGACGATGTGCAGTCTGCGGTAGATGCCGTCAGCACGCTGCCCGAGGATGCAGAAGACCCCGAAGTGCGTCGCGGCACATGGCGCGACAGGGTCACCGATCTGGTGATCACCGGGCCTGTGGGCGTCGATCAGCTGGGTAGGTTCGCGGATGAGCTGGTCGCGCGGCTGTTCACCGAAGGCGTAACCCGGACGACGATTCGCGGTCTGGCGGCGCCCGAGACGGTGATCGAAGTGCCAAGCTCCCACCTGATCGTCCATGATGTGACAATGGCCGAGATTGCCGCGGCAATTGCCGAAGAGGTTGATGCAGACCCGGCCGGCGATGTGGGCGGTGCCAATGCGCGGGTGCGCACCGGGGTGGAAAAACGCTCGGCCGATCAGATCGCGGACATCGTCTTGCGGTCAAATCCCGGCGGGTCGAACCTGACCGTCGGGGATGTGGCGCTGATCCGCGTAGAGGGGATCGACCGGCAACGCAGCTATTTCGTGGGTGAAAATCCAGCCCTCTCCGTGCGCGTTGATCGGTCCGACAAGGGGGATGCGATCGGCATCCAGCGCAGTGTTGAAGCGGTGGCGCGCGACATGCAGGCAACCCTGCCAGCAGGTGTCAGCATCGACCTGATCCGCACCCGTGCCGAGGCGATCACGGGGCGCTTGAAAATACTGCTCTACAATGGCGCGACGGGCTTGGGCCTTGTGCTGCTGTTGCTGTTCTTGTTCCTGAACGCGCGGACCGCATTTTGGGTGGCACTGGGCATTCCCACTTCGATGTTGGCGGCGATTGCACTGATGTTCCTGTTCGGGATTACGATCAACATGATCTCGCTGTTCGCGCTGATCATCACACTGGGCATCGTGGTGGACGACGCGATTGTCGTGGGCGAACATGCCGACCATCTGTCACGCCAGAACATGACATCGGTTGAGGCGGCTGAAACTGCCGCGCGCCGGATGGCGCTGCCGGTGTTTTCGGCCACGCTGACCACCGTGATTGCCTTTTTCGGGCTGGTGGCGGTGGGCGGGCGCTTTGGCGATCTGATCTCTGACATTCCGTTTACGGTGATTGTTGTGCTGCTGGCGTCACTGGTGGAATGTTTTCTGATCCTGCCCAACCATATGAGCCACGCTCTGGCGCATTCCGCCAAAGAGCATTGGTATGACCTGCCTTCACGGGTGGTAAACCGGGGTTTTCGCTGGGTGCGTGAAAACCTGTTCCGGCAACTGATCGCAGGTGTCGTCAAGGCCCGCTATGTGGTGTTTGCGATGACGATTGCGCTGCTGGCGAGCCAGGTGGCCGATTTGGTGCGCGGCGATGTGCAATGGCGGTTTTTCAACTCGCCCGAGCAGGCCTCTGTCACCGGCAATTTTGCCATGGCACCTGGGGCGACGCGCGCCGACACGCTGGAAATGATGCGCGAGATGCAGCGCGCGACCGAGGCATTGGCCAAAGATTACGAGGAGCGTTACGGTCTTAACCCATTGGATTATGTCATCGCAGAGATTGGTGGGAATGCCGGGCGCGGATTGTCTGGCACCGACACAAAAGATGCCGATCAACTGGGCGGCATTTCCATTGAACTGATCGAGTCTGACTTGCGCCCCTATTCGTCCTTCGCCTTTGTCGGAGAACTTCAGGACGCCGTACAAATGCACCCGCTGGCCGAGACGGTCAGCTTTCGCGGCGGGCGGTCCGGGCCGGGCGGTGATGCATTGGATGTGCAGTTTTCCGGTGCCAGCGCAGAGACGCTGAAACAGGCCTCTGAGGCGCTGAAATCGGCGCTGCTGCAATTCCCCGAAGTTTCGGCAGTCGAGGACAATCTGGCCTATGACAAGGAAGAGCTGGTCCTAGAGCTAACGGCACAGGGGCAGGCGCTTGGCTTTACCATTGACGGGTTGGGCCGCGTGCTGCGCAACCGTCTGGGCGGGATCGAGGCCGCGACCTATCCGGACGGGCCGCGCAGTGCGGCGATCCGGGTGGAACTGCCGGATGGTGAATTGACGGCGGATTTTCTGGAGCGCACCCGGATGCGCACGCCTGCGGGTGAATATGTACCGCTTGCCGATATTGTCAGTGTGACGCGCAGCACGGGATTTTCCACCGTAAGGCGCGAGAATGGCGTGCGGCTGATCTCGGTCACCGGCGACATATCCGAGGATGATCCCGCGCGCGCGGAAGAGATCAGTCTGTTGCTGGAGCAGGACATCCTGCCCAGGATTGCGGCGGAACAGCAGGTTGAATGGCATCTGTCCGGCCTGTCCGAACAGGAAGACCGGTTCCTGAATGATGCGCGGACCGGGCTGATTCTTGTGCTGTTGGGCATCTATGTCGTGCTGGCCTGGGTTTTTGCCAGTTGGACCCGGCCACTGGTGGTCATGGCGATCATACCATTTGGCCTTGTCGGTACGATTTACGGCCATGCGTTATGGGATGTGCCGCTAAGCATGTTCTCGGTCGTGGGTCTGCTGGGGATGACAGGTATCATCATCAACGATTCCATCGTGCTGGTGACGACGATTGACGAATACGCCGAAGATCGTGGCCTAGTGCCCTCGATCATTGACGGCGCGGCGGACAGATTGCGCCCGGTGATGCTGACCACGGCGACGACCGTGCTGGGACTGGCGCCGTTGCTTTATGAACGCTCTGCCGATGCGCAATTTCTGAAACCCACGGTGATCACGCTGGTCTACGGGCTAGGGTTCGGCATGCTGCTGGTGCTTTTGGTCGTGCCCTCGCTGATCGCGATGCAGCATGACGTGTCGCGGCAAATGGCGGCGCTGAAGACCGCGCTGCGCTTTCGCCGCTCGGCCGTGCGGCTTGGAATGGGCGCGGCGCTGCTGGCTGTGCTTTGTTGGCTGATGGCGACGCTGGGATATGTCGTGCTGACCGGCGCGTTGCTGCCCATGTTTCTTGCCGCGCTGCCGCTTCTTGCAGGAATTGCACCGCTGACGGCGGCCCTTGCGCTGTTTGTCGCAGGCAGCGCCGCATTGGTGCTGTCGATCTATGTGCTAAGCGGCGTTGTCTGGATACTGTCTCGCCCAGACCGCAGACGGGTTGTTTGACTGGAATCGGCAGCGACTGTGCGGATCAGGGCGCGGGGCAGCCCTGTATGTCCACCGCCCTCTTGCTGCCAAGCACCGTGATCCGGATGCCGTCTCGTTTCAGGGCAAAGGCCTTGCCGTCCACATGCATGATTTCAGTGCGCGCAACCAAAGTACCTGCCTGCCGTTCGGATTGCGCCTCGGCCACCCAGAGATAGGGGTTGGCGGTCTCTACCACTGCAACCTCGGTTCCTCCGGCGCGGGGCATATCGATGCGCGCGGTTACGGTTAGACCATCACGGGACGGTGCAAGTTCGCAACTCACACGGCCCACGCCAGCCTCCGCCGAGGTCAGCGGCACATTCGCCATCGCGGCTGAAATGCGCGGGTCGGGGCGTGCGTTCTTGGCGGACAGATCGGCGCGAAAGCGCAGCTCTTCCGGGATGCAGATGTCCTTGCAGATGCCGATCTGGACGCGGCCATTCAGGGCAATGTCATCGCTTGTCGTGGAAATGCGCAGGGGCAAGATTACCTCTTTGGCGTAGCCGATGGACTGCATCCCCTGCTGATCAAAGACATGCGGCACCGGCCACATGACTTGAACACCGGACACGCCTTGCGAGCCTTGCCAACCAAAGACCGGCGGAATGCCCGCATCGCCCGGCGCGCGCCAGTAGGTTTTCCACCCCGGCGACATGACCAGCCGAAGGGCGGCGATGTGATCGCCAGAGGCCAATCGCCAACCCGGCAACAGTTCTGCCCGGATCGGCGAGGACGAGCTTGCGGCCTGCAAGGCGGTGCCAAGAAGGCCAAAGCTCAGTACCGCGGCGGTTATCATGTGACGTATCATTCATCCGAGATGGGCCATGCTGCCTGAAATGCCAAGTCACTTTCCGGCGAGGCGCATATGAGCGCAGCCCTTGAACCTGCGGATGCGCGGGGCCATTGTCAGAAGGCACCAACCGGGGAGTGCTGACCGAAATGACCGAAACCACCGACCTTACCGGCAAGCTGTTGATCGCCATGCCGGGCATGGGCGACCCGAGGTTTGACCACTCAGTCGTGTTTCTGTGCGCGCATTCCGATGAGGGCGCGATGGGGTTGATCCTGAACAAGCCGACGCCAGATGTCACGATGGAGGCCCTGCTGGATCAATTGTCGATCGAGACATCGGGCGATCACATGAAACAGCCTGTGCGTTTCGGTGGTCCGGTGGAGCAGGGACGCGGCTTTGTCCTGCATTCGGACGAATACGAATCCGTGGTCTCGACGCTGAAGGTTCCCGGTGGTTTTGCAATGACCGCGACCTTGGATATTCTCGAAGATATCGGCTCCGGGAAGGGGCCAGAGCGTCAATTGATGCTGCTGGGCTATGCCGGATGGGGGCCGGGGCAGCTTGAATCCGAGATTGTCGAGAATGGCTGGCTGACCTGCGACGCATCCAACGCATTGGTTTTTGACATACCCGATGCGGACAAATGGGAAGCGGCGCTGGAGACTTTGGGTGTGGCTGCGCTGGCACTGTCCCCGGATGCCGGGCGGGCATAGGCAGGCTTCAGCCATGCCGTTGCCTGCCGTCGCGAGGGTGTCGCCTTTGGCGCGTTCGCTGACCGCAGCGATGAATTTCGACACCAAGAAACGCAGGCGATCGCGCGGCTTCGTTCAGGCAAAACCGGTCAGTCGCGTGGCGCGGCGGCGCGGCTCAGACGATCGTTGATTGCCGCGCCCAGCCCGTGCATGGGGATTGGCGAAACGGCGATGGGCCGACCGGTTGCATCAAGAGTGTGGAGGTGGCCAAAAAGATTGGCCGCAGCCTCTGTCAGATCACCCGAGGGCGAAAGATTCAGATCGGCCGCCACCTTGCCGAATCCCAGCGTTGCTTCGCCTTCGCGCCAATCGGCCGCGTTTAGCCTGACCGTCTCGGCAGGCGCATAATGTGAACGAAGCTGTCCGGGGGCAGAGATCGCCTCGGATCCGTCGCGGATTGCAAGCGGGTGACCGAGCGCCTGTTCCAGCGCCTCGGCCGGAATGCCACCCGGTCGTAATAGGCGTGGCGTACCTGATGCCTCAACTATGGTCGATTCGACCCCGACGGGGCACGGCCCACCATCAAGAATCGCCGCGACCCGCGTGCCAAGGCTTTGCGCCACATGGTCGGGGGTGGTCGGGCTGATCTGGCCGGAACGATTGGCGGAAGGGGCCGCAACCGGGCCGCCAAATTCGCGGAGCAGCGCTTGCGCCAACGGATGGGCGGGGACGCGCACCGCAACGGTGGCCAGCCCGGCAGAGACCAGCGGTGCGATGCCGCTGTCGGCGCGCAGTGGAAGTACAAGCGTCAGCGCGCCTGGCCAGAAAGCCGAGGCGAGTATCTCGGCGGTTCGCGTCCACTGCACATAGGCGCGGGCGGCATCCACATCCGGTACATGCACGATCAGCGGATTGAAGCTCGGTCGGCCCTTCGCCTCAAAAATGCGCGCGACGGCGCGATCATTTCGCGCATCGGCCCCAAGCCCGTAGACGGTTTCCGTAGGCAGAGCGACCAGCGCGCCTTGCCGCAACAGCCTTGCTGCCTCGGTGATGCCAGACTGATCGGCGGAAAGACGCGATGGATGGGACATGGTTTGTGACGCCGCGTTTCGGGTTGATGCTGCCGCGCGCTTGCTTAGGCTGCGCAGCAAAGGTTCCCGTGCATACAACTCTGCACGGTTGTTGCCAAGTTTGTCTCATAGCCCGATTATACCGACGCAGAATTCTGGAGGCCCCATGCCCTATCGCGCGCCCTTGTCTGACTATCGTTTCCTTTTTGATCAGGTGTTGGACTTGACGCAGGTCACTGCGACAGAACGATTTGCCGAAGCAACCCCGGACATGATCGAAGCGATCCTGACCGAAGCTGGGCGGATGTGCGAAGAGATTCTCGCGCCGCTTCAACGCAATGGCGATCTGACGCCGGCAAAGCTGGAAAACGGCGTTGTGCGTACTTCGCCGGGGTTTGCGGACGGGTATCGGGCCATTGCAGATGGTGGATGGGTCTCGATGGGGGCCGATCCGGAACATGGCGGCATGGGGCTGCCGATGGCTCTGGTCTCGGCGGTCAATGAAATGATGGGCGCGGCCTGCCTGTCCTTGCAGTTGAACCCGTTGATGACACAGGGCCAGATCGAAGCGTTGGAGCATCACGCCAGCGATGCGATCAAAGAGACCTATCTGCCCAAGCTGATCTCGGGCGAGTGGTGCGGCACGATGAACCTGACCGAGCCACAGGCCGGGTCGGATGTCGGCGCGCTCAGCACCAAGGCCGTGGCCAATGGGGATGGCAGCTATGCCGTCACCGGCCAGAAGATCTATATCAGCTGGGGCGACAATGATTTTACCGGCAATGTCTGTCACCTCGTGCTTGCGCGTTTGCCTGACGCGGCTCCCGGAACCAAGGGGATCAGCCTGTTTCTGGTGCCCAAATACCTGCCGGATGAAGAGGGCAATCCGGGCCGCACCAACGACCTCAAGGTCGTCAGTCTGGAGCACAAGATGGGCCTGCACGGATCGCCCACCGCGGTGATGCAATATGACGGCGCGACAGGCTGGCTGATCGGTGAAGAGAATGACGGCATGCGCGCCATGTTCACGATGATGAACAACGCGCGGCTGGGTGTCGGCATTCAGGGGCTGAGCGTGGCCGAGGGTGCCTATCAGCATGCGCTGGCCTATGCGCAGGAACGCAAGCAGGGCCGGGTGCCGGTCAGCGACGGCACGGGCACGATTATTGATCACGCCGATGTGCGGCGGATGCTTATGACGATGAAGGCGAATATTTTCGCGGTGCGCGCCATCGCGCTGGCCTGTGCTGTCGCCATCGACATGAAGACAGCGACCGGCGATGCCGAATGGGGTGCGCGCGCTGCCCTGCTGACGCCGATCGTCAAGGCGTTCGGCACCGATACGGGCATCGCCGTGGCAGAGATGGGTGTGCAGGTGCATGGCGGTATGGGCTACATCGAGGAAACCGGTGCCGCTCAATACTCCCGCGATGTGCGCGTCACCGCGATCTACGAGGGCACCAATGGCATTCAGGCGATGGACCTTGTTGGGCGCAAGCTGATGGATGGCGGCGAGGCCGCTTTCCGCCTGATGGACGAGATCGAGGCCGTGGCCGAACGCACGCGCGGCACGCTGTCCGATCTTGCCGAGCCCGTGTGGGAAGCGGCAGAGACCCTGCGCGAGACCATTGAATGGATGGTGGCGCAGAAGGATATGAACAACCGCTTTGCAGGCTCGGTGCCGTTTCTGAAGGGCTTTGCCCGTGTCTTGGGCGCGCATTTCCATCTTCTGGCCGCGGAGGCCGAAGGCGGCGACGGCCCGCGCAGCGGCCTGGCCCGATTCTATATCAAACGGATGTTGCCGGAATATGCAGGTGCGCTGACGCATGCCCGCGAGGGTGCCGACGGGGTATACGCCCTGGGTATCGAAGAGTTGGTATCATGATGGATGGTGGCACGGAGGTGATCGGTTACCCATGGGCAGACCCACCCTCAGGCGATCAGGCGATCGAGGTGGCACCGGGCGTGTTGTGGATGCGCCTGCCGCTGCCGATGAAGCTTGACCATGTCAATGTCTATGCGCTGGACGAGGGCGACAGCTGGACCCTGGTCGATACCGGGTTTTCGTCGAAGAAAACTCGCGCGCTGTGGCAGGGTTTGCTGGATGGCCCGTTGGCGGGCAAGCCCGTTGGACGTGTCATTGTCACGCATCACCACCCGGATCATGTGGGGCTTGCCGGGTGGTTCCAGACCGAACACGGGGCAGAGCTGATCGCGACGCGCACCGCCTGGCTGTTCGCGCGTATGTTGCAACTGGACGAACAGGCGCGCCCCGCCAGTGAAACGCTGGCCTACTATCGCCGGGCTGGCATGGGCGCAAAGGACATCGCGCGCCGGGCCGAGGAACGACCGTTCAACTTCTCGGATGTCGTCTATCCGATGCCGCTGGGGTTTACCCGGATCAAGCAGGGCGACGTGATTCGCGCAGGCGGGCGCGATTGGGACGTACATATCGGCAATGGCCACGCGCCCGAGCATGCAACGCTTTGGAGCCGTGATGACAATCTGGTGATCGCGGGCGATCAGATCCTGCCCTCTATCAGTTCCAACCTCGGGGTCTATGCGACGGAACCCAAGGCCGATCCGGTGGGTGACTGGCTGGAGGCGTGTGAACGACTGTCGCAGCTCGCGCGTCCCGATCACCTTGTTCTGGGCGGGCATAAGCTGCCTTTCACGGGTCTGCCGACGCGCATGCGACAATTGATCGACAACCATCACGGTGCGCTGAAGCGCCTTCTGGTGGAGTTGGAAACGCCAAAAGCGGCTACCGATTGCTTCCCGGTCCTGTTCAAACGCCAGATTGGCGACGCGGAATTCGGCCTCGCCATGGTTGAGGCCGTGGCACATTTGAACCATCTTCATCGTCAGGGGCTGGTGACTCAGTCGACACGCAGCGATGGAGCGATGGTATATTGCCGCAGGACAAGCAAACAGAACGAGGGATGATCGAAACCTCGGCGGAATATGCCGAAAACGATGCCCTGCCACGCCGCCACGAAGTGCATACCAATGGCGAGGAAGGATGCTCTGGCACCGCCGATCTTCCCCAGGCGGTGCAACGCAAACCGTTGAAGCACAAAAGCCAGGCCGAATGGGCCTATGAGCGGCTGGTGCTGTATATCCAAAGCTTCGAGGAGCAGCTGGACAACGAACATGAGGTCGCCATGGGGCTGGCCGGCGGGCAGGTCGGCGTGCTGCGAATCGAGGGCATGGGCTTTTTCGATCCTGACATTCTGACCTTCTATGGCAGCGAACCGGGGGGCAAACGGACCCAGTTGATCCAGCATGTCAGCCAGTTGAACGTGATGCTGCGCGCCGTGCCGAAAGAGCCTGAACAGGCCAATGCGCAACGTATCGGCTTTCGTCTGGTGCAGGAACTGGACAAGGCCTAGGGCGGCTTGTGCGACATGCGCGGCCTTGACGTGGTGACAGATATTTTCAAATGAAGTATGAGGCTGGAAATTGCTTAGCGAAGGGCGGAACTGACATGGCTGAACACAAGCATGGCTCGATGGATATCGAAGCACAGGAAAAGACGTTTGCGGGATTTATCCGCTTCGCCACGAACGCGGTCATCGTGGTCATCGTGATGCTGATTCTGGTGGCTTTGATTAACGGTTAACGATTGGCGCGGCCCCTTGGCGGGTGCGTTGCTAAAGGGGTTTGCGATGCGTTTCTATACGGTAATTCTGGTCGTCATGGCGTCCGTGCTGCTATCGGCTTGCGGCGCGCACCAGGCGGGCAATGCGCCGCCCGAAGTCGTATCGCAGGCGCGGTACGTTCACAGCGGACCACCGGCGCTGACGCTTTTCACCATGGTCAACAATCGTACCGGCGCGGGCGGGCATTCAAGCCTGATGATCAACGGCTCGCAACGGGTGATCTTTGACCCCGCAGGCTCCGTGCGCCATGAAACGGTGCCCGAACGCAATGACGTCCTGTACGGGATCACGCCGGGCGTTGCGGATTTCTACACCCGTGCCCATGCCCGCGCGACGCATCATGTTGTCGTACAGCGGATCGTCGTGTCGCCGGAAGTGGCGGAACGCGCGCTGCAACTCGCAATATCCAACGGATCCGTCGGTCAGGCGCAATGCGCGCTGAGTGTGTCTGCTATCCTGCGGCAGCTGCCGGGCTTTCAGGGCGTGAAATCAACTTGGTTCCCGGTGAAGCTGAGCGAGAGCTTTGGGCAGGTTCCCGGCGTTGTCACCGAACGGTTCTACGAATATGACGACGAGGACAAAAGCGTGGCCTTGCGCGCCTATGATCCGCAAAAAGTCGCGGCTCAGAACCAGTAAAGCATGGCGAACAGCACCAGCGCACCGGCACCCATCGATGCAAAGACGTTGCGCGTAAGAATGCCCGCGGCCAGCGCCGCAAGAGCCGCAAGTCCGCGCGGCGCGTCAAGCGTGCCGCCGGTCGCCTCCGGCCAGACGACAAGCGGAGCCACCAAGGCGGGAAAAATCGACACGGCCGTATAGCGCAGGTGGCGCAAGGCCCATTCGGGCAGGGGGCGTCGCCCGACAAGTCCCATGAAGACGAATCGCATCGCATAGCTGCCAAGGCCAAGCCCGGCAATCACCACCCATAATTGCCAACGATCAATCATGGCGTGATCCTTTCGCGTTGCATCAGTTCAACTCGGGCGCCGGTCAGCATCCCGCCCAGCCCCGCCACCAGCAGTCCGGTGCCGTAGGGCAACCATGTCAGGCTAAGTGCCAGAACCACGGCGACAAAGGCAGCGGCCATATGGGCGGCGGTGCGCATCATCGGGCCGGCCATGGCAATGAAGGCGATGGGCAGTGCGAAATCCAGCGCATAGGCCTCGGGGATCTGGGTGCCGAGTGCGGCACCGATCAGCGTACTGGCAAACCAGCCGATCATCACCGGCGCGGCTGTTCCGAAGAAATACGCCACCTTCAGCGGCATCGGCATGGAGGGCTGTGCATCGTAGCGCGCGGCAGTTAGCGCATAGACCGGATCGACGAGCATATAGGCGGCGGCCAGACGGGCCTTTAGCGGTGCCCCACCCAGATGCGGGGCAAGGCCCGCCGAATACATCACCAGCCGCAAGTTGACCGCCAGCGCAGAAGCCAGAACCACGATGGTCGGGGCATTATCAAGCATCAGTTGCAGGGCCGTGAACTGTGCCGCACCTGCCACAACGACAAGGCTGAAAGACAGAATCTCCAGCAGGTTCAAGCCGCCCTCGGTTGCCAAGACACCGAACAGCACACCAAAGGGCGCGCTGACCAGAACGAACGGCAGGCCGTCGACAACGCCGCGCCAGAAGGTGGCATTTTCGGTGGGTAGGGTCATGGGGATGTCGTCCGGAATGAACTCTTCCCGGATGTCCTAGTCAAACCGGGGCAGAGTTGCAAATGTGCGGAAGCTCTTGTCAGCGACGCCGCGTCAGTCGAACGTGCCCGCGACCCGCCCCAGCAACATGAAGGCGCGTGCGGTGCGGGTGTTGGCAAGCTCCGATATATCGGCATCGCTGGCGTCGGTCTCGAAGCTGGCGAAATTGCGGTCAAACAGCCGCAGGAAATGATGCGCGGCGTCGCGGAAGATCGGATCCTGCTTCATCCGCCCCGCGGCCAGCGCCAGCGAGGACCGGTCACGGATGCCGCCCAGCGTCGCAATGGTGCGGCCCCGCTCTCCGGTGGCGAAGCGGCGCCAGATTTCGGTGCGGGCCATGTCAGGAGGCAGGTCATCCATATAAATGCCATCCTGCGACAGCAGGGTCAGCACGTCCTGTGCCGCCTGAATCAATTGCGCCGTGGCGCGGTCTTTCAGGGCGCGACGTAGCGCGGCAAAGCCTTCCTCATCCTCGGCCGTGTCGGGGAAATTCAGTGCGCGGATCATGTCGGCCTTGGGCAAGGGCGGTGCCAGTGCCTCGGCAGGGGTGCCAAGCGCCAACATGCCCTGTTCGTCGGCCTGCGGTGCAGAAGACGGGGCCGTTGGTGCAGGGCCAGGTGTCGCGCGGGGCATTTCGCGCGATGATGTGAACATCGCCAGCGCCGAGTCGGTCTTGCGTTGGGCGGCGGCGATCTCATCCAGCTTTTTGGCGATACTGGCGGAACCAGTGTCTCCCTTGCCTTGGGTTTGCGCCACATGGGCCTGTCGCATGGCGTCGGTCGCAGCCTGTATCCGGCGGCTTTCGTCGCGCATCACGCGCGACGATTTCACTGTTATCGCGGCCACCCAGACCATTGCGACAGGCAGAAACACGGACATCAACGACAGCAATACGCGCAACCCGCCAAAGCTGTCATCGTCTGATGATCCGAACAGCAAAAACGCTCCGGCCACCAGTAACCACAGCGCCGAAAGTGCGATTGCAGCGACCTCTATCCCCGTTATCCCTTTGGCGCGGGGCCGGTCATAGATGCCCAACGGTGTCGGGCGACTGTCAGGAACGTTGGCCATATCCGTGCCTCTGGCTAGCCTCGTGTCAGATATACGCGACCTTGAGTACTTCGTAGGATTTGTCGCCGCCCGGTGTGCGCACCTCGACGCTGTCGCCTTCTTCCTTGCCGATCAGGGCGCGGGCGATGGGCGACTTGATGTTGAGAAGCCCCTTTTCGATATTCGCCTGATGTTCGCCGACGATCTGCCAGGTCTTTTCCTCGTCAGTGTCCTCGTCCACCAGCGTCACGGTCGCGCCGAATTTGATCGCGCCGGACAGCTTCGTCGGGTCAATCACCTCGGCCAGACCGATAACGCCTTCCAGTTCCTTGATCCGGCCTTCGATAAAGCTCTGTTTTTCGCGGGCGGAATGATATTCGGCATTTTCCGACAGGTCACCATGTTCGCGCGCTTCGGCGATGGCGCGGATAATCGCCGGACGCTCCTCGGATTTGAGCGTCTTCAATTCGGTCTCGAGCGCGGTATGGCCCGCGCGGGTCATAGGTATCTTTTCCATTGGTCTGTTCCGAAGCAGGCACCCTGTCGTCGGTGCCGCATAATTGATGAATGATCGACATTTCAGGCGCTGCAAGACTGACCCGACGCCGTAGCCTATTGCAATAGGATAGAAGAGGTTGACGCGCAATTGGATCAATTCTGGGCATAGGCGGGAAAATACCGACCTTGATTCTGGCAATAACGCAGTGTCGCGATTGACCGGATAGGCCCATCACTATAGCCATTCGCGCAACATTATTGCGGCCGCACGGGCCGGGAAGAGGAGCAACATGGCCGACGAAGCGCGCGAAGCGATGGAATATGATGTGGTAATCGTGGGGGCAGGGCCTGCCGGACTGTCTGCGGCAATCCGCTTGAAACAGTTGGACGCGGACTTGCAGGTCGTGGTGTTGGAAAAAGGCTCTGAGGTTGGGGCGCATATCCTGTCCGGCGCGGTCCTTGATCCTTGCGGTCTTGATGCGCTGATCCCGGACTGGAAGAGCAGGGGCGCGCCGCTTAACGTGCCTGTAAAAGACGATAATTTCTATGTTCTGGGCGAAGCGGGGAAGAAAAAGGTACCGAATTTCCCGATGCCGCCGCTGATGAACAACCACGGCAATTACATCGTCTCGATGGGCAATGTCTGCCGTTGGATGGCCGAACAAGCAGAGGAGTTGGGTGTCGAGATTTTCCCCGGCATGGCCTGCTCCGAACTGGTTTATGCCGAGGATGGCAGTGTCAAAGGCGTGGTCGCCGGAGAGTTCGGAAAGGCCCCCGATGGCACACCGGGGCCGGGCTATGAGCCGGGGATGGAATTGCACGGAAAATACGTCTTCCTTGGCGAAGGCGTGCGCGGGTCACTGTCGAAAGAGGTGATCGCCAAATACGACCTCTCCGCCGGAAAACAGCCGCAGAAATTCGGCCTCGGGATGAAGGAAATATGGGAAATTGACCCTGCCAAGCATCGCGAAGGCAGCGTCACCCATACCATGGGCTGGCCACTGGGCAGCAATGCGGGCGGTGGATCCTTCATCTACCACCTTGATAACAATCAGGTCTATGTCGGCTTTGTGGTGCACCTGAACTACAAGAATCCGCATCTTTACCCGTATATGGAGTTCCAGCGCTTCAAGCATCATCCGATGGTGGCAGAGCTGCTGAAAGGCGGTAAACGCGTGGCTTATGGTGCGCGCGCGATTACCGAAGGCGGCTATCAGTCGATGCCGAAGATGGTCGCGCCGGGGGTGGCATTGCTGGGCTGCTCGGTGGGCATGGTCAATGTGCCGCGCATCAAGGGCAACCACAACGCGATGCTGTCCGGCAAGGCGGCGGCAGAAGCGGCCCATGCGGCGCTTCAGGCCGGGCGGGCGTCGGATGAGTTGAACGATTACGAGGCTGATGTGCGCGATGGTGCGATTGGCCAAGACCTGAAAAAAGTGCGTAACGTCAAACCGATGTGGTCAAAGTGGGGCCTGACGGCGGGTCTGGCGCTTGGCGGTCTGGATATGTGGACCAACACGCTTGGCTTTTCGTTTTTTGGCACCCTTGGCCATGGTAAAACGGATGCCGAGGCGACCGACCCCGAGGACAAGCACAAGCCGATTGACTACCCCAAACCCGACGGCAAGCTGAGTTTTGACCGGCTGACCAATGTCAGCTTTTCCTTCACCAACCATGACGAAAACCAGCCTGCGCATCTGAAGCTGAAGGATCCCGACGTTCCGGTAAAGGTCGGTTTGGCGACCTATGGCGGCCCATCGGCGCGCTATTGTCCGGCGGGCGTTTACGAATTTGTGGAAAAGGACGGAAAGCCGGCATTCGTGATCAACTTTCAGAACTGCGTGCACTGCAAAACCTGCGACATCAAAGATCCCGCACAGAACATCACCTGGACAACCCCGCAAGGCGGCGACGGGCCAAACTATCCGAATATGTAAGCCGCTGCTGCGTTGCCGTGGCGCTACGTCGTCGCGACAACGCCCTGCTCACGATGATTCGAGCGCCTTAAACTCGCGATAAGGCTGGGAAAGGACGTTTTTGACGCGCCGCATTGCGTAATGATCGGCTGCGGGCTAGTTTTTCCACAACTGCGACGCATGAACGATGGAGGCCTTGGTGCCCAGAATGACAGCGAGAACGATCGGCGCGGCGATATTGGCTCTAGGCTTGTGTCTTCCCGAGGTGGTCGCGGCAAACGGCCTGTCCGGTTCATATCTGGCCGCAAGGCAGGCCAGCTATATCGGGGACTTCACGGCTGCGGCCAAGTATTACAACCGGACGCTCTATTACGATTCTGCCAATCCGCAATTGTTGGAACGCGCTGTTTTGGCAAATCTATCGCTTGGCAATCTGGAACGTGCCGTTGATCTTGCGGCGCGCCTGGAAAAGGACGGCGAGCGCAGCCAGATCGCCCAGATCGCGTTGATGGCTGGTGAAGCGCACCGCGAGGCCTATCCCGAGATCCTGAAGCGGCTGCGTGAAGATCGCGGCGTAGGGCCGCTGATTGACGGGTTGGCCGACGCATGGTCAGAATTGGGGCGCGGTGACATGAGCGCGGCGCTTGTGGCTTTTGACGACGTATCCGACCAGCGCGGGCTTGAGGGCTTTGCGCTTTATCACAAGGCGCTTGCGCTGGCTTCTGTTGGCGATCACGAAAGCGCCGAGGCGATCTTTGCCAGCAAGCAAACCGGCCCGATACAACAGACGCGCCGCGCGATCGTTGCCCATGTCGAGGTGTTGTCGCAACTGGACCGGAACGACGACGCGCTGCAACTGATCAACGATACCTTTGCCGAGGGCGGCGATCCCGGAATCGAGGCGTTGCGCAGGCGGCTGGAGGCAGGTGAAAACCTGCCCTGGACGGCTGTTTCAGGCGCACGTCAGGGCCTTGCCGAGGTGTTCTATACGCTGGCCGTGGCGCTTTCCAACGAAGCCGAGGACGACTACACCCTGCTTTATTCGCGCGTGGCAGAATATCTGCGCCCGGACCACGTTGACGCGATCCTGCTGTCTGCCGATATGCTTGAACGGCTTGAACAGCACGAGCTTGCCGTTGCGACATACAAACGCGTGCCCCGTGACGATCCGGCCTTCCATGCCGCAGAGCTGGGCCGTGCGGACGCTCTGCGCGCCAGTGGCAAGGTCGACGCGGCGGTTGAGGTTCTGGAACGACTTGCCGAAACCCACGGTGATCTGCCAGTGGTTCAGTCGACGTTGGGCGACCTGATGCGGCAACTGGAACGCTTTGATGACGCCGTGACAGCCTATGATCGCGCGTTAGCGGCGTTCGATGGGCCCGAGCCCGGCCAATGGTTTCTCTACTATGCCCGCGGGATCAGCCACGAACGGCTTGACGACTGGCCAAAGGCGGAGGCGGATTTCAGGTCTGCGCTGAAACTGAATCCCGAGCAGCCGCAGGTTTTGAACTATCTTGGCTATTCACTGGTCGAAAAGCAGGAAAAGCTGGATGAAGCGTTGAGTATGATTGAGCGCGCAGTCGCGGCACGTCCTGACAGCGGGTACATCGTCGATTCTCTGGGCTGGGTGCTTTACCGGCTTGGGCGCTACGACGAGGCGGTGCCCCATATGGAGCGCGCGGCAGAGTTGATGGCTGTCGATCCGGTGGTGAACGACCATCTGGGAGATGTCTACTGGGCCGTCGGACGCAAGCTTGAGGCGGAATTCATGTGGCACCGCGCGCTGAGTTTCGTGGATTCCGAAGTGGCCTCTGACGAGGTGGATCCGGACCGGATTCGCCGCAAGCTGGACATCGGGTTGGACGCGCTGCTTTCAGAAGAAGGGTTGCCACCTCTGAAGGTCGCCAATGATGGCGGTTGAGGCGTTTGCCCCGGCCAAGATCAACCTTACACTTCATGTGACCGGCAGGCGGCCGGACGGCTATCATCTGCTCGATTCGCTGGTCGTGTTCGGTGATGTCGGTGACAGGCTTCGTCTTACGCCCGAACCCGAGATGGTTCTGGATGTGACGGGCCCGTTTGCCGCAGGCGTCCCGGTGGATCGTCGCAATCTGATCTGGCACGCGGCCGAGGCTGTCGGCTGGACGGGGCGGATCGAGCTTGAAAAACGCCTTCCGCATGGCGCGGGGCTGGGGGGTGGCTCTGCCGATGCCGCAGCCGTATTGCGTAGCCTGTGCGGGGCAGATGCTGCGAAGGTGATCGGGTTGGACACGGCTCTTGCGCTTGGGGCGGATGTGCCTGTGTGCCTGACCCCAATACCGCAGCGGATGCAAGGTATCGGCGAACGGCTGAGGCTGGTCAGCCCTGTGCCGGTGCTGAACCTCGTGCTGGTTAACCCGGGCGTTCAAGTCGCGACGCCAGAGGTCTTTCGTGCCCTCGCCCAACGCGAAAACCCAGAAATGCCCCATTGTGATGGTTGGACGTGCGAAGCGCAGTTCATCAACTGGTTGACCCGGCAGCGCAATGATCTGGAGCAGCCAGCCTGTGATCTGGCCCCGGCGATCAGAGTTGCGCTTGACGCCTTAAGCGGGTCTCTGCTTGCGCGTATGTCGGGCTCCGGCGCGACATGTTTCGGGATCTACGAAACCCCTGCACAGGCGCACGAAACCGCCAGCGAAATCGCGGCCCGACATCCGGATTGGTGGGTTGTGCACACGCAAACCGAAGGCGCGGGTCAGGCGAGGCGCGCCACCACATAATCGGCAAGATCAATCAGCATGTCCCGAAGATCGGACCGGGGCAGGGTGCCAAGCGCGTCCTTGGCCTTTGCCGCCCAGGCATTTGCATCATCGCGTGTCGCCGTCAGCGTGTCGTGCTTGTGCAGCAAGGCGATGGCGTGGTCCAGGTCGCCATCCATCTGCTTGCCCTTCTCGATGGTCCGCGACCAGAAAGCGCGCTCCTCTGCATCGGCTGCCGCGACGGCCTTGATCACCGGCAGTGTCAGCTTGCGTTCGCGAAAATCGTCACCGATGTTTTTTCCGGTCGTGCCGCTGTCGCCCTGATAATCCAGAAGATCATCGGCGATCTGGAACGCAATCCCCAAGGCGTCGCCATAGTCAAACAACGCGCGCACAATCTCGTCGGGCTGACCGGCGATGACGCCGCCGACCTCTGTCGCGGCCGAGAACAGCGCGGCCGTCTTGCCACGGACGATCTTGAGGTAAATATCCTCGCCGGTGCGCAGATCCTGCGCTGCCGACAATTGCAGCACCTCGCCTTCCGCAATGGTGGCGGCGGCATTTGCCAGAATGTCGAGCACGCGGATCGACCCGGTTTCGACCATCAACTGAAAGCTGCGCGCAAACAGATAATCGCCGACCAGCACGCTGGATTTGTTGTCCCAAAGCAGGTTCGCTGTCGGCCGTCCACGCCGCTGCGCGCTCTCATCCACCACGTCGTCATGCAGCAGCGTTGCGGTGTGAATAAACTCTACCGTTGCGGCCAGATGCACATGATAGGGACCGTCATAGCCGCACATCCGCGCCGCGGCCAATGTCAGCATCGGACGCAGACGCTTGCCGCCGGCCTCGACCAGATGGGCCGTCACTTCGGGGATGCGCGGCGCATGCTCAGAGGCCATGCGCAGCCGAATCAAATCGTTGACCGCCATCATATCCTCGGCCAATGCGGCAGCGAGGCGGTCATGTGGTTTCACGGTGGCGTCGTCCAAACTCATCACACTCCCGTCACAAGGCTCGACAATCGTGCCACCTTGTCCTTACATCCCCGACATGGAAGAGCTTTTGCGCACCACCGACATCACGATCATCCCGCTGGCCCGCGCGCTCTTGCAGGACGAGGGTATAGACAGCTTTGAATTGGACGTAAACATGAGCGTTCTTGAAGGCAGCATCGGCATTTTGCCGCGGCGATTGATGGTGCGGTCTGCGGATCTGAGGGCGGCCCGACAGTTGATGCTTGATAGTGGCGTTCCGCTTGACCGCTGAGCTGAGCCGCGACGCTTTTTTAGGCGGACGGGTTCACCTGTTCCAGCCGATCGGCGGCTATCGGGCCGGGATAGATCCCGTCCTGTTGGCTGCAAGCGTCGCAGCAACTTCAGGCGATTCGGTGCTGGAACTTGGCTGCGGCGCTGCCCCTGGCTTATGTTGCCTTGGTGTCCGCGTCCCGGGCCTGACGTTGACCGGCGTGGAAATCCAACCGTTCTACGTCAACCTCGCGCGCCGCAATCTGGCCGAGAACGGGTTGACGGCAGAGGTGGTTGAGGCTGACCTTTCATCTCCGCCCGCGTCGCTTCTGGCGCGTCAATTTGACCATGTCTTTGCGAACCCGCCTTATTTCAAATCCGGCAAGCGCAGCCAGGCAGATGATGACGGCCGGGAAATCGCACTCGCCGCGCAAACGCCGCTCTCCGCTTGGGTCAACGTGGCGGCGCGACGATTGGTCCCGCGTGGTCAGGCGACATTCATTCAGCGGATGGAAAGGCTGCCAGAGCTGTTGACTGCGATGCAAGAAAGGCTTGGGTCTGTTCAGGTTCTGCCACTGGCCCCGCGCGTCGGGCGTGACCCTCGGCTGGTGCTGGTGAGGGGGCGCAAAGGCGGGCGGGCCGATTTCCGGTTGCACGCCCCGGTGATTCTTCACGAAGGGCACACCCATGGACAGGACGGCGAAGATTACGCGGCCCCGATCAGCGACGTGTTAAGGCGCGGAGCCCCGCTGAATTTTCCGGCGTAATGTAAGCTTCACCGGCAAGTTAGTGCTTTGGAAAACAACTGGTGACAATGCAGCGTGACAGACGTGCTGGAATATGCTGGACTGAAGATGTTGTCATATCAATGGAGGACGTGATGAGCTTGAGTTCGCATGTGCAGGAACTGAAGAAGAAACACCAACACCTCTCGGCTGCTGTGGAAGAGGCACAGCGTGCCCCCAGCGTTAGCGATCTTCATATCGCTGAAATGAAGAAACAGAAACTGAAGCTGAAAGAAGAAATCGAACGACTCAGCGTCTGAAGTCGTTGTTCTGGTAGCTTTTAGGGCCGGAGGCCCGTTTCTGAAAATCATGGCTCAAGCTGAGGTTTGGTCCAAACCATCCAAAAGCCGGCCAGGTTGCATAAAACCAGGCAGAAGACAAAAAGAAGTATCTCAATATGAAAGCGCCCCGGCCATACAGGCAGGGGCGCAATGTTTTGACGCGATGTTCGCGGGGTATCAGGCGAAGAATTGGGCGCCGTTCGCACTGATTGTCGAACCGTTGATGAAACCGGCATCCTCAGACGCCAGGAACACCACGCAACGTGCAATCTCTTCAGGCTCGCCCAAGCGTCCTGCCGGGATCTGGCCGATGATCGATTCGCGTACCTTTTCAGGCACAGCCATCACCATCTCGGTCGCGATATATCCAGGGCAAATCGCGTTGGCGGTGATCCCGGCGCGGGCACCTTCTTGAGCAAGGCTTTTGACGATGCCAAGATCGCCGGCCTTTGTCGCGGCATAGTTGACCTGAGCGAACTGACCCTTCTGACCATTGATGGAACTGATCACGATGACGCGGCCGAACTTGCGCTCGCGCATGCCGGGCCAGACCGGATGCACGGTGTTGAACACGCCGGTCAGGTTGGTGTCTATCACCTGTTGCCATTGGTCCTTGGTCATCTTGTGGAAGGGGGCATCGCGGGTAATCCCGGCATTGGCTACGACCACATCAACCGGACCCAGATCCTCTTCGACCTTGGCAATGCCGGCGACGCTGGAATCGTAGTCGGCGACGTTCCACTTGTATGTCTTGATACCGGTTTCTTCGGTAAATTTGGCCGCGGCTTCGTCATTTCCGGCATAGGTTGCTGCGACCGTGTAACCGGCGGCTTGCAGCGCTTTCGAGATCGCCTCACCGATGCCTCGGCTGCCGCCTGTTACGAGTGCTACTCTTGCCATGATATTCTCCAATCTGTCAGGGTCCAGTAACTTTGCTACCGTTTGATTGCATCATGCGCAACAATATTGCGTCACGATATCGGCGCTTTGGGGGAATTTCTGTTGGCTTTGGCCTGAGAGGGACTGGAAAAGGGACGCCTGAGGCGCCCCTTTCCGAACTGCTGAAGTCAGGGACGCTCAACGCAGAGCGCCACACCCATACCGCCGCCAATGCACAATGTCGCGAGGCCTTTCTTGGCATTGCGGCGCTGCATTTCAAATAGGAGGGTATTGAGGACACGGGCACCGGAGGCACCGATCGGATGACCAATGGCGATTGCGCCGCCATTCACGTTCACGATAGCCGGATCCCAGCCCATCTCCTTGTTCACGGCGCAAGCCTGAGCGGCGAAAGCTTCGTTCGCTTCGACAAGGTCCAGATCTTCCGGTTTCCAACCCGCCTTTTCCAGCGCTTTGCGGCTGGCGTTGATCGGACCTGCGCCCATGATCGACGGGTCAAGTCCCGCAGTGGCGTAGGAGGCGATGCGTGCAAGCGGGGTAATCCCGCGCTTTTCGGCATTCTGTGCGGACATCAGCAGGGCACCGGCGGCCCCGTCATTAAGGCCGGATGCGTTGGCCGCTGTGACGCTGCCATCTTTTGTAAAGGCTGGGCGCAGCTTTTGCATGGCTTCGATCGTCGCGCCGTAACGGATGTATTCGTCCTTATCGACAACAGTTTCGCCTTTGCGGGTCTTGACGGTAAAGGCAATCACCTCGTCATCGAACTTGCCGGCTGTCTGTGCCGCTTCTGCCTTGTTTTGCGACGCGACGGCGAACTCGTCCTGTTGTTCACGGCTGATCTGCCATTTTTCTGCAACATTTTCGGCGGTCTGACCCATGTGATAGCCGTTGAATGCATCCCACAGACCGTCGCGGATCATCGTGTCGATATATTTTACATCGCCCATCTTGTGACCGGCTCGCAGATGCGCGGCATGAGGGCTGAGTGTCATGTTCTCCTGACCGCCGGCACAGACGATATCTGCATCGCCTAGCTGGATGTGTTGGGCGGCAAGCGCTACGGCGCGCAGACCGGATCCACAAACTTGGTTGATACTCCAGGCCGAGGATTCAATCGGCAGGCCTGCGTTAACATGTGCCTGACGCGCCGGGTTTTGTCCCTGCGCTGCGGTCAGAACCTGCCCCAGGATCGTTTCGGAGACGTCCGCAGCGTCAATCCCGGCGCGCTCTACCAGCGCTTGCAGAACGGCCGATCCCAAATCGTGGGCGGGGGTATTGGCGAACGCGCCCCCAAAACTGCCGACTGCGGTCCGCGCCGCAGATGCGATTACGACATTGGTCATAGATGTGCTCCACCTTAACTAATTGCGACGGAGGTCCGCACAGTTCCAGCAAAGCGCACAACCCCCACCCTACCGTAACGTAACTATATTATGCATTGGTGGGGGGCAACTACAGTCATGACCCGAAATTGCCTCAGGCTGAGGCGCGTTGTAGCGCGTCTTTTTCCCACGGCGGACAGACAGTCGGAGAGCCGTAGAAATACCCTTGCAGGCAATCGACGCCAAGGTCTTGCAGAAATGCGGCATCCTCTGCCCGCTCAACCCGTTCAGCCACGGTGAACATGTCAAATTGCTGTGCGACAGAGACCATGGCGCGGGTAAGAACCTGATTGTCGGCATCACGCGCAATATCAGTGATGAACTGCCCGTCAATCTTGAGGATGTCGAACTGGAAGTCCTTGAAGTGGCGAAAGGCGGTATAGCCTGCCCCGAAATCGTCAAGCGCGAAAGAAATGCCCTTGTGTTGCAGGTCTTGCATGAACCCGACCACCAGTTCAGGAACCAGCATCGCGGAGTTCTCAGTGATTTCCAGAATGAGACGTTCGCCGACAGTTGGATTGCGTGCCAGCCCGCGTTGCAAGACGCGTAGCCATTTCTTGTATCCGATGGATCGGGCCGACATGTTAATCGACAGCCGCAACGTGGGTTGCGTTTCCAGCGCACGCAGACCCTTTTCCAGGGCGATGCAATCCAGCAGGCGCCCGGTTTCTGTTTCTTCCACGACGTTGATGAAGTCCTTGGCGGGGATCACCCGTCCGGTTTCATCCAGGACGCGAATCAGCCCTTCATAGAATGCCGTGCGCCTCGGATCGCGGGCCTGGACGACTGGCTGAAATGCAAGGAGAACCTGCCGATGGCGCACTGCGGCCTCGACCATCTTAATGGTGTTTGCATCGCGCTGTTCTATCGCAAGCGTCAGCGCATTACGAGGCTGTTCGTTCAGTGCGGCTTTTCTCTGAAGACCCATGTGCCCTCCATTCGGTTGCTTGCAGACTGGACCTTAAGACCTTAAATTACGCTTAAATTTCACGTTTTGTTCTAATTTGAATCATTTGGGTGCTCTCTCCTGCAAAACAGCGCCGTTGACAGCGCGCGGTTGCAGCGTATAAGCGCGGCTTCATTGGTGTTGGTGGACCCCGCAAGGGGATTCCTGTCAGTGTCGGATCAAATCCGGCGCAGAGGACAACGCCCTTCATAGCTGCCACTCGGTAGCGCCAAAAGAAGGAGATCAGCCGTGACCAAACGCACGTCTGCCAAATACAAACTCGACCGCCGTATGGGCGAAAATATCTGGGGCCGTCCGAAATCCCCGGTCAACCGTCGCGAATACGGTCCCGGCCAGCACGGTCAGCGCCGCAAGGGCAAGATATCCGACTTCGGCCTTCAGTTGCGCGCCAAGCAGAAGCTGAAAGGCTACTACGGCGACCTGACCGAAAAGCAATTCCGTCGTATTTTCCGTGAAGCAGAGCGCCTGCGTGGCGATACCGGTGAGCTGTTGGTCGGTCTGCTGGAGCGTCGTCTGGACGCCGTCGTCTATCGTGCCAAGTTCGTGCCAACCGTGTTTGCAGCGCGTCAATTCGTGAACCACGGCCACGTCATGGTGAACGGCAAGCGCGTCAACATCCCCTCTTACCGTGTGAAAGAGGGTGACGTTATCGAGGTTCGCGAGAAGTCCAAGCAGTTGGCCGTCATTCTGGAAGCGACCCAGTTGCCAGAGCGCGACGTGCCGGACTACATGGATGTCGACAACTCTAAGTTGACCGCCACATTCGTGCGGACGCCGGGCCTGGGCGATGTGCCGTATCCCGTCGTGATGGAACCCAATCTGGTTATCGAATTCTACGCCCAGAACTAAGGTTCGGGCAGATCCGAAATCATCAAAGGGTCGCGCATTGGCGCGGCCCTTTTTCGTATGCGGTCCTCTAGACTGCCGGGTGCCCACGCTGCCCCGGTCCTTGCCACTGGTCTCTGACGAAAAGCCCCGCTAAAGAGACGCGCAACAGGAGGCTGCACAATGGCAAGGATGAAACCGCAACCCGGAATCATGGATATCGCTCTTTATGTGGGCGGGGCGAGCCATATTGAGGGTGTTTCGGATGTGGTGAAACTGTCGTCGAACGAGAATCCGTTCGGCCCAAGCCCCGCGGCCATCGCTGCGGTAGAGCGGAGCGCACGCAATTTGCATCGGTATCCCTCCACGGACCATGCCGCCTTGCGAAACGCCATTGCCGGGGCACACGGGCTGGATGTTGCTCGGATCATCTGCGGTGTCGGCTCGGACGAGATCATCACTTTTCTCTGCCAGGCCTATGCCGGCTCCGGGGATGAGGTCATCCACACACAGCACGGTTTTGCCATGTACCGGATCAGCGCGCTGGCCGCAGGGGCAACGCCGGTGGAGGTGGCAGAGCGCGACCGCACCGTAGATGTGGATGCCATTCTTGCCGCCTGCACGGATCGCACGCGACTTGTGTTCATCGCCAACCCGGCGAACCCGACCGGCACCTTTATCGCGTTGGACGAGGTGGAGCGGCTGGCCGACGGTCTGCCGGAGCAGTGCCTGCTGGTGCTGGATGGTGCCTATGCAGAGTTCGAACCGGGCTATGACGGTGGTGCCACTCTGGTCGAAAAACGCGAAAATATCGTGATGACGCGCACATTTTCAAAGCTTTACGGTCTGGGTGGTTTGCGCGTCGGATGGGGGTATGCCTGTCAGGATGTGATCGACGTGCTGAACCGGGTGCGGGGACCGTTCAACCTGTCCTCGACTGCGTTGGAGGCGGCCGAGGCGGCGCTGGGGGATCGCAGCTACACCGAAAAATGCCTTTCCGAGAACACCAAGATGCGCCTCTGGCTGACAGAGGCGTTGCGCGAGCTGGGCGTGGGCGTGGATGACAGCCATGCCAATTTCGTGCTGGCACGGTTCGGTTCTGCGGCAGAGGCGGACGCCTGCGAGGCGCATCTCAAGACCCAGGGCCTGATCGTGCGGCGCGTCGGGGGCTACAAGTTGCCAGAGGCGTTGCGGATCACCGTCGGCGATGAAAGCGCGTGCCGCAGGGTGGTCCACGCCATCAGCCAATTCAAGGCGGTCGCGGCATGAGTGTTATCTATGAAAAGGTCGCCCTGATCGGGCTGGGGCTGATTGCGTCTTCGATGTTCTGGGCGAGTAAACGGGGTGGCCTTGCGCGCGAAATTTCGGGCTTTGCGCGCAGCGAGGCCACCCGCGATACGGCGCGCCGTATCGGGCTGTGCGACGTTGTTAGTGACAGTGTGATCGAGGCTGTCAAAGATGCCGATCTGGTGGTGCTGTGCGTTCCTGTGGGCGTCATGGGCGCGGTCGCGCAGGAAATCGCACCACATCTGAAACCCGGTTGCACGGTCAGCGATGTCGGCTCCGTCAAGGGCGCGGTGGTCGAGGCGGTTGCCCCGCATCTGCCAAAGGACGTGCATTTCGTGCCCGGTCATCCATTGGCAGGCACCGAACACTCCGGCCCCGAATCAGGTTTTGCCACGCTTTTTGACGATCGCTGGTGTCTCTTGGTGCCACCCGACGGCACCGATCCGGACGCAGTGGCGAAACTTCGCCGGTTCTGGGAGGCGCTTGGCGCCAATGTCGAGGAGATGGACCCCGAGCACCATGACCTCGTGCTGGCCGTCACCAGCCACACGCCGCACCTGATTGCCTATACGATGGTGGGCGTGGCCGATGATCTTGGGCGCGTGACAGACTCTGAAGTTATCAAGTATTCTGCTGCTGGTTTCAGGGACTTCACCCGGATCGCGGCGAGCGACCCGACGATGTGGCGCGACGTGTTTCTGAACAACAAGCAGGCTACGCTGGAGATCCTCGGACGCTTCACCGAAGAGCTGTTTGCGCTGCAACGTGCGATCCGAACCGGCGACGGGGACGAGCTTTTCGACTATTTCACTCGAACCCGCGCAATTCGCCGTGGTATCATCGAGGCCGGGCAAGATACTGACGCCCCCGATTTTGGACGAGTGAAGGCAAAGCACTGATGCGAGTTTTGGCGGGTTTGGCACTTGTGTTTCTGGCGGGCATGGCTGCGGCAGAAGCGCCGGATGGCAAAACCCGCCCGATGGCTCGGCAAGACGCTGCTCTGATCGCCACCGTGGAAAGCACCGACCGGTTGGCGCTGCTGCGGCCCATGGCACGCCCGATGAAACCCAATCCCAACGCATTTGTCGAAACCACGGATTTGCTGTCGCTGGACGCAGATGGACGGATGGTTGTGTTGTCCACCTCTGGCATGCAGCGGTCTTTGCGTCCGATGCTGCGCCCGCGCGCCATTGTGGAGCGGGTGATGGCCAAGCGAAGGGCGCAGAACCGCGGGGCGGTCTGTGGCGATGTGGCCTTGCAGGGCGAAGCGATCGGGTATGTTCCCGGCCGGATCAAGGCTTGCGGCATCAAGGATGCGGTACGGTTACGGTCGGTCTCGGGCATCAAGCTCAGCCAGCAGGCGGTGATCGACTGCACGACCGCAAAGGCGTTGAAAACCTGGGTGGAGCGGGGGGTGAAACCTGCGATCGGGACGCGTGGTGGCGGTGTGGCACAACTGCGGGTCGCGGCGCATTACGCCTGCCGGACGCGCAACAATCAGCGCGGCGCCAAGGTCAGCGAGCATGGAAAGGGCCGGGCCATCGACATATCGGGGCTTCGGTTGAAGGATGGCACGCAAATCACGGTCCTGCGTGGCTGGGGGTCGAGAAGCTACGGCAATGCCCTGCGAAAGATGCGCATTGCCGCTTGCGGGCCGTTCGGAACAGTGCTTGGGCCAGGGTCCGACGGGTATCACCGCGACCATTTCCATTTTGACACTGCACGGTATCGCAGCGGGGCCTATTGCCGGTAACGTTCTGGTAGAATGGCGCTAACCGACAGCGAAGATCATCATTGGCCCGAGAGAGGCGTGGTCCGCATTGGTCGGCTTGCGATCCAATGCAGGAGCATTGCATCGCAAGGATCGGAGCCGTGCGTTGTCAGCCTCGCCTAGCTGCCTGTCTCGTCCGAGATCAGCGTCTTGATGATGGCCTTTGCACTGTCAGAGGCCCAGTCGGCATCGCCTTGCAGCCGTGCAACTTCCTGACCTTCAGGGTTCATCAGCACAGTGATCGGCAGACCTAGAACCGCCATCTCACGCGCCACCGCCTGTTTGGGGTCGCGGTGCAGCGGCAGATTGCTCACGCCGATCTCTTTGAAGAACGTCTTCATGGCAGGGGGCGGGTTGCGGCCGGTTGCAATGGTGACGACCTCAAAGGCGTCGCCTCCAAATTCCTCCTGCAAGGCCGACAGCATCGGCATTTCCTTGCGACACGGCGCGCACCATGTGGCCCAGAAGTTCACCAGCACCCATTTACCCTGATACTCCGAGAGCGTCATCTCGGCACCGTCCACTGTCTGAAACGCATTTGCGCTGACCGGCTTGGCGTCGGTGAAGACCAGTTTTTTCATGTCGCCTTCGCGCAGGGCGTCGATGGCGGACAGGTCGGAGGCGAGCGCAGCATTTGCACCCAGACCAAGGGCTAGATAAAGGAGAGCGGAACGGAACAGGCGCATTTTTCCTCCAAGGGGGCACGACATGGCAGACCAATCCTCGAACCAGATGTGGGGCGGCCGCTTTGCCGCCGGGCCGGACGCGATCATGGAGGCAATCAACGCCTCGATCGGTTTCGACAAGCGGATGGCGGCGCAAGACATTGCCGGGTCAAGGGCCCATGCCGCCATGCTTGGCGCCACAGGCATTCTGGACCCTAAAGATGTCGAGGCCATTCGGGAAGGCCTGCTCACGGTCTTGTCAGAGATCGAAGGTGGGACCTTTGGCTTCTCCACCGCGCTGGAAGACATCCACATGAATGTCGAAGCGCGGCTGAAGGAAATCATCGGAGAACCTGCGGGGCGTCTTCATACCGGCCGTTCGCGCAACGATCAGGTGGCCACGGATTTCAAGCTGTGGGTGCGTGACCAGCTGGACGCGGCAGAGACAGGCCTATTGGCGCTGATGAAGGCGCTGGTGGCGCAGGCAGAAGCGGGCGCGGATTGGGTCATGCCGGGCTTTACGCATCTGCAAACAGCGCAGCCCGTGACATGGGGCCATCACATGATGGCCTATGTCGAGATGTTTGCGCGCGATCTGTCGCGGGTCCGGGATGCACGGGCGCGGATGAACGAATCGCCCTTGGGGGCGGCCGCGCTGGCGGGCACCGGCTTTGCCATTGATCGCCACATGACCGCCGAGGCGCTGGGGTTCGACCGGCCAGCGGCGAATTCCCTGGATGCCGTCAGCGACCGCGATTTCGCGCTGGAACTCCTTGGCACGGCGAGCATCTGTGCCATGCATCTCAGCCGCTTTGCCGAAGAGCTGGTGATCTGGTCCTCGGCGCAATTCCGGTTTGTTGTTCTGTCGGATCGGTTCTCGACCGGGTCGTCGATCATGCCGCAAAAGAAGAACCCCGATGCGGCAGAATTGATCCGCGCCAAGGTAGGCCGAATTTTTGGGGCGCAGACCGCCTTGATGATGGTGATGAAGGGGCTGCCCTTGGCCTATTCCAAGGATATGCAGGAAGACAAGGAACAGGTCTTTGACGCCGCCGATAACTGGATGCTGGCGCTGGCCGCGATGGAGGGCATGGTGCGCGACATGACCGCCAATCGCGAGGCGCTGGAAGCAGCGGCCGGTGCCGGGTTCTCGACCGCGACGGATCTGGCTGATTGGCTGGTGCGCGAGTTGGGCCTGCCGTTCCGGGACGCCCATCACATCACCGGCAGCCTTGTCGCAAAGGCCGAAGCGAAAGGCTGTGATCTGCCGGACCTGTCGCTGGATGACATGCAAAGCGTACATGACGGGATCACCCAAGCCGTCTATGATGTGCTCGGGGTGCATAATTCGGTCGCCTCCCGGATCAGCTATGGCGGCACGGCACCGGTTCGGGTGCGTGAGCAGGCCGCGCGCTGGAAGGAGATCCTTGGATGAAGGCTGTTGGCGTTCTGGCGATGATCTTGTTGGTGGGCTGTGGGGCCGATGGCGACCCGATCCGACCGTCATTGTCCACGACGATATCGGCAGGTACGGATGGCGTGCGGACATCGACCGCTGTTAGGGTGAATAGGGGCCCGGTCAGCGTGTTGGTCGGGCTTTAGACTCCGGACGCTGGTGCGGATCGCTGCTCGGGTTTGACCTGGTGGAGTGCGCGCTGCGCACGCTTTTTTGATTTGCGTACACGCAGTTGGGGGCAGTCTGCCCCCGGCGCTTGGCGCGCCTCCCCCTGAGAGTATTCGAACCAAGAAGAAGCTTCAGGGCTGGTTTTGCCGCGGCTTGCGGGCTATGGCGACGAGCAGCAGTTTCGGGGGCTTTGATGGACCATTTTCTTTATCGTGACGGGGCGCTTTTTGCCGAGGATATTGCAGTGGCGGAAATTGCCGCTGCTGTGGAGACGCCGTTCTATCTGTATTCGACGGCCACGTTGTTGCGACATTATCGCCTGTTCGATGAAGCGCTGGACGGCCTTCCGCATCTGGTCTGCTATGCGATGAAGGCAAATTCCAATCAGGCGATTTTGCGGACGCTTGCCGAAGCTGGCGCTGGCATGGATGTGGTCTCGGGCGGGGAATATGCGCGTGCCAAGGCGGCTGGTGTATCTGCGGAGCGCATCGTCTTTTCCGGCGTTGGCAAGACGCTGGCGGAGATCCGCATGGCGCTTGCAGGCGGTATTCGCCAATTCAACGTCGAGAGCGAGCCGGAGCTGGAAGCGATCTCTGCTGTCGCTGTGTCGATGGGAGTGGTGGCACCGATCACTTTGCGTGTCAATCCGGATGTCGACGCCAGGACCCATGCCAAGATCGCGACCGGAAAATCAGAGAACAAGTTCGGCATTCCGATTGCGCGGGCCCGCGAAGTTTATGCGCAAGCCGCGTCCCTGCCGGGGCTGAAAGTGGTCGGCATCGACGTTCACATCGGCAGTCAGCTGACGCAGTTGGAGCCGTTCGAGGCAGCGTACAAGAAAGTCGCTGACCTGACGGATGTGCTGCGCGCAGACGGGCACGAGATTACGCGTCTGGATCTGGGGGGTGGTTTGGGCATCCCCTATACACGTTCGAACGAGGCACCGCCGCTGCCCACCGATTATGGCGCGTTGATCAAGCGCACTGTTGGTCATCTGGGCTGTGAGATCGAGATCGAACCGGGACGGCTGATTGCCGGGAATGCCGGTATTTTGGTCAGCCGGGTGATCTATGTGAAGTCCGGCGAAGGGCGGGATTTCCTGATCCTCGATGCAGCTATGAATGATCTGATTCGCCCCGCGATGTACGACGCCTATCATGACATCGTTCCGGTGGTGGAGGCTGCCGCAGCCGTCGAACTGCGGCCTTATGACGTGGTCGGACCGGTCTGTGAAAGTGGCGACACCTTCGCCAAGGGGCGTCAGATGCCGCCTGTGGTTGCGGGCGATCTGCTGGCGTTCCGATCTGCCGGGGCTTATGGCGCGGTAATGGCGAGCGAATACAACACCCGGCCTCTGATCCCCGAGGTTCTGGTGCATGGCGATCAATTCGCCGTCATTCGGGCGAGGCCGACCTTTGACGAAATCATAAATCGAGATACCATTCCACCATGGCTGTGACGCCCCCCGGTGCGCAGCCCTGAAAAGGAGTGCGCATGGCCGCGACCGACAGGCAGGCAGACGACGTCCTCAGGCATATTCGGCGACCGCTGCTGCTGACCCGGCTGGGCATGGTGGCAGAGGCTGTCGTGCGTGCGTTCTGGCCGCTTTGGTCGGTGCTGTTTGTGGCCGCAGCGTTGCTGATGCTGGGGCTGCAAGACAGCGTCGCGGTAGAGTGGGTCTGGGGCGCGGCAGCGGTGCTGGGTCTGGCGGCTTTGGCAACATTGGCAATCGGCATCCGGCGGTTCCGCTGGCCTTCGCGGATTGGCGCGATGGCCCGTATGGATGCGGCGATGCCGGGGCGACCTATTCAGACTGCCATGGATCATCAGGCAATCGGTGCGGGCGACGCGGCGTCCCGCGCGGTTTGGTCCGCGCATCAGGCTCGGATGCGCGCCCGGCTTGAGACGGCTACCGCTGTGCAACCGGACTTGCGGGCCTCCAAGGCGGACCCCTTCGCGCTGCGCTATGTGGCACTGCTGGTGCTGAGCGTGGGTCTGCTGTTCGGGTCGGTCTGGAAGATGGGCTCTGTCACGGCGATGACACCGGGCGGCACCTCGCTGGCGTCGGGACCATCGTGGGAAGGTTGGGTCGAACCGCCGGTCTATACCCGAATGCCCGCGCTTTACCTCAATGACATCGCGCCGGGCGAACTGACCGTGCCGGAGGGCAGCCGGGTGATGCTGCGCTTTTACGGCGAGGTCGGTGCACTGCGGGTGACAGAGGACATCTCTGGCGTGCCGTTGCAACAGGAGGCCGAGGCGCAGACCGCCTATGACCTTACGGTTGCGCAAAGCGGCGCGCTGTCGGTTGACGGACCGGGCGGGCGGGCCTGGGAGGTGCTGATGCGCCTTGACGACGCCCCGCAGGTCGCGCTGGGCGGCGAGGTCGAAGCCTCTGCGCGTGGCGAGATTTCGCTGTCGTTTTCCGCAAGAGATGACCACGGTGTGGCGCGCGGGCAGGCACGGATTGACTTGTCGATGGACCGGCTTGATCGTCGCCATGGCCTTGCGGCAGAGCCAGAGCCGCAGGACCCCATCGTGGTCGAACTGCCGATGCCTATTTCGGGGGACCGGGCGGAGTTTGAAGAAATTCTGATCGAAGACTTCTCACAGCATCCGTGGGCGAATATGCCCGTCACGGTGACGCTGACGGTCGAGGATGCTGCGGGGCAATCCAGTGAACCGGCCGTCGAAGAAATCACGCTGATGGGGCGGCGGTTCTTTGAGCCGCTCGCGGCTGCTGTGATCGAACAGCGCCGAGATCTGTTGTGGAGTCGGGACAATGCGGCGCGGGTTGCGCAGATCATGCGGGCAATCTCGTACCAGCCCGATGAGGTGTTCCGCTCTTCGGTGACCTATTTGCGCTTTCGCACCATTCTGCGTCGGCTGGAGACGTTCACGCAATTTGGCCAGCTTACCCTGGAAAACCGCGACGAGATTGCGCAGGCAATGTGGGATCTTGCGGTCATTCTGGAAGACGGCGATCTGGGTGACGCGCTGGAGCGTCTGCGTCGTGCGCAGGAACGTCTGTCGGAAGCGATGCGCAATGGTGCCACCGATCAGGAGATCGCGGAACTGATGCAGGAACTGCGCGATGCCACCGACGACTACATGCGCCAGTTGAGCCGTCAGGCGCAAGAACAGGGCGAGGATGGCGATCAATCTGCCCAGCAGCAGGGCGAGACCATGCAAATGTCTCAGGACGATTTGCAACGCATGATGGACCGCATTCAGGAGTTGATGGAGCAGGGCCGCATGGCAGAGGCACAACAGGCACTGGATGAATTGCGCCGGATGATGGAGAACATGCGCGTCACGCAAGGCGAGGGCGGGCAAGGTCAGCAATCGCCGGGTGAACAGGCGATGGAAGGTCTGGCCGACACGCTGCGTGAACAGCAGGGCTTGTCGGATCAGGCCTTTCGCGACCTTCAGGATCGGTTCAATCCGGGTCAGCAGGGTCAGCAGGGTCAGCAGGGTCAGCAGGGCCAACAGGGACAACAAGGCCAACAGGGACAACAAGGCCAACAGGGACAACAAGGACAACAAGGACAAGGGCAGCGCGGACAGGGAGGCCAGCCGGGTGACAGCGATGACCTCGGCCAATCGCTTGCCAATCGGCAGGGTGCCTTGCGGCAAGAGGTAGAGCGTCAGCGCGGCAACCTTCCCGGCGCGGGCACCGAAGCCGGAGAAGCGGCACGCGAGGCGCTGGACCGGGCCGAGGATGCGATGGATGGGGCCGAACAGGCGCTGCGCGGCGACGATCTTGCTGAAGCGATCGACCGTCAGGCCGAGGCGATGGACGCGCTGCGCGACGGTATGCGCAGCCTTGGCGAGGCGATGGCCCAAGAGCAGCAGAATCAGGGACAGCAGGGCATGGCAGACGGGCAGCAGCCCGGTGAACGTCAGGATCCGCTGGGGCGCAATGCCGGGACCAACGGTCAGATCGGCAGTGAAGACAGCATCTTGCAGGGTGAAGACGTCTATCGGCGTGCGCGCGAGTTGTTGGATGAGATCCGTCGCCGCACCGGCGATGGCGAACGCCCGGATGCAGAGATCGAGTATCTGGAGCGTTTGCTGGAGCGTTTCTGATCGTGAAAGCCACAGCCTCTGCCCGCCCGGAATGGCGCAAATCATTCCCCTGTCGCATTCAAGCCGGATTGTGTCGGATGCCCCATGCGGAAGGCGGATATTTTACGTCTTATGCAGGCAACAGGTGGATAAGGGAGTCGTCGGTTGAAAACGCATGTCAAAGCTCTGGTCGTCGGCGGTGGCGCCGTGGGGACGTCAATTGCCTATCATCTGGCCCGTGCCGGCTGGAGCGATGTGATGCTGCTGGAACGGGACGAATTGACCAGCGGCTCGACATGGCATGCGGCGGGATTGTTGCCCTATTTCAATATGTCCTATGCCTCGACCCATATCCACGACTACTCGATCAGGTTCTACAAGACGCTTGAGGCAGAAACCGGGCTGAATGCCGGTTTTTCGGTCGTCGGCAACCTGCGCATGGCCCAAAGCCAGGAGCGTATGGATGAATACATGCTCTATGCCACCACGGCGGAAACCGTGGACGTGCCCTACGAGTGGATGACGCCGGACCAGATCAAGGAGCGTTGGCCGCTGGTGCGTACCGAGGATCTGAAAGGCGCGATCTTTCACCCGACCGACGGCTATATCAACCCCGCGGATGTGACCATGGCGATGGCCAAGGGCGCGCGCCAGCGCGGTGTCACGATCGAACGCAAATGGCAGGTCGATGGCTACCACTGGACCGGCGATCACTGGGATGTGACGGTCACGAAGATGGTCGAGCGGGGCGGCAACCTTGTCGCCTCGGACGAGCAGATGGTGATCCATGCCGAGCATGTCGTGACGGCCACCGGCAACCACGCGCAGCGCACGGCGCGGCTGCTGGGTATCAGGACGCCTGCCATTCCCATCGAGCATCAGTTCATCGTCACAGAGCCGGATCCGGCTTTGGTGGAATGGCGCAAGACCAATGGCGAACATCCGGTGCTGCGCGATGTCGATGCGCGCTGGTATGTGCGCGAGGAGCGCGGTGGCTGGATTCTGGGGCCGTATGAGGACGGCGCGCCTGCGCGGTTCCGTTACGGTGTGCCCGACAGTTTCCGCGCCGACCTTTTTCCGCTGAATCTGGAGCGGATCGAGCAGGAATACATGGATTTCATCCACCGTATTCCGTCCACCGAAGAGGTCGGCCTCAAGGACGATTTCAACGGCCCGATCTGCTACACGCCGGACGGAAACCCGCTGCTGGGGCCAGCGCCGGGGCTTCGCAATATGTGGCTGGCCGAGGGGTTTTCGTTCGGGATCACCGCAGGCGGTGGTGCGGGGTATTACCTTGCACAGCTGATGGTCGAAGGCGAAGCGGAGATCGACATGGCCTCGCTCGACCCCAAGCGCTACGGGTCGTGGATGACGTCGGAATATGCGACGGTGAAGAACGAGGAAACCTATCCTTTTCTGCTGAAACTGCACTGGCCGGATGAAGAACGTCCCGCCGCCCGCCCGCTGCGCACCGCGCCTGCCTATGACCGCCAGAAGGCACTTGGGGCCCAGTTCGGCCAGGTCAATGGCTGGGAACGCCCGAATTATTACGGTCCTGCGGATGCGCCCGAGGATTTCGACGAAAGCACAAATTCCTTCCGCCGTGGCGGCTGGTGGCAATATGCGGTCGAAGAGGTCAAGGCGATCCGCGAAGGCGTGGGCCTGATCGACGCCACGGCCTTTACCAAGCATGTCGTCAAAGGGCCGGGTGCGACGCAATTCCTTGACTGGTTCACATGCAACAAGCTGCCGAAGGTCGGGCGCATCAACTTGACCTATGCGCTGACGGGGGCAGGCACGACGCGCACGGAATACACCATCGTGCGGCTGGCTGAGGATGAATATTATCTCGTTTCCGCGGGTGCCTGGACGGCCTACGATTCCGACTATTTGCGCAAGGCGGCCGAGGATAAGGCGGCAGAGTTTGGCTATATCGAAATTCAGGATGTGACGACGCAATGGGGTGTCTTTGCCATTGCCGGTCCGAAAACGCGCGACGTTCTCAACCAACTTATCTGCGACGCAGAGCCGGAAACCGTGCTGTCCAACAAGCGGTTCCCGTGGCTGACGATGCGCGAAATAGAGTTGAAGATGTGCCCGGTCCGCGCAATTCGTGTCGCCTATACCGGCGAACTGGGTTGGGAATTGCACCACCCGATCGAGATACAGAACTACCTCTGGGATCTCCTGATGACGGCAGGCAACAAGCACGGGATGAAGCTGGTCGGCGCGCGGGCGCAGAACTGGCTGCGTCAGGAAAAAAGCTATCGCGCCTTTGGGACCGAACTGGGCCGCGATGCCACCCCGATGGAGGCCGATCTGGCGCGCTTCATAGATCTGGCGAAGGAGTTCCATGGCAAGGATGCCATGCAGGAAATCGGTGTGCGGTCAAAATGCGTGACGCTGCTGATTGACGGGCCAGAGGATGCCGATCCATGGGGCCGTGAGGCACTGTATGACGGTGAAACGCGGGTCGGGCGGCTGACCTCGGGCGGTTATTCCGTAAGTTTCGGCAAATCCATCGGCATGGGCTATGTGCGTCCCGATCTTGCGGAACCCGGCACAAAGCTGAAGGTCAAGATGTTCGACAAGCTGTGGGATGCCGAGATCACCGAGGATAGCCCCTACGATCCGACGAACGCCACGATCCGAAAAGACGGCTGACCTCTGCACGGGTCAGGGCCGTAGGGCCAAAACAAGAGAGGCGGCGTCTGGATAACGCCGCCTCTTTCTAATGCTCCAAGACGGATTTCAGGCGAGCAGGCGGCGCGCGATGACCTGCGCCTGAATCTCTGCCGCACCCTCGAAAATGTTGAGGATACGCGCGTCGCATAGGATGCGGCTGATGGTATATTCCAGCGCAAAGCCGTTGCCGCCGTGGATCTGCAAGCCATTATCGGCAGCAGCCCAAGCGACACGCGCGCCCAGCAGCTTCGCCATCCCGGCCTCCAGATCGCAGCGGTGGCCGTGATCCTTTTCCCAAGCGGAGAAATAGGTCAACTGCCGTGCGACCATGATCTCGACTGCCATCATCGCCAGCTTGCCCGACACGCGCGGGAAGTTGATCAGCGATTTGCCGAATTGCTTGCGGTCCTGCGCGTAGCGCATCGATACGTCCAAAGCGGCTTGGGCAACCCCGATGGCGCGGGCGGCGGTCTGGATCCGAGCAGATTCGAAGGTTTCCATCAACTGTTTGAAACCCTTGCCTTCTTCGCCGCCCAAAAGGTTTTCTTTCTTGACGCTGAAGTTGTCGAAGGCGAGTTCATATTCCTTCATGCCGCGATAGCCCAACACTTCGATCTCGCCGCCGGTCATGCCTTCGGTGGGGAAGGGGGCCGCATCCGTGCCGGGGGTTTTCTCGGCCAGGAACATGGACAGACCGCAGTGATCGGTTGTTTCGGGATCGGTGCGCGCCAGCAGCGTCATCACATGGGTGCGCGCGGCATGGGTGATCCATGTCTTGTTGCCGGTCACGCGATAAGTGTCGCCATCCTTGACGGCACGGGTGCGCAGCGCGCCAAGATCGGACCCGGTATTGGGTTCGGTAAACACGGCCGTGGGCAGGATCTCTCCACTGGCGATGCGGGGCAGCCAGCTTTCTTTCTGCGCATCGGTGCCGCCGCACAGGATCAGCTCTGCGGCAATTTCGGACCGGGTGCCAAGGCTGCCAACGCCGATATAGCCGCGCGACAGTTCTTCGGACACAACGACCATCGAGGCTTTTGACAAGCCCAGCCCGCCATGTTCCTCGGGAATGGTCAGGCCAAAGACGCCCATCTCGGCCAATTCCTCGATGATCTCCATCGGGATCAGCTCGTCCTTGAGATGCCAGTCATGGGCATACGGTTCGATCCGATCAACGGCAAAGCGACGGAATTGCTCGCGGATCATCTCCAGCTCATCCTCAAGCCCGGAGGCACCGAAGGTGACGTTGGCCGATTGCTCTTGCATCAACTCGACCAGCCGGGAGCGTGCCGCCTGGCTGTTGCCCTTTTGGATCAGCGTTTCGATCTGTGGCGTGGACAGCGGATCAAGGTCATCGCGTGAAAGTCCAAGATCTCCGGCGCGCGAGATTTCGCCCTGGCTCATCGGAATGCCACCGATGATCTGGTTGAGGTACTCGCCAAAGGCAATCTGGTGGATCAATTGCTCGATCTCGCCAAACTTTCCGTCCGTTTGCAGCCGTTCGGCCCATTTCTGCATCTGGCGCAGGGCTTCGGAATAGGTTGCAAGCCAGGCAAGCCCGTGGGTGGCGTTCTGGTTGGCCTCAACCAGCGTACCGGAAACGCGCCCGTCTTGGCTTACCCGCTCGCGCAGGGCCGCGCGCGCGGTCTCGAAAACCTGCGCAACGGGTTCGACTGTCGCACCGGTCAGTGTGAGCAGGTCGGCAAGCAAGATCGAGTCGGTCATCGTCAGGTCCTGTCCGTCATGGGCCATGATTCACATCCTTCTTTTCTGCGGTACGGCATAATCTTTTCGCGCATGCAGCGCAACAAAAATACCTAAATCAGGGGCATTAGTATTCAATAGTTACGTCGCCGAATATTTCTGTAATTCAGAGTGCAGCGTGTTATCGGCAATCATGGAGATGATTTTCGATCTTATGTCACCTGTCCAACTGGCAGGTGCATTGGCGGTGGCAGTGGTTGCCGGACTGGTCAAGGGGCTGGTCGGCTTTGCCTTGCCGATGATCCTGATATCGGGGATTGGCAGCTTCGCATCGCCGGAGCTTGCTTTGGCCGGGTTGATTTTGCCGACGCTGGTGACAAACGGCATGCAGGCGCTGCGACATGGTCCGCGCGCCGCGATGCAATCGGTGTCGCTTTACCGGGTCTTTCTGCTTGCCATGCTGGTGATGCTGCTGCTTTCCGCCCAATTTGTGCGCGTACTGCCGATAAAGGTCATGCTGCTGATCATCGGCGTACCGATCACGTTGTTTGCGATATTGCAGTTGGCCGGCGTGCCGTTGCGGCTGGCGCGCGGGTCATCACGAATGATCGAACTTGTTGTAGGCGGTTTCGCCGGGTTCATCGGCGGGCTGTCCGGGGTCTGGGGGCCACCAACAATCGCGTATCTGACGGCGCTTGATACCGAAAAGCGTGAACATGTCCGCGTTCAGGGGGTGATCTACGCTGTCGGGGCCGTCGCACTGTTTGCTGCGCATGTCGGATCTGGCGTGCTGAATGCAACGACATTCTGGTTCTCGCTGATACTTGTGCCACCATGTGTGATCGCGATGTATGTCGGTGCCAAGGTGCAGGACCGCATAAACCAGGCTGCATTCCGGCAGGCGACGCTGGTTGTGCTGCTGATTGCCGGTTTGAACCTGCTGCGTCGCGGGTTGTTCGCGTAACAGGCGTTGCCGCGAAATAGGAAAGAGCGCCCAAGGATCTCTCGGGCGCTCCTTTCATTCGCGATAGAGGACACGTCAGCCGATGGCGGCGGCTTTTACGTCCTCGTCAATATACGGCACATATTGTGCAAAATTCTCGGCAAACATGTGAACCAGCTTCGCGGCCTGAACATCATAGGCCTGCGCGTCTTCCCATGTGCGACGCGGGTCCAGCAACACCTCTGCCACGCCTGGCACAGAGACGGGCACTTCGAAGCCGAAATTCGGATCCTTACGGAATTCGGCGTCGGCCAAAGATGCATCAAGCGCCGAGGATAGCAGCGCGCGCGTTGCCTTGATCGGCATCCGGCTGCCGGTTCCGTAGGCCCCGCCGGTCCAGCCGGTATTCACCAACCAGCAGGTTGCACCGTGCTTGGCGATCTTGTCGCGCAGCAGGTTGCCATAGACTTCCGGGCGGCGCGGCATGAAGGGCGCTCCGAAACAGGTCGAGAATGTGGGCTCTGGCTCAGTCACGCCGCGTTCCGTACCGGCGACCTTGGACGTGAAACCGGACAGGAAGTGATACATCGCCTGCGCGGGCGTCAGGCGTGCAATCGGCGGAAGTACACCGAATGCGTCACAAGTCAGCATGATGATATTCTTGGGATGGCCGCCCATCGCGTTGGCACTGGCATTGGAGATGTATTCGAGCGGATAGGCGCAGCGCATATTGGCTGTAAGGCTGTCGTCGTTGAAATCCAGCTCGAACGTTTCGGGGTCGAACACCATATTTTCGATCACGGTGCCGAACTTTTTGGTGGTTGCGTAGATCTCTGGCTCGGCTTCCTGGCTGAGGTTGATCGTCTTGGCGTAGCAGCCGCCTTCAAAGTTGAACGTGCCGCGATCCGACCAGCCATGTTCATCATCACCGATCAGCACACGGCTTGGATCCGCCGAAAGCGTCGTTTTCCCGGTACCGGACAGACCGAAGAATATTGCTGCGTCGACCGGATTGCCTGGCGCATGGTTTGCCGAACAGTGCATCGGCATGATGTTTTTTTCCGGCAACAGGTAATTCAGCAATGTGAACACGGACTTCTTGTTTTCACCGGCGTATTCCGTGCCACCGATCAGGATCATCTTGGCATCCATATTCAGTGCGATCACGGTTTCGGACCGGCAGTTGTGTCGCGCTGGATCCGCCTTGAAGCTGGGGCAGTTGATGATGGTGAAGTCTGCCGTGAAATCATCCAACTCGTCGTGATCCGGGCGGCGCAGCATGTGGCGGATGAACAGACCGTGCCATGCCAGTTCCGTAACCATTCGGACATCGACGGAATGCGCGGGATCTGCTCCGGCAACGAGGTCCTGCACGAAATAGTCGCGGCCCTTCATATGCTCCAGCATATCCGCAAGCAGGGCAGAAAACCCTTCGGGCGACATTGCCTTGTTGTTGTCCCACCAGATCTTATCCGCGACGCTGTCGGTCTTTACCACATGCTTGTCCAGGGGCGACCGTCCGGTAAACTTGCCGGTTGTCACCAGAAAGGTGCCACCTTCACCCAAAGTCCCTTCGTCACGTTTGAGAGCAGCTTCAATCAGCGCAGGCTCCATAAGATTGTAATAGACATTGCCCAGCCCCTCGATCCCCTGATCGTCAAGGCGGAATTGCGGGTTTACCCGTCCAAATGTCATTTTTCCAAGCTCCTGTAGCCGCACGAGAAGCGGCGATTTGCAGACGTGGCGCCAAGCTTCTTATGCGCGCCATCCCCCGCAGAGCGCAGGGGGCAAGGCCGTCCTTATCATGCCAAATTATGTCGTGAACAGGACGCAAACGCACAGTTAGCGCAACCAAGGAGTGTTTAGCGCAATCATCTTGCGTGACTGGTTTTTGAACGTCGGAAATTAAGGCATTGGTAAGGTTTTCTCACGACAACTGGAAGATCAGGGCGCGGGTGATTCGCGTGTACGGTGTGTGGCGCGGACTGATATGCATGCGGTCGCAGAAGAGGCTCCAGAATGGGCAGTAGAAGGAATGGTTTAATGTCGAGAATCGCGCTGGTGGACGACGATAGGAATATCCTGACATCGGTTGCGATGACACTTGAGGCCGAGGGTTTCCAGGTCGAGACATATAATGACGGACAAGCTGCGCTGGATGGTTTCAGCAAGAAGCTTCCGGATATGGCCGTGTTCGACATAAAAATGCCTCGCATGGACGGAATGGATTTGTTGCAGCGTGTTCGGCAGAAATCTTCGATGCCGGTGATTTTCCTGACCTCCAAGGACGACGAGATCGACGAGGTTTTGGGTCTTCGGATGGGCGCGGACGATTATGTGAAAAAACCGTTCAGTCAAAGGCTGCTGGTTGAACGAATCCGGACATTGCTGCGTCGGCAGGAAGTCGTGGAAAGCGATATTGTCGGTGACGCGGAAGAACCCAAACTGATGGAGCGGGGCAATTTGACGATGGATCCGATGCGCCACTCTGTGCAGTGGAAGGGACATGATGTTGCGCTGACTGTTACAGAATTTCTGTTGTTGCAGGCACTTGCGCAACGTCCGGGTTTTGTGAAGTCACGCGATCAGCTTATGGATGTGGCCTATGACGACCAGGTTTATGTGGATGATCGCACCATCGACAGCCACATCAAACGCTTGCGCAAGAAAATGCGGATCGCAGACACCGACTTTTCTGCGATCGAAACGCTGTATGGCGTTGGCTATCGTTACAACGAAGAGTGACTATGACACTTGCGGAGGGCATCCAGGAACGTAGGCGCGGCGGACGACGTGCTGATGGTGCTGTTTCGGACGATGCTGCGGCTTCTGAACTATTGATCCGTCCATCAAGACGAAGATTTTTCTCATTCAAACATTCGCCTTTGACGCGCAAGATCATCCTTTTCAACCTGGTCGCTTTGACGGTGGTTATTGGTGGCTTGCTGTATGTCAGTCCGTCAGACGATGGGTGGGCCAGCCTCCGTCGCCAGAACCTCATTGCCGAGGCGGAGTTGGTTGCCGACGTGTTCGAGGCCCGTTTGGTCAAACCTGACGCAGATGCCATTAATCAAGGCGATATTGAACCTATTCTGCGCATACTGAGTCGACGACACGGTGCTGAAGTATACGTTTTTAATCAAGCCGGGACGTTGATCGCCGAGCGTGTCGCCACTGTGGGCATGGTTCCGGAAGACTCTGTCGAAAGACCTGTCATCAGCGAGTTACTCTCACGCTTCGGGAAAAGTGTGTCCTGGATACTGGCCTTGGTTCAGGAGGACGAAGCGCCGTCGATATCTACTGTTGACCGGACGCGCATGATCGCAGGGCAGATCTTGGCGACTGACGCGACCGCCACGTCTGATGTCGAGATGATCCTGAGCGCTGACGGCGGCAAGAGGTTCATCGTGGTCGCCCCGATTCTCCGACATGGCCTTGGAATTGGTGCGGTGGGGCTGGTCCGGACCGAAATTGAGATAGCTGCGCTGGAACGCGCGGAACGAGAACGCATGTACCGGATGTTTATTATCGCGACTCTGGTCTCTATCGGCCTAAGTCTGATACTGGCCTCAACCATTGCCACCCCGTTGACTGATCTCGCCGATGCGGCGGAACTTGGTCGCGAACGCAATCGGCGCAACGCCACGACCGGACGCATTCGTATTCCCGATCTTACCGCGCGACCGGACGAGATTGGCAGGCTTTCCGGAGCTTTACGGGGCATGGTTTCGGCGCTTTACGACAGGATCGACAGCAACGAACAATTTGCCGCGGACGTGTCGCATGAAATCAAAAACCCGCTGGCGTCATTGCGGTCTGCGGTCGGCACAATGCGCGTCGCAAAACGCGCCGACCAGCAGGAAAAATTGCTGGATGTGATCGAACATGACGTGCGCAGACTTGATCGACTGGTCAGTGACATCTCAAACGCATCCCGGCTGGACAGCGAGTTGGTCAAAGAAGAAGAGATCCAATTCAATTTATTGGAGACGCTTGGGACACTCGCAGAGTTTCTGGGCGAGGATGCGCGTCAGCGCGGGATCGAGTTTGTTGTTGATTTGCCGGACGCGCCAATTCACTTGCACGGGCTTGAAGCTCGTCTTGCACAGGTTTTTGTCAATCTCATCACCAACGCAATCAGCTTTTGCGAGGATGGTGACGCGATCCGCATCTGGGCAAGGCAACGAGAGAATAGAGTGCTTGTCGTCGTCGAAGATACCGGGCCGGGGATTCCGGAACAGGCGTTGACCCAGATATTCAAGCGGTTCTACTCTCAGCGACCGGACGGCGATTTCGGTAACAATTCGGGTCTTGGGCTGGCAATTTCCAAACAAATTGTAGAGGCGCATGATGGCGTTATCTGGGCGGAGAACATTCGCCCGACAGAAGCAGATATTACCTCAGAGCCGTCGGGCGCGCGCTTTGTTGTCGGGCTTCCAGTCTGATCCGCACCATTGCTGTATGTGCTATTGCCGCCGGGCAGCCAATCCGCTTTCGTCACGACCGTCTTGAAAAGCGGTTGCGGTCCGACCCGACCACACCGATTGTCATGTGATAGGGACCGCCGTTGCGAATTGAAGGCAAGCCTGCGTTTTGAACAAACAGTCCACGATCCTGCATGCCACGACAGTCTCAATCGGGAACAAAGGTGCTGTCTTCATAGGGGCATCGGGGGCGGGAAAGTCCGGATTGGCATTGGAGATGATGGCGCTTGGGGCGCAACTCATTGCGGATGACCGAACGGAATTATGTCATTGGGACGGTGCGGATGAAGTCATTGCGCGCGCACCGAAAGGTTTGCCCTCGCTGATCGAGGCCAGAGGCATAGGGTTGTTGAATGCGCCCTTGGCAGGTTCGGTTCGTGTGGCGGTAGTGGTTGACCTTGACGAGACAGAAGGCCAACGTATGCCCGAACTACGGGACACTTTGCTGCTTGGCCGGTACATTCCCCTTCTTCACAGGCCCGCGACCCCTCATTTTGCTGCGTCGCTTTATCACTATCTCATGTTTGGACGGAAAGATTGATATGGCTGCCCCCGACGCCGAAACGCAAAGAGTGATCCTGGTCACCGGTCCGTCGGGTGCCGGTCGGACAACTGCGATCAACGCGCTCGAAGATCTGGGCTTTGAAGCGATCGACAACCTGCCCCTTGGCTTGATCCCGCGGCTGATTGACGGTGTATCGCTGCGCCCGATGGCGTTGGGAATTGACGCAAGGGGGCGAGATTTCTCTCCAGAAGGCTTGTTGGATTTGCAGGCGCAATTGTCCAACGACCAGCGGGTGACGGTCGAACTGCTGTATCTGGATTGTCGGGCAGAGGTTCTTCTGCGCCGATTTTCTGAAACACGCAGGCGCCATCCGCTATCGCCCGACGACGCACCGGGTGAGGGGATCGCGCGCGAAATGGAAATGTTGGCACCGGTGCGAAGTGGTGCGGACCTGTTGATCGAAACCAGCGACCTGACGCCGCATGACCTGCGTGCGCAGGTGCAACGTTGGTTCGGATCCGAGACTGGGCAAGGTATGGCAGTCGCTTTGCATTCGTTCAGCTACAAACGCGGATTGCCGAACGGGCTGGACATGGTTTTTGATTGTCGTTTTTTGCACAACCCGTTCTGGCAGAAGGATCTGCGAAAGCTGACAGGGCTGGACGCGGCGGTGTCAGACTATGTGAGCCGCGATGCACGCCATGCCCCGTTCATTGAAAAGGTCACCGATCTTGTTGCTTTTGTGCTTCCGGCGTCGGTCGAGGAAGGAAAGGCGCATTTTTCGGTCGGTTTCGGATGCACCGGCGGGCAACACCGATCCGTTGCCGTCACGGAATGCGTCGCCGCTGCCCTTGCGCTACAGGGCTGGCGGGTGTCAATAAGGCATCGCGAACTTGAACGTCTTGGCCTTGCTGCCGAAACGTCTCGCATCGTGAAGACTGGCGGAGAGGCCCGAAATTGATCGGCATCGTGATCGTTGCACATGGCGGACTGGCGAGAGAGTATCTCGCGGCAGTCGAACATGTGGTTGGTGAATTGCAAGCTGTGCGGACGATCTCTATCGAGGCCGATCACAACCGTGCGGTCAAGCAATCCGAGATTTGTGCGGCAGCGGATGCCGTCGATCATGGCGATGGCGTGGTGGTCGTTACGGATATGTTCGGTGGGTCGCCGTCCAACCTGGCGCTCAAGGCATGTAAGCCGATGAACCGGCGAATCCTTTACGGTGCCAATCTGCCGATGTTGATCAAACTGGCAAAAAGTCGCCAAATGTCTGTTACTGATGCGGTTCGTTCAGCCCTAGAGGCCGGGCGAAAGTATATTGACAGTCAGAATATTTCTCTGGACTAGGGCGCATCATGTCAAACTCCATCCGTCGCACGCTTCAGGTCGTGAATGAAAAAGGGCTGCACGCCCGGGCCTCGGCCAAGCTGGTCGAAGTCGTGGAAGGCTTTGATGCCTCCGTAGAGGTCTGCAAGGATGGGATGAACGCATCCGGCGACAGCATCATGGGGCTTTTGATGTTGGCAGCCTCCAAAGGAAGCACTATTGAAGTCGAAATATCTGGCCCGGATGCCGGAGCGCTGGCAGATGCGGTGGAAGCTCTGGTCGCCGATCGGTTTGGCGAGGACATGTGACAGGCGTCCGGAAGGGAAATCCTGATTTGGTTGACAGCACGGAACCTCGGCCTGACATGATGCCGCGAAAGACCCGGCAGTTGCTGGGGCAGGGAGACGGAACCAATCTGGCCGACCAACCCTATGATCGGCGCAGACTGTCCTATGCCAATACCTTTGACAGGGCACTTCAGGTCAAAACCATACAGGTGATGGAACTTCTGACCGGCAAGCTGCGCTTGCTGCGTCGCATTCGCGAATTTGAAGGGATGGGCGTGCCTGAAGGTCAGGCGTTCTGGAAGCAGGCGCTGGACGTCATGGGAATAGACCTTGCCACACCCGCTGAACAGGTCGCGCGTATTCCCAAAGAAGGCCCGCTTGTCATCACCGCGAACCATCCGCATGGCTTGATCGACGGGATGGTGTTGGCGGAACTGATTGGCCGGGTGCGGACCGACTACAAAATTCTTACCCGCTCACTGCTGACAGGGGTCGGCGAGATCGAGCAATTTATGATCCCAGTGCCGTTTGCGCATGAGGCAGATGCGCTTCAGCAAAACCTCGAAATGCGCAAACGTGCCATGCAGCATCTTAAGGATGGCGGCGTGGTCGTTCTGTTTCCATCGGGGGTCGTGGCGTCGTCGCCGACCATGATGGGCGAAGCGGTGGAGGCCGACTGGAATCCGTTCACCGCCAAGATGATCCAAAGGTCCGAGGCGCGCGTTTTGCCGATCTATTTCCCCGGCTCCAATTCGCGTTGGTATCAGATGGCCAACCGCGTGTCGGCGACGCTTCGGCAGGGATTGTTGCTTTATGAAGTCGTGCATGCGCTGGACAAGCCGCAAGCACCGGTCGTCGGGCATCCGATCGAACGGGATGCAATCCAGGACTGGGCCAGCAATCCGCGCGGTTTCGTTGGCTGGCTTCGTGAACAGACGCTGGCGCTAAGCAAATCCTGACCTGCGCTGGTCAGCGCGTCGGCACCGGCGTATCGCCACGGTAGTCGTAAAAACCGCGTTTGGTCTTGCGGCCCAGCCAGCCGGCCTCGACATATTTGGTCAGCAGGGGGCAGGGGCGATATTTCGTGTCCGCCAGCCCGTCATGCAATACGTTCATAATCGCGAGACAGGTGTCGAGACCGATGAAATCCGCCAGTTCCAGCGGTCCCATCGGATGATTGGCACCAAGTTTCATCGACTGGTCGATGGAGTTCACGTTTCCGACGCCTTCATACAGCGTGTAAACCGCTTCGTTGATCATCGGCACCAGGATGCGGTTGACGATGAATGCCGGGAAATCTTCGGCCGAAGCCGCCGTTTTGCCCAGCTTTTCAACCACACCCAAGCAGGCGTCGTAGGTATCTGCGTCGGTTGCGATCCCGCGGATCAGCTCGACCAACTGCATCACGGGCACAGGGTTCATAAAGTGGAAACCCATGAACTTCTCGGGCCGGTCCGTACGGCTGGCAAGCCGGGTGATCGAAATTGACGAAGTGTTGGAGGTCAGGATCGTGTGCGGTTCGAGATGCGGCAGCAATGCGTCAAAGATCTTTTGCTTGACCTCTTCGCGCTCTGTCGCGGCCTCGATCACAAGATCTGTTTTGCCTAGGTCTGGCAGTGCCATCGTCGTGCTGATCCGCGCCATCGCTGCGGCTTTCTCATCGGCAGAGATCTTTTCGCGGCTGACCTGTCGTTCAAGATTGCGGTCGATCAGGGCTACGGCCTTGTCCAACGCATCCTGATTGATGTCGTTGAGCAGCACCTCATATCCGGCAACCGCCAATACATGCGCAATGCCATTGCCCATCTGCCCCGCGCCCACAACTCCGATCCGCGTGATATCCATACTTGTCCGTCCTGGTGAAAATGCTGCGCCGCAATCATAGGCGCGCGCAGGAGGGGCGTGCAAGGGCAGGTGACTAAACTTCTTCTCAACTTCGCGCTTTAGCCAAATCACAACAGATTCAAGCGATTCTGTGGCCGGGTGAAAATAAAGGTGGGTAAGATGACCTATGAAAGAGCGGGCCGAACTGGGCTGGAGTACCATCCGTGTCGTTATGACAATTCGCGCATCTTGTTCCGTGGTCCAGGACGACAGTTGCACGGGGAGTATATCGCCTTTCTGGGCGGGACAGAGATCTATGGACGTTTTGTGCGAGATCCGGTCCCCGTCCTTGTCGAAAAGTCGATAAACAGAACCTGCATTAATTTTGGAACGCCGAATGCTGGGCTGGATGTATATTTGAATGAACCGGCGGTGTTGCACGCAGCAGAGGAAGCTGCGGTGACCGTTCTTCAGGTGATGGGCGCGTCGAATATGTCCAACCGCTTCTACTCGGTGCATCCACGAAGAAACGATCGTTTCCTGAAGGCGTCCAGGTCGTTGCAAGAACTGTACAGCGAGGTCGACTTCACCGATTTCAATTTCAATCGGCATATGCTGCAAAGCCTTCAGGATTTGTCGGCGGAACGGTTTGAAATTGTGAAAGAGGAACTCCGCAATGCGTGGCTGGCCCGAATGCGGCAACTGCTGGTGTCGCTTCGGGGGCGGGCCGTCCTGTTATGGTTCGCCGAACATGCGCCAGAAGATTGTGATATCGCCAACGACCAAGATCCGATGTTCGTGAACCGCGCGATGGTCGAGGCGATCCGCCCCCAAGCCGCAGACGTCATCGAAGTTGTCGCCAGTATAACGGCCCTTGAACGCCGGACGGAGGGGATGGTTTTTGCTGAAACCGATCGTCTGGCCGTGGAAGAACTGATGGGTCCAATGGCGCATCAAGAGGCCGCCGCCGCCATCGCTCCGCGACTGTCCCGACTGTTGGATGAATCGCAACGTTAAGATGCATTGGCGATGGGCGTATATGACCCGCCCCGCATATTTTCGTCTATCGACGAGGGCATGTTAGGGGCTGGTCGAATCTGGCGGCAATTTCCGCGACCACGGGTGCAAAAGAAGCCGTGTGCCAAGGGTGTTCGAAAGCAAATGATTTTTGCAGACAGGACTTAGAAAGTTGGCGGAGTGCAGGCGCTGATGATCCGACAGACTGTGGTCCCGACGTTTCGAAAACGATGCGGTTCGCGGCTATCAAAGAGGTACCCCGCGCCGGGACCAAGGACTTTTACCACGTCACCAACGGTGACCTCTATCTGGCCCTCGATCACGATGCCGGCCTCTTCGCCGATATGACTCAGAAGCTCGGGGCCGGTATCCGCTTTTGGCGGATATGTTTCATCAAGAAGTTGCAGCGCGTGGGTGCTGGCATTCCCCAACTGTCTAAGAGACACGGCGGCAGGCCCCGACTTTGGAGCCACCTCGATAAATTCGTGCGGCAAGTAAAACAGCTTGGGCTCGGCGGTCTCTTCGATATCGGCAAAAAATTCTGCAATGCTAATTGGAATCGCGTCGAGCAAACTTTTCAGCGAGGCCACTGAAGGGCTGGTCCGATCCTTTTCGATAAGCGAAATTGTGCCGTTGGTAAGGCCCGCACGCGACGCCAGCTCGCGTTGCGAAAGGCCGTGAGCCTTGCGGATCGTCTGTAACCTCTTTCCGATATTCAAAAAATTCGTCCTTTTTTTCGACAACTTAGCGCGAGGTGCAGACTTAGTGAACTCAAAATTCACTGAAGTCTTCTGGCATGTGAGTTACTTAAGTGAATTTTCGGTCTTGCACTCAATCAGATGGCGAAGGTCAATTTCTGTTGACAGATATTTTAAACATACTAAGAGAATTTTAAACACCCATATTGCAACTTGGGTCAAACCAGAAAGGGTCAAGAGATGGCTAGGACTGCGACCAAAAAAACGACGAAAGCTCCTGCGAAGCGCAAGCCCGCGATCGCTGTTGTTCCCGACGCCGGTTTGAGCAAGACCAATGACGCGTTGGTAGCACGGCGTAACGCGTCCGTTGCGCGCGGTGTGGCATCCGCAACGCCGATCTTTGCCAAACACGCGGAAAACGCCGAACTTTGGGACGTCGAAGGCAATCGTTATCTTGATTTTGCTGGTGGAATTGCGGTGTTGAACACCGGACATCGTCACCCCAAAGTGATCGCCGCCGCGAAGGCGCAAGAGGATCACTACACACATACCAGTTTTCAGGTTGTCCCATACGAGCCGTATATCGCGCTGGCGGAAAAGCTGAACGCGCTGGCACCGGGCGACTTCCCCAAGAAATCTCTGCTGGTGACGACCGGTGCCGAGGCTGTCGAGAACGCGGTCAAGATCGCGCGCGCGGCGACCGGGCGCCCTGGCGTTATCGCCTTTACGGGCGGGTATCACGGCCGCACTTTGCTGACGCTTGGCATGACGGGAAAAATCAGCCCTTACAAAAAGGACGTCGGTCCATTCCCGTCCGACATTTTCCGCGCGCCATTCCCGTCTGTTCGTGACGGTATTACCGTTCAGGATGCATTGACGGGTTTGCAAAACCTGTTCCTGACCGATGCCCAGCCCGAACGCATTGCGGCGATCATCATCGAACCCGTCTTGGGGGAAGGGGGCTACACGCCCGTTCCCTTCGAGATGCTGACTGCCCTGCGCGAGATTTGCGACAAGCATGGCATCATGCTGATAGCAGACGAGATTCAGGCGGGTTTCGGACGTACCGGAACATGGTTCGCAATAGAGCATTCCGGCGTGGTTCCCGACCTCATCACCGTGGCGAAATCCATGGCGGGCGGCTATCCGATTGCTGGCGTGATTGGTCGTGCAGAGGTGATGGACGCGGTGATCCCCGGCGGGCTTGGCGGAACCTACGGTGGCAACCCGGTCGCTTGCGCCGCAGCACTGGCCGCGATCGAGGCGATCGAAGAAGAAGGCTTGCTTGCGCGTTCAGCCGCTCTGGGTGAGACGTTCCGCGCGCGGTTTGCCGAGATCGGCGCCCGTGTCGCGCCGTTCCGCATGTGGGACATTCGTGGCCTAGGCGCGATGCTGGCGGTAGAATTCGTCACCGACTTCGACACCGCCACCCCTGACGCGGCACTGACAAAATCCGTTGTTGCCCACGCATTGAAGCGCGGACTGATCTTGTTGTCCTGCGGAATGCACGGAAATGCGCTGCGGATCATGGTGCCTCTGACCGCGTCGGACGACATCATCGAAGAGGGCCTGGCGATCTTTGAAGCGGCTCTGAGCGATGCGATCGCAGAAACGCAGCGTTAAACCGGCCCGGACTAAACCAGAAAGGGCGGGCATAAAGCCCGCCTTTTTTCCTTTCCGGGGCCGGAATATCTGGCTTCACAGCCTCGACAAACACCCCGAATGTTAAAAATATTGAACACCATTGCAGAAGAAATGTGAATTTGGTTGCAGGACGGGTCTGGAGTTGCCACACTCCAAGTTCAGTTGCCAAGCTCAGACATTTCGCTTTCAAATGAGTGATGTAAGGTCAGCGGGATAGCATGTGCGTTACAACGGGCGTGCCAAAGCCTTCCGAAGAGAAGGCGGACAAGATTGCGACGAACCGGGAGAAGAACATGAGAGCGTATCGCTCTATCGCCAACCAGACCGATCCAGACTGCAACCATGGCGCAAATACGTTGCGCAACTTGTTCAGATCACCGGTTTCAGTCTTGGTTTTGAGGGCGTAATACATGCACGAGCCAGAGTGTAACATCGTCCGGTCCGGACCACTCTGCGAGCATGGAGATTTAAGTAAATGACCCCTTTTGCGATTGCCGGCGTGCAGATGTACGTCAACCCATTGCAGCCCAATGTCGACGGAATGTTGCAACGTCTCGACGTCCTCATGGCCCGCTTCCCCTGGACACAAATGGTGTTGTTCAGCGAGTTGGCCCCTTTCGGTCCGCTTGAAAAATTCAAGCTTGAGCAAGAAAACGAGACCATTAACCGGTTCTGCGAGGCTGCCCGTCGCCATAAAGTCTGGCTGATCCCCGGCTCGATGTTTCTGACACATCCGGTGAATGGCGAAGTCTACAATACCTCTTTGGTCATCAATCCTGACGGTCAGATCATTCGTCGCTATGCCAAGATGTTTCCATTCTTGCCCTATGAGGCGGGTGTCGCCGCCGGAACGGAATTCTGCGTGTTCGACGTACCTGAAGTTGGGCGTTTCGGACTGTCGATTTGTTATGACATGTGGTTCCCAGAGACGACGCGCCAACTGACAAGCCAAGGCGTCGAGGTGCTTTTGCATCCGGTTCTGACCGGCACCACGGACCGTGACGCGGAACTGGCGATCGCGCGCGCGACGGCGGCACAATTCCAGTGCTATGTCTTTGATGTAAACGGCTTGGGGGCTGGTGGCGTCGGAAAATCCTGTGTCGTTGATCCGACCTCATTGGTACTTCATCAATCGGCTGGGCAGGAGGACATGTTCCCGATCGAGATTGACCTGTCGATGGTGCGCCGTCAGCGTGAAACCGGAATGAAGGGGCTTGGTCAGGTGCTCAAGAGCTTCCGCGATCGGTCCACGGATTTCTCGGTCTATGATCGGACCAGCGGCACGGATGCATTTCTCAATACACTCGGGCCGCTTGAGATTCCGCAACAGGGATCCCGCGCCGGTTTGCATGTGGACGTACCAACTGGGAGCGAAGCTGAAATCAATGGTGGAAACCCAGACTTCGGGATGGGGAAAGCGCCCTTACCGGAGAGACTATTAGGAGGCTAGGGCATCCTGGCGTAGCGGTCGACGTTGCGGACACAGGATGACGCTCTGGCCCATGTGGCAGGAGAGAGACCTATGGATTCCGTAAGTGACTACTATTCCGCGACTCAATTGCGTTCCGACAGGTGGAGCGCCCTGCGAGATGCGATCACGTCCATCTCGCGGGAAACAACGGTCAAAAAAACCAATGCTTTAAAGGCCACGGTCACTTCATTATTCGACTCCTTGGCCGTGATCGAACCCTATTGGGCTTTTCCGGGCATGGCGGCATTCGATCACATGCGCCGGCAGTTCGAACACGGGAATTATGACGACGTTGGCTTTACAGTCCGGCGGGTGACGCGCGCCCTGACAACGGGTGCATATCGTCGCCGCACGATCCCTCTGGACCGTGACAGTGTGGATGATGAAGAGCACAACGACGAGGCCATGCTTTCGCCGGAAGCCCGCGCGATGACACGGCCCTATTTCGAAGTGCTGATCGTTGACGACGTGAGTGATCAACAGGAACGCTGGCTAAAGTCCAACGTCAGCCGGATGCGCCGCCCTGAAGACCCGTTCCATTATGAAGCAGTGGTTGTTCCCAGTCTTGAGGATGCTTTGATTGCGGTTCTGTTCAATCACAACATCCAAGCAATCGTCGTGCGGCCGGGTCTGACCCTGAAATCGAAAAACGACAACGAAATACTTGCGAAATATCTGCGTAACGCCAGCGAAGCAAACGAACTGGATGGAACGCAGCCAGAGGATTATGGCCCAGAGCTGTGCAGGCTGATTGACCGCGTGCGGCCAGAGCTTGATGCCTATCTGGTCACCGAACGCTCGGTCGAGGATATTGCCGGCCTGGATTTGGGGATCTGTCGCCGAGTCTTTTACAATCAAGAAGACTTTATGGAACTGCACCTGAATATCCTTCGGGGTGTGGGCGCACGCAACAAGACGCCTTTCTTCAATGCACTTGTTGAATATTCCAAACAGCCAACCGGTGTGTTCCACGCCATGCCGATCAGCCGCGGCAAGTCGATAACCCGATCTCACTGGATCCAGGACATGGGTGCCTTCTACGGGCCGAATATCTTCCTTGCCGAAACCTCGGCAACGTCGGGTGGTCTGGATAGCCTTCTGGAACCGCATGGCCCGATCAAGGAAGCGCAGGAACTCGCAAGTCGGGCCTTTGGATCGAAGCAGACCTTTTTTGCGACCAATGGAACATCGACCTGCAACAAGATTGTCGTGCAGGCGCTGGTGCGCCCCGGCGACATCGTACTGGTCGACCGGGACTGCCACAAATCCCACCATTACGGCATGGTTCTGGCCGGGGCGGAGGTTGTCTACCTCGACAGTTACCCGCTGAATGAATATTCGATGTACGGGGCCGTGCCGCTTCGTGAAATCAAGCACCAGCTGCTAGAGCTGAAAGCCGCCGGGAAACTGGACCGCGTGCGGATGCTATTGCTGACCAACTGCACGTTTGATGGTTTGGTTTATAATGTCGAGCGCGTGATGGAGGAATGTTTGGCAATCAAGCCGGACCTCGTATTCCTTTGGGATGAGGCGTGGTTCGCCTTCGCGCGTTTCAGCCCGACATATCGTCGGCGCACCGCAATGCGCACCGCAAACGATCTGCGGACCCGTTTGCGGACCGAAGAACACAAGTCGGATTACGAGGCACAGCAGCAAGAATTGCTTGATGCCTCTGACGAGGAATGGCTGGAAGCCCGGCTTATCGCGCCTCCCAATGCGCGGATCAGAGCGTATTCCACGCAATCGACGCATAAGACTCTGACCTCCCTCAGGCAGGGTTCCATGATCCACGTCAACGATCAGGACTTTAAGGGCGAAGTGGAGCAATCGTTCCACGAGGCCTATATGACCCATACGTCCACTTCGCCGAACTATCAGATCATCGCGTCTCTGGACGTTGGTCGGCGTCAGGTTGAACTCGAAGGATTTGAATTCGTTCAACGACAAGTCGAAGCGGCAATGTCGATGCGCAAAGCTATCAGCAGCCATCCCTTGCTTCAGAAATATTTCAAGGTGTTGACCGCTGGCGACATGATCCCGGACCATCATCGTCAAAGCGGAGTGACCAGCTATTTCGATAGTGACCAGGGCTGGACTGACATGTGGGATTGCTGGGAAAACGACGATTTCGTTCTGGACGCCACGCGCGTTACCCTTGCCGTCGGGGGCACTGGTTGGGACGGCGACACGTTCAAGAATGATGTCCTGATGGATAAATACGGAATCCAGATCAACAAAACCTCGCGTAATACGGTTCTGTTTATGACCAACATAGGGACGACGCGATCATCGGTCGCCTATCTGATTGAAGTGCTGGTCGAAATTGGCAAGGAACTGGACGAGCTTCTGGATGATGCGTCCAAAATGGAACGGCTGTCTTTTGACAAAAGGGTCAAGAACCTGACCGAGAATTACCCGCCATTGCCCGATTTCAGTCGGTTCCACGATGCATTCCGGCCCGACAATGTGACGCCTGAAGGGGATATCCGGACAGCCTATTACCTAAGCTATGATGAAAAAAACTGTGACTACCTAGAATTGGATGGCTCACTGAAAGAGGCGCTGGATTCAGGCCGGGAAGTCGTCTCGGCCAGCTTCATTATCCCCTATCCGCCCGGCTTTCCGATATTGGTTCCGGGGCAGGTTATTTCGCAGGAAATATTGGCATTCATGCGCGCGCTTGATGTCAACGAAATCCATGGATACCGCGCCGATCTGGGTCTGCGGGTCTTCACCTCGGAAGCGTTGGAAACTTTGTCTGTAGCCAAACACCAGAAAACTGCCGCTGAATAAGGAAGGAATAAAGATATGGCCACTGTGCTTAAGAATATTTCGGAGATACGCCGCTTCTTTCACCGGAATGAAGATCCGATCTACTTTATTTCCGCGACGAACTTCAACCTTCTGGGATTGGACGAATGGGTCAAGAATTTCAAATATATCTGCTATATTGATTGTTACGGTGGCAAGCATCCAAACGTGTTTTGCCCGTCCGAGCAGCCGCATGCGGAATTCCAGTCCATCGAGGACATAAACAACTACCTTTTGCAGCATAAAGAGGTCATCGACTTCATCAAGCGGCGCGGGGGAAAGCCCAAGTTTGTCTTCCTGATGTTCGACGAGGAAACAGAGCGTCTGTCCAAGGAGTTGGGTGCCGATGTCTGGTTCCCGAAAGCCAAACTGCGCACGGCAATGGACAACAAGATCGAAACTGTCCGCATCGGCAACAAGGCCGGGGTGCCGTCCGTGCCGAACGTATTGGCCGAGGTGAAATCCTATGAGGATCTGCAAAAGACCTGCGAAAAGGCGGGTATTGGTCACGATCTGGTTCTGCAATCGGCCTTTGGCGACAGCGGCCATACAACCTTCTTCATCAAGTCCGAAGCTGATTTCCGCCGACATGAGCATGAGATCATAGGGGAAGGCGAGATCAAGATCATGAAGCGTATTGATTGCCGAGGTTCGGCGATCGAGGCGTGTGCGACGAAAGAAGGCACGATTGTTGGCCCGTTGATGACAGAACTTGTCGGTTTCAGCGATCTGACGCCATATCGGGGCGGCTGGTGTGGCAACGAAATCCTGTCGACTGCGTTCCCGCCAAAGGTCCGTCAAAAGGCGCGCGAGTTGACCTTCAAATTCGGTGAGCAACTCCGCAAGGAAGGTTATCGCGGCTACTTTGAACTGGATTTCCTGATCGACAAGAAAACCGGGGACTTGTGGTTGGGCGAATTGAATCCGCGCATCACAGGGGCGTCGTCCATGACCAACCACGCCGCCTTTGCCCATGCCGATGCGCCGCTGTTCCTGTTCCATCTGCTTGAGTTCTCCAAGAAGAAATTCAGCCTTGATACGACAGAGTTGAACGATCGTTGGGCGGACCCAGACATGATCGACAGTTGGTCGCAGATGGTCATCAAGCACACGGAAGACGAGGTTGATATATGCACCGCGGCACCTGAGACCGGCATCTACAAGATGCTGGAAGATGGTCGGGTGGTCTTTGACCGGTTTGACTATCACCGACGTGCTGTGGAATCCGAAAACGAGGCGTTCTTCTTGCAAATCATGCAGCCGGGATCTTACCGCTATGAAGGTGCCGATATCGGTATCCTGGTGACGCGCGGACGGTCCATGACAAAGGGGTTCGCGCTGAACGAGCGCGCCAAGAAGTGGATCCACGGCATCAAGCAAACTGTCGAAGGCAGGGCGTTGCCTGTCGCCGATGCAGGCCCAGCGGTCGCCGATCCTGCTTTCAAGATCCTTTAGGGGATAGGTGATGCACTGGCGCGCGCTTAGCGAGAACTTACCCGGTCCGAAGTGGGCCGGGCTCTTCGCGGAATACTGGCCGGATTACCGGCGTTGGTGGCTGAAGGAGGGCGACGCCGCCCGCCCAAGCTATCTGGAAAGCAGGCGCGCGCTTCAAACTCATATGCCGGAAATCGTGCCGCTTTATGACGAGCTGTGCGAACTGGCCGGTGGCGGCGATCAGGCCGCACGGTTCCTGAGCTTCTATAACCCGCCGCCCTACCTGTCGGGGTGCAGTCAGGCAATCTGGACGGGGCAAGAGCCGGTCCTCGTGCGCAATTATGACTATGACCCAAACGCCTTTGACAGCCTTGTGCTGAAAACCGCTTGGCAGGGCAGGGGCGTGATCGGCACCTCTGACGGGCTTTGGGGGCTGGTTGACGGGATGAACGACGCGGGAGTGTCTATCTCGCTGACATTTGGGGGCAGGCGCGTGGTTGGCGACGGTTTCGGAGTGCCGATCATTCTGCGCTACATTCTGCAAACCTGTGAGACGACCGAAGAGGCCGGTAAGGCCCTGGCACGCCTGCCAACTCATATGAGCTATAATGTGACAGTTCTGGATGCCAAGCGACAGTATCTGACGGCGATGATGGCACCCGACAGACCGGCGATAATCACGCATGCCGCGGTTGCGACAAACCATCAGGAAAACGTCGAATGGATAAGCCATGCGCGGTTCACCGCGACGGTCGAACGTGAGCGTTTCCTCCTTCAACGCCTGACGCTGCACCGTGACCCAGAGGATAAATTCATCAGTGCATTCCTGCGTCCGCCGCTCTATTCGACAGCGTTCGATGTTGGTTTCGGCACGCTTTACACGGCAGTCTATCGCCCACGCTTGGGCGAAATGGAAATTCGCTGGCCCGGAACGGTGTGGCCGCAGTCGTTTACACATTTTCAGGAAGGCGGGCGCAGAGTCCGTATTCCCGGTGCCGCCTGACGTCCGGTTCGGCATTCACAGTCAAACAGCGGTTTTTTTCGAGGCCGTGCTGACCCTGCGTGTTGGGGCCTGTTCGGATGGGGTGAAGGCGCGCTCAGCTTTGAAAACCGGTGAGGTCGAGACGGCTTCTTAAGCACAAAGGGCCGACGATGCTTCGCCGACCCTCTGCATGTTTTCCGCCCATCTGAAGGCAATTCGTTCAGGCGGTAAGGCGCTCTGTCAGAGCTTTTCTGTCAGTTCCGGGACAGCATCGAACAGGTCGGCGACAAGGCCAAAATCCGCGACCTGGAAAATAGGCGCTTCTTCGTCCTTGTTGATCGCGACGATCACCTTGCTGTCCTTCATGCCGGCCAGATGCTGGATCGCACCCGAAATCCCGACCGCTATGTAAAGATCCGGTGCCACGACCTTGCCCGTCTGGCCAACCTGCCAGTCGTTGGGGGCGAAGCCGGAATCGACGGCCGCACGGGACGCGCCCACGGCGGCACCCAGCTTGTCTGCCAGCTTTTCGATCATGGCGAAGTTCTCTTCCGAACCGATGCCACGACCACCCGAGACGACAACCCCGGCCGAGGTCAGTTCGGGGCGGTCGCTTTCGGCCACCTTGTCCTCGACCCATTCGGACAGGCCGGGATTGTCTGTCGCAGAGATATTCTCGACAGGCGCTGCGTCCTGGCTGCCAGCCGCATCAAAGGTCGATGTCCGGAAAGAGATCACCTTGGTCGCGTCCGCGGATTTCACCGTCTGGATCGCGTTGCCGGCATAGATCGGACGTTCGAAAGTGGATCCGTCAACAACACCAGACACATCGGTCAGCACCATCACGTCCAGCAGCGCCGCAACGCGGGGCAGGATGTTTTTCGCATCCGTGGTAGCCGGGGCAACGATATGTTCATAATCGCCCGCCAGGCTGACGATCAGGGCGGCGGTCGCTTCGGCCAGACGGTGGCCAAGGCTGGCATCTTCGGCGCAAAGCACCTTGGCCACCCCGTCGATCTTTGCGGCGGCTTCTGCTGCGGCGGCGGCCGTGGCCCCAACACACAGCGCCGTCACGTCGCCCAGCGATTTTGCGGCGGTTACGGCCTTGGCAGTGGCGTCCAGCGCCAGTTCGCCGTCATTCACTTCGGCAAGGAGAAGAACAGCCATTACACAGCCCCCACTTCTTTGAGTTTCGCAACAAGCTCGTCGACCGACCCCACCTTGATGCCGGCAGCACGCTCTGCCGGTTCCGAGGTCTTGACGACCTCAAGCCGCGGCGCGCAATCGACGCCGTAATCGGCGGCGGTCTTCTCGTCCATCGGCTTTTTCTTGGCCTTCATGATGTTGGGCAGCGAGGCATAGCGCGGTTCGTTCAGGCGCAGGTCCACGGTGACGATGGCAGGCATCTTGACCTTGATGGTCTGCAAGCCGCCATCCACTTCGCGTGTGACATTGGCATGGTCGCCGTCGATTTCCAGCTTGGAAGCAAAGGTCGCCTGCGACCAGCCCAACAGCGCGGAAACCATCTGGCCGGTGGCGTTCATGTCATTGTCGATCGCCTGCTTGCCGCAAAGCACAAGGCCCGGCTGCTCTTCTTCCACGATCTTCGCAAGGATCTTGGCCACGGCGAGCGGTTCGATATCGGTGTGCACGTCATCGGCGGCAATCACCAGAATGGCGCGGTCGGTGCCCATCGCCAGCGCGGTACGCAGCGTTTCCTGGCTTTGCTTCACGCCGATGCTGACGGCGATGATTTCATCTGCCTTGCCTGCTTCCTTGAGGCGGATTGCCTCTTCCACGGCAATTTCGTCGAAGGGGTTCATCGACATCTTCACATTGGCAAGATCGACACCCGAACCGTCCGCCTTCACACGAACTTTCACGTTATAGTCGATCACGCGCTTGACCGGCACAAGGACCTTCATCGGCGTAGCTCTCCTCTTGATGATCAGCCGCCCGATGGACGGCCTTTGAAGACTTCTTTGCGGTTGATAGCGGCTCTGAACGCGGGGAAACAGGCCAAAATCGTCCCGTTAGCGCCAACCTACGTCGGGTTTTTGAAGCGGTGCCCCGACAGAGATACCTTGTTGCGCGCAAATTTCGGTGTTCGGACTGTCAGTTGAAGCGATTGTCTCTGGGAAATCCACGCGGGGCCATGCGGCCGGATCCAGCGCGCTTTCCGATCCATTCACCCAGATCAGATTCGGTGCGTGTGCGCCCTGCGGGGTCGCGCCACGAGAGCCCTTCTGCCAGGGTGAACGTGGTGGCGTCGGACAAGCCTCCGTCCTTGAATTTCTGTAGCCGGACGCCCTTGCCGCGCGCCATTTCCGGCAGCTCGTCCAGCGGGAAGACCAGCACTTTGCGGTTCTCACCGACCACTGCGACATGATCGCCGCTGACGGGTTTGCACACCAGCGCGCGTGTTTCGCCACGGACGTTCAGCACCTGCTTGCCGCTGCGGGTCTGCGCCAGCACTTCGGCTTCGGGCACGACGAATCCGTCGCCCGCGGTGGAGGCGACAAGCAGCTTGTTGTCGGGTTTGTGGATAAACAGATCGACGATTTCGGCCTCGTTGGGCAGATCGACCATCAGGCGAAGCGGTTCGCCCATACCCCGCCCACCGGGCAGGTTTGCGCCGGACACGGTGTAGAAACGTCCGTTTGATCCGAAAACAAGCAGCCGGTCCGTCGTTTCCGCGTGAAAGATGAACCGTGGCCCATCGCCATCCTTGAACTTCAGCTCTCGGGTCAGGTCGATATGGCCGGTCATGGCGCGAATCCAGCCCATCTGCGAGCACACGACGGTGATCGGTTCGCGCTCGATCATCGCCTCAAGCGGCACATCGGGCGTGTCGGTGGCCTCGGCAAAGGTTGTCCGGCGGGCACCGCCTTCGTAATCCTTGCCAAACGCTTTTTTCGTTGCGCGCAACTGGTCGGAGATTTGTGCCCATTGCAGGCCGTCATCCTCCAGCAGATCCTCCAGCCCGGCGCGTTCCTCCATCAGCGTGTCGCGCTCGCGGACCAGTTCCATCTCCTCAAGGCGGCGCAGGCTGCGCAGACGCATGTTGAGGATCGCCTCGGCCTGGATCTCGGTCAGGCCCAGCCCGTCATCACTCGCCGCTGGCGGCGAGACATAATCGTGCTGATCCGTGGCACGCACGAACGTCCGGCCCCAATCCTCGCGCATCAGCGCAGGTTTCGGGTCGTCATCATAGCGGATGATGTCGATCACACGGTCGAGGTTGAGGAAGGCGACGATCAAGCCTTCGAGCACCTCCAGCCTGTGGTCGATCTTTTCCATCCGGTGCTGGCTGCGGCGGATCAAAACCTCGCGACGGAAGTCGAGGAAGGCGCGCAGCACCTCCTTCATCGAGCAGACCTTGGGCGTCAGCCCGTCGATCAGCACGTTCATGTTCAGGCTGAAGCGGACCTCAAGGTCGGAACTGCGAAACAGCATTCCCATAAGCACATCCGCGTCGACATTCTTGGACCGGGGTTCCAGCACCATGCGGATGTCATCGGCGGATTCGTCGCGGACATCCGCAAGGATCGGGATTTTCTTGGTCTGGATCAGCTCTGCAATGCGTTCGACCAGCTTGGATTTCTGAACCTGATAGGGGATTTCGGTGACGATCACCTGCCATTGGCCGCGTCCCAGATCCTCGATATGCCAGCGGCACCGCAAGCGGAATGACCCGCGCCCCGTGCGGTAGGCCTGCGCGATATTCTCGGATGGTTCGACCAGCACGCCGCCCGTAGGAAAGTCGGGGCCGGGCACATATTGCAGCAAGGTATCGTCGCGGGCGTCGGGCGTGCGGATCAGATGCAGACAGGCATCCACCAGTTCGGCGATATTATGCGGCGGAATGTTCGTCGCCATGCCCACGGCGATGCCGGATGACCCATTTGCCAGCAGGTTCGGGAAGGTCGCGGGCAGGACGACAGGTTCTGTCAGGGTGCCGTCGTAGTTGTCTCGGAAATCAACGGCGTTCTCGTTCAGACCTTGCAGCAAAGCCTCGGAAACAACGGTCAGCCGTGCTTCGGTGTAGCGGCTGGCGGCCGGGTTGTCGCCGTCGATATTGCCGAAATTGCCCTGACCATCGACCAGCGGGTAACGAACGTTGAAATCCTGCGCCAATCGCGCCATCGCGTCATAGATCGCGGCGTCGCCATGCGGGTGATAGTTGCCCATCACGTCGCCGGAGATTTTCGCGGATTTCCGATACCCCCCGGTGGAGGTCAGCCGCAATTCGCGCATTGCAAACAGGATACGTCGGTGGACCGGCTTCAGACCGTCACGGGCATCGGGCAAGGCGCGATGCATGATCGTGCTCAGCGCATAGGTCAGATACCGATCACCGATCGCTCTGCGCAGCGGTTCTGCGAGATCGCGGGGGGTTATCTTGTTGTCGTTATCACCGTCATCCATAGATGATGTGATAGCCGTGCGAAATGACAGGGTAAAGCTGTGCCGGGGAATTTTAGGTAGATTTACACATCTGAATACAGGGCGAATCGTCTATAATCGGATCCACGGCGTAATGTGTCGCTGTTTTTAATTGGTTTATGCAGTCCGAAGGGCGGTTCGATGGTACGATTTATGATGCTGACATTTGCGGTGCTTGGTTGGGCCTTTTACGAGCTGAGTGGCGGGGCGGACTTCGTGCCCGAAACTGTGAAAACCGACCCGCGGGTTGAGATGAACACCGTCGCGCGCGCTGATATATCCGCGGCAGAGCTGTTATCCGTCGCCCCGGCAAACGGAAATGCCTCGTCGATCATTGCACCGCGCCAGGCTGCCCAGTCCGAGGGCGCGCGGCTGGCGTCCTTTTCGCCCGTGATGCCTGCCGAACTGACACGTCAGGTCAAGGCGAATCACACCCGGCGCGCGACGACGCTTGTGCGTCTTGATGTGCGCAGGCCCGCCGTAGATGCAGAAATTGCAACGCCTGCGGTCTCGGATGCCGCCATGGAAATCCGCGCTGTGAACGGTGATCGCGTCAATATGCGCGATGGTCCCGGCACCAACTTTAGCGTGCTTGGCTCGCTGGGGCGTGGCGTGGCGGTCGAGGTGCTGCAAGAAACGGGTGATGGCTGGGTCAAACTGCGCGTTGCCGACACAGGCCGCGTCGGCTGGATGGCGGATTTCCTCCTGTCGTCGGCTGATTAACGCCAGCGCCGAAGCTGTCCGGACCCCGTCCGATTGCGTCTGCATGACGAATGCACTAGCTCCACCGCAACGTCGCGCGAGTAGGCTATGCCCAGAAAATCCATCCTCATTACCGGCTGCTCTTCGGGGATCGGCTATGACGCCGCGCATGCCTTGCGCGATGCCGGCTGGCAGGTTTTTGCCTCGTGCCGGCAAGAAGCCGATTGCGCGCTGCTGATTTCGGAAGGGTTCGCGTCGCCCCGCATCGACTATGCCGACCCGGAAAGCATCGTTCTGGGCCTGTCAGAGGTGCTGGAGGCGACAGACGGAACGCTTGACGCGCTGTTCAACAACGGTGCCTTCGCCACGCCCGGCGCTGTCGAGGATCTGCCTCGCGGCGCGTTGCAGGAGATATTCGAAACCAACGTGTTTGGTGTCCACGAACTGACCACACTGGTTCTGCCGATTATGCGGGCGCAAGGGCAGGGGCGTATCATCAACTGTTCATCCGTGCTGGGGCTGGTGACGGCACCGTGGCGGGGGGCCTATGTCGCGTCGAAATTCGCGCTTGAAGGGTTGACCGATTCGCTACGGATCGAAATGCGCGACACTGATATCAAGGTGATCCTGATAGAGCCGGGTCCGATCGCCACGCCCTTTCGGAAGAACTCGATTCCACATTTCGAACGCTGGGTGGACTGGGAAAACTCTGCCCGCGCTGCGCAATATCGCGACACGCTTCTGAAACGGCTGTACGAAGATGATGGGCCGACGCCGTTCGAACTGCCCGCGGCTGCGGTTTCCAAAGTGCTGATGCGTGCCTTGAATGCGCGCAGGCCCCGCGCACGCTATGCCGTCACCGTGCCGACCCGTGTGATGGCGTTTCTGCGTCGCATTCTGCCCGTTCGGATGCTGGATGCGCTGCTTTCACGCGGGTAATGCGTCCGATTAGGCATTCGCTTTTGCACAGATTTGGCCTACATCGGCGAGAATATCCTGATGCGAGGACAATATGACCAAGGATCCATTCTTCATAGTGATCGTCGTGGTGATGGCTGCGGTCGTCTTGATCCTGATGACCGGGATCGGAGGCTTCGCAAAAGGCGGAGAGTTCAACAAGAAACATGCCAACCGGATCATGCGCTACCGGATCGTCGCCCAGTTTGTGACGGTTGTACTGATCCTGATCTTCGTGTGGCTGAGACGATAGGGGCAGACCGATGGTGGTATTGAACAAGATTTACACCAAGACTGGCGACAAGGGCGAAACCGCACTGGGCAACGGCGCGCGGGTGGTCAAACATTCCATGCGCGTAACGGCCTATGGCACGGTGGACGAGTTGAACTCGGTTCTGGGCGTGGCGCGGCTGCATGCTGACGACGATCTGGACACGCTGCTGCGACGTATCCAGAACGACCTTTTCGATCTTGGTGCGGATCTGTGCCGCCCCGACATGGAAAAAGACGCGGAGTCCGAATACCCGCCATTGCGGATGGTCGATGCACAGGTATCTCGACTGGAGGCCGAGATTGACGAGATGAACGCCGATCTTGCGCCGCTGCGCAGCTTTATCCTGCCCGGTGGAAGCGCGCTTTCGGCGCATTTGCACATGTGTCGCACCGTGTCGCGCCGGGCCGAACGGCTGGCCGTTGAACTTGCCGCAGCAGAGCAGGTCAATCCGGCGGCCGTGAAGTATCTCAACCGCCTGTCTGATTGGTTTTTCGTTGCCGCCCGCCGTGCCAACGACAACGGCGCGCATGATGTGTTGTGGATTCCAGGGGCAAATCGCTAAAAGCGACGACGCCTCAGACCGGCTCGGCCTCCAGCCACACCCCGCCTTCGGGGCGCAGCGTCAGGATCATGACCGGATCGGGCGCACGCCCTTTGACAGACGTAAAGCGGAATCGCGCCAGTAGCGTGGCGAGGATCAGAACGGCCTCCTGCAAGGCGAAACTGGCACCGATGCAAATGCGGGGGCCGTCGCCGAACGGCAGGTAGGCATAACGGTCGATTTTGCCGCCATCGCCCCATCGGTCAGGGCGAAACGCATCCGGATCCTCCCAGAGTTGATGGTGCCGGTGCAAAGCATAGATCGGGACCATCACAGTATCGCCGGGGCGGATCTCCCGTCCGCACAATTCATCGGCCTGCCGAGCGGTGCGCGACACCAGCGCTGCGGGCGGATACAGACGCAAGGCCTCGTCCACGATGCGCCGGATCAGTCCAAGCTTGGGGATGTGGTCGGCCTCAAAGCCCGTCCGCCCCCCAAGAACGCGCTGTGCCTCTGCCCGCGCCTCGTCCTGAACGGCCGGATCGAACGCACAAAGGTAAAGCGACCAGGACAGCGCCAGTGCGGTGGTTTCGTGCCCCGCGACAATGAATGTCAGTAGGTTGTCGCGCATCTCGGCGGTGTTCATTCGCCGACCCGTATCCGGATCCTCGCCCGCAAGCAGCAGGTCCAGAAGGTCCGGGACGCCGGTGCTCTGGCGCGCCGCGCGCGCCTCGATTGCACGATCCGCCAGCGATTTTGTATCCTTCATCGCCTTCCCTGAAATCAGCCGCCCAGGCCGCGGGACCCAGTCCGGCAATCCGAAGAGGTCAAAAAGCGAGACTTTGCCGGCCTCGGCGATGTATTGCTCGATCGCGTCATGCACCGCGCCGCGGTCGATCCCCTGATCGTCGGAAAACGTCACCTCGGAGATGACATCGAAGGTGGTCGCAACCATCTCGTCATACATATTCACGGCGCGGCCCTGCTGGGCCTGCAAACGGTCCAGCGTGCGCCCGGCTGCCTCGGTCATCACGGGTGCCAGATTGGACACGTTGCGGTGCGAGAAGGCAGGCGCGGTGGCGCGCCTCTGCCAGCGCCAATGCGCACCTTCCGCGATGAAAAGCGATTCGCCGATCGCCGGGCGCAGCAGGTTCTTTGTCACATCAGATTTCGGATAGTCGTCCAGTTTTTCAAGAAGGATCCGTCGCAACGCGGCCGGATCCATCACCATATGCCAACGCTTTCCCGTGCGCCCGGATACCATGGGTTGCCTTGTGGCAATGTCGGGGATGATCGACAACAGGTTGGTGCGCGCCGCGCGCAGACTGGCCAGCACGCCCATCGGCTGGGTCACGAGCGGCACACGCACAGGAAGCGCGGCCTGTGTCTTGACGCCCAAAGGGGGCTGTATGGCTGGCATCCGTCACCTCATGTCTGCAACAGATATAGGTGTCCGGCGCGGTTCTGCAAACTGCGGCGCATTGCGTGGAGGCCATGTGTCAGGTAACCCGGTCGGACAAGATTTTCTAAGTCGAGGTAGCCTTCATGTTCCGACCCTTCATCCTGTCGCTTATCGCCTGTGTGGGGTTGGCGGCCTGTGGCGATGCCACACGCGATCTGAAAGACCGGCCCGATCCGTTGGGTGATTTCAGCCTTGGTTTCGTCGCTGCGGCCGCCCCGTCGCCGCAAAAGCTGTTGGTGTCGCGGGCGGCAACGTCCGAGGAATGGGTCAAGGTGGTCGAGGAGGCGTATCTGCAACGCTTTGGCCGGTTTGACGGTGAAAAGCGCTACAATATGGGGCTGAGAGTCGAGGCCTATTCATTGCCGCCGCCCTTGGTGCCGGGCAAATCGGCTGTGCAGATTGCCGTGACGGTCTGGGATGACGCCGCCGCCAGCAAGCTGAATGACAAGCCAGAGCCCATTGCCGTCATCAAGGTTTTCGAGACCCGGCTTGCATCCTCTCGCGAAGAGTCGATGAAAGCGCTTGCCGAAGAGGCCGCGTTGGAAACCGAAAAGTGGTTGCGCGCGCAACAGGCAGAGCAGGGTTGGTTCGGCGGGCCGGTATCCGAGAGCGAAGACACCATGGCCAGCGCCGCTGTTGCAGGAAACACCGTGACTGACGAGACCGTCGCTGCGGGCGGCTCTGAGATGGGGCAGGCAGCGGCCACCGGTAACTGACGCTTGATTTCCCTGTCTTGATTCACTACATCGCCCGCGATGCAACTCGGGTTGATATGACCCCCCAATAGACGAGGCGCCTGAAGGTATGGCAAAGGAAAAGTTTGAGCGTTCCAAGCCGCATTGCAACATTGGCACGATTGGCCATGTGGACCACGGCAAGACGACGCTGACGGCTGCGATCACGAAATATTTCGGTGACTTCCAGGCGTATGACCAGATTGACGGCGCGCCGGAAGAAAAGGCGCGCGGGATCACGATCTCGACCGCGCATGTCGAGTATGAGACCGAGAACCGCCACTACGCGCATGTCGACTGCCCCGGCCACGCTGACTATGTCAAGAACATGATCACCGGTGCGGCGCAGATGGATGGCGCGATCCTGGTTGTGAACGCCGCTGACGGCCCGATGCCGCAGACGCGCGAGCACATCCTGCTGGGCCGCCAGGTTGGCATCCCTGCGATGGTCGTGTTCCTGAACAAGGTTGACCAGGTCGACGACGAAGAGCTGCTTGAGCTGGTCGAGATGGAAGTGCGCGAGCTTCTGTCGGCCTATGACTATCCGGGCGACGATATCCCGATCATCGCCGGTTCGGCGCTGGCCGCTCTGGAAGGTCGCGACAACGCGATCGGCGAAGACAAGATCAAGGAACTGATGGCGGCTGTCGACGAGTACATCCCCCAGCCCGCGCGCGCCGTGGACCAGCCCTTCCTGATGCCGATCGAGGACGTGTTCTCGATTTCCGGCCGCGGGACGGTTGTGACCGGCCGTGTCGAGCGTGGCGTTGTGAACGTCGGCGACGAGCTTGAAATCGTTGGCATTCGTGACACGCGCAAGACGACCTGCACCGGTGTGGAAATGTTCCGCAAGCTGCTGGATCGTGGTGAAGCCGGCGACAATATCGGCGCCCTGCTGCGCGGTATCGACCGCGAAGGCGTTGAGCGTGGACAGGTTCTGTGCAAGCCGGGTTCGGTCAAGCCACACACCAAGTTCGAGGCAGAAGCCTATATCCTGACCAAGGACGAGGGTGGCCGTCACACGCCGTTCTTCGCGAACTACCGTCCGCAGTTCTACTTCCGCACGACGGATGTGACCGGCACGGTTGTTCTTCCCGAAGGCACCGAAATGGTGATGCCGGGCGACAACCTGAAATTCGAAGTTGAGCTGATCGCACCGATCGCGATGGAAGAAAAGCTGCGCTTCGCGATCCGCGAAGGCGGCCGCACAGTCGGCTCCGGCGTCGTCTCGAAAATCATCGAGTAATCAAACTGACTGCGCGGGGGGCAAACAACCCTCCGCAGGGTTCGACGTGACAAAAAGGGCCACCCTGATTGGGTGGCCCTTCTTGCATTTATACTGACGACTAATTTCGCCGATAGGTGTCTTAGGAATCCAGCAGGATCGATTTCACCAAGCTGGCTTTGTCGCTGTGGCTGCCACTGCCATACATTGCAGCCATCAGGCGCAAGCGTGTGTCATTCGACAAGTTGGCTGGGTCAGCCGATGGCTCAAAACCTTTTAGATCATTTGCGAAAGTCGTGTATTGCTCATCCGACATGTAGAAGACGTAGGGGTTGTCCTCCATCATGGAACCTTCCTCCATTGCGTTTTCTTGAAGCGCAAGGGCTGTAACGGTGGATTGCTTTTCGCTAAAGCTGCCGCTGCCGTTGATGACATTGGCGATTTGCAGGCGGGCATCTTCGCTCAGCGCTTCGTAATTTATGTTCGGAGCAAAGGTTTCAATCTGGTTTTCAAGCGCTTCCTGAGCAAAGGCTGCACCCGAAATAGTGGCTGCGGTCAGGGCGGTTGCAAGCATAAGATGTTTCATAAGTCTCTCCTGTTCAAAAGTTAAAGCCGATCGTCAGCGCGACAACGCAACTGATCGGCGTCGCTGGAGAGAAAATGCGTGACCCCGCCAAAGCGTTCCGCTGATTTCGTCACGATTCGGTCACGACGCTGTGAGATGGACGCCGCTGGCGTGATGCCGCGGCGTCCGATCAGGGGTGGCAACCAACTGGGCTTAGTTGGCGTTCAGCAGGATTGCACGAACGGTAGAGGATTTTTCGCTCTCGGTGCCGGAGCCGTGGATGGCCTGAAGGGCGGCGAGGATGGTCGAGTCGTCGAGCGTCGAAACGTCTACGGAGGGCGCATAGGAATTGATTGCGCGGACAGCGGCCGCGTTGTCCTGGGTCATTGCGTTTGCTGCACCTGCAACGGTTGCGATTGCGACGGCTGCGATTGCGATAATGCGGTTCATATTGTGTCCTTTCAGATGGGTGGGCTGATTGGCCCTGGATTTGTCTGCGCCAGCATTCGTTGGCGATGACTGATAATTGGGACCAACGAGGCCAAATTTGAAATCACAAAACACTCGCACCAGATCACGCCGAATTGCCATTGAAAATCGAGGCTTACGACCTGTGCCGCGTGCAAAATCGCACAGCAATTGTGCGCGTCAAACAGGCTTGGCTTTTGCGCGCCTCACCAGTGCTTTTGTGACGCGCGCGGATGTAACAATTGCCGTTGGTGGGAGGTGCAGCACAAAAACGTGTACGTCAAAAAACATGCCGGCTGGTTCATCACAGCACCTGCATGGGCGTTGCAAGGCGACTCTCGCTGGGTGCCTGAGTGCCGCTTAGCCCGTTGACGTGATGCCATGCGGACGATTGGCTTGCTCACGCTGCGCGTCTAAGAGAGTGGCGGCGCGAGATGAGTCCGCTGTCGCCAGGCTCGTGCGACAACGCTCGCTTTGGACTTTCTTGACGGCAGGCAGCGGTGGGGCATGCGCGTTGCAGTCGCGGGCACATCGGACTAGGTAGGCGCGGTCCGTTTCAATCTCAGGCGCCGCGCGATGCATGTTGCCCCGATCCCAACCAAAATGACGCCAAGGGCGCGCATCACACTAGAGGGCGTGTCTTATTCGCGAGACGGGCGCGAGGTGATCGCCAAGACCTTCCTGGACATATCTGATGCCCGGATCGGACTGGTGGGGCGAAACGGGTCTGGCAAAACCACGCTGGCGCGGATCCTTGCGGGACTTATTCGCCCGGATAGTGGCCGTGTTTTGATCAACGGGGTCGATGTTGCGCGGGATCGCCGCGCCGCGATCCGGACTGTCGGCATATTGTTCCAGAACCCCGATCATCAGATTATTTTTCCGACGGTCGAAGAAGAGCTGGCTTTCGGTTTGCGGCAGCTTGGACGCAGCAAGGACGCAGCGCGGGACGGTGCAGTTGCGATGCTGGCGCGTTTTGGCAAGACGCATTGGCAGGGGCGTGCCGTCGCCACGCTGTCGCAGGGGCAGCGCCATCTGGTCTGCCTCATGGCGGTGCTGGCGATGGAGCCTGCGCTGATCATCCTTGATGAGCCCTTTACCGGGCTCGACATTCCGACCACGCGACAGATGCACCGCTACCTGACGCAGGTGGGGCCCTCCGTCCTTCACATCACCCATGATCCGGCGGCATTGGCGGGTTACGATCGGGTGATCTGGATGGATAATGGGGCAATCCGCGAAAGCGGACCGGCAGTGCAGACCTTGACACTTTATGAGGCCGCAATGACGGAGGCGGACGATGCTGGCGCTGACCTCCTCGACTAGGACCGCGTATCACCGCTGGCCCGCGTCGCTGAAGTTGGCGCTTGTTTCCGGTGGCGTTTTTCTTCTCTACCTGATCGAAAGCCCTGTACTGTTGCTGGCGGCGGTTGTGGGCGTCGCGCTGGCCTATCTTGTGGTTGGCTGGCGATTTCTGGTGGAGGGCGTCAGGTTCCTGCGTCCGCTTTGGGTATTTGTCGCGATTGTTCTTGTCTGGCATCTGATCGCGGGCGATCCGGTGACGGGGGTTGCAGTGGCGCTGCGCCTTGTTGCGGCGGTCGGACTGGCCAATCTGGTGACGATGACGACGCGGCTCGACGATCTGACGGATCTGGTGTTGTGGTTGTTGTCTCCGCTGGAACGGCTTGGCATTCGCACCGCCCCGATCGGCTATGCAATGGCGCTTGTGGTGCGGTTCACGCCGGTTCTGCTGGGCAAGGCCGGAACGCTGATCGAATCCTGGCGCGCCCGAAGCGCCCGCCGTCCGGGTTGGCAACTGGTCATGCCAATTACCGTCACCGCGATTGACGATGCCGAACAGGTGGCCGAAGCCTTGCGCGCGCGCGGCGGCTTCGATACCCAGCCATAACTCTGGTTCAACCCTCCGAAGGAATAGCCTCTTGGAACGCAACACCGTCCTGATCGCCCTGTTCGCTGCATTGATCGCCGTATTGGGGCTGATCCCGAAGATCACCCTGGGCTTTGGGGTGCCGATCACGGCGCAAAGCCTTGGCGTCATGCTGTGCGGGACGGTTCTGGGCGCGCGGCGCGGGTCGCTGGCGGTGCTGCTGTTCCTGTTGCTGGTGGCATTGGGGCTGCCGCTTCTGGCCGGTGGTCGCGGCGGGCTTGGGCTGTTTGCCTCGCCAACTGTCGGCTTTTTGGTTGGATTTCCGGTTGCCGCCTTCGTGGCGGGTCTGATCGTCGAGAAAACCCCGCGGCTGGCACTTTTGCCGGCGTCGATTCTGGGAGCATTTGTCGGCGGCATCGGGGTGCTGTATTTGTTCGGGATCGCCGGCATGGCGATAACGCTGGACAAGTCATTCCCCGAGGCTGCGCTGCTGGTGTCGCCCTTCATTCCCGGTGATCTGATCAAGGCCGCTCTGGCAGGGTTTGTCACCGCCGCGCTCGCCAAGGCGCGGCCCGCCAGCGTTCTGTCCCGAGCGTGATGTTCCGGCGCGGGGGCTAACCCTCGCCACCTAACACAAGCGCGGTTCCGATCCCGCCCGCAGCGGCAATCGCGGCCAGCCCGCGCCCGCCTGTCCCGCGCAGGTCGTGAAACAGCCGAACTGCAAGGATTGCCCCCGACGCGCCGATGGGATGGCCGCGTGCAAGCGCGCCGCCGTTGCGGTTGACGATCGCCGGGTCAAGGCCGGTCTGCTCGACACAGGCGATGGCCTGCACGGCGAAGGCTTCCATGATCTCGGCAGTGGAAAGATCGGCGGGCGACAGGCTCAGCCCGGCCAAGGTCGCGTTGATCGCGGCGACAGGGGCAAGGCCGGGGAGCATCGGATCGCCGCCCAATGCCATGCCACCCAAAATCGTGACGTAGGGCAGGCCGCGCCTGCGCGCATATTTTTCCGAGACCAGAACGCAGAACGCAGCCGCATCGGCCGCCACGGCGGTGTTGGCGCGGGTGACGCTGCCGCAGATTGCGCGCGCGCGGGCGCAAAGCGCAGGCGTCATCGCGCGCGTATAGCTGTCAGGCGCATCTCCGACGATCTCAGCGGACAGGTCGGCACGGGCGGCGATGGCACGCGCGTGACTGTCCACCGTCCATGCGTCCTGCGCCGCGCGTGAGATCCCGAGGTGTCGCGCCAGCGCATCCGCCGCTTCGGCCATATCCGGGTCCCGGTCGGGCCAGGGGGTAAAGGGCGGCTGGTCGTATTCCTGCGCGGGTGCGCCCCCTTGCGCGGCGGTCATGCGGACCGGTCGGCGGGAATAGCTTTCCGCACCGCCCGCAATCACCACCTCGGTCTGACCGGCCTCGATCAACGCCTGAGCGAGGCGCAGCGCATCCAGCCCGGAACAGCACTGGCGATCAAGGCTCAGCCCCGGCACGCGCAACGGCAAGCCTGCCGCCAGCGCCGCAACGCGCGCCGGATTGCCGCCTGCGCCAAGCGCATTGCCCATGATCAGTTCGTCAACGCTGTCCGGCACCAGCCCGGCATCCGTCAGGCAGGCTTGGGTCACCGGGGCGGCGATTTCGTGAAGGTGCAGATGTGCGAGCGCCCCGCCACGCGGTGCGACAAGGCTGCGCCGTGCGGCGATGATGACGGCGCGGCTCATGTCTGCGCCTTGAGCAGTTGGGACAGCGCGGTGATGTCGGTCTTGCCCGAAGGCAGGGTGGGCCAGTCCGTCAGTACGAAGGCGCGCCGTGGTGCGGCCTGCGGGGTAAGCTGGCGGCGACAGGCAGCCAGCACCGCGTCGGTATCAACACCCTGCGGCCCGGCGGACAGAAAGCAGACCGGCACCGCGCCGCGCTTGGCATCGGGGCGCGGCAGAACGGCCGCATGTGTTACGCCGGGCTGATCCAGCAGCACCCTCTCGATCAGTTCGGGAAAGACGTTTTGATCAGAAACGGTGAACATCCGGTCGCGCCGCCCCGCCAGAAACAGATGCCCCTCGGGATCAAGCCATCCCAATTCGCCCACCGTCAGAAAACCGTCCTGCCAGCGGGTCTGTGCGCTGGTGCCCTGCGCATAACCCTCAAACAGATAGGGGCTCTGGACCCAAACCTCGCCGGGGTGATCCGGGGGCAGGTCGCGTGCCTGCTCATCACGGATGCGGATTTCGACGCCGGGATAGGCGCGACCGACCGAAAGGGGGGGCGTCGTGGCATCAGAGATTGCGATGAAGCTGGTTTCGCTTGCGCCGTAAAATGCGTGCAAGACCGCGCCGGGAAACAGTTGCGCTGAGGCATTGCGAGTGGCCTTGTCCAGAAAGCCGCCGCCGATCATGACGTGCCGGGTGCCGGGGATGCCGGTGCCGGCGTCGCAACACGCCGCAAGCTGACGCAATTGCGCGGGTGTGGCATATAATAGTGACGGCATTGCCGCGCGCAGCATTTGCAACCGCGTGTCAGGGCGGGGGGCTGTAAAGACGTCCACCTGCGCGCCCAGATGCACCGCCGAGACCGCACCATAGAGTGCCAGCGAGTGATTGAGTGGGCCAAAGACGGCGATGCGATCCTGCGGCGTGATGTTCCAGAGCGCGCGATCCACCATGAAAGACCGGATCCAGGAGGCGTGGCTGCGACGGACCCGCTTGGGTTGCCCTGTAGAGCCGGAGGTTTCGCATTGCAGGAACGCACCTCCATCGGGCGTGGCAAGGGGGGCGGTGCCGGAATGGATGCAGAATTCCCGTCCGGTTTCTATTGCGGCCAGCAGTTGTGCCACGCAGGCCTCAACAGAATGTGCGGGAATCGTGGCCATCATTTCATCTGCGGGCAGAACCGCTGGTGTGATCGAGACACGGTTGACCCTGATCTGACCGTCATAAGGGCGTCGGAAGGCTGCGGGATCCGCGCTGGCTGGGATGACTTGGCTCAAACTGTACCTTCACCTTCGTAAACTGGTGGGCTACCGGGCACGAATCTCTGTATTATCGCGCGTTTGTGGGAAATCCATCGCGCCCACCTGTCTGGCCCGCAAATGCCGTACTGGCTCCGGCCGTTTTACGAAGCACAAGGTCGCGGCACAAGCGCAGGTTTGGCCACGAGGCAACGTGCCGTGATGGCGGGCCTTGAAATCACCGCCCGCGCCGAGTATGTGCGTCGCGTCCGCAATGAAAGTAGAACAGACATGGCCATGACCAACCCGCTTCAGTTTATCCAGCAGGTCCGCTCCGAAGTGGCCAAGGTGGTGTGGCCCACGCGCCGTGAGGTGATGTTGACAACGGTGATGGTTTTCATCTTGGCTGCATTGACCGCTATTTTCTTTGCAATTGTGGATATTCTGATCCGCGGCGGGCTTCAGCAAGTGTTGGAAATGTTCGGCTAAGCCTGTCGGGACCGCATAGGACATGCGCGCGCCCTGAGGCTTGAACTCGGTCTCTTTCGCGGGTATTGCGCAGACCAATCATCCGAAAGGCGTGCGGCGATTCGAGTTGCGCGCCGATTTTGTTTCGGAACGCGGCGGCTGCCGGTTTGAATATGGGCCGCCAGAAAATGGAACGACACACGGTCCCCGGATCGGTGCAGAACGAAGGTTTGTGACCAGATGGCGAAACGGTGGTACTCGGTGAGCGTGCTCTCGAACTTCGAGAAGAAGATCGCCGAACAGATCCGGACTGCGGTTGATGAGCAAGGGCTTGAGGACCAGATCGAAGAAGTGCTGGTGCCGACCGAAGAGGTGATCGAGGTTCGTCGCGGCAAGAAAGTCACGACAGAACGGCGCTTCATGCCCGGCTATGTGCTTGTGCGGATGGAAATGTCGGATCAGGGCTATCACCTGATCAACTCCATCAACCGCGTGACCGGATTTCTGGGCCCGCAAGGACGCCCGATGCCGATGCGCGACGCCGAAGTGCAGGCGATTTTGGGTCGGGTGCAGGAAGGCGAGGATGCGCCGCGCACATTGATCCATTTCGAGATCGGCGAGAAGGTCAAGGTCAACGACGGCCCGTTCGAAGATTTCGACGGCATGATCGAGGAAGTCGACGAGGACAATCAGCGCCTCAAGGTTTCCGTCTCAATTTTTGGCCGGGAAACCCCGGTCGAACTGGAATTCACACAGGTGTCAAAGCAGGTGTGATGTTCGAGACGTGGGAGGTGAGGCGGCCCAAGGCCGACCAACCCCAACCACGGCAAAACGGAACCCATGGTTCCATTGCAGGGTGGGCAAGCCCCGCCGCTTGATAAAGGAGAGGCCACATGGCCAAGAAACTGGTTGGCAGTCTGAAGCTGCAAGTCCCCGCCGGGCAGGCAAACCCGTCGCCGCCCGTTGGCCCAGCATTGGGTCAGCGCGGGATCAACATCATGGAATTCTGCAAGGCGTTCAACGCCAAGACGCAGGAAATGGAGGCTGGTGCCCCCTGTCCGACGATCATCACGTATTATCAGGACAAATCCTTCACGATGGACATCAAGACGCCGCCCGCGTCTTATTACCTCAAGAAGGCCGCCAAGCTGAAATCCGGTGGCAGTACGCCCGGTCGCGCCACCGCAGGTTCGGTGACCGTCGCTCAGGTGAAAGAAATTGCCGAAGCGAAGATGAAAGATCTCAACGCCACGACGATTGAAAACGCGATGCAGATCATCCTGGGCTCTGCCCGGTCCATGGGCATCGAGGTGAAATAAGATGGCAAAACTTGGAAAACGTACCCGTACCGCGCGTGAAGCGCTTGTCGGCAAAGAGAACGTCACCGTCGAGGAAGCCGTTTCTCTGATCAAGGCGAATGCCAACGCGAAATTCGACGAAACCGTCGAGATCGCGATGAATCTGGGCGTTGACACACGTCACGCTGACCAGATGGTTCGTGGTGTTATCGGCCTGCCCAACGGCACCGGGAAAACCATGCGCGTTGCAGTCTTCGCACGCGGTGCCAAGGCTGAAGAAGCTGAAGCCGCCGGTGCTGACATCGTCGGTGCCGAAGACCTGATGGAAACCGTTCAGGGCGGCACGATCGAATTTGATCGCTGCATCGCCACACCGGACATGATGCCGATCGTCGGCCGTCTGGGCAAGGTGCTTGGCCCGCGTAACCTGATGCCGAACCCCAAGGTGGGCACGGTGACGATGGATGTCACGCAAGCCGTCAAGGACGCCAAGGGCGGTCAGGTTCAGTTCCGCGCTGAAAAGGGCGGCGTTGTGCATGCCGGCGTTGGCAAGGCATCGTTCGACGAAGCCAAGCTGGTCGAGAACATCCGGGCCTTCGTCAATGCAGTCTCCAAGGCTCGTCCTACGGGAGCCAAGGGCACCTATATGAAAAAGGTCTCGCTGAGCAGCACGATGGGACCGGGCGTTTCGGTCGCAATCGACTCTGCCAACGCTGAATAAAGCTGCTTTAGGTAGATTTCAAAAGGCGGGCCTGCGGGTCCGCCTTTTGTCGTTAGGGCGTGTTCTCGGATGGCCAGGAAGCGCTTTGATGGAACAGCCGATGGGGGTGCTCGCGCGTATGTGACCCAGCTCTGGCCCGAATGCGGAAGTTTTTTCGTATAGGCCCTTCCCTTCCGCTCGGGCTTTGGCTATGACGCCGTCCGTCGGGCCACCTGCTTTAGATCGGGTGGCCTGATGATTCGTCCAAGACGGTGGGTGGTGCAAACCATAAGTCCTGCCTGAGACGGGAAATGAACAATTCTCTCTCCGGGGTTCGCCTCGGGCGTGATTGGGAACGACCCGTACGGACCCGATGCCGGACCTCTCAAAGGTCCGGTTTAACGAGCCGGAGGGTCACTGCCTTCCGAAAATTGGAGTGAAACTGTGGATAGAGCCCAGAAAGAGAAATTGGTCGAGGAACTCGGCCAGATCTTCGAAAGCTCTGGCGTCGTTGTGGTCTCCCACTACGAAGGCCTCACGGTTGCCGAGATGCAGGATCTGCGCGCGCGTGCACGCGAAGCGGGTGGATCTGTACGTGTCGCCAAGAACAGGCTCGCCAAGATCGCCCTTGAAGGTAAGCCCTGCGCAAGTATCGCAGAATACCTGACGGGCATGACCGTTCTTACCTATTCCGAAGACCCCGTGGCAGCAGCCAAGGTGGCCGAGGAATTCGCCAAAGGGAACTCGAAACTCGAGATCCTCGGCGGCGCAATGGGTGAGAACGCTCTGGACCGGGCTGGTGTTGAAGCCGTGTCGAAAATGCCGTCGCGCGATGAGCTTATTGCTACCATCGCTGGCATGATTGGCGCGCCTGCTTCGAACATCGCCGGTGCAATTGGCGCCCCTGCTTCGAATATCGCAAGCATTCTCTCGACCATCGAAGAAAAGGCCGAGGCTGCTTGAGGCAACCAATGAGACCTGCGTGGGGTTGAACATCCTGACGTTGGAACACATCTAGATACGGAAAGAGTCTAAAATGGCTGATCTGAAAAAACTGGCGGAAGACATTGTTGGTCTGACGCTTCTCGAAGCACAAGAACTGAAAACCATCCTTAAGGACGAATACGGCATCGAGCCCGCAGCTGGCGGCGCAGTGATGATGGCCGGTCCTGCGGGCGACGCCGGTGCGGCTGCTGAAGAGCAGACCGAATTCGACGTGATCCTGAAAGGTGCAGGCGCATCCAAGATCAACGTGATCAAGGAAGTCCGTGCCATCACGGGTCTGGGTCTGAAAGAAGCCAAGGAACTGGTCGAAGCTGGCGGCAAAGCTGTCAAAGAGCAGGTTTCCAAGGACGAAGCTGAAGAGATCAAAGGCAAACTGGAAGCAGTTGGCGCCGAGGTCGAACTCAAGTAATCCGGCTGGGGCGCGCCGCATCCCGCGAGGGACGGCCGATCCGGGGTTTCACCGAAGCCTTGCGATCAACGCTCCGCTCGAACCGAAAATGGCTGGGTCCGGGACACTTCCGGGCCCAGCCGAACTTGTCTTGGAAAGGCCCCGCAAGGCCCCGGATCAAGTCCGGGGCAGGGGGTTTTCCAAGACAAGGTTCCAAAGATCGGGAGGCTTTCGGTGGGACGAAAGCCGGGAATTGATCGGAATTCTTGTCGTCTCGTAGGGGCGTGTCGCTGTGCCCGACAGCGCGCACACCCGGTGAGAAACTGAAAGGTGACACCTGTCATGGCGCAAAGCTTTCTTGGCCAGAAACGTCTTCGCAAATATTACGGCAAAATCCGTGAAGTTCTGGAGATGCCGAACCTGATCGAGGTTCAGAAATCCTCGTACGATCTTTTCCTGAAATCCGGAGATCAGCTGCAACCGATGGATGGTGAGGGGCTGAAAGGCGTCTTCCAGTCGGTCTTTCCGATCAAGGATTTCAATGAGACCGCCGTTCTGGAATTCGTCAACTACGAACTGGAACGTCCGAAATACGACGTCGAGGAATGTCAGCAGCGCGACATGACCTATGCGGCACCGCTGAAGGTGACGTTGCGTCTGATCGTGTTTGATGTGGACGAGGATACCGGCGCGAAATCGGTCAAGGACATCAAAGAACAGGACGTTTTCATGGGCGACATGCCCTTGATGACGCCAAATGGGACGTTCGTTGTGAACGGCACCGAGCGCGTGATCGTGTCCCAGATGCACCGCTCGCCGGGCGTTTTCTTTGACCACGACAAGGGCAAGACGCATTCCTCGGGCAAGTTGCTGTTCGCCTGCCGCATCATCCCCTATCGCGGTTCCTGGCTCGATTTCGAATTCGACGCCAAGGATATTGTCTTTGCGCGTATTGACCGTCGCCGCAAGTTGCCGGTGACGACGCTGCTTTATGCCCTGGGTCTGGGGCAGGAAGACATCATGACGGCCTATTACGAGACCGTCGATTACAAGCTGGAGAAGGGGCGTGGCTGGGTCACGAAGTTCTTCCCCGAGCGTGTTCGCGGCACCCGTCCCACCTTTGATCTGGTCGATGCGGCCACGGGCGATGTGATCGCCGAAGCCGGCAAGAAGGTCACGCCACGCGCCGTCAAGAAGCTGATCGACGAAGGCGCTGTCAGCGATCTGCTGGTGCCGTTCGAACAGATCGTCGGCAAGTTTGTCGCACGCGACATGATCAACGAAGAAAACGGCGCGATCTATGTCGAGGCCGGTGACGAGTTGACATGGGAATTCGACAAGGCCGGTGAAGTTATCGGCGGGACGCTGAAAGAACTGGTGGACGCAGGCATCACCGAGATCCCCGTTCTGGACATCGACAATATCAATGTCGGCCCCTACATGCGCAACACCATGGCGGCGGACAAGAACATGAACCGCGAAACCGCGCTCATGGATATTTACCGCGTGATGCGTCCGGGTGAGCCGCCGACCGTCGAGGCCGCCTCGGCCCTGTTCGAGACGTTGTTCTTTGACAGCGAACGCTACGACCTGTCTGCGGTCGGCCGCGTTAAAATGAACATGCGTCTGGCGCTTGAAAAGCCCGACACACAGCGCACGTTGGACCGCGAAGACATCGTGGCCTGTGTCAAGGCGCTCGTGGAACTGCGTGACGGCAAGGGTGACATCGACGACATCGACCACCTTGGCAACCGCCGGGTCCGGTCGGTTGGCGAATTGATGGAAAACCAGTATCGGGTTGGCCTTCTGCGGATGGAGCGCGCGATCAAGGAGCGCATGTCTTCCGTCGAGATCGACACGGTCATGCCGCAGGATCTGATCAACGCCAAACCGGCGGCTGCGGCTGTCCGTGAATTCTTCGGCTCTTCGCAGCTTTCGCAGTTCATGGACCAGACCAATCCGCTGTCGGAAGTGACGCATAAACGCCGTCTTTCGGCGCTTGGACCGGGCGGTTTGACCCGTGAACGTGCTGGCTTTGAGGTGCGCGACGTTCACCCGACCCACTATGGCCGGATGTGCCCGATTGAAACGCCGGAAGGTCCGAACATCGGTCTGATCAACTCGCTGGCGACCTTCGCGCGCGTGAACAAGTACGGCTTCATCGAAACGCCTTACCGGGTGGTCAAGGACTCTGTCGTCACCGACGAAGTGCACTATATGTCCGCGACCGAGGAAATGCGTCACACCGTGGCGCAGGCCAACGCCAATCTCGACGAGAACATGCGCTTCGTGAACGATCTGGTGTCGACCCGGAAATCCGGTGACTACACCCTGTCGCCCAACGAAAACGTGGATCTGATCGACGTCAGCCCGAAACAGCTTGTGTCCGTTGCGGCCTCGTTGATCCCGTTCCTGGAAAACGACGACGCCAACCGCGCCCTGATGGGGTCGAACATGCAACGTCAGGCTGTGCCGACCCTGCGGTCCGAGGCACCCCTTGTGGGCACCGGCATCGAAGGTGTTGTGGCGCGCGATTCAGGTGCCGCCATCATGGCCAAGCGCGCAGGCATCATCGACCAGGTCGATGCGATGCGGATCGTTGTGCGAGCCACCGGCGATCTTGAGCTTGGCGATGCCGGGGTCGATATCTACCGGATGCGCAAGTTCCAGCGCTCCAACCAGAACACCTGTATCAACCAGCGTCCGCTGGTGAAGGTGGGCGATCTGGTCGAGAAGGGCGAAGTCGTCGCTGACGGCCCGTCCACCGATATGGGGGAACTGGCGCTTGGCAAGAACGTCGTCGTCGCCTTCATGCCGTGGAACGGCTACAACTACGAAGACTCGATCTTGATCTCGGAACGCATCGCCCGTGATGACGTGTTCACGAGTGTCCATATCGAGGAATTCGAAGTTGCCGCCCGCGATACAAAGCTTGGACCGGAAGAGATCACCCGCGATATTCCCAACGTCGGCGAGGAAGCCCTGCGCAACCTCGACGAAGCGGGTATCGTCTATATCGGTGCCGATGTGGAACCGGGCGATATTCTGGTGGGCAAGATCACACCCAAGGGCGAAAGCCCGATGACGCCGGAAGAAAAGCTTCTGCGCGCCATCTTCGGTGAAAAAGCCTCGGACGTGCGCGACACGTCGCTGCGCGTCAAGCCGGGCGATTTCGGGACGGTCGTCGAGGTCCGCGTGTTCAACCGCCACGGTGTGGAAAAGGACGAACGCGCGCTTCAGATCGAACGTGAAGAGATCGAACGCCTGAGCCGCGACCGGGATGACGAGCTGGCGATCTTGGACCGCAACATCTACGCGCGTCTGAAGGATATGATCCTCGGCAAGATCGCCGTGAAAGGCCCGAAAGGTGTTCGTCCGAACACGCAGATCGACGAAGATCTGCTGGGCACGCTGAGCCGTGGCCAGTGGTGGCAACTGGCGCTGGAAGACGAGGATGACGCCAAGATCGTCGAGGCCCTGAACGAGCAGTATGAAGTGCAGAAGCGCGCTTTGGATGCCCGGTTCGAAGACAAGGTCGAGAAGGTGCGCCGTGGCGACGATCTGCCGCCGGGCGTGATGAAGATGGTCAAGGTGTTCGTGGCGGTGAAGCGCAAGCTGCAACCGGGCGACAAGATGGCCGGCCGTCACGGCAACAAGGGTGTGATCTCGAAGGTGGTTCCGATGGAGGACATGCCGTTCCTCGCAGATGGTACTCCGGTCGATTTCTGCCTCAACCCGCTGGGCGTTCCGTCGCGTATGAACGTCGGTCAGATCCTTGAAACCCATATGGGCTGGGCTGCGCGCAGCCTTGGCATCAAGATCGACGACGCACTTGGCGAATACCGCCGGTCGGGCGATCTGACCCCGGTGCGCGAAGCGATGCGGATCGCCTATGGCGACGATGTCTACGAGGAAGGCATCGGCAGCATGGAAGATGGCCAGCTTCTCGAAGCGGCGGGCAACGTGACGAACGGTGTTCCGATCGCAACGCCGGTCTTTGACGGTGCGAAAGAGGCCGATGTCAACGACTCGCTGAAACGCGCGGGCTTTGACACCTCCGGCCAGTCGATCCTGTTCGACGGCCGCACGGGTGAGCAGTTCAGCCGCCCCGTGACCGTTGGCGTCAAGTACCTGCTGAAGCTGCATCACCTTGTGGATGACAAGATCCACGCGCGCTCGACCGGGCCTTACAGCCTCGTCACCCAGCAGCCGCTTGGTGGTAAGGCACAGTTCGGTGGCCAGCGCTTCGGTGAGATGGAAGTCTGGGCTCTGGAAGCTTACGGTGCCGCCTACACCTTGCAGGAAATGCTGACGGTGAAATCGGATGACGTGGCAGGCCGGACCAAGGTCTATGAGAGCATCGTCAAGGGCGAAGACAATTTCGAGGCCGGCGTTCCGGAATCGTTCAACGTTCTCGTCAAAGAGGTCCGCGGCTTGGGCCTTAACATGGAACTCCTGGATACGGAGGAGGATGAGTAGCGGTCGCAGAAGTCTGCAAAAGGACTTTCCCAAGGCTTTTCCGAAAGCCTTGGTCGCACCTTTCCTTTCCGACAGCTTTAGGATGATAAGATGAACCAGGAACTGACAAACAACCCGTTCAACCCCGTCGCACCGGTGAAAACCTTCGACGAGATCAAGGTGTCTCTGGCATCGCCCGAGCGGATCCTCTCGTGGTCCTTCGGTGAGATCAAGAAGCCCGAGACCATCAACTATCGCACGTTCAAACCAGAACGTGACGGCCTGTTCTGTGCGCGTATCTTTGGCCCGATCAAGGATTACGAATGCCTGTGCGGCAAGTACAAGCGCATGAAATATCGCGGCGTCGTCTGCGAGAAATGCGGCGTGGAAGTCACGCTGCAAAAGGTCCGTCGCGAGCGCATGGGCCATATCGAATTGGCCGCGCCTTGCGCGCATATCTGGTTCCTGAAATCGCTGCCCTCGCGCATCGGTCTCATGCTGGACATGACGCTGCGTGATCTGGAACGTGTGCTTTATTTCGAAAACTATGTGGTGATCGAGCCCGGCCTGACCGATCTGACCTATGGCCAGATGCTGTCCGAAGAAGAATTCATGGACGCGCAAGACGTCTATGGCATGGACGCGTTCACGGCCAATATCGGCGCCGAAGCCATCCGTGAAATGCTCGCGGCAATTGATCTGGACTCCGAAGCAGAGCAACTGCGCGCGGATCTGAAAGAAGCCACTGGTGAGCTGAAGCCCAAGAAGATCATCAAGCGTCTGAAAGTCGTGGAATCCTTCCTCGAGTCGGGCAACCGGCCCGAGTGGATGGTGATGACGGTCATTCCCGTGATCCCGCCAGAGCTGCGCCCGCTGGTGCCCCTGGATGGTGGTCGTTTCGCCACGTCTGACCTCAACGATCTGTATCGTCGGGTGATCAACCGGAACAACCGTCTGAAGCGCTTGATCGAACTGCGTGCGCCAGACATCATCGTGCGCAACGAAAAGCGGATGTTGCAAGAATCCGTTGACGCGCTGTTCGACAACGGCCGCCGTGGCCGTGTCATCACCGGTGCCAACAAGCGCCCGCTGAAATCGCTGTCCGACATGCTGAAAGGCAAACAGGGCCGTTTCCGTCAGAACCTTTTGGGTAAACGCGTCGACTTTTCGGGCCGGTCCGTCATCGTGACGGGGCCGGAGCTGAAACTGCATCAGTGCGGTCTTCCCAAGAAGATGGCGCTGGAGCTGTTCAAGCCCTTTATCTACTCGCGTCTGGAGGCCAAGGGTCTTTCCAGCACGGTGAAACAGGCGAAGAAGCTGGTCGAGAAAGAACGTCCCGAAGTTTGGGATATTCTGGACGAGGTGATCCGCGAACACCCTGTCATGCTGAACCGGGCGCCGACGCTGCACCGTCTTGGCATTCAGGCGTTCGAACCGATGCTGATCGAAGGCAAGGCCATCCAGCTTCACCCGCTGGTTTGTTCGGCTTTCAACGCCGACTTTGATGGCGACCAGATGGCCGTGCACGTTCCGCTTTCGCTGGAGGCCCAGCTTGAAGCGCGCGTTCTGATGATGTCGACGAACAACGTTCTGTCGCCTGCCAACGGCGCGCCGATCATCGTTCCGTCGCAGGATATGATCCTTGGCCTTTACTATGTGACCATCGCCCGCGATGGCATGAAGGGCGAGGGCATGTCGTTCTCTTCCATCGAAGAGGTAGAACACGCTCTGAACTCTGGCGAAGTGCATATGCACGCCAAGATCACCGCGCGCGTCACCCAGATCGACGAAGAAGGCAACGAAATCGTCAAGCGCTACGAGACGACACCCGGTCGGGTCCGTCTTGGCGCGCTGCTGCCGATGAATGCCAAGGCACCGTTTGATCTGGTCAACAACCTGCTGCGCAAGAAAGACGTGCAGAAGGTCATCGACACCGTTTACCGTTATTGCGGTCAGAAAGAGTCTGTCATTTTCTGTGACCAGATCATGTCCATGGGCTTCAAGGAAGCGTTCAAGGCCGGTATCTCGTTCGGCAAGGACGACATGGTGATCCCTGAATCCAAATGGCCGATCGTCGAGGAAACCCGGGGTCAGGTGAAGGATTTCGAACAACAGTACATGGACGGCCTGATCACTCAGGGCGAAAAGTACAACAAGGTTGTCGATGCCTGGTCGAAATGTAACGACAAGGTCACCGAGGCGATGATGTCGACCATTTCGGCCGCCAAGACGGACGCTGACGGGTCTGAATCCGAGCCGAACTCGGTCTACATGATGGCCCACTCCGGTGCGCGTGGTTCTGTTACGCAGATGAAGCAGCTGGGCGGGATGCGCGGCCTGATGGCGAAGCCGAATGGCGACATCATCGAGACGCCGATCATCTCGAACTTCAAGGAAGGCCTGACCGTTCTTGAATACTTCAACTCGACCCACGGTGCCCGTAAGGGTCTGTCGGACACGGCGTTGAAGACGGCGAACTCTGGTTACCTGACGCGTCGTCTTGTGGACGTGGCGCAGGATTGCATTGTGCGGGATCGTGATTGCGGAACCGAACGGGCGATCACTGCCGAAGCGGCTGTCAACGATGGTGAGGTCGTGTCGTCGCTGGCCGAACGTATCCTGGGCCGTGTCGCGGCAGAGGATCTGGTCCGGCCCGGCACCGAGGAAGTGATGGTGCGTCAAGGCGAGCTGATCGACGAGCGCATGTCCGACATTGTCGACCAGTCCGGTCTGGCAAGTGCGCGCATCCGTTCGCCGCTGACCTGCGAGTCGGAAGAAGGCGTCTGTGCGATGTGCTACGGTCGTGATCTGGCGCGCGGTACGATGGTGAACACTGGCGAAGCCGTGGGTATCATTGCGGCGCAGTCCATCGGTGAACCCGGTACGCAGCTGACGATGCGGACGTTCCACATCGGCGGTGTTGCACAGGGTGGCCAGCAGTCCTTCCAGGAAGCCAGCCAGGCCGGCACGATCACCTTCGAGCAGTCCAGCACGCTGGAAAACTCGATCGGTGAGACCTTGGTCATGGGCCGTAACATGAAGTTGCGGATCATGGACGAGCACGGTGAAGAACGCGCCAGCCACAAGCTGGGCTACGGCACCAAGCTGTTTGTGACCGAGGGTCAGAAGATCGAGCGTGGCGACAAGCTGTTCGAATGGGATCCCTACACGCTGCCGATCATCGCCGAGAAAGACGGCATGGCGCGGCATGTGGATCTTGTGAACGGTGTGGCCGTCCGCGAGGATACCGATGATGCAACGGGTATGACGCAGAAGATCGTGGCCGACTGGCGTGCAGCGCCAAAAGGCAACGAGCTGAAGCCCGAGATCATTCTGGTTGATGGCGATGGTGAACCTGTACGCAATGATGCGGGCAACCCCATCACCTATCCGATGTCGGTTGATGCCATCCTGTCGGTCGAAGACGGGCAGGACATCAAGGCCGGTGACGTTGTCGCGCGTATTCCGCGTGAAGGTGCCAAGACCAAGGACATCACCGGGGGTCTTCCCCGCGTGGCTGAACTGTTCGAGGCGCGTCGTCCGAAAGACAACGCGATCATCGCTGAAATCGACGGCTTTGTACGCTTTGGCAAGGACTACAAGAACAAGCGCCGGATCGCGATCGAACCGTCTGATGACAGCCTGTCCCCTGTCGAATACATGGTGCCCAAGGGCAAGCACATCCCGGTAGGCGAAGGCGACTTCGTTCAGAAGGGTGACTACATCATGGACGGCAATCCCGCGCCGCATGACATCCTCGCAATCATGGGTGTCGAAGCGCTGGCCAACTACATGATCGACGAAGTGCAGGACGTTTACCGGCTCCAGGGTGTGAAGATCAACGACAAGCATGTCGAAGTGATCGTGCGCCAGATGCTCAAGAAGTGGGAGATCAGCGACAGCGGTGATACCACGCTTCTCAAGGGCGAGCATGTCGAGAAGATCGAGTTGGACGAGGCCAATGAAAAGGCAATGGCCCGTGGCGGTCGCCCCGCATCTGGTCAGCCGGTTCTGTTGGGGATCACCAAAGCCTCGCTTCAGACACGCTCGTTCATGTCTGCCGCCTCCTTCCAGGAGACAACGCGCGTGCTGACCGAAGCGTCTGTACAAGGCAAGCGTGACCGTCTGATCGGCCTGAAGGAGAATATCCTTGTGGGTCGTCTGATCCCGGCAGGGACCGGCGGGGCAACCCAGAAGATGCGCAAGGTCGCAAAATCGCGCGATAATGTCGTCATCGAGGCCCGTCGCGAGGAAGCAGAGGCCGCAGCAGCGCTTGCTGCTCCGACAATGCAGGACGATGTTGCCGGTGCTGGCGACTTCGATAGCGGCATTGTTGAGACTCCGGAAAGCCGCGATTAAGTATCGCGACATCTAACCTGAAACCAGAAACCCCCGCGCAGCAATGCGCGGGGGTTTTTCCATTCACCACATGGCAGTGTCCGCACTCAGGTGTTGGAATAGACCTGCCTGACGTGATCGGCGTCGATGGCAAATATCCGTCGGAATTTGGCTTCGCCTGCCGCGTTCAACCGGGGCAGCTCAATCGGCTTCACATGCTTCTTCTGACGCGAGTCGTTGTGGTCGTTATGTCCGCGCACATACATGGGTGAGTCGGTCTGGCTGATGGTCGGCATGAACTGGTTCAGTCGGTTATGGCCAAAATTCATGATCGTCTGGCGTACACCAGCTTGGGCTGCGACCGCCAATGCAACCCCGTAGAACGGCGTCAGGTTTGGCTCTGCCGCAAGGCCCTGCGCGTCGGGCCGGGCGATATAGCCGCGGTTGAAGTCAATCGCGACCAGCCCGTTATTCTCAAGTAGCCCTTTGCAGCTTTGCGCGGCACCCCGAAGGCGTTCGACAAAGGTGACTGCCACGGCGTCATCATCGTCATGACGAAATTGAAGGCATGGCTGGTCCAGGTCCCTTGCGCGGTTGATCACGTCCTGACAGACCTTGCGATGCGGTCCGGGCGGGCGGGCCACGATGCGCGCTTGCGCAAAGCCTTCCAGCAGGCGCGTCAGCCGCTCTGCATAGGGGGCGGGCAGGCTTTCACCCACGAGCACAAGAAAGAGGAAATCCGGGTCTGTCTGTGCCTTCAGACCCGGCAGGCAGATGGTCTCGAACTGGCGGAAACGTTCCTCGATGCGGGCAGGGGAGTAGAGGTAATCCTGCCGCTCTTTCAGCCCGCCATGTTCAACCTGAAATCCGCCCTCGGCGGGGTAGGAAAAACGGCACAGACCGATCACTTGCATGCCAATCGTTCCCCTGTAATATTGTCCCGATCGTTGCTGCAAAGATTGTCATTGCCCAAGCGCCTGCACAAGGGTCAGGTGCTGTTGACAAGGTCTGCGACTCCCCCTATACGCCCGCTATCTCGACGAAGGGACATCTGTCTTTTGCGTCGATACTCAAAACTAGAAGCGGTCAAGATCCGGGCCTTTCGCCCCGATCCTCTGGAAACCCCCGCGTCGTTCCCGTTATCGGGGACGAATGCGGTTTTTTGCGTCGCACCCTCAGGTGGTGCACCCGGTGCTTTGCGGACGCGTAGGGCGCTTTTGTTGTCAACCCGCACGCAACGCGCGTGCACCACATATGTGAGCTACACGGGGAAAGAACCGGAATGCCAACGATCCAACAGCTGATCCGCAAGCCGCGGCAGCCGAAAGTCAAACGCTCGAAATCCATGCATCTCGAGCAATGCCCGCAAAAGCGCGGCGTCTGCACGCGTGTCTACACGACCACACCGAAGAAGCCGAACTCGGCGATGCGGAAAGTTGCAAAGGTGCGCCTGACCAACGGTTTCGAAGTCATCAGCTACATTCCCGGTGAAAGCCATAACCTTCAGGAGCACTCTGTGGTTCTGATCCGTGGCGGCCGTGTAAAAGACCTTCCTGGTGTGCGTTACCACATCCTGCGCGGTGTTCTGGATACCCAGGGCGTCAAGGATCGTAAGCAGCGCCGTTCGAAATACGGCGCCAAGCGTCCGAAATAAGAGGATTAACAGATGTCCCGTCGTCACGCCGCTGAAAAACGCGAAGTCCTGCCCGACGCCAAATATGGCGACCGGGTTCTGACGAAATTCATGAACAACCTGATGGTCGATGGCAAGAAATCGACCGCAGAGCGCATTGTCTACAACGCCCTTGAGCGTGTTGAGGACAAGGTGAAGCGCGCGCCGGTGGAAATTTTCCACGAAGCGCTCGACAATATCAAGCCCTCGGTCGAGGTTCGTTCGCGCCGTGTGGGTGGTGCCACCTATCAGGTGCCCGTTGAAGTGCGCCCCGAGCGTCGCGAAGCGCTGGCCATCCGCTGGTTGATCACTGCGTGCCGCAACCGCAACGAGCACACCATGGAAGAGCGCCTTGCAGGTGAGCTTCTGGATGCGGTCAACAGCCGTGGTACCGCCGTGAAGAAGCGCGAAGACACCCACAAGATGGCCGATGCCAACAAGGCATTCAGCCACTACCGCTGGTAAACTAAATCCGAAGGACGTAAGCCCAATGGCACGCGAATATCCCCTCGAACGGTACCGCAACTTCGGTATCATGGCGCATATCGACGCAGGCAAGACGACCTGCTCGGAACGCATTCTGTTCTATACCGGCAAGAATCACGTGATGGGCGAAACCCATGACGGGGCCGGCACCATGGATTGGATGGAGCAGGAGCAGGAGCGTGGCATCACGATCACGTCCGCCGCCACCACGACGTTCTGGCAGTGGCAGGAAGATCCTTCCGCCGAAGGTACCGACGGCACCAAATTCCGGATGAATATCATCGACACGCCCGGCCACGTTGACTTCACCATCGAAGTCGAGCGTTCGCTGGCCGTGCTTGACGGTGCCGTTGCGGTGCTGGATGCCAACGCGGGTGTCGAGCCGCAGACCGAAACCGTTTGGCGCCAGGCCGATCGGTACCGGGTTCCGCGGGTTGTCTTCGTCAACAAGATGGACAAGATCGGTGCCGACTTCTTCAACTGCGTCGCGATGATCAAGGACCGCACCGGTGCTGTCCCGGCCCCGATCCAGATTCCGATCGGGTCCGAGAACGAGCTGGAAGGCATCGTTGATCTTGTCACCATGGAAGAGTGGGTCTGGAAAGGCGAGGATCTGGGCGCGTCCTGGGTTCGTCAGCCGATCCGTGAAAGCCTGAAGGCATCCGCCGACGAATGGCGTGCCAATCTCATCGAGATCGCTGTCGAGATGGATGACGACGTGATGGAGGCTTATCTCGAAGGTGAAGAGCCTGACATTCCGACGCTGCGTCGTCTGATCCGTGCCGGTACGCTTGGTCTGAAGTTCGTGCCGATCCTGTGTGGCTCGGCGTTCAAGAACAAGGGTGTCCAGCCGTTGCTGAACGCGGTTGTGGATTATCTGCCCAGCCCGATGGACGTTGTCGATTACATGGGCTTCAAGCCCGGTGACGAGACGGAAACCCGCAATATTCCGCGCCGCGCGGATGACACGATGCCGTTTGCCGGTCTGGCATTCAAGATCATGAACGACCCGTTCGTCGGGACCCTGACCTTCACCCGCATCTATTCGGGCGTTCTGTCCAAGGGCACTTCGATCCTGAATTCGACCAAAGGCAAGAAAGAGCGTGTCGGTCGAATGATGATGATGCACTCGAACGACCGCGAGGAAATCGAGGAAGCATTTGCGGGCGACATCATCGCGCTGGCGGGTCTCAAGGACACCACCACCGGGGATACGCTGTGCGACGTCAAGGAACCGGTGGTTCTGGAAACGATGACATTCCCCGATCCGGTGATCGAGATTGCCGTCGAACCCAAGACAAAGGCCGACCAGGAGAAGATGTCTGCCGGTCTGGCACGTCTTGCCGCCGAGGACCCGTCTTTCCGCGTCGAAACCGATCAGGAATCGGGCCAGACGATCATGAAGGGCATGGGCGAACTTCACCTCGATATTCTGGTGGACCGTCTTAAGCGCGAGTTCAAGGTCGAAGCCAATATCGGTGCGCCGCAGGTGGCTTATCGTGAAACCATCGGCCACGAGATCGAGCATACCTACACCCACAAGAAACAATCGGGTGGGTCTGGTCAGTTCGCCGAGGTCAAGATGATCATCTCGCCGACAGAGCCGGGCGAAGGCTATTCGTTCGAAAGCCGCATCGTTGGTGGCGCGGTTCCGAAGGAATACGTCCCCGGCGTCGAAAAGGGCATCAAGTCGGTCATGGACTCCGGTCCTTTGGCAGGTTTCCCGGTCATCGACTTCAAGGTCGCGCTGATCGACGGTAAGTTCCACGACGTGGATTCCAGCGTTCTGGCGTTCGAGATCGCGGGCCGGATGTGCATGCGCGAAGGTCTTCGTCGTGCCGGTGCCAAGCTGTTGGAACCGATCATGAAGGTCGAGGTGATCTCGCCTGAGGACTATACCGGCAACGTAATCGGTGACCTGACCTCGCGTCGGGGGCAGGTGACCGGGCAGGAACCACGCGGCAACGCCATTGCGATCGCTGCCATGGTGCCGCTGGCCAACATGTTCGGCTACATCAACAACCTGCGCTCCATGTCTTCGGGCCGCGCGCAGTTCACGATGCAGTTCGATCATTACGATCCGGTGCCGCAGAACATCTCGGAAGAGATCCAGTCGAAATACGCATAATCCGGGTGGCGGGGTGAACCCCGCCCTACCCACCACCGTAGGGTGGGGTTTCATCCCACCATCCGATACAGAAGGGAGCCAGGAAAATGGCAAAGGAAAAGTTTGAGCGTTCTAAGCCGCATTGCAACATTGGCACGATTGGCCATGTGGACCACGGCAAGACGACGCTGACGGCTGCGATCACGAAATATTTCGGTGACTTCCAGGCGTATGACCAGATTGACGGCGCGCCGGAAGAAAAGGCGCGCGGGATCACGATCTCGACCGCGCATGTCGAGTACGAGACCGAGAACCGCCACTACGCGCATGTCGACTGCCCCGGCCACGCTGACTATGTCAAGAACATGATCACCGGTGCGGCGCAGATGGATGGCGCGATCCTGGTTGTGAACGCTGCTGACGGCCCGATGCCGCAGACGCGCGAGCACATCCTGCTGGGCCGCCAGGTTGGCATCCCTGCGATGGTCGTGTTCCTGAACAAGGTTGACCAGGTCGACGACGAAGAGCTGCTCGAGCTGGTCGAGATGGAAGTGCGCGAGCTTCTGTCGGCCTATGACTATCCGGGCGACGATATCCCGATCATCGCCGGTTCGGCGCTGGCCGCTCTGGAAGGTCGCGACAACGCGATCGGCGAAGACAAGATCAAGGAACTGATGGCGGCTGTCGACGAGTACATCCCCCAGCCCGCGCGCGCCGTGGACCAGCCCTTCCTGATGCCGATCGAGGACGTGTTCTCGATTTCCGGCCGCGGGACGGTTGTGACCGGCCGTGTCGAGCGTGGCGTTGTGAACGTCGGCGACGAGCTTGAAATCGTTGGCATTCGTGACACGCGCAAGACGACCTGCACCGGTGTGGAAATGTTCCGCAAGCTGCTGGATCGTGGTGAAGCCGGCGACAATATCGGTGCCCTGCTGCGCGGTATCGACCGCGAAGGCGTTGAGCGTGGACAGGTCCTGTGCAAGCCGGGTTCGGTCAAGCCACACACCAAGTTCGAGGCAGAAGCCTATATCCTGACCAAGGACGAGGGTGGCCGTCACACGCCGTTCTTCGCGAACTACCGCCCGCAGTTCTACTTCCGCACGACGGATGTGACCGGCACGGTTGTTCTTCCCGAAGGCACCGAAATGGTGATGCCGGGCGACAACCTGAAGTTCGAGGTTGAGCTGATCGCACCGATCGCGATGGAAGAAAAGCTGCGCTTCGCGATCCGCGAAGGCGGCCGCACAGTCGGCTCCGGCGTCGTCTCGAAAATCATCGAGTAATCAAACTGACTGCGCGGGGGGCAAACAACCCCCCGCAGGGTTCGAAGAGGGGGCGGGATGATCCCGCCTCCTCCTATCAACTCCAATGCCGCGAAAGGCTAGATTGAAATGCAAGGCCAAAATATTCGCATCCGGCTAAAGGCGTTTGACTACCGCGTCCTGGATGCCTCGACGCAGGAAATCGTCAACACCGCCAAACGCACCGGTGCAGACGTCCGCGGGCCGATCCCGCTGCCGAACAAGATCGAGAAATTCACTGTTCTGCGTGGTCCCCATGTGAACAAGAAATCCCGTGATCAGTTCGAGATCCGGACGCATAAGCGTCTGCTCGACATTGTCGACCCGACACCCCAGACCGTGGACGCGCTGATGAAGCTCGACCTGGCTGCCGGCGTCGACGTCGAGATCAAGGTATAAGGAGGGCACCCGGACATGTTGCGCTCTGGTATCATCGCTAAGAAAGTCGGCATGACCCGGCTTTTCATGGAAGACGGAAAGCAGATTCCTGTGACCGTTCTTCAACTCGACAAGCTTCAGGTTGTTGCAACCCGCACCGCCGATCTGCACGGCTATACCGCTGTTCAGCTGGGTGCTGGCACGGCCAAGGCAAAGCGGACATCCAAGGCCATGCGCGGCCACTTCGCGGTTGCGAATGTGGAACCCAAGCGCAAGGTCGCGGAATTCCGCGTGGCTGCTGAAAACCTGATCGAAATCGGTGAGGAAATCACGGCTGACCATTACTTTGAAGGTCAGTATGTGGATGTTTCCGGCACCTCGATCGGTAAAGGGTTCGCCGGTGCCATGAAGCGGCACAACTTCGGTGGTCTTCGCGCCTCGCACGGTGTTTCGATCAGCCACCGTTCGCACGGCTCCACGGGTCAATGTCAGGATCCCGGCAAGGTCTTCAAAGGTAAGAAGATGGCTGGACACATGGGCGCTGCACGCGTCACCACGCAAAACTTGCAGGTCGTCAAGACCGACGCAGAGCGTGGCCTGATCATGATCAAGGGTGCCGTTCCAGGTTCCAAAGGTGGTTGGGTGACCGTCAAGGATGCGGTCAAGAAGCCGACACCCGAGAACGTGATCTATCCTGCCGCGCTGAAGTCGGCGGGTGAAGAAGCCAAGCGCCTTGCCGAGGAAGCCGCCGCACAGGCCGCAGCCGAGGAAGAAGCCGCAGCAAAGGCCGCAGCTGAAGAGCAGGCCGCCGCCGAGGCAGATGCGCTGAAGAAGGCTGAGGCCGATATCGAGGCCGAGAAGAAGGAAGGCGACGAATGAAACTCGACGTGATCAAACTGGACGGCGGCACGGCCGGCTCGGTCGATCTGGGCGACGACGTCTTCGGCCTGGAACCGCGTGCGGACATTCTGCACCGTGTCGTTCGTTGGCAGCGCAACAAGGCGCAGGCCGGTACGCACAAGGTCAAGACCCGCTCGGAAGTCAGCTACTCGACGAAGAAGATCTATCGCCAGAAGGGCACCGGCGGCGCACGCCACGGCTCCCGCAAGGCACCTATCTTCCGCAAGGGTGGTATCTACAAGGGTCCGACCCCGCGCAGCCACGGCCACGATCTTCCCAAGAAGGTCCGTGCACTGGGTCTGAAGCTGGCACTGTCTGCCAAGTTGAAGGACGGTTCGCTGGTCATCATCGACACTGCAAACTCGAACGGCAAAACGTCCGAGCTGGCGCGTCAGGTGAAGGATCTGGGCTGGAAGCGCGCACTGGTTATCGACGGGGCAGAGGTGAACCAGGATTTCGCCCGCGCCGCAGCCAACATCGACGGTCTCGATGTTCTGCCGTCGATGGGTGCCAACGTTTATGACATCCTCAAGAAGGACACGCTTGTCCTGACGAAGGCGGGTGTCGAAGCACTGGAGGCTCGACTGAAATGAGCGCGAAAGCAGAACATTACGACGTGATCCGCAAGCCGATCGTCACCGAAAAATCGACCATGGCGTCGGAAAGCGGTGCGGTTGTCTTTGAAGTGGATATCGAGGCCAACAAGCCACAGATCAAAGAGGCCGTCGAAAGCCTGTTTGGTGTGAAGGTCAAGGCCGTCAACACCACGATCACCAAAGGCAAGGTCAAGCGTTTCCGCGGGCAACCCGGCAAGCGCAAGGACGTCAAGAAGGCCTATGTCACCCTCGAAGAGGGTAACACCATTGACGTGACCACCGGGCTGTAATAGCCACGGGCAACTTTCGCGGCCCCGGATTCGTTCCGGGGCTGCACGGTTTTTTTTCTGGAGGTCCTTGTGGACCCGCAGACACCCGTCCCGGACTTGATCCGGGACCTCTTCGCCTGATCTTGCGGCGTGCCGGCAACGGTTCTTTTGCATTTTTCGGCGGATCACCGGGGACCTTCGGGGCCCTTTTACTTCGGTCACCTCGCACGAGGGGGCTTACATCAGGCGGGTTTCCCGCCAGTAGCTAACGGAAGACAGAAAGCATGGCACTCAAGTCGTATAAGCCGACGACGCCGGGCCAGCGCGGGCTGGTGCTGATCGACCGTTCGGAGCTTTGGAAAGGGCGTCCGGTCAAATCTCTCACCGAGGGTTTGTCCAAATCGGGCGGTCGGAACAACACCGGGCGGATCACATCGCGCAGGCGTGGTGGTGGGGCAAAGCGCCTCTACCGGATCGTAGATTTCAGACGTAACAAATTCGACGTGGCGGCAACCGTCGAGCGGATCGAATATGACCCGAACCGGACCGCCTTTATCGCGCTCGTCAAATACGACGATGGCGAGCAGGCTTACGTTCTTGCCCCCCAGCGTCTCGCTGTCGGTGACAAGGTCGTGGCAGGCACCAAGGTCGACATCAAGCCGGGCAACGCGATGCCGTTCTCGGGCATGCCGATCGGGACGATCGTCCACAATATCGAGCTGAAGCCGGGTAAAGGCGGTCAGATCGCGCGTGCGGCGGGCACCTATGCCCAGTTCGTCGGTCGCGATGGTGGCTATGCCCAGATCCGTCTCAGCTCGGGCGAACTGCGCCTGGTGCGTCAGGAATGCATGGCCACTGTTGGTGCCGTGTCGAACCCCGACAACTCGAACCAGAACTACGGCAAGGCCGGCCGGATGCGCCACTATGGCAAGCGTCCTTCCGTCCGCGGCGTTGTGATGAACCCGATCGATCACCCCCATGGCGGTGGTGAAGGTCGGACGAGCGGTGGTCGTCACCCGGTTACTCCTTGGGGTAAGCCGACCAAAGGTGCCAAGACCCGTAACAAGAACAAGGCCTCGCAGCAGCTGATTATCCGCTCGCGGCACGCCAAGAAGAAAGGGCGCTAATACATGACACGCTCTGTCTGGAAAGGCCCCTTCGTTGACGCCTATGTGCTCAAGAAGGCCGAAGCTTCCCGTGAATCGGGTCGCAGTGAAGTTATCAAAATCTGGTCGCGCCGTTCGACGATCCTGCCCCAGTTCGTGGGCTTGACGTTTGGCGTCTATAATGGCCGCAAACATATCCCGGTGAACGTCTCCGAAGATATGATCGGTCAGAAGTTCGGTGAGTATTCGCCGACCCGTACATATTACGGACATGCGGCTGACAAAAAAGCGAAGCGGAAATAAGCCATGAGCAAGGATAAGAATCCCCGCCGCGTGGCTGATAACGAAGCAATGGCAAAACTGCGCATGCTTCGCACAAGCCCGCAAAAGCTGAACCTGGTTGCTGCGATGATCCGTGGCAAGAAAGTGGAGAAGGCCCTGACCGATCTCACTTTCTCGAACAAGCGGATCGCGATCGACGTGAAGAAATGCCTTCAGTCGGCCATCGCCAATGCCGAGAACAACCACAATCTGGATGTTGATGAACTGGTCGTCGCCGAGGCCTATGTCGGCAAGAACCTGACCATGAAGCGCGGTCGTCCCCGTGCCCGCGGCCGGTTTGGCAAGATCATCAAGCCGTTCAGTGAGCTGACCATCAAGGTCCGCCAGGTCGAGGAGCAAGCATAATGGGTAACAAAACCAACCCGATCGGTATGCGCCTTCAGGTCAACCGCACCTGGGACAGCCGTTGGTATGCTGACACCAAGGACTATGGTGATCTGCTGCTGGAAGATATCGCCATCCGCGAATTCATCTTCAAGGAATGCAAGCAGGCCGGTGTGTCGCGCGTAATTATCGAGCGTCCGCACAAGAAGTGCCGTGTGACCGTTCATACTGCGCGCCCGGGCGTGATCATCGGCAAAAAAGGCGCCGATATCGAAACCCTGCGCAAGAAGATCGCGGCAATGACCGACTCTGAGCTGCACCTCAACATCGTTGAGGTTCGCAAGCCCGAGCTTGACGCGCGTCTGGTGGGAGAATCGATCTCTCAGCAGCTTGAGCGTCGGGTGTCGTTCCGTCGCGCCATGAAACGTGCCGTGCAAAACGCGATGCGCATGGGTGCATTGGGGATCCGGGTGAACGTTGCTGGCCGCCTCGGCGGTGCAGAGATCGCCCGTACCGAATGGTATCGCGAGGGCCGCGTGCCCCTGCATACCCTTCGCGCTGACATTGATTACGCAAATGTCGAGGCCGAAACGGCCTATGGCATCATCGGGATCAAGGTCTGGATCTTCAAGGGTGAGATCATGGAGCACGATCCGCAAGCGCGTGACCGTAAGGCACAAGAGCTGCAGGACGGCCCGGCCCCTCGTGGTGCCGGCGGCGGCCGCCGCTAAGGAGAATTTGAGATGCTTCAACCGAAACGCACTAAATTCCGCAAGCAGTTCAAGGGTCGGATTGCAGGTCTTGCCAAAGGCGGCAGCGACTTGAACTTCGGAACCTATGGCCTCAAGGCAACCCAGCCCGAGCGTGTGACAGCGCGTCAGATCGAGGCGGCTCGCCGCGCGATGACACGTCACATGAAGCGCCAGGGCCGGGTCTGGATCCGGATTTTCCCGGACGTGCCCGTGACCTCCAAGCCCACCGAAGTTCGGATGGGTAAGGGTAAAGGTTCGGTCGACTTCTGGGCCTGCAAGGTCAAGCCCGGCCGTGTCATGTTCGAGATCGACGGTGTCGACGAGGACGTGGCCCGCGAGGCGCTGCGTCTTGCTGCGATGAAATTGCCGATCAAGACCCGCGTCGTCGTTCGCGAGGACTGGTAAGCAAAGGGCGACAGCCCGATGCGAGTAGAATTGACCCCCGGCGCGAAAGCGGCGGGGGTTTTCGTTTCGCTGCGTTCGGTCACTGCGCGCCCCGGACTTGATCCGGGGCCTTCTGCCGTCAGCGAAACCGCAGAGGCCCCGGATCAAGTCCGGGGCAGGACGCGCTGATGCGAATGGCCTCTCGCACCCGGTGACGACTCGCGCTACACCACGGTCATGTCACAGATACGCTCGCTTTTTGCCACCCGCCTTTACCGTGCTGCCTTGTCGGAGCATGCACCCGTTATCGACGCCGACGAGATGGCCCAGTCCTGCTATTCGATCGCAGAGGATGACGAGGCCGGGCAGGTGTGGTGCGAGCAGAATGGCTATCCCGGCTATACGTCTTACGCGTCTTTGACGGACTTGCCTTGGCGGTTTCCCGTTTTTGGGGATCTGGTAACGTCCTTGGACAAGCATGTTGCGGCTTTCGTAAAGGATCTGGAATTTGATCTGGGCGACAGGGCGTTGGTGTTGGAAGATATCTGGATCAATATCCTGCCCGAAGGTGGTGCCCATTCCAGTCATATCCATCCGCATTCGGTCATTTCAGGCACCACATATGTTGCCATGCCTGGTGGAGCATCTGCTTTGAAGCTTGAAGATCCGCGTTTGCCGATGATGATGGCGGCCCCTACACGCCAAAAGGGTTGCCGCGAGGAATTGCGGGCCTTTATATACGAGGCACCAAACGTCGGTGACGTGTTGCTGTGGGAAAGCTGGTTGCGCCACGAAGTGCCGATGAACATGTCTGAAGAAGAGCGCATCAGCGTCAGTTTCAACTATAGGTGGGACTGAGCCGCGCGTGAGACATTCGCTAGATGTGGTGCCGGGCTGAACGGGTAGGGCGTTTCTGATACGATGCAGCCATCCTGTACCCGTCGCCAGGTCAGCACGTTTTGCGAGAACGAACAACGTGCCATGAAGCTTTTTCCACCAACGTTCAGGCAGGCTATCTCACCGAGTGGGACTTCTACGCCATTGCGGTTTATGCAGGCACAATCGGTTGGGGCCTGTTCCGCAAATGCGGGCATGGCGGCAAGTATCAGCCCCAATGTCAGCAACTGGCGCATGACACATCATAGCCTGAAAGCCGAGGCTGGGTAAAGAAAAGCCGCATAGGCGTTTGAGGGGGTGTGGTAGACCGAGGCGCAAACGCATCGCGAAGCCGGTCGGGTGGCTTTCGTTTATACAGAGTGTTGCGTTTTGAACGAATCGCGCGTAAAGGGGCTGCTCATCCACGGACTCCACCGGAAAAAGGGTGACCCTATGTGTACGCAGATGGGGGCCTGCCGGTGATGTTGTAGTAAAGGAGAGGCGCATGAACGCCCACGAACTCCGTGACAAGACCCCGGACGAACTCCGGGACCAGCTTGTCCAGCTTAAAAAGGAGGCCTTCAACCTCCGCTTCCAGGCCGCCACCGGCCAAATGGAAAATACCGCACGTATGCGCCAGGTGCGTCGTGACGCGGCACGGGTCAAGACCGTGCTGAACCAGAAAGCCGCGCAAGCGGCTGCAGAATAAGGACGCCTGATATGCCCAAACGAATTCTGCAAGGCACCGTCACAAGCACTGCCAACGCCCAGACCGTCACCGTGAAGGTCGAGCGTCGCTTCAAGCACCCTGTGCTGCAAAAGACAATCCGTAAGTCCAAGAAGTACCGGGCTCACGACGAAGCTGAAAAGTTTCAGGTTGGCGACTCGGTCCGCATCATCGAATGCGCGCCGAAGTCGAAGACGAAACGCTGGGAGGTGGTGGCTGAATAAGCCCCCGCTCAACAGCTTTACGAAACCCTGGGGGATTGGCGTGAATGACGCCCCCCAAAGGTCGGGAGAAACCAAATGATCCAGATGCAGACCAATCTGGATGTCGCTGACAACTCCGGCGCTCGCCGGGTGCAGTGCATCAAGGTTCTGGGTGGTTCCAAACGCAGATATGCGAGCGTGGGCGACATTATCGTCGTCTCCGTCAAGGAAGCCATCCCGCGCGGTCGCGTGAAAAAAGGGGACGTCCGCAAGGCCGTCGTCGTGCGCACCGCCAAGGAAGTCCGTCGTGAAGACGGCTCCTCCATCCGTTTTGACCGCAATGCCGCCGTGATCCTGAACAACGCAGGTGAGCCGGTCGGAACCCGTATCTTCGGGCCGGTCGTGCGCGAATTGCGTGCCAAAAACTTCATGAAGATCATCTCGCTTGCTCCGGAGGTGCTGTAATGGCTGCTAAGCTCCGCAAGGGCGACAATGTCGTCATTTTGACCGGCAAGGACAAAGGCAAGCAGGGCACGATTACCCTGATTGACCCCAAGGCCGGCAAGGCTGTGGTGGATGGGCTGAACATGGCCGTCCGTCACACCCGTCAGACCCAGACCAGCCAAGGGGGCCGCGTGCCCAAGGCGATGCCGATTGCATTGTCGAACCTGTCGCTGGTTGACACTAACGGTAAGGCAACCCGCGTCGGCTTCCGGATGGAAGGCGACAAGAAGGTTCGTTTTGCCAAGACCACGGGGGACGTGATCGATGCTTGATACCGCAACCTATACCCCGCGTCTGAAAACGCAGTTCCGCGAGACCATCAAAGCGGCACTGAAAGAAGAGTTCGGTTATACGAGCGACATGCAGATCCCGGCTTTGGAAAAGATCGTGCTGAACATCGGCTGTGGTGCCGAAGCGGTACGCGATTCCAAGAAGGCAAAATCGGCACAGGAAGATCTGTCCGCGATTGCCGGCCAAAAGGCTGTCATCACAAAGGCCAAGAAATCGATCGCCGGTTTCCGGGTCCGTGAAGAGATGCCGCTGGGTGCCAAGGTGACCCTGCGCGGTGACCGGATGTACGACTTTCTCGACCGTCTCATCACCATCGCAATGCCCCGTGTCCGCGACTTCCGCGGTGTGTCGGGCAAATCGTTCGATGGCCGCGGCAACTATGCCACGGGCCTCAAGGAACATATCGTCTTTCCCGAAATCGATTTCGACAAGGTAGACGAGACCTGGGGCATGGACATCGTGATCGTCACGACCGCGAAGACCGACGCGGAAGCCAAAGCGCTGTTGAAGCATTTCAACATGCCGTTCAACAGCTGAGGGGACCTGTATCATGGCGAAGAAAGCAATGATCGAACGCGAGAAGAAGCGCGAACGCCTGGTGGCCAAATATGCCGCAAAGCGTGCCGAGCTCAAGGAAATCGCAAAAGACGAGTCGAAGCCGATGGAAGAGCGCTTCAAGGCCCGTCTCGAACTGGCGAAACTGCCGCGCAACAGCGCGCCGTCGCGTCTTCACAACCGCTGCCAGCTGACGGGGCGTCCGCACGCCTATTACCGTAAGCTGAAAGTCAGCCGTATCATGCTGCGTGAATTGGCCTCGAATGGCCAAGCTCCCGGCATGGTCAAGTCCAGCTGGTAAGGGAGGGTTAGCAAATGAACGATCCTATCGGCGATATGCTGACCCGTATCCGCAACGCCCAGATGCGTGGCAAGTCCACGGTCATCACGCCAGCGTCCAAGCTGCGTGCATGGGTTCTGGATGTGCTGGCGGACGAAGGCTACATCCGTGGCTACGAGAAAACCACGGGCGCGGATGGCCACCCGGCCATCGAAATCAGCCTCAAATACTACGAGGGCATCCCGGTTATTCGCGAACTCAAGCGCGTTTCGACTCCGGGCCGTCGTGTGTATCTTGGTGTTAAAGAGATCCCGCAGGTCCGTCAGGGTCTGGGTGTCTCGATTGTCTCCACCCCCAAGGGTGTGATGTCGGATGCAACAGCACGCAGCCAGAATGTTGGCGGCGAAGTGCTTTGCACGGTCTTCTGAGGAGTAGGTAATGTCTCGTATTGGCAAGAAACCGGTCGAGCTGCCCTCGGGGGTCAGCGTATCCGTGTCCGGCCAGACCGTCGAAGTGAAAGGCCCCAAAGGGACCCACAGCTTCAACGCAACCGACGATGTCACCATCGAGGTGCAGGACAATGTCGTGGCGGTCACGCCGCGCGGCAAGTCCAAGCGCGCGCGCCAGCAGTGGGGCATGAGCCGCACTATGGTTGCCAACCTCGTGCAGGGTGTGTCTGAAGGCTTCAAGAAAGAGCTCGAGATCCAGGGCGTGGGTTATCGTGCCCAGCTTCAGGGGAACGTGCTTAAACTGAACCTTGGTCTGTCTCACGACGTCGATTTCACTGTGCCGGAGGGCGTCACCGTGACAGCCCCGAAGCCAACGCAGATCGTTGTTGAAGGCACTGACGCACAGTTGGTCGGTCAGGTCGCAGCGAACATCCGCGAATGGCGCAAGCCCGAGCCTTATAAGGGCAAGGGCATCCGCTATAAGGATGAATTCATCTTCCGTAAGGAAGGCAAGAAGAAGTAAGGACGCACAAGATGGCAAACAGCAAAAGAACCCTGTTTCTGAAGCGCCGCCTGCGCGTTCGGAACAAACTTCGCAAGGTCAATGCCGGTCGGCTGCGGCTGAGCGTACATCGCTCGAACAAGAACATCAGCGCTCAGCTGATCGACGATGTGAACGGCGTTACCCTGGCTTCCGCCTCCTCGCTGGAGAAGGATCTGGGCGTGACCGGCAAGAACAATCTGGAGGCTGCCGCAAAGGTGGGCACCGCGATTGCCGAGCGCGCCAAGAAGGCCGGTGTGGAAGAAGCCTATTTCGACCGTGGTGGTTTTCTGTTCCACGGCAAGGTGAAGGCCCTGGCCGACGCCGCGCGTGAAGGTGGCTTGAAGATCTAAGTGCAGGACGCCCCGGACAATCGTTCGGGGCACCTCGATGATCCGGGCCCCGGACCAGTGCCGGGGCACCAGGATTGAACTATTTTGGTGCGCATCGCCGCGCCTGAACGAAAGGACGCCGAATGGCAAGAGATACCAATAACCGTGGTGGCAACCGCCGCAACCAGCGTGATGAAACGCCGGAATTTGCGGATCGCCTCGTCGCGATCAACCGCGTGTCCAAAACCGTGAAGGGCGGCAAGCGTTTTGGCTTTGCAGCACTCGTGGTTGTGGGCGACCAAAAAGGCCGTGTCGGCTTTGGCAAAGGGAAGGCCAAAGAGGTCCCCGAGGCCATCCGCAAGGCGACAGAGCAGGCGAAGCGCAAGATGATCCGCGTGCCGCTGCGCGAAGGCCGCACATTGCACCACGACATGGAAGGCCGTCATGGCGCTGGCAAAGTCGTCATGCGTACCGCGCCACAGGGTACCGGTATCATCGCCGGTGGTCCGATGCGTGCCGTGTTCGAGATGCTGGGCGTGCAGGACGTTGTCGCCAAGTCGATCGGGTCGCAGAACCCCTACAACATGATCCGCGCAACGCTTGAAGGTCTTGGCAAAGAGACCAGCCCGCGTTCGGTGGCTCAGCGTCGCGGCAAGAAAGTAGCCGATATTCTGCCAAAGCGTGAAGACGCGCCGCAGGAAAGCGCCCAAGTGGCCGAAGAAGCGTAAGGAACCGGGAACATGGCAAAAACCATCGTTGTAAAGCAGATCGGATCGCCGATCCGCCGCCCTCAAGTTCAGCGTCAGACGCTGATCGGTCTGGGTCTGAACAAGATGCACAAGACCCGCGAACTGGAAGATACCCCGTCCGTGCGTGGCATGATCGCAAAGATTTCCCACATGGTTGAGATCGTCGAAGAGCGCGACTGACGCGCGCACAAGATCTTTACTGCATCAAATAAAAGTGATCGCCCCTCGGCCCTGCCGGGGGGCGTTTCGCGTTCTTCGCCCCAGTTTTGTCGTTTGCGTGACGCGGTCTATCTTGAAGGCATCCAACAGGAGAAATCTGACATGACACAATCACGCAGAGCCTTTCTGGTCACCGCCGCCGCCGGAGCAGGGGTCGTCACCGTGCTGCCCTATGCCGCGCGCGCCGCAACCCACACTGGCGACATGTTCGAAACCGCTGAAGGTGCGATCTCGGTGCATCCGGTCAGTCACGCATCTGTTGTGCTGGAGACACCTGCAGGCACAATCTATGTCGATCCCGTCGGCGATCCCGCGCAATATGCCAATCTGCCCGGTGCCGACCTTATCCTGATCACCCACGAGCATGGCGACCACTATAATGCCGAAACGCTGGCCGCTTTGATGGGCGACGACACAGCAGTGATCACAAACCCTGCGGTCCACGGCATGCTTCCTGAGGGGATAGCCGCGACAGCGCAGGCCATCGGCAATGGAGAGTCCACAGAGTTCAACGGCGTCGCGGTCGACGCGATCCCGGCCTATAACACCACCGAAGAGCGCATGAACTTCCATCCCGAAGGCCGGGACAACGGATATGTCCTGAGCTTTGATGATTTCCGGGTCTATCTGTCCGGCGATACCGAAGACATCCCCGAGATGCGCGCACTGGAGAATATCGACCTTGCCTTCGTCTGCATGAACCTGCCCTTTACCATGGATGCGGCGGCGGCCGCTGATGCGGTCCAGGAATTCGGGCCAACATACGTCTACCCCTACCACTATCGCGGCCGCGACGGCGGCACGCAGGATCCCGAAGAATTCGCGGAACTCGTCGGCAATGCGTCAGAGGTGAAAATGGGTGGATGGTACGAAGAGAGCGAGGCCTGAACTTCGTCTATCTCGGCGCTCACCCGCGACTCGCACGGTCCCGCCCCCGCCCTGAGCGGGGGCCTGTTGGCGGATCTTTCCGCGATGTGGAACTCCGCCCTTGAACGTGCGCGCGCGCCTCGGTATACGCGCCGGGTGGCCCGGTATGGGCCGCGACTCGTTCACAAACACACGCCGTGTTCGGCCGCTCCCGTCGCTGGGGGCCGCATCCGGCAAAGGAGAAGCGACATGAAACTGCATGAATTGCACGATAATGACGGCGCAACCAAGCGCAAGAAGCGCGTTGGCCGTGGCCCCGGCTCCGGCATGGGTAAAATGGGTGGCCGTGGTATCAAGGGTCAAAAGTCCCGTTCGGGCGTGGCGATCAAGGGCTTCGAAGGCGGCCAGATGCCGCTCTACCAACGTCTGCCGAAGCGCGGTTTCAACAAGCCCAACCGGAAGTCTTACGCGGTCATCAACCTGGGCCTGATCCAGAAATTCGTCGAAGCGGGCAAGCTGGATGCCGGCAATGCCATCACCGAAGACGTGCTGATCGCGTCCGGTCTGGTGCGCCGCAAGCTGGACGGTATCCGCGTTCTGGCAAAGGGCGACGTCACCTCCAAGCTGACCCTCGAAGTCACCGGTGCCTCCAAGTCTGCCATCGAGGCGGTAGAGAAGGCTGGCGGCTCGCTCAAGGTCACGACCGCGCAAGCTGCTGAATAAGAGGTTGTGAGCGGGCGTCAGTCCGCTTACATACCTTTGAGTTTTCCAAACGCCGCCCACGAGCCGGAAAACGGCCCGGGCGGCGTTTTCACTATAGAGAGACCCGCATGGTATCTGCAGCAGAACAAATGGCCGCGAATACAAGCTGGGCGGCATTGGGCAAGGCCACTGACCTGCGCAATCGCATCCTGTTCACGCTTGGCCTACTGATCGTCTATCGCCTTGGCACCTACATTCCCGTTCCGGGCATCGATGGTCTGGCTCTGCGCGAATTCATGGAACAGGCCCAGCAGGGCATCGGGGGGATCCTCACGATGTTCACCGGCGGCGCGCTTGGCCGTATGGGGATCTTCGCGCTGGGGATCATGCCCTATATCTCTGCCTCGATCATCATTCAGCTCCTGTCCTCGATGGTTCCAGCGCTGGAACAGATCAAGAAAGAGGGCGAGCAGGGCCGCAAGAAGATCAACCAGTACACCCGCTACGGCACGGTGATTCTGGCGACCTTCCAGGCCTACGGTCTGGCCGTTTCGCTGGAAGCGGGCGATCTGGTGACCGATCCCGGTCTCTTTTTCCGCGCTTCCTGTGTCATCACGCTGGTCGGCGGCACCATGTTCCTGATGTGGCTGGGCGAGCAGATCACCGCGCGCGGCATCGGCAACGGCATTTCACTGATCATCTTCGTCGGCATCATCGCCGAGGTTCCGGCCGCATTGGCGCAGTTCTTCGCCTCTGGCCGTTCGGGTGCGATCAGCCCCGCTGTCATCATTGGCGTGATCCTCATGGTCATCGCGGTGATCATGTTCGTGGTGTTCATGGAACGCGCCCTGCGCAAGATCCATATCCAATACCCGCGCCGTCAGGTGGGGATGAAGGTCATGGAAGGCCAGTCCAGCCACCTGCCGGTCAAGGTTAACCCCGCAGGCGTTATTCCGGCGATCTTTGCGTCCTCGCTGCTGTTGCTGCCGACTACGATTGCAACCTTTTCTGGCTCTGATGCCGGTCCGGTCATGTCGACGATCTTGGCCTATTTCGGTCCCGGTCAGCCGCTCTACCTGCTGTTTTTCGCGTCGATGATCGTGTTCTTCGCCTATTTCTACACGTTCAACGTGTCGTTCAAGCCGGACGAAGTTGCGGACAACCTGAAAAACCAGAACGGCTTTGTGCCGGGTATCCGTCCGGGCAAGAAGACTGCCGAATATCTGGAATACGTCGTCAATCGCGTGCTGGTGTTGGGGGCTGCCTATCTTGCCGCGGTCTGCCTGCTGCCCGAGATTCTGCGCGGACAGTTCGCCATTCCCTTCTACTTCGGCGGCACGTCGGTACTGATCGTGGTGTCGGTCACGATGGACACGATCCAGCAGGTGCAAAGCCATCTTCTGGCCCACCAATACGAAGGTCTTATTCAGAAATCGCAGCTTCGCGGTAAAGGAAGTAAGAAACGTAACAAACGGGGGCCTGCGCGCCGATGAATATTATTCTACTTGGACCGCCTGGAGCAGGCAAAGGAACCCAGGCGCGTATTCTCGTGGATGAGCGTAATATGATACAGCTGTCGACCGGTGACATGCTGCGCGAAGCCAAGGACAGCGGAACCGAGATGGGCAAGATCGTGGCCGACGTCATGGCGCGCGGCGATCTGGTCACCGATGAGATCGTCATCGGACTGATCCGCGAGAAGCTGGAAGGCGACAAGGCGGGCGGCTTCATTTTCGACGGCTTCCCCCGGACGCTGGCGCAGGCTGATGCCCTGGGCGAGTTGCTTGAAAACTCAGGCGAGGCGCTGGATGCCGTGATCGAGATGGAAGTGGACGACGCGGCGCTGGTGGCCCGGATCACGGCCCGATCGACCTGCGGCAATTGTGGCGAAGTCTACAACGATCAGACCAAACCGATTCCCGCCGATGGCAAGTGCACCAATTGCGGCGGAACAGAGTTCAAGCGACGGGCGGATGACAATGAGGACAGCCTCAAGACCCGCCTGATGGAATACTACAAGAAAACCTCGCCGCTGCTTGGCTATTATTATGCCAAGGGGGATCTGGTGTCCGTCGATGGGCTGGGTGAGATTGACGAGGTCAAGGCAGCGATTGACGCCGCGTTGGCAGGCTGAAACCGGTTTCGGCCAGCGGGTCGCATAACCTCGCGAAGCACTAGGATTTTGTGATGCTCGGCAATCGCTTTTCATGCGAATTTACGGTTGGCGAAGCAATCGGACAGCTTCTCATCTGGATTGTGTTATCCATCGTGACGCTGGGATTGGCTTTGTTTGTGCTGCCTTACTACTTCATCAAGGCACCGATGAATCGTACATATGTTCTGGATGGTGAAGGGGCCAGGATCGCCCGCGTGTCAGTTGAGGTGGCTTTCTTCGACATTCTGGGACATGCTCTTGTGTGGCTTTTGCTGACCATTGTGACCTTCGGACTTGCGTATCTGGTCTATTGGCCAGCGGTGATAAAGCGCCTGTTGAACGCTGTAGAGCTAAAGCCATTATAGGCCGGCCAAGAAAGCGCTTGACAGGGGTTGACGATGCTTTGACTGGCCAATAGACAGCCGTATCTCGCGCTTTGCGCGCGATTCCCAATTGGGGCTAAATCATCTCGAATTCAGCTGCGGCCCGGGCAATAGTCGTCCGGGCTTGCGTTGTGAAAAAAGGTTCTGGAGCTACGGAACCGCAACAAAAGGAAAGTGACACGTGGCACGTATCGCCGGCGTAAACATCCCGACCCATAAACGGGTCCCGATCGCCCTTACCTACATCACCGGAATTGGTCATTCTTCGGCCAAAGCCATCTGTGAAGCCGTCAACATCGACGCGACTCGCCGTGTGAACGAGCTGTCCGACGCCGAAGTTCTGGCTGTTCGGGAACATATCGACGCCAACTACGACGTTGAAGGTGACCTGCGCCGTGAGACGCAGATGAACATCAAGCGTCTGATGGACCTTGGTTGCTATCGCGGCCTGCGTCATCGCCGCAACCTCCCTGTCCGCGGTCAGCGGACCCATACCAACGCACGCACGCGCAAAGGCCCCGCTAAGGCCATTGCCGGCAAGAAGAAGTAAGGGAGATCAGAAGATATGGCACGCGATACCCGTCGTACGAAGAAGAAGGTTTCCAAGAACATCGCCACTGGCGTTGCGCATGTAAACTCTTCCTTCAACAACACCAAGATCCTGATTTCTGACGTTCAGGGCAACGCAATTTCCTGGTCCTCGGCCGGCACATGCGGCTTCAAAGGCTCGCGGAAATCGACGCCCTATGCCGCTCAGATGGCCGCTGAAGATGCGGGCAAGAAGGCTCAGGAGCATGGCGTGAAAACGCTGGAAGTCGAGGTCCAGGGCCCCGGTGGCGGTCGCGAATCCGCACTGCGCGCTCTGGCCGCGGTTGGCTTCAACATCACCTCTATCCGTGATGTGACCCCGATGGCGCATAACGGCTGCCGCCCGCCAAAGCGCCGCCGCGTTTGATCTAGATTACTCATTACCGGGGCCTTGCCAGGTGCAGGGCCCCGTGTCGTCGTTAGAAACCTCGGGCGTTTGCCTTTTAGGACATGGAAGGCAGACAAGAATGGAGGGACGCATGATCCACAAGAACTGGGCTGAGCTGATCAAGCCCACACAACTGGACGTAAAACCGGGCAATGACCCGATGCGCCAGGCAACTGTTGTGGCCGAACCGCTGGAACGCGGCTTTGGCCTGACGCTGGGCAATGCTCTGCGCCGTGTGTTGATGTCGTCGCTTCAGGGCGCCGCGATCACCTCCGTGCAGATCGACAACGTATTGCATGAATTCTCGTCCGTCGCCGGTGTGCGCGAAGACGTGACCGACATCGTGCTGAACCTCAAGGGCGTGTCCCTGCGGATGGAAGTCGAAGGGCCCAAGCGGCTTTCGATCAATGCCAAAGGGCCGGGCGTTGTCACCGCTGCTGATATTTCGGACAGCGCAGGCATCGAGGTTCTGAACAAGGAGCATGTGATCTGTCATCTCGATGACGGTGCGGACCTGTTCATGGAACTGACCGTGAACACGGGCAAAGGCTATGTCGCTGCCGACAAGAACAAGCCCGAAGATGCTCCCATTGGCCTGATCCCGATCGACGCGATCTATTCGCCAGTCAAGAAGGTCAGCTATGACGTTCAGCCGACCCGTGAAGGCCAGGTGCTGGACTATGACAAACTGACGATGAAGATCGAAACCGATGGATCAATTCCGCCGGATGACGCCGTGGCCTTTGCTGCGCGCATCGTTCAGGATCAGCTGTCGATATTCGTGAACTTCGACGAGCCGGAATCGGCAAATCGTCAGGACGAAGACGACGGGTTGGAATTCAACCCGCTGCTCCTCAAGAAGGTGGACGAGCTGGAGCTTTCCGTCCGTTCGGCCAACTGCCTGAAGAACGACAATATCGTGTATATTGGCGATCTGATCCAGAAGACCGAGGCAGAGATGCTGCGTACCCCGAACTTCGGTCGCAAGTCCTTGAACGAGATCAAGGAAGTGCTGTCGGGCATGGGGCTGCACCTTGGCATGGATGTTGAGGATTGGCCGCCGGACAATATCGAAGACCTGGCGAAAAAGCTGGAAGATTCGTTCTGAGAAATACCTGTCCCGGGCTTGACCCGGGACCTGTTGCCCAGAGGCCCCGGATCAAGTCCGGGGCGGGTAGGGTAAACATCCGGGCAGGTGCCCCAAGGAGAGTTCCTGACACGCATCAGGAGCCGGACAAAGCAAAACCGCTCGTAGAGAGCAATTAGGAGAAAAGAACATGCGTCACGCAAGAGGTTACCGCCGCCTGAACCGCACCCATGAGCACCGCAAGGCGCTGTGGGCAAACATGGCCGGCTCGCTCATTGAGCATGAGCAGATCAAGACGACCCTTCCGAAAGCCAAGGAACTGCGTCCGATCGTCGAAAAGCTGATCACGCTCGGCAAGCGCGGCGATCTGCATGCACGTCGTCTGGCAGCATCGCAGCTCAAGCAGGACATCCACGTTGCAAAGCTGTTCGACGTGCTCGGCCCGCGCTTTGCGGACCGGAAGGGTGGCTACATCCGGATCATGAAGGCGGGATTCCGCTATGGTGACATGGCCCCGATGGCGATCATCGAATTTGTCGACCGTGACGTCGACGCCAAAGGCGCGGCTGACAAGGCCCGTCTGGAAGCTGCTGAAGAGTAAGCAGTTCTTCGAAAGAACGATTTCAAAGCCCGCTTCGGCGGGCTTTTATTTTGCGCGGACCAGACTGCGTGTTTTGCGATGCAGGACGCGCGGGTAAGGCACTCTGGGAACCACCTGCTCGTATTCCCAATCAAGGATTTGATGTAGCCCCTGAAATCGGGCAATCCGGGTGATGTTCCGCGAGCACGGCATCTGCAATCAGAGCACCAGAAAAGCGTCAAACCCTTTGTAAAGCTGCCCGTCCTTGGTCTCATGCAGCCACCGCGTCGCGGCTGCCTTGTCCCAAGGCTTGCATCGCGGGGCGCGCGCAGACATATGCTGTGTCAGCCCGTAATGTGCGGTGCGCCCACTACGCCAGCAGGATAGGGACGGATGGCCGACCTTTTCGACAGCTCCCCGAGTGTAGCCGCCGATAGCGGCCCGCGCCCATTGGCCGACAGGCTGCGGCCACAGTCGCTGGGTGATGTCATCGGCCAAGAGCAGGTGCTTGGACCGGAGGCGCCTTTGGGTGTCATGCTGGCGTCTGGTACACTGTCGTCGTTGATCTTCTGGGGGCCGCCGGGTGTTGGGAAAACCACGATAGCGCGTCTTCTGGCGGGCGAGACGGACCTGCACTTTGTCCAGATCAGCGCGATTTTCTCTGGCGTTGCGGATCTGAAGAAGGTTTTCGAAGCCGCCAAACATCGCCGGGCGAATGGGCAGGGCACCTTGTTGTTCGTTGACGAGATCCACCGTTTCAACAAGGCGCAGCAGGACGGGTTCCTGCCGCATATGGAGGACGGCACGATACTGCTTGTCGGCGCGACGACGGAGAACCCCTCATTCGAACTGAATGCAGCCTTGATGTCCCGCAGCCAAGTGCTTGTTCTGCAACGCCTATCGCTTGCCGATCTGGAGCGTTTGGCGCAGCGCGCGGAGCAAGAGGTAAGCCGGGCACTGCCGTTGAGCGGCGAAGCGCGAGAACAACTGTTGGAGATGGCCGATGGCGACGGGCGAGCGCTGCTGAATCTTGTTGAACAGATCATGGCGTGGAAGGTCGAAAAACCGCTTGATACCAAGAGCTTGAGCGAGCGTTTGATGCGCCGTGCGGCGCAATATGACAAGTCCGGCGATGCGCATTACAACCTGATTTCGGCGCTTCACAAATCTGTCAGGGGATCAGACCCCGATGCTGCACTGTATTGGTTCGCACGGATGCTGGAAGGGGGCGAGGATCCACGCTATCTGGCGCGGCGGATCACCCGGATGGCGGTTGAGGATATTGGGTTGGCGGACCCGCAGGCGCAGTCCATCTGTCTGGAATCGTGGGAGATTTTTGAACGTCTTGGCAGTCCCGAAGGCGAGTTGGCGATCGCGCAGGCGCTGGTCTATCTGGCGCTTGCCCCGAAATCCAACGCTGTCTACACCGCCTACAAGGCCGCGCGGAAGGCAGCCGCCAAGACGGGCAGCGAACCGCCCCCCAAACATATCCTGAACGCGCCGACAAAGTTTATGAAGTCAGAGGGTTACGGCGACGGCTATGCCTATGATCACGATCAGGAAGACGGGTTTTCCGGGCAGGATTACTTTCCCGAGACCATGGGCCGGACAGAGTTCTATGCCCCTGTCGAGCGCGGTTTTGAACGCGATCTGAAAAAACGGGTCGAGTATTTTGCCAAGCTGCGCGCGCGGCGCAATCCGGGGTGAGGTTTGGGGCTTTTTGTGCCTTTTGCACGCTGAATAGGTACAAATCCCCTCGCGGCGTCAAAGCCGCTGTGCGCTTGACAATAGGGACGCCAGACGCGACAGGTCCGGCATGATTTTCACCGTGCTTCAAGTTGCCCTTGGCGGGGCCATCGGCGCCAGCGCGCGCTTTCTGACCGGGGTCGGCGTGACGCGGGCCTTTGGGCAAACCAGCTTTCCTCTGGGCGTGCTCACCGTCAATATTCTGGGCTCTTTCATCATGGGCATCTTTGTCGTCATGGCGGCCAACAAGGGGCTGACCCATTGGGGGCCGTTCGTGATGACCGGAATCCTTGGCGGCTTTACCACTTTTTCATCCTTTTCGTTGGAAACTGTCACCCTGATCGAACGGGGCGCATTCGGGCTGGCGGGGCTTTATGTGCTTTTGTCGGTCGGGTTGTCGGTTGGCGGTCTGACGCTGGGGATGCTTGCAACGCGCGGGGTCTTCGCATGAGCCAGGTACAGAACGTCACCATCGGGCCGGACGACGCCGATCAGCGGCTGGACCGTTGGTTGCGGCGGATGTTCCCGCATGTGCAGCAAGGGCGCATCGAAAAGATGTGCCGCAAGGGGGAACTGCGCGTCGATGGCGGGCGGGTCAAGGCCAACACCCGCCTGAACGAAGGGCAGGTGGTGCGCATTCCGCCCATCCCGGCCGAGGATCACAAGCCCGCGCCGGTGCGGATGGATCTGCATCCCGCCGATGAAGAGATGATCCAGGGCACGGTCCTGTACCGCGATGACCATATCATCGCGATCAACAAGCCGCCGGGTCTGCCGACGCAGGGGGGCAGCGGGCAGGGGGTGCGCCATGTCGATGCGCTGTCTGCGGCGCTGACATTCGGGTATGACGAAAAGCCCCGGCTGGTGCACCGGCTGGACAAGGACACATCCGGCGTCCTGCTGCTGGCGCGGACGCGGCCAATGGCCAAAGCGCTGACAGAGGCGATGCGCCACCGCCTGACGCACAAGATCTACTGGGCGCTGGTGGCCGGTGTGCCCACGCCCTATCTGGGCGAGATCCGCTACGGTCTGGTCAAGGCGCGCGGCCATGGCGCCAAGGGCGAAGGCGAAAAGATGCATTGTGTGCATCCGCACGAGATGAACGGAACCCCCGGCGCACAGCGGGCGCATACGCTGTATGCCACGCTCTACCGGGTGGCAGGGCGCGCGTCCTGGGTGGCGATGGAGCCGATCACCGGCCGGACGCATCAGCTTCGCGCGCATATGGCCGAGATCGGGCATCCGATCATCGGTGATGGAAAATATGGCGGGTCCGGGCAGGACAATCCCGGCGATGGCTGGGGTGCGCAACTGGGGGGTGTGATTTCGAAGAAGCTGCACCTGCATGCGCGTTCGCTGAGTTTCGAGCATCCGGTGACGGGCAAGGACATCATGGTGACCGCGCCGCTGCCGCCGCATATGGCGCAAAGCTGGGATACATTTGGCTGGACCGAAGACCTGGCCGACAAAGACCCGTTCGAGAGCCTGCGATGAGTGACGCACCAAAACTGATCGTCTTTGATGTCGATGGCACGCTTGTAGACAGTCAGGCGGATATTGTCGCCTCGATGGGCGCGGCCTTTGCCGATGCGGGGCAGCCTGCGCCTGCGCGCACGGATGTGCTGGGCATTATCGGCCTGTCGTTGGACCAGGCGATCGGCAAGCTGGCACCGCAGGTGGATGCCGAAGTGCTTTCGCGCATGGTCGCCGCCTACAAGGATGCCTATGTGGCGCTGCGCGCGCGCGACGGGGCAGAGTCGACCTCGCCGCTTTATCCCGGTGTGCGCGCCATGCTGGAGAGGCTGAAGGCGCGTGATGACGTGTTGCTGGGCGTGGCAACGGGCAAGTCGCGGCGCGGGCTGGATGCGCTGCTGGAAGGCCACGGGCTGACCGGCTTTTTCGTGACCGAACAAGTGTCGGATTTTCACCCGTCCAAGCCGCATCCGTCGATGCTGGAGACCTGTCTGGACGAGACCGGCGCGTTGGCCAGCGAGGCGGCGATGATCGGGGACACGTCCTACGACATGGATATGGCGCGGGCCGCGAAGTTTGGCGCTGTGGGTGTCAGCTGGGGCTATCACCCGGTGTCGCGGTTGCAGGCGGATGTGGTGATCGACACGATTGAAGACCTGCCCGGCGCGCTGGGGCGGATCTGGAAGGGCTGGGCATGAGTTTCGGGGCGGCAAAGCGGTTCTGGAAAGAGGCGCAGGTGGTCGAGGCCGATGGCGGATATTCCGTGGCGCTGGACGGGCGTGCGGTGAAGACGCCCGCCAAGAAAGCACTGGTGGTGCCAACGCGGGCGCTGGCCCAGGCCGTTGCGGCGGAATGGGACGCGCAGGAAGACCGGGTCAACCCGCTGACAATGCCCGTCACGCGCGGCGCGAATGCGGCAATCGACAAGGTTGCGGTGCAGTTCGACGAGGTTGCAACGATGCTGCTGGCCTACGGGGACGCCGATTTGCTGTGCTACCGCGCCGACAGCCCCGACGGATTGGTTGCCCGGCAGGCGCAGGGCTGGGATCCGTTGCTGGACTGGGCCGATGCGCGCTTTGGTGCCCGGTTGGCACCGCGGACCGGCGTGATGCATGCGGCGCAGGACCCAAAGGCGCTGGCCGCGCTGGAGGATCCGGTGCGCCGCATGACGCCTTTCGAGCTCGCAGCGTTTCACGATCTTGTGTCGATTTCGGGGTCCTTGGTGCTTGCATTGGCGGTGTCAGAAGCGCACCTGAAGGCCGAAACCGCATGGGATCTGTCGCGGATCGACGAGACCTGGCAAGAAGAACAATGGGGCGTGGATGACGAAGCTGCGCGTTTGGCTGCGCGAAAGCGCGGCGATTTCCTTCAGGCCAAGGTATTTCTGGACTTGTGTCGGCGCGGGCCATGACAGCGGTCTTGAGGCAGAGAGCTTGACGCAAGGCAAACCGCAAGGCGCGGGAATTCGAAGAGAGTTGTCTTGACGTTACATGCAGATTTCGCCCAAACTCCTGCGCATTGGGCGTGAAATTTCGACGTTCTTGACAAGTGGTCGGCGGTGGGGGAACGCAGGCCATGCGCCGCGATAGGATTTGAGTACTGGAAGGGGTGACGATGAAGGGGACCGCATTGCTTGGTGCGCTTGGCGTGGCCGGCCTGACGGTTGGCGGCGCGGCGGCTGGCACGCTTGACGATGTCAAGGCGCGCGGCATGCTGAACTGTGGCGTGTCCGAGGGCATGGTCGGCTTTGCGGCCGCCGATGTGAATGACCACTGGGACGGTTTCGATGTCGGCATGTGCCGCGCACTTGCCGCTGCGGTTCTTGGCGATCCGTCGGCGGTGAACTTCGTGCCCACCACGAACAAGATCCGCTTTACCGCCTTGGCATCGGGGCAGATCGACGTCCTGGCCCGCAACACCACCTGGACGTTTTCGCGCGACGTCAACCAGCAGTTCGATTTCGTCGGGATCAACTATTATGACGGCCAGGGCTTTCTGGTCCCCAAGGAACTTGGCGTCTCTTCGGCAAAAGAGTTGAACGGCAAGGCCATCTGCGTGCAGGTCGGCTCTACGGCCGAGCTTAATCTTGCGGATTATTTCCGCAAGAACAACATGGAATATACGACCGTTCCGATTGACACGGTGGCCGATGCACAGGATCGCTATCTGGCGGGTGAATGCAATGTCTACACCACCGATGCGTCCGGATTGGCCGCAACCCGTGCGACATTCCAGAACCCCAAGGACCATGTGGTCCTGCCCGAGATCATCTCGAAGGAACCGCTGGGCCCGTTGGTGCGCCATGGCGATAACGAGTGGGGCGACATCGTGCGCTGGACGCTGAATGCGCTGATCGCGGCGGAAGAATACGGCGTCACCTCGGCGAATGTCGACGAGTTGTCCGGCGTGACCGACAACCCTGAAATCAAGCGTCTTCTTGGCACATCCGGATCGCTGGGCGAGATGCTGGGCCTCAGCCCCGACTGGGCGAAACGCGCCATCATGGCCGGCGGGAATTATGGCGAATTGTTCGAAAAGAATATCGGTCAGAACACGCCGGTCGGCCTGTCGCGCGGGCTGAACGCGCAATGGATCGACGGCGGATTGCTCTACGCGCCGCCGTTTCGTTAAGCGGCGGTTCAGCGGGGCCGTCGAGGCGTCGTGACGGTGCCGCTGTGAGCACTTCCTGCCGATCAACCGTCGTGGACTTGTGCGAACACCCCTGACGAACTCAAACGACGAAGTGCCAATTAGCCCCGGTTCGCGTGCACCGACCCAGCCGGGATTCTTTTTACGACGGCTTGTCGTGTTCGATTGGCAAGGCTTCGTAGGCTTCGATTTGCCAACCGCCCTGATAGTTCTTCACCAAGCCGTCTTGCGGAAGGTCCATGCTGCCAATCGCAGCAACTTGACCCAAGCACCGGCTAAGGTGCGCACGCAAAACTTCCAGCGCGTCAAAGTAGGCTTCCCGAATGTCGGGCGGGCGGTAGAATTCCCCGAAACGGGGGTGCGGCGGCGCATCGTCAGACCTGTTAAGTAGTTCTTCGTAGGTAAGGAATTGCCGAATGCCTAGCGCCATGACGTCTACAAGCAGGTAAAGCGAACCGTCTTGTAGGTCGGCAAGTTCAACCTGCTTATCTACCAGAATGCCGCGTATCTCACGAAGCGAAATCAGCGCATTATCAATGCAGCCGTCGCAGCATTCCCAAGCAGAAAGCACGCGTCTGTCAGCGAGTCGAATGACAAGTTCCCGCGCAACCTGCCGTTCCTTGTCCTTCGGGTTCACCGCAATGCTGACGAAGGGAAGGTTCAAGGTTACGCCGCCAACATGCTTGGTGTAGCGTTGGCGGGCGCGGCCCAAAACTTCCGTCATGTCGAAGCGAAATGGTATCTTGCCGGTTCTCATGTCGTAGGCTTACTGCATTCGGCGAACAAACGCAGCCCACATAAAGAACCAAGTGCGACATGCGGTCACGCCTTCGTGAGCGTTTAGCGATGCTTTCGGGGGCCGTTTGGTGCCTTCAAATCCTTAGACAATGCTTACCCAGAGCGGACAGCTGGGGATCTTATCCAGTAAATCCAGCAACTCACAAGGAAAAGTGGCAGCCCGTAGGGCCGCCATAGGTATTTCCGGCATTGTCCGCTACCTACCGCATAAGCCTATAAAATAAAGAATATTTTCTCTTTCATCGTCCAGCATAATCCGGCATATTCCTAGTTAATCCGCAGTAAGGTGGGGGATATGTTGGGGGATATGATATGGCAGGCGCTGGAATCCGAAAGCCGCAAAACTCTCTGACCGCACGTTTCGTGGAAACAGTGACGGAGCCGGGAAAGCACTTTGATGGGCATGGCCTTTTTCTTCGCGTGCGTCCGAACGGTGCGAAGCAATGGGTGCAGCGCATCACCATCCGCGGCAAGCGTAGCGAAATCGGATTGGGCAGCCCCCCGGCTATATCGCTGGCGGTGGCGCGCAAGTTGGCACTCGAAAACCGGGGTAAGGCCATGCTGGGCGGCGATCCGCTGGCAGAAAGGCGGGCGGCGCGTGAAGCGTTGACCTTTGCGCAGACCGTCGAAGCTTATGCCGCCGTAAAGCTTAAAGAGTTTAAGAGTGAGAAGCATCGTAAGCAGTGGCTGTCATCAATCGAGCGTCTGGCGTTCCCTGCCTTAGCTGACATTCTGGTGCGCGATATAGATGTTGCGGACATTTTGCGGATGCTTGAACCGCATTGGCGCGAAAGAACGGTGACGGCGAAAAAGCTGCGCGGACGCGTGGAAGCTATCCTGAACTGGGCGACCGTCTCGGGGCACCGCACTGGCGACAACCCCGCGCGCTGGGGTGGGAACCTTAAGGAACTGTTGCCCGCACCCGGCAAGGTGACGCAGGTGCAGAACCAACCCGCATTGGCGCTGGGCGACGTTGCGGACTGGTGGGCTGCGCTTGAAAGACGCGACGGCATGGCCGCGAAGGCATTGCAATTCTTGACGTTGACCGCTGCACGCTCGGGAGAAGTGCGCGGCATGACATGGGATGAAATCGACTTCGGCGCGAAAAGTGCAATCAGGACCACCCCCGTTGCGACACTTGCGACTTCTGCGACATGGACCATTCCGGCCTCGCGGATGAAAGGGGGCCGGGAACATCGCGTGGCGCTGACGCCCGAGGCGGTGGCTATTCTGCAAGGTCTGCCCCGGATGGAAGATTCGCCTTTCGTGTTTTTTGCTCCGCGCGGCGGGATGCTGTCAGATATGTCCATTTCCGCAGTCATGCGGCGGATGCAGGAAAGCGAAGTGAAGGCGGGGCGCGCGGGCTACCTTGATCCGCGCAACAAGCGCCCGGCAGTGCCGCATGGGCTACGCTCAACCTTCCGACAATGGGCGGCGGAACAAGGCTATCCGCGTGATATGGCAGAAGTCGCACTAGCGCATTTCATCGGCTCGGATGTGGAGCGCGCCTATCAACGCAGCGACATGCTGGAACGGCGGCGGGCGATGATGTCTGCGTGGGCTGGATTTTTGCGAGGCGATAAGGTTGTGGCAACTGGCAATATTGTGAAGATGGGGTATGCGCCATGATGCTGAAAAACCACCGTCCAGCATGCCATGATGCCATCGCTTCCATTTTCCCTGAACTAGCAGAACAGCAAGTTGAGATGCTCGCAGAGCGGCTCTTTACGGCGTATAGCATGGGGCGAATTCAGCACTGGGAAGTCGTCAATGCAAAATCGCCAGAGGGAGAGGCGTCTGACCTACGAAAAGCAGCGAGCTATTTGCGGAAAGCAGCTGCATGCGTGCGAGGTGATAAGGATGGTCCTCGCGGAGGTGGTTTTGGCGCTGGTGACGAATTGCGGATGTTTGCCTATGACCTGCTCGCGGCATGGGGCGATGCTCCAACCTTAGCAGCTCATCTTCCAGAAGGTAGCCAGTTGATGGCCCGTCACTCGCTTTTAGACAAACTTGAAACCATAGCCACGGTAGCCGGAACCTTGGAGTGGCAAGCAAACGCTTTGGATGCCGCAGGCATCGCTATCGGAAAGAACTCGGATGGTGTCCGCGAGAGAATCAAGTCGACCGGAAATATTGTGAATGGAAACAAAGGCAAAAATATCCTCGCGCATAGAGTGGCGACTGAATGCTGCGTTATTGTTGCTGCGGTAACTGGAGAGCCGGCAACATTGGGCCGCAATCCAGTGACAGGTGAAACAACCGGTCAGCTCTATAAACTTGTGCGCGCAGCCTACTGTGCACTGGAAATAGATGCATCGCCTGCGGATATGGCAAAAGCGGCTCAGAAAAGAATGAAATTTGCCCCCGTATCTTAACGGGGAAATGTCTGTAATTTACCCCCATTCACCCCGTATGACTACTTAGGCGAAATGCCCGACCTTCCGGATTGCAACATCTGCAACCGAAAGGAACCGACAATGGCCGAAAAACTAATCCGACGCCCCGAGGTGGAAGCCCGCACTGGGCTTTCCCGCTCGACCATTTACGATTGGATGAAACGCGGCGAATTTCCGCAGCCCGTGAAGCTGGGCGCACGCCTTGTGGCGTGGCGCGAAAGCGACGTGACCGCGTGGCTTGAAGCCCGCGAAACGAAGGTCGCTTGATATGAGCGGCGGAAACGAAGTGGCCCGGAACCTGTTGGCGCAGGAACCGGGCCGGGATTATCGCCATGCAAATGCGGCTGACATCCCGAACATAGCACCGCAAAAGCGCAAACGCCACAATTCCGGCACGTTCTATCGCGTCACGCCCAGCACAGGCGATCCGTTTCGCATCGTGGTGACGGGCCGCGACCGCTGGGCGCTCGAAGAACTGCGTCGCGTTGGGGCCAAAGGCTGCACGCCCATCGACAACCCTGCGCCGCGCTGGAGCGCCTATGTGTTCAACTTGCGCGCACTCGGGCTGGACATCGAAACCGTCACTGAACCGCATGGCGGCGATTACGCCGGACATCACGGGCGCTATGTGCTGCGCTCTGGCGTCACCCTCGACTGGAAAGGGGGTGCGGCATGAATCGTCTGCAAATTGCCTTTTTGATGCGGGCGCATGGTTTGACCGAAGCGCAGGCGCACGCGCTGGCCGTCCTGATCTGGGGGGCGATGCAATGAGGGATGCACGCGACCTGACACTTGCGCTGGGCGGCAAGTGGTATCGCAGCTACGGGGCGGCACCTTGCCCCGTATGCCAGCCCGAGCGCGAAAAGCGCCAGAACGCCCTGACCTTGGGTGATGGCCGCAATGGGCGGCTGCTGCTGGATTGCAAGAAATCGGCTTGTGCTTTCACGGATATTCTGGCGGCGACGGGGCTGCGCTCGGGGGATTACACGCCCCCGGACGCGGCAACGCTGGCCCAGCGCGACGCGGAACAGCGGGCCGAGGCGGTCAAACGTGCGGCGCAAGCCAAACAGGTTTGGCAGGACGCCCAGCCCATCGGCGGCACGCTGGCCGAAACCTATCTACGCAAAGCACGGGGCATCACTTGCGACCTGCCCCGCACCCTGCGCTTTCACGGCTCCTGCTGGCACGGGCCGACCGCGAAGCGGCATCCCGCGTTGGTGGCGGCGGTGCAGGGCGCGGATGGGGCTTGCGTGCATCGCACCTACCTGCGCGCCGATGGCACGGGCAAGGCTGCGATTGACCCGGCAAAGATGATGCTGGGCGGGGCTGCTGGCGGCGCTGTCAGGCTCATGGATGGGGCGGGGCCGTTGGTGGTGACCGAAGGCATAGAAACCGCCTTGAGCCTTGCCTCTGGCCTGTTGCGTGGGCCTGCGACCGTCTGGGCGGCGCTGTCAACATCCGGCATCCGCGCCCTGCACCTGCCGGATACACCAAAGCGGCTGACCATCGCCCCCGATGGCGACACGGCAGGCCGTGAAGCTGCAAACGCATTGGCGGCACGCGCGCACGCGCTGGGCTGGCAGGTATCGCTCTTGCCTGCCCCCGATGGCCGCGACTGGAACGACATTCTGACAAAGAAAGGGGAAACCGCATGACCGCGCCCCAAGCTATCCGATACAACCCCGAAGGACCGCAACCGCTGGTGCGCGACATTGCGCCCGGTGCCGCCTATCCCGTTCACGCGCTCGGGCCGTTGCGCGGGGCTGTCGAAGCGGTGCAGGGCATCACGCAAGCCCCGGTGGCAATCCCGGCGCAATCGGCTTTGGCCGTGGCATCCTTAGCGGTGCAGGGCTTTGCAGATGTGGACACGCTGGGCGGGCCGCGTCCCTTGGCGCTCTATGCTTTGACGATGGCGCTAAGCGGCGAACGCAAATCAGCCTGCGACGCGCCGCTGATGGCGGCGCTGCGTGACCATGAACGCGAACAGGCGAAAGCCCAGCGCGACAATATGCAAAGCTGGGCCAATGCACATGCGCTCTGGAAAGGGGAGCGCGACCGCATCCTTGCCGAAGCCAAAAAGGGCAAGGGCGAAAAGCGCACTGCTGCACAAGCCGACCTTGAAGCCCTGGGCGCAGAACCCGACGCGCCCCCATCGGCTGACCGCACCGTGTCGGAACCGACCTTTGAAGGGCTGACCAAACTATTCGCAACCGGCCAACCCAGTCTTGGCCTTTTCTCGGATGAAGGCGGGCAATTTCTGGGCGGGCACGCCATGAATAGCGACAACAGGCAAAAGACGCTGGCGGCATTGAATGACCTTTGGCAAGGCAATCCGATAAGGCGCACGCGCGCAGGCGATGGGCACGCAACGCTTTATGGGCGGCGGCTGGCGGTGCATCTGATGGTGCAGCCGACCGTGGCGCGTAGCTTCATGGCCGACCCGCTGGCAGCCGATACCGGCTTTCTGCCCCGGTTCCTGATGTGCGAACCGCCCAGCGCCATTGGCACACGGATGCAGGCAACCGCGCGGCGCGATGATAGGGCATTGGCAGGCTTTGCGGGGCGGCTGCACGACATTCTCGACACGCCCCTGCCGATGGATGAAGAAACCCGCGAACTGCAACCGCGCAGCCTTGGCCTTGCCCCTGACGCCCGCACGCTACTGGCGGGATTTGCCGATGCAATCGAAGCGGCGCAAGCCCCCGGCGGCGACTTGGCGCATATCACCGGCACCGCATCCAAGGTGGCGGAACAGGCGGCGCGCATCGCAGGCGTGCTGACCCTCTGGCCCGATCTGGACGCGCAGGCCGTGAAAGCCGAAACGATGGCCGACGCGATAACGCTGGCGCAATTCTATTTGTCCGAAGCGTCACGGCTTGCCAGCGCCGCGACCGTATCGGCGGAAATCGACAAGGCCGAGGCGCTGCGCAAATGGCTGCTGGAAAGCTGGCCGCATCCTGACGTGATGGCGCGGGATGTGGTCAGGCTCGGACCGAACCCTTTGCGCGAAAGCCCGAAGGCACGGGCGGCGCTGGGCATCCTTGAGAAGCATGGATGGCTTGTGCGGCTGGATGCGGGCGCAGTGGTGCGGGGGGCCGCACGGGCCGAGGCGTGGCATATCGTGCTGGGTGACAGCGATGTGGTTTGATGCAAGCGCCGCTTTATCGGAACTCGGGGAGGGGCGCGAAAGTGACGCCCCGCCCCCTGCGACAATCGCGACATCTGCGACACACGCCCAGCGCCCGGCTTTGATTGTCGCAAATGTCGCAAGTGTCGCAACGCCCCCGGCGCAGAACCGCGAATCTGATGCGTTCCGGCATGGCGCATCTGTCACCGGGGATCCACGCACTTGGACAGGCCGTGTCGTGTCTCTGGCAGATTGGCGCAGGCTGACCGAGTGGGAAAAGCACGGGCCGGATGGACGGCACTGGTGCGGTATCGCGCGGGCTTGGGTTCAACCGAAAGGACAAGACAATGGCGAATGACCTCGACAAACCGAAGAAATCGGCTGCAAAGATGCAGGAACGCGAACCGCCCGCGATGGCCTTGGAATGGGGGGCCGACAACGTGCTTCAAATCAACGCGCGTGGCGACTTCGACAGGGTTCTGACGTCAGCACCGAACGCAGCCATGCAAAGCGAATGGCTTGGCCAAATGGCGAAATTGGGGTCGCAAAGCAGGCGCACCGATGAAAGCGCATCCAACTTTGCACTGGGTTTCGTGGATGCAATGCAGCCCAAAGATGCAGCGGAATTGCTGCTGACAACGCAGATGGCAGCCATTCACCAAGCGACAATGATGCTAGCGCGGCGGTTGAACCATGTTGACAACATCCCGCAACAGGATGCTGCCGAACGCGCGCTGAACAAGCTGGCACGCACCTTTGCGGCACAGATGGACACGCTCAAAAGGTATCGTTCCAAAGGGCAACAGACTGTGCGGGTTGAGCGTGTCACGGTGGAAAGCGGCGCGCAGGCGGTGGTCGGCAACGTCAACCAAGGGGGACGGAGCGGAAATGACTAGCGCAAGACGCTGAACCCGTCATTCGCAAGTTGCTTTGTATGCTGCTACCTTTGGCAAAATCGGGCCGAGTTTGTTTCTGCTCCACGCTAATATTTTGTCTTTAAAATCAAAGGTATAAATATCGACATAGGCCGCGCCGAATGCGCCAACGGTCAACATGCCAGGACTGTCTAACAACGGTATCACTCTCGCACCATCCTGTCGGTAGCCATAAGAACCAACGCTATCATCAAAGAGAATATCCCATTCATCGCCATAACGTACGAGAATGATTTTGCCTGTGGATATGCTGTCCTTTGTCCAGTTGGGCCCATTGGGATTCGTAGTTTCGTCCTTGAAATGGAAAGCGTGACCACTCGACGCCCCGCAGCGTAAAATGACGCCTTCCTGTTGCTGCGCCAAAGCAGATTGTGAGATTAATATGAAAGCAATAAAAATTCTAAGTAGGTGCATAAAATCGGCCCCGTTAACATTCCGGCTAGACAATTATTATCACTTCACCAAGTTGCCAGTGTCTACCGATGAAAAAACCACGGGGGAGGGGCGGCAATGAAACAGGACGCTTACCCCATGCACCGTGCGCCACGATGCTCTGCGAAGTCAAAACGCACCGGTTTACCGTGCAGAAGCCCGGCGGTACGCGGCTGGGCGGTATGCCGGATGCACGGTGCGGGCGGCGGTGCGAACCCCGGCAAGGCACATCCCAATTATCAGCATGGCGAGCGCAGCCGCGAATCCGCAGCCATTCGTGCTTTTGTGAACGCTCTTGCGCGGGAAGGTCGGGACACCAGTCAAAGACTGACGGATGATTAAGACTGCCCGATGAGGCGTCGCCTTGTTCCGACATATTCCGCGACAATCCGCTGCAAGGTGGGGGATATAGTGGGGGACGCGCTTTCTGTTTAGGTAGAAAAATCAACTACTTAAGCAAGAAAAATGGCAGCCCGTAGGGGAATCGAACCCCTCTTTCCAGGTTGAAAACCTGGCGTCCTAACCGATAGACGAACGGGCCACGCTTGGCGTGAGGCGGTGTTTAGGCAAAGCCTGCGGTGCGTGCAAGTGGAAATTACACTGTTTTTCAGGGAATTTTTATTCGACGTCGGGTCAGGCTGTAAACTTGCGGATTTTAAGGGAAATGCAGCGGAAGATCAGGCGTTATTGCGCCTTTGCGGCATCATCGAGGCGCAGTTGGGCTTTGCGCCTGCCACCCCATTCGTTGATTTCCAACCGTCCGGCGAGATGAAAGCGGGCGCCGCCGTGATTCTCCAGCGCGTCCCCAAGTGGGCCGTCATAGGCCCCAAAGCAGATTGCGTCGATTCTGGGGCCTGTTCCGTCAGAAAAACTGAGCCGCAGATGCGCTGAGCCGACGCGCTTTGCATAGCGGATCTCGACCGAGGGGAAGGCGTGACGCGGGGCAGGGGCACCAGCGCCGAAAGGGCCGGCATTGTCGAGCTGGTCGATGATCTCTGGCGTGGCGGCCCCCGGCATCAGCGTGCCGTCAAGCCGAAGGTCGGCAGGGCCCGCATCACCGGCCCCCTGTTTGGCCAGCAGATCCGACAGCCGCGCCATTGCCTCGTCCAGCTTGTCGCGGGCGACCGTGAGGCCTGCCGCCATCTTGTGGCCACCACCCTTGAGCAGTAACCCCTCGGCGGCGAGTCTTTGGATGGCGGCACCAAGGTCCACGCCCGCGACCGACCGGCCAGAGCCTTTGCCCTCGTCCCCGTCCAGCCCGATGACAATGGCGGGCCGGTTGCTGGCTTCCTTGAGGCGGCTGGCGACGATGCCGACGACGCCGGGATGCCAGGCTTCGCCCGCCGCCCAGACCAGCGGCGCGTCAAGCCCGCGCTCTTCGGCCTGCGCCATCGCGGCGGCGCGGACCTGATCCTCGACCTCGCGGCGTTCGGTGTTCAGCGCATCCAGCCGGTTGGCCATGGCTTGCGCCTCTTGCGGATTGCGGCAGGCCAGAAGGCGTGCGCCAAGATCGGCCTTGCCGATGCGCCCGCCCGCATTGACGCGCGGCCCAAGGACAAAGCCCAGATGGTGACTGCTGGGCGCGCTGGTCAGCTTTGCCACATCCGACAGGGCCACAAGGCCGGGGCGGTCGCGCCGTGCCATGACCCGCAGCCCTTGGCGCACAAGCGCGCGGTTGACCCCGATCAGCGGTGCCACATCGGCCACGGTGGCCAGCGCCACCAGATCCAGCATCGCCATCAGGTCGGGGCCTTTCCGCCCGGATTCGCGCAGTTGGCGGTTGGTTTCGACCAGCATCAGGAACACCACGGCGGCCGCACAGAGATGCGCCAGATCGCCGGATTCGTCCTGTCGGTTGGGGTTCACGACGGCCAGCGCTGCGGGCAGCTCTTCGGCACCGAGATGGTGATCCAGCACGATCACATCCGTGCCCTTGGCGGCGGCGATCGGCTCGAAGCTGAGCGTGCCGCAATCGACGCAGACAATCAGGTCGTGATCTTTGGCCAGCGCCTGCATGGCGGGCACGTTGGGGCCATAGCCCTCATCGATCCGGTCGGGGATATACAGCGTCGCCTGCCGGTCCATCGCGCCCAGCCAATCCAGCAGCAGCGCGGCGGAAGCCCCGCCATCCACATCATAATCGGCGAAGATGGCGATACGCTCTGCCCGGGTGACGGCGGCAAGAAAGCGTTTTGCGGCCGGTTTCATATCCCGCAAGGAGCGCGGGTCGGGCAACAGGCTGCGCAATTGCGGGGAAAGATAGGCCTGCGCCTCGGATGCGGGAACGCCTGCGCGTGCCAGCACGGCACAGATCGGACGCGGCAGGCCGGTCTGTTGCGCCAATGCCTCGGCCTGGCGTTCTGCCTCGCCCGAGGGGCCGACCCAGCGGCGGCCCGTCAGGGATGTTTCGACATTCAGATAGGCCATGATCCTCCGTCAGGTCCGCCCCGGACCCGGTGTTGCAGGCGCGCCTGAAGGTCCGACCGGATGCCCGGTCAGCGTGTCGGGTTGCGGTAGGTCATGCGCCGGACAGAGCCGGTCTTGGACCGCATCAGGATCGTTTCGGTCGTCAGGTAGCCGACCTCGCGCTTGATCCCGGCCACGAGCGACCCGTTGGTGACGCCGGTCGCGGCGAAGATCACATGTTCGGTGACCAGGTCGTCGCGGGTATAGACCCGGTCGAGATTGGTGATCCCGGCCTTGGCGGCGCGGCCCTTCTCGTCATCGTTGCGGAACAGCAGGCGGCCGAATATCTGCCCGCCCATGCATTTCAGCGCTGCTGCTGCAAGCACGCCTTCGGGTGCCCCGCCGGATCCCATATACATATCGATGCCGGTCAGGTCGGGTTCGGCGCAATGCATCACGCCGGCCACGTCGCCATCGGTGATCAGGCGGATCGCCGCGCCGGTCTGGCGCACTTCGGCGATCATCTCTTCGTGGCGCGGGCGTTCCAGGATACAGACGGTGATGTCGTCGGTTGAACAGCCTTTTGCCGCCGCCAGCGCATTGACACGGTCCATCGGCGACATGTCCAGCGTCACCACACCCGGTTTGTAGCCCGGTCCGATTGCCAGCTTGTCCATATAGACGTCCGGCGCATGCAGCATCGAGCCGCGCGGCCCCATGGCGATGACCGTCAGCGCGTTGGGCATGTCCTTGGCCGTCAGGGTGGTGCCTTCCAGCGGGTCCAGCGCAATATCCACCGCCGGGCCGGTGCCGTTGCCGACCTCTTCGCCGATGAACAGCATGGGGGCCTCGTCACGCTCGCCTTCGCCGATCACCACGGTGCCCTGAATGTCGAGTTTGTTCAGTTGGTCGCGCATGGCGTTGACCGCAGCCTGATCGGCGGCTTTCTCATCGCCACGTCCGATCCAGTCGGCGCTGGCGATGGCGGCTTGTTCGGCCACACGCGCCAGACCAAGCGAAAGCATACGGTCATTGAAATCAATATGAGAGGTCATCTGGAAATCCTTCAGGAACGGCGTTGCTGCGATGTAGCCCAACGGGGGGTGAACAGACAAGGCCGGTAGCGCTAACGCAGGCGCGCAAGCCGCGCGGTCTAGGGTGTCCGTCAAGGCACAGGAGACTGCTTTGACTGTCTTCTGCACCCGTCGCGGGGCGCGTGGCGGACATTGCTGGCGCCATCCGCCCGCAGGCCAGGACCGCAGCCCAGGCGCGCCCGATCCGCATTCGGCCGGGCGCGTTGTGGATCTTGGCGGGTCAGGCTTCCTCGATGCGCAGGGCGACGGGGGCCTCGGCCAGCGCTTTTGTGGCGGGCATGGCGACCAGCGCCTCGTCCAGCGACGCACGGGTTGTCTTGTGCGTCACGATCAGAACCGGTGCGGTGCCCGAGGAATGCCCGTATTGGCGCATCCGGTCGATGGAGATCCCGGCCTCGCCCAGTGTCGTTGCAATCTTGGCCAGCGCGCCGGGGCGGTCTTGCAAAAGCATCCGCAGATAATAGGGGGCAGGTGCCGTGGCACGGGCCGGAGTGACCGGTCGCAGGGTTGTCGCGGGTTGCCCGAAGGTCGACAGGCGGGTGCCGCGCGCGATGTCGATGACGTCGCTTAGAACCGCGCTGGCGGTGGGGCCTTCACCGGCGCCCGCACCGCGCAGCACGATCTGGCCGACCTGATCGCCCTCGATCACCACCATGTTGGTGCCGCCTTCCAACTGCCCAAGCGGAGAGCTGTCCGGTACGAGGCAGGGCGACATGCGCTGTTCCAGCCCGCGTCCGGTCAGCTGCGCGACGCCCAGCAGCTTGATGCGGTAGCCCATATCGGCGGCCTGACGGATATCCTCGATGGTGATCTGGCCAATGCCTTCAAGTTCTACCTCGGAAAACGCCACCTGTGTGCCGTAGGCGATGGAGGCCAGCAGCGCCAGCTTGTGACCGGCGTCAATGCCGCCCACGTCCAGTTCGGGATCGGCTTCGAGAAAGCCCAGCTGGTTGGCCTCTTCGAACACCTCTTCATAGGGCAGGCCCGCCGATTGCATCCGGGTCAGGATGTAGTTGCAGGTGCCGTTCATCACGCCCATCACGCGGGTGATCTCGTTGCCGGCAAGGCCTTCGGTCAGGGATTTGATGACCGGGATGCCGCCTGCGACAGCCGCTTCGAAACGCAGCACGGCCCCCGCGCTTTCGGCCGCCTCGGCCAGGGACTGACCGTGCAGCGCCAGCATCGCCTTGTTGGCGGTGACCACATCCTTGCCCGCGGCGAGGGCTGCCTCTGTCGCGGCCTTGGCGGGGCCGTCGCTGCCGCCCATCAGTTCCACGAACACATCCACGTCGTCGCGGGTGGCCAGGGTGACGGGATCATCCTCCCACGCGTAGCCGGTCAGCGAAACGCCGCGATCCTTGTCGCGGGTGCGCGCGGAAATCGCAGAGATCGTGATCTCGCGCCCGGTGCGCGATTGCAGCATTGCCGCCTTCTGACGGACGATCTTGACGACGCCGACACCGACGGTCCCCAGACCGGCAATTCCAAGGCGCAGGGGGTCTGACATCGCGGGGCTCCTGTAAAATCTTCATGGCTTGGCGGCGATGTAGCGGGTTCGCAGGCGGGGTGCAACGGCGGGTGGTGCCGTGTCAGCCTTCGACAACGCCGCGCGCCATCCGCGACCGGGTCGCGCTGTCGATGACCGGGCCGCGCAGGCGGTCGGCGCGGTCGCGCAACTGTGCCACACGGGCGGCGATGTCATCCATTGCCTCGGGCGTTGCGCGCGGGTCGCCACCCTCGGCCAGAAGACTGTCCAGCGGCAGAAGACGCGGATAGGCGGCGGACTGGATCCCCGGTGTCTGTGCCGCCTCAAGCTCTGGAAAGCTGGTGCATCCGGCAAGGGATGCAAGGGTCAGGGCAAGGATTAGGCGCATCGGCGGGGCGGCTCCGGTAGGGGCGGGGCGATCAGGACTGCACCGTCATGCCCCAGACGCGCGGTTTGGGCAAGTCGGGCTTTGATCTGAACATTTGTTCAGTTATCAGGGGGTATGGCACGCACGACAGGTTCTCATTCCGAAATCACCGGCCCGCGCATCCGCGAGGCAGCTTTGCGGCTGTTCGCCCGGCACGGCTATGCTGCGGTGTCGATGCGGCAGATCGCAACCGAGGTCGGGGTGCAGGCGGGCGCGTTGTATAATTACACGGCCGACAAGCAATCGCTGCTGTTTTCGCTGATGCGTGGCCATATGGACGAGCTGCTGGCGGCGCATGCGGCGCTGGGGCAGGATGGTTCGCCCACGGCGCGGCTGGAGCGGTTCACCCGCTTCCACATCAGCTTTCACGCTGACCGACCGCAGGCGGTGTTCATTTCCTACATGGAGCTGCGCAGCCTGGAGCCGAACAATTTCCAAATCATCGAGGCGCTCCGGCGGGACTATGAGGATGCGCTGGAAAGCATCTTGCGCGACGGCATGGCGGGGGGCGATTTCACCATAGCCGATCCGAAGATAGCGACGCTGGCGGTGATTGCCATGCTGACGGGGGTGAATACCTGGTATCGCAGCGCCGGTCGCCTGTCGCTGGAAGAGGTCGAGCAGGTCTATTGGGACATGGTGCATCGCAGCGTGACGGAATAAAGGCGGCGGCGCAAAAATCCCTGCGCCGCCGCCGGGCGGTCAATGTGCCGCCTTGATGAACGTGCCGTTGCGCAGGTCGCGCATGGCCTGTTGCAGCTCGGCCTGGGTGTTCATCACGATGGGCCCGTGCCAGGCGACCGGTTCCTGAATCGGTGCGCCAGAGATCAGCAGAAAGCGCACGCCTTGTTCGCCCGCCTGCACGGTGACGCTGTCGCCGGTGCCAAAGCGCACCAGCGTGCGGTCGCCGGACATGTCGCGGATGTTCAGCTCTGCGCCGTCCACCTCTTTTTCCAAAAGCACACCGGTGGGGTCTGCGGCATCCGTGAACGCGCCCGATCCTTCGAAGACATAGGCAAAGGCCCGGCGATAAGTGTCCACAGGCAGGGTCTTTTTCACGCCCGCAGGCACATAGACGTCCAGATATTGCGGATCGGCGGCGATGCCGTCCACCGGGCCGCTTTTTCCCCAGAACGAGCCCACGATGACCTTCACGCGGGTGCCGTCATCGTCGATGATCTCGGGGATCTCCTTGCCTTCGACGTCCTGATAGCGCGGCGCGGTCATCTTCAGCGACGAGGGCAGGTTTGCCCAAAGCTGAAAGCCATGCATTTGCCCGCTGGCATTTCCCTTGGGCATTTCCTGATGCAGGATGCCCGATCCGGCCGTCATCCATTGTACATCGCCCGCGCCCAGCGACCCGGTATTGCCCAGACTGTCGCCATGATCGACAGAGCCGTTGAGAACATATGTGATGGTCTCGATCCCGCGATGCGGATGCCATGGAAACCCTTGCAGGTAGTGATCCGGCACGTCATTGCGGAAATCATCGAACAGCAGGAACGGGTCCAGCTCTGATGGATCCTGAAAGCCGAAGGCGCGGTGCAGATGCACGCCTGCGCCCTCCATCGTGGGGGTTGCCTTGCGGGTTTCCAAAGTCGGTCTGAGGGACATTGCACGTCTCCTTCCAAGTGTTGCTGGACGAAAGATAAGGGGCGTCGGGCGTTGCGACAATCCGCGAGGCTCGAACCGCGTATGTGCAGGGACGCACACTCTCGCTTTCCCGCAATCGGTGCGCTATGCGGAGAACGTCGGGGCCGGGCATGGCCCCGACGTTTCGAAAAACAACGGAAATGACGGGCGCAGGACGCCGCAGGGGGCAGGCATGCAGGACGAGATTGTGGCGCAGGCTGGTGCCTCTGCCGGACGGCGGATCATTGGTGTGGGTATCGTGGCAGCACTTGGCTTGCTGCTTTTATACGTTGCGGTGACGGCGGCCATGGGCGCGGTCTGGCAGGTGTTGCTGGTGGCGGTCGGGGCTTTGTCGCTATGGGCGGCTCAGGTGATGTGGCAGGCAACCGCGCTGACGCTGCATCTAACCCGCGACGAATTGCGTGACAGCGCCGGGACGTTACTGGCACGGACCGAGGATATCGTCACGGTGGATCGCGGGGCTTTTGCCTTCAAGCCGTCCAACGGGTTCATGCTGAAAACCGTGGACAAGCAACCCCGTGGCTGGAAACCGGGCATCTGGTGGCGCGTTGGACGCCGGGTTGCCATTGGCGGCGTCATTCCGTCTGCCGAGGCAAAATTCATGGCCGATATGATAACCGCGATGAAGGCCGGACAAATCTGACCTTTCCGCGTTTGCCGGAGGACGCGGGTCTGATCTGCGATATGGATGATTTCATATGATGGTTGCGGGCTTTCGTGGCGGGGCCTGCTGGGCCGCATCTGGTGATTTGTCCGGCGGTTCGTTGGAATCCCGGACGCGGTTCTGCGGAAAGGTCGTTTGATTTCCTGATATTGCACCGATCATGGTCAATTGTCTCGACACGGGCGACAATGGCAGCGCACTATGAGACGTCGAAGGAATTCGACATAGTGTGTGACAGTATCGAATAGCGCTCGTCTTAACCGCTTTGTTACCCGCGCATGGGACAGCTTGCGGAAGGATGCGCAGCTTGCATGACCATGGAGGGGCAGATGCAGCCAAAGAACGAACCGACATTCCGGCAGAGCGTGGATATGATGTTCAATCGTGCGGTCGCGAAGATGGACCTGCCGCCGGGCTTGGAAGAAAAGATCCGCGTCTGCAATGCCACCTATACCGTACGTTTCGGTGTGCGTCTGCGCGGAGGGATCCAGACATTTGTCGGGTATCGTTCCGTGCATTCCGAACATATGGAACCGGTCAAGGGCGGTATCCGCTACGCGACCGAGGTCAACCAGGACGAGGTCGAGGCGCTGGCGGCGCTGATGACCTATAAATGTGCGCTGGTGGAGGCGCCGTTCGGCGGCTCCAAGGGTGGGCTGTGCATTGATCCGCGCCAGTATGAAGAGCATGAGCTGGAGCTGATCACCCGGCGCTTTGCCTATGAACTGGCCAAGCGCGACCTGATCCATCCCAGTCAGAACGTGCCCGCCCCCGATATGGGCACAGGCGAACGTGAAATGGCCTGGATCGCCGATCAATATGCGCGGATGAACACCACCGACATCAATGCGCGGGCCTGTGTGACCGGCAAGCCGCTGAATGCGGGCGGTATCTCTGGCCGGGTGGAGGCGACGGGCCGGGGCGTGCAATATGCGCTGCGAGAGTTTTTCCGCGATCCGAAGGGCCTTGAGAAGGCGGGCTTGACCGGCAAGCTGGACGGAAAGCGCGTGATCATCCAAGGGCTTGGCAATGTGGGCTATCATGCTGCCAAGTTCCTGTCCGAAGAGGATGGCTGCAAGATCACAGGCATCATCGAGCGCGACGGCGCGCTTGTGAACGAGGCCGGTCTGAACGTCGAGAATGTGCGCGAGTGGATTATCGCCAATGGCGGTGTCACCGGCTATCCGGACGCGACCCATCACGCCGAAGGGGCCGCGGTGCTTGGTGCGGCCTGCGATATCCTGATCCCGGCCGCGCTGGAAGGGGTTATCAACCTTGGCAATGCGGCGGATATCCAGGCGCCGCTGATCATCGAGGCCGCGAACGGCCCGATCACCGCCGGGGCGGACGAAATCCTGCGCGAAAAAGGCGTCGTTATCATTCCCGACATGTATGCAAATGCCGGTGGTGTGACGGTGTCCTATTTCGAATGGGTCAAGAATCTCAGCCATATCCGCTTTGGTCGTATGCAGCGGCGTCAGGAAGAGGCGCGCCATCAACTTGTCATCGACGAACTGGAGCGTCTGGACCGCTATCTTGGCGATGCCTGGTCGATGACGCCAGAGTTCAAGACGAAGTACCTGCGCGGCGCGGACGAGCTTGAACTGGTGCGCTCGGGTCTGGATGACACGATGCGGGTCGCCTATCAGTCGATGCGCGACGTCTGGCACGAGCGGGAAGATGTCGATGATCTTCGCACCGCCGCATATCTGGTGTCGATCACCAAGGTCGCCGCAAGCTATCGCGCCAAGGGCCTTTGAAACGATTGCCCCGCCCGGATCAGGGCGGGGCAATCGAGTGTCTTGAAATCAGAGCAGAAAGTCGCCGGCAGTCAACGAGCCGATGCCGGTCAGGGCGATATTCCCATCCGCCGTCCCGTCGCCGTCCACATCAAGCAGCAGGATGGTGTTGGTGCCATCTGTCCAGTATCTTGCCTGCCCCGCAGCCGAGAAGGCATCCGTCCCGATAAAGGTGAAAGCCTGGTTCCCTGCGATCGTATTGTTGGCATCGATCAGCGACAGATCAATCATGTCCCCGCCACCGAAATCAGCGATGCGATCGCGCGTTCCCGGCCCGGAATGGCTTTCGGCGATTGCCGCAAAGACGAAAACATCTGCGCCAGCGCCGCCATAATGCACGTCCGCGCCAAGGCCGCCGGTCAAAGTGTCGGCACCCGCGCCACCCACCAGGATGTCGGCCCCATCCTGCCCGTTCAGCAGGTCGTTGCCATTGCCGCCCTGAAGCAGATCGTTGCCATCGCCACCATAGGCCGAATCATCGCCCAAGCTGCCGTTCAGCGTGTCATTGCCATCGTTGCCCGACAGCACATCATTGCCGGCATATCCCAACAACAAATCGTCTCCACCACCGCCACTGACAGTGTCGCCACCGCCATAGCCACGAATGGTGTTGTTCGCGGCATTACCGATCAGGTTGTCCCCAAAGTTGCCGCTGCCAAGGATATTCTCAAAGCCAGAGAAGATGTCCGTCCCTTCGCCCCCACCGATCGCCTGGGCCACGCCCTGCGCCGAAAGGTCAACGGTGACACCGCCAGTGGCGAAATAGTAGTTCAGCGCGTCAATGCCTGCACCGCCGTAAAGGGCGTCATCGCCCGTACCGCCGCTGATCGTGTCATTGCCCGCACCCCCCAGCACGGTATCGGCACCGTCGCCGCCTGCAAGGAAATCGTTCCCATCTTCGCCCCGGAGCAGATCGTTATCTTCCAACCCGTAGACCACATCATCGCCCACACCGGCCCACACGGTGTCATTGCCGGCGTCACCAAAGATCCGGTCGTTTGCGGTGAGGGAACTTGTGACGGTATCGCCAACGATATAGTCGTTCCCCTCGCCGCCATAAAGCGTGTCATTGCCGTCGTCGCTGATGATCACATCGTCGCCGCCGCGCCCGCCCACGAAATCGGAATCGCTTCCGGTCCGGATCGTGTCATCGCCGTCCAGAGTCAGGATCGTATCAAACCCTTCACCGCTGAGGTACAGGTCGAACTTGTCGATATTGCGAAACCGCAGGTCATGGCTGCCGTTGCCCCAGCCCTGGTTGTCGGGATCCGCATTCAGATTGTAGCCGGTTGCGGCGGCGCTTTGAATGCTAAGCAGATCCCCGCCAGCCAGCGAGGCGGTAATCGTTTCCGCGTCCATGACGCCACCGGCCAGCGATTCCCAGATGAGAAAGGTATCGCTCCCAAGCGTGGAGCCGTTCAGCGTGTCGTCACCTTCGCTGCCCAGGATCGTATGAGCGCCGCCGAGGACGCCGTCGACAAAATCATCGCCTTCACCGGGTTCCATCCGATCATTCGCAAGGCCTGAAACCAGCGTGTCATCGCCAGCAAAGCCACGTAGGGTGTTGGAAAAAAGAAGGTTCACCAACAGGTTGTTACCGCTGTCACCATCAATCGACATTTACAAGCTCCTTATGCTGCTCTTTTAACCCTACGGTTGCGTATCTTGATTTGAAATCTTCCAAAAGATGTTCTCGGGCGAAGCTGTGTCAAAAACTTGACTTAAATATGTCGGTAATGTGTCGGCCCCGTCGAATAGGTTGAAAAATTGTTTATAAACAAATTGTTGAAATGGTCTTGGCGCGATACGAGGCTCGGATGCTTTTTTGGAAATTCGGCAGCGCAAGATCTTTTGCCGCCATGTGGCGCGGGGTGCCGGGCATGATCATGCGCTGCCGCGATCGGCATTTCGGGTTGCGACCGAGGGTCAGCGTGGGCGCAGGGATATGATGACCTGCAGAGCACCCATCGGCTGGACTTTGCGCGCGCCTGCACCGATATTCATGGCATGAGCCTGCCACCGAACTTTCTGGACGAATTGCGCACCCGGCTGAGTCTGTCTCAGGTCGTCGGGCGCAAGGTCATGTGGGATCAGCGCAAGTCCAATCAGGGCAAGGGCGACATGTGGGCACCATGCCCGTTCCATCAGGAAAAATCCGCCAGTTTTCACGTCGATGACCGCAAGGGATTCTACTACTGCTTTGGCTGTCACGCGAAGGGCGACGCCATCTCTTTCGTGCGCGAGACCGAGAATGTCGGTTTCATGGAAGCGGTCGAGATCCTTGCCGGCGAGGCCGGAATGCCGATGCCCGCGCGCGATCCGAAGGCGCAGGAAAAGGCGGATCTGCGGACAGAGCTGACACAGGTGATGGAGCAGGCGGCGCAGTTCTTCATCATGCAGCTCAAGACCGGGGCAGGGGCGGCGGCGCGCGACTATCTTGACCGGCGGCGCATGACGGATGCGACGCGCGACACGTTCGGCATCGGCTTTGCGCCCGACGGCTGGCAGGGGCTTTGGGACCACCTGCGCGGCAAGGGCGTGTCCGAACAGATGATCCTTGATTGCGGCTTGGCGAAGGCGTCCAGCAAGGGCGGCAAGCCCTATGACACGTTCCGCAACCGGATCATGTTCCCGATCCGCGATGCGCGCGGGCGCTGCATTGCCTTTGGCGGCCGGGCGATGGACCCGAATGACAATGCCAAATACCTGAACTCTCCGGAAACGCTGCTGTTTGACAAGGGGCGCAACCTTTACAACATGGGCCCTGCGCGCGCGGCATCCGGCAAAGGTGCGCCGCTGATCGTGGCCGAAGGCTATATGGACGTGATCGCGCTGAGCGCCGCCGGTTTTGGCGCGTCCGTGGCACCGCTTGGCACAGCCGTGACCGAAGATCAGTTGCACCTGATGTGGCGGATCTCGGACGAGCCGCTGATTGCGCTGGATGGCGACACGGCGGGCATGCGCGCCGCCTACCGGGTGATCGATCTGGCGCTGCCGCTGCTGGAGGCCGGGAAATCGCTGCGTTTCGCAGTCATGCCGCCGGGCAAGGACCCCGATGATCTGATCCGCGTCGACGGGGCCGCTGGCTTGCAAAAGGTGCTGGATGCCGCGCTGCCGATGGTTAGCCTGCTGTGGCAGCGCGAAACAGAAGGCCAGGTCTTTGACAGTCCTGAACGCAGGGCCGCGCTGGACAAGGTGCTGCGCGAGAAGATCATGCTGATCCGTGACCCGTCGGTGCGCGGCCATTACGGCGAGGCGATCAAGGAACTGCGGTGGGAGCTGTTCCGCACAGCGCGCCGGCCCCAGAAACGGCAGGGCGCATTTCGTCCGGGCAAGTCCGGCGGCAAGTTTGGTGCGCCGTCTTGGCAGGTGGAAAAAGGCGCGGGCGATTCGGTGCGCAATTCCATGCTGGTGGCGGCAGGCGAAAGCGCCGAAACCCGCCAGCACGAGGCGGTGGTTCTGGCCGCTTTGGTGACCTGCCCCGACCTGATCGAGGAGTTTGAACCGGAGCTGGAGCAGATGCATTGCGCCGATCCGACCCATGCAATCCTGCGCGATCAGCTTTTGCGTCACGCCGGAATGGATGCAAAGGCCTTGCGGGCCGAGATTCTGCACCATCTTGGGCCCGAGCCCCTTGAAACACTGCTCTCGGCGCGCCATGTGGCAGTCACGCCCTGCATTCGCCGGCCCGGCAACACGGATCTTGCCCGGATGACCGTGGCCGAGCAATTGGCGAAACTATCGGCCCGTGCGGGGCATCAGGCCGAACTGGCCGAGGCGGAGGAAGATCTGGAAGGGCCTTCGGATGAGGCGGTGACCTGGCGTTTGGGGCAGGCGGCAAATGCCCGCCACCAGGCAGAGCGCAGCCAACAGAATGACCGCGTGGAATATGATGTCGGCCCCAACGGCGCGCGAATCGATCGCGATGAACGCAGCGCTCTGGACGCGCTTCTGGAGAGAATAGAATACGCCAAGCGCGGCAGTTAAACGCATCTTGGTAAGTAAACAGTAAAGAAAATGCGGCTATACGGGTGTGCGAATCGCCGAATCGCGCTATTGATTCGGATTGAACGAATCGCCCTAGTAGAATCGCCCGCTCAGACCAGCCCCTGACAGGAGCCCCGAATGGCAGCCAAAGATACAAACACTGACGACCGCACTTCGGAAGACCGGGACGGCGAGATCTCTCTCGACATGAGCCAGGCCGCGGTCAAGAAGATGATCTCTGACGCGCGCGAGCGTGGCTATATCACCTATGATCAGCTGAACGAGGTGTTGCCCCCCGATCAGGTCAGTTCCGACCAGATCGAGGATGTGATGTCGATGCTGTCCGAGATGGGCATCCAGGTCACCGAAGAGGATGAAGAGGCCGAAGAGGACAAAGGCTCGACCGAGCTGGCGACGACCTCGCAGGCCAAGGAACTGGCGCTGGCCTCCGGCACGGGCGAGAAACTGGACCGCACCGACGATCCGGTGCGCATGTATCTGCGTGAAATGGGCTCTGTCGAACTGCTCAGCCGCGAGGGCGAGATTGCCATCGCCAAGCGGATCGAGGCCGGCCGCAATACGATGATCGCAGGGCTTTGTGAAAGCCCGCTGACCTTTCAGGCGATCACCATCTGGCGTGACGAATTGTTGTCCGAGGACATTCTGCTGCGCGACGTCATTGATCTGGAGACGACGTTTGGCACCCATATGGGCGAAGACGGCGATCTGACAGAACCGGTTGTGCAACCGTCCGGGCTGGGCAGTGTCGTCACGCCTGTGACCCCCGTCGCCGCGCCGGCCGCCCCTGCCAAACCCAAGGCCGACGAGCAGGAACTGGATGCCGATGGCAATCCGATTGCCACGGATGACGATGACGACGAAGACGAACAGGCCAACATGTCGCTGGCCGCGATGGAAAGCGCGCTGAAACCGCGGGTTCTGGAAACGCTCGACCGGATCGCGCGGGACTATGAAGACTTGTCCGCGATGCAGGACAGCCGGATCTCGGCAACGCTGAACGAGGACGGGTCCTTCTCGAAGGGCGATGAGGCCACGTATCAAAAGCTGCGCGCCGAAATCGTGCTGCTGGTCAACGAGTTGCACCTGCATAACAACCGTATCGAGGCGTTGATCGACCAGTTGTACGGCATCAACCGCCGGATCATGCAGATTGACAGCGCGATGGTGAAGCTGGCCGATCAGGCCCGCATCAACCGCCGGGAATTCATCGACGCCTATCGCGGGCGCGAGCTGGACCCGAACTGGCTGGAAGAGATGGGCGAAAAGGCCGGTCGCGGCTGGCAGATGTTCATCGAACGCTCGACCGACAAGGTTGAGGAACTGCGCTCTGACATGGCGCAGGTCGGTCAGTATGTCGGTCTGGATATCTCTGAATTCCGCCGCATCGTGCAGCAGGTCCAGAAGGGCGAGAAAGAAGCCCGGCTTGCCAAGAAGGAAATGGTCGAGGCGAACCTGCGTCTGGTGATCTCTATCGCTAAAAAGTACACCAACCGCGGGCTGCAATTCCTTGATCTTATTCAGGAAGGCAATATCGGCCTGATGAAGGCCGTGGACAAGTTCGAATACCGTCGCGGCTATAAATTCTCTACCTACGCGACATGGTGGATCCGTCAGGCGATCACCCGGTCCATCGCGGATCAGGCCCGCACGATCCGCATCCCGGTGCATATGATCGAGACGATCAACAAGCTGGTCCGCACCGGCCGCCAGATGCTGCACGAGATCGGCCGCGAACCGACGCCCGAAGAATTGGCCGAAAAGCTGCAAATGCCGCTGGAAAAGGTCCGCAAGGTGATGAAGATCGCCAAGGAGCCGATTTCGCTGGAAACGCCGATTGGCGACGAGGAAGACAGCCAGCTTGGCGATTTCATCGAAGACAAGAACGCCGTTCTGCCGCTGGAAGCCGCCATTCAGGACAACCTCAAGGAAACCACTACGCGGGTTCTGTCGTCCCTGACGCCGCGCGAAGAACGCGTTTTGCGGATGCGCTTCGGTATCGGCATGAACACCGATCACACGCTTGAAGAGGTGGGTCAGCAGTTCAGCGTCACCCGCGAACGGATCCGCCAGATCGAGGCCAAGGCGCTGCGCAAGCTCAAGCACCCGTCGCGGTCACGCAAGCTGCGGTCCTTTCTGGATCAGTAAACACCCCGTCACGATTGGGATCAGATGGCCAGGCCGCGAAAGCGTCTGGCCATTTTCATTTCGCCAAAGGCAACGCGCCGGACACAAGCGAACGTGTGGCACGGGCGCGCAACAGGCGGTGATTTTCGCAACCGTGGACATTGCCGATGCGAGGCAACTGTGTCAAAACGGATCGCAAACATCTGAACGAGCGAGTTTAGTACATGACCGATTTCTCGACCCGCCGGACCTTGATGGTGGATTCACAGATCCGCCCTTCCGATGTCACCAAGTTTCCGATCATTGATGCGATGCTGTCTGTCCCGCGCGAAGCATTCGTGCCGCGCGAAAAGCGCGAAGCGGCGTATATGGACGGCAACCTCGATCTTGGCGGCGGCCGTGTGCTTCTGGAACCGCGCACGCTGGCCAAGATGCTGGACGCGTTGGATATTTCCGGGGATGAGCTGGTTCTGGATGTGGGGGCGGCCTATGGCTATTCCTCTGCCATCATCGCCCGAATGGCCGAGGCTGTCGTGGCGCTTGAGGATGATGAGACACGCGTGGAAGAGGCGCAGGGCCTGCTGACCGAACATCACGCCGACAGCGTGATCGTGCAAAAAGGGTCTTTGGTCGAGGGCGCGCCGGAACACGGGCCCTATGACGTGATCATCGTGCAGGGTGCTGTTGAAGAACTGCCGGACGCGTTGGCCGAACAGTTGAAGGATGGCGGACGCATCGCGGTTCTTTTTGCCGAAGGGACGCTGGGCACAGTCCGCATCGGTTATAAATTCGACGGTCGCATCAGTTGGCGTTTTGCATTCAATGCATTCGCGCCGGTGCTGCCGGGCTTTGAACGACAAGAGGAATTCGCGCTCTGACCGCGTGACGACCACTGTAGAAACGACCTGAAAAACGGGCATAGCATGAGGCGAGCATGGTAGGAACAGCGTTCAAGAAGAAGTTGGCGGTGGGTCTTGCAGCCCTTGTGCTGGCGACACCGGGGGCAACCTCAGCGGATACTTTGGCAGATGCGCTGGTCGGTGCCTACAACACGTCCGGCCTGCTGGAGCAGAACCGCGCCCTGCTGCGCGCCGCTGACGAGGATGTCGCGGCGGCCTATTCGGCCCTGCGCCCGGTGGTTGACTGGACCGCGCGGATCAACCGGACCTTTGGAAACAGCGCCTCGGCCAATTCGGGGTTCCGCACCGTTGGCAGCAGCAACACCTCCGCGACCTACGAATTGTCGATCCAGCTGACACTGCTTGATTTCGGACGCACGCGGCTGGCGATAGATTCCGCCAAGGAATCGGTTCTGGCGGCGCGTGAGGGGCTTGTCACTGTTGAACAGAACGTGCTGCTGCGCGCGGTCGAAGGCTTCATGGGCGTCCGCAGCGCCACCGAAACCGTCGCCTTGCGGCAGAACAACGTCCGTCTGATTACGCAAGAGCTTCGCGCCGCCAATGACCGCTTTGAGGTTGGCGAAGTGACCCGTACCGATGTGGCGCTTGCCGAAGCGCAGCTTGCCGGCGCGCGCTCTGCTCTGGCTTCTGCGCAAGGGACCTTGGCGCAGGCGCAGGAAGAATATGTTGCGGCGGTCGGGCGCAGGCCCGATGCGCTGGTGCCGCCGCGCGCCATTCCGGACATCCCGGCCAGTCTGGACCGCGCCAAGGCGCTTGCCGTGCGCAACCATCCCGACATGAAAAAGGCGCAGCGAGAGGTCACCGTGGCCGAGCTGAACATCCAGCGGGCCAAGGCGGAATTCAACCCGACCGTGACACTGAACGGCTCTTACGGCGTGACCGAGAATTTCCAGTCCGAGGCGCAGTCTTATGGCGGCAATGTCGGCGTCACCGCGACGTCCCGGCTCTATCAGGGCGGTCGCCGCTCTGCGCTATTGCGTCAGGCGCAGGCGCGCCGGGATGCGGCGCGTTCCAATCTGCATGTCGTGCAGGTCGGGCTGCAACAGGCTGCCGGCAACGCATGGGCTTTCCTGCAATCCACCCGCGCCGCACGCGATGCCAGCGCACGCCAGATCCGCGCGGCAACCGTTGCCTTCAACGGCGTCCGGGAAGAGGCGAAGCTGGGTGCCCGCACAACGCTGGACGTGTTGAACGCCGAACAGGATCTTCTGGATGCACGCGCCACATTGATCACCGCCACGACGGATGAATATGTGGCCGCCTATACCTTGCTTTATTCGGCGGGTTTGCTGACGGCGGAGCATCTCAATCTTGGCGTCCAGCAATATGATCCATCGGCCTATTACAACCTCGTCAAGGACGCGCCGCATGTCAGCCAGCAGGGCAAAAAGCTGGACCGGGTGCTGAAGGCCTTGGGCAAGAACTAGACCCGTCTCTATCGGTTGTAAGAATCTCTGCTGACCGATAGAGTTTTCGGCAGGCAAGAGTGGTAGAGAAATGTCTGATCGGGTAACGAATGTTGAAACAGAGGACGTGTTGTCCTCGGTGCGCAGGCTGGTGTCCAGCGGCACGCACATGCCCCCCAAGGCGGTTGATCGGCTGTTGCTGACACCGGCGCAGCGGGTGCAGGGCGGTGCCACAGGTGGCGACAAGGCGGGTCACAGGCCCACACGGAAAACGGTGACTGAAACCGCAAAAACGCTGGCCCGCTACGAGGCCCGCACGCCCGATCCGGTTGGGTCGGACAATGCGCCGCGTCCCCGCAAGCCAGCGCCGGGCGTTTTTATTCTCGGGGATGCTGCCAGACTTGATCGCCCCGCCGAAAAACGGGATGCGGGCGCTTCAAAGTCCGGTATCGACACAGCCTGCAAGCTCAACGCGGCGTCAGATCCGTCGGTGGCGCAGGACGTGGCGCAAGAGATGTCCGGTTCAGATGTGTTTGCCTTCATTCCGTCTGACGATCGCGGTGGAAAAAACGGGCAGCCCGAAAGGGGAACGTCGCGCAAGGATCAAGCTGCGACCCGTGCCGCCGCCTCTGAAAAAACCACCAGTGACGTGGCGGCAGAACCGGCACCCTCTGCCCGTGCCTCCAGTCTGGAAAGCAAGATTGCCGAGCTGGAGGCGATGGTCGCCCAAGGTGGCGCTGCCTGGGATCCGGCCACCGAGGAGGAGGCAGAGCCTCAGATCGGTACGGCTCAGCGGTCTGCCATGTCTGTCCGTCGGGCACCTTCAGGGCAGGACCCCTTAGGCAGGGCGCAGGCGATCAGCGGCGAGATCCACACCGACAGGCACGACAGTTTGGTACCCGCAGACGGCACCGTGCTGGACGAAGCGATTTTGCGAGAAATCGTTTCAGAGATCGTACGCGACGAGCTTCAGGGCGTGTTGGGCGAGCGGATCACCCGCAACGTCCGAAACCTTGTCCGGCGCGAGGTGAACCGCGCTTTGCTGATCCAGGATTTCAACTGAAGCAACGCGCTGGTAGCTGCGGAGGTCCTGCATCCTTCCTGATGCCAACCCACAGGTTTTACACAAAAAAGCGCGCCCCGGATCAGGGGCGCGCTTTTTTAATCCGGTTGCCCGGTGGTGGTCAGGCTGCTTCAGCCTGTTGTGCTGCATTGCGGCGTTCGCTTTCCTCGCGCGACAGCGCGACAGAGGTGCGGACCCCTTTGGAGACAAACTCCATCAATCCCGAAACAACCCGTTCGTTGGGGTCGATCCCGGCGCAGCTTAGAACCTCGCGCCCATCGCGCGAGCGTGCCCAGCGGGCGATCTGCTCTGGGCCATTGCCATATTTCTTGTCGTCGGCAATGGCATCATCAAGTGCGGCCAGCACAACTGCGGCGAACAATTTCCGGGCACGGTTGCCCTGTTCGCTGTTGAAAGCCGTACCATCAACGAAATCCGTCATGACTCGTCCTTTTTTTCTTGCTCTTGTCTTTTCGGCGTGACGTGCCTTATCGCCTATTCGAACCGATTCGGATATAGCCGAAATGCAAGCCTGTCATGCGCTATGCGCATGTCTTTCTGCATTTGCAGCACGATATTTGGTTGTCTTGCCAGAAGACCATCCACGAGATATAGGTGCCGGCCTAATATGATCAAGCGATTGCCAAGGTTTTGACCCATGCCAAAGATCAACGGAAACGAGATACGTCCCGGCAATGTGCTGGAACATGACGGGGGCCTGTGGGCCGCCGTCAAGGTGGACCATGTAAAGCCCGGCAAGGGCGGGGCCTTTGCCCAGGTCGAGATGCGCAACCTGCGCAACGGCTCCAAGCTGAACGAACGCTTCCGCTCTGCCGACAAGGTGGAACGCGTCCGGCTGGAACAGAAGGACATGCAGTTCCTCTACGAAAACGACGGTATGCTGGTATTCATGGATACCCAGACCTACGATCAGGTCGAGCTGCCCGCAGACATTCTGGGGGAACGCCGTCCGTTCCTTCAGGACGGCATGACCATTCTTGTCGAATTTCATGACGAAGAGGCGCTGAACGCGACCCTGCCGCAGAAAGTCACCTGCCAGATCGCCGAGACAGAGCCGGTGGTGAAGGGCCAGACCGCTGCCAACAGCTTCAAACCCGCGATCCTCGACAATGGCGTCAAGGTCATGGTCCCGCCCTTCGTGGGCCAGGAAGAGATGATCGTCGTCAACACCGAGACCATGGAATATTCCGAACGCGCCTGACCCGCGCGGCAGACCACCTTCCAAACCCCGCCTCTGAAACAGGGCGGGGTTTTGCGTTGGTGATGCCCACAACCGATGCTTTTTTAGCATCCGTCCAATATGTATTTTCGGCTAAAATCCCTTCTGCCAAATGAGGCCTCTTGCACGGATGCGCGGTATCACTAAAGAACAAAAAACCGTTTCAGTTTTGAACGTGATTTTTGGAAAATTAAATCGAGTTAGTTTGGGCATGTGCCAGAAGCGAGCGTTATTGCTGTAAAGGTTTTGACTGGTAGCTTTTGTAAAGCTCTCAGCAGTTGACATACTTCAATGATTATGCATAAAGCTAAATGCACAAATCAATATGCATGCCATCGCATTAAACCACGAGGATACGAAAATGGCCATTAACCAAATGATCTCCCAAATCAAGGAAGCAATCGACGATGCTCCACGCAACGCATATGTTGCCGAACTGCACCTTCAGGTTATCAAGCACTCTGACAGTCTGCAAAGCGTAACTGGTAAAGAATTCTGTGAAGCTCTAGGAATTGGACCGTCGTTCGGCACCGAGTTCGCCAAGATGAAGAAGATAGTGCCGCGCTTAAAAGCGGCCGGTCTCGATGTGACTAAAATATAGTCACAGTTCGCTTAAAGCGAGATTTTTCGAACGCTGTCGACGGTTGTGCGGATAACAACATTATAGTTTCAGGCGTTGGACCTTGGTCGACTCGGCACATCATTGATGTCGCTGGCGTCGGGGCGGACGAACGAAAGAAAGGTAATCTGGCAATGTCAAATGATGCTCGGCCGGTCCTGTCCATCATCATTCGGCGGTTCGACCACGACATGAAAGACCAGATCATGCAATCCGTGCGTCAGTTGCAGAAAGTTGCCTCCGATCAAACCGGCTATCTGGGGCATCACAACAGCCTTTCGAAACAGGCCGATTTTTACGAGCTGGTGAATATTTTCACATTCAACTCGCGCAAAAATCTTGAAAAATGGGAAAAATCCGACCGGCGTAAAACCTGCCTCGCGGAGTTGGACCGGCATCCGCAAGTGGCAACGAAGCACACCCAGTTCGACGAGCTTGCGGAACTCCTGCATCCGGTGTCGCGGATCAGCAAAATCGAAATCGTTGTGATCCTGATTTTCTGGATCCTCGTGCTGGGCGCAATCCTGAATTTTATTGCCGATCTTCTGTTGCCTGTCGGTTTTTCATCGGTCTGGCGGTCGGTATTGGTGATTTCTGTCAACGTCCTGCTGATCAGCTATATTTTTCTGCCATGGTCAAGCAACCGTCTGACCAGCCTCAAGACCCGGTTTGCCGAGTACAGATCACGCAAATGAGGCGCGGCCCTTCGCGGTGTCCGGGCAGTCTTGTCGGCACCGCCAAGCTGGGCGGGGGCGCAAGACCAGCCCGCATATCGGGCAGGGTGATGTGGAAAAGTGGCCCAAGGGCTTATGTACCAAACAGCAGGACAATAGGCACAAAAGGCCCCAAAGCTCAGAGCCTGCGGAGTGTCGCGTCGCCGGCCTTCATCTCTTCGCGCGCGCGGTCAAACCGAAGGTAGGCGATGGCCTTGTCACCGGACCGGGTGTGCAGCGTGCCCGCGGCTTTGCCTTCGGCGGTGGTGATCTCGGCACCGGGGTCTGCATCGCCATCGATCTCGACCAGCGCAAAGCCTTTGCGCAGCTCGGTCTTGTGGCGCATCCTTGCCGTGACCTCTTGGCCGACATAGCAGCCCTTGCGGAAATCGACGCCGTTCAGCCGGTCGAACCCGGCCTCAAGGATGAACGTATCCGGGCCAAGTTCCACGCCGGTCTGCGGTATGCAGGCGGCGACGCGCAGCGCGTCCCAATCCGTTGGCGTGGCTTCAAATCCCGGCCCGTAGGCACGCCAACCCATTGAAGGATCACGCGGATCTGCGTAGGCACCCTCGGGCACAGGCCCGGTGCCACAGGTCACGGCCATGTCTTCGCGTGTCAATGTCACGGGCGAACGCAGCTTGTACATGCTCAGCCGTTGGAACAGCGCGTCTGCCAGCGATGCGTCCACGTCGATCAGCACCTCCTCGCCATCGGGGGCGAGGAAGAAATCCGCCAGATACTTGCCCTGCGGCGTCAGGATCGCGGCATAGACCAGTCCCTGATCCAGCTTTTCTATGTCATTGGTGACAAGCCCTTGCAGGAAGTGTCGTGCCTCCCCGCCGCTGACCCGGATCACTGTGCGGTCCATGAAAATTCTCCTGTTCGCTTCTCTTGTGACATATAGGAAGTCAGGCAAGAGACAACAGGGCCGAGTGATGCGCGCATGGCGGCGGCCCCTAGTGAGGCCCGTCCGTGTCGAATTGAAGGCGGTGCAGCTCTGCATAGGTGCCGCTTCCAAGGATCAGCTCGTCATGCGAGCCGACATCGACGACGCGGCCATGATCCATTACGATGATCTGGTCGGCATTGCGCACGGTCGACAGGCGATGCGCGATCACAATCGTCGTGCGGCCCTCTGCCAGCCGGTCCAGCGCCGCTTGGACAATCGCCTCGGATTGCGCATCCAGTGCCGAGGTTGCCTCGTCCAGCAGCAGGATCGGTCTGTCGCGCAACAAGGCGCGCGCAATCGCGACGCGTTGACGTTGCCCGCCGGACAGGTTTGACCCGCGAGGCCCTGCCTGACTGTCGAGACCGTTGGGCAGGCGGGGCAGGAAATCCGACACATGCGCGGCATCAATGGCCTGCTGCAAGGCGGCCGGATCAACGTCCCGCTGATCCAGAAGGATGTTTTCGCGCAGGGTGTCGTCAAACAGCATCGCGTCTTGCGACACGACAGAGAACATGTCGCGCAATTCGTCCAGATCCAGCTCGGCCACGGGTGCACCACCAATGCTGACAACGCCCTCATCAGCATCGACCAGCCGTGAAAGCAGGTTGAACACGGTGGATTTTCCGGCACCCGACGCGCCCACAAGCGCCGTGGTCTTGCCTGCCTCTGCCACCAGCGATGCGCCTTTCAGAACGGGTGTGTCACCGTAGCTGAGAAATACATCGTCCAGCCGGATCTCTGGCACACCAGACGGCACCGGGCGGGGGTTGGCAGGCGAGGCGAGTTTCGGCTGCATCGCCAGCAATTCCTTGATCCGCTCGATCCCGGCTGCCGCGACCTGCCATGTGCCACTGACCGCGCCCAAACGGCGAAGCGGTTCAAATGCAAGGCCGATGGCGGTGAAGAACGCCATGAAATCGCCCACGGTCTTTTCGCCGGAGGTGATCTCGGACGCGCCATACAGCAGCACCCCCATAAAGCCGAGACCGGACATGATGTCGATCAGTCCGGGGATAGCGGCCTGTCCCATGCTTGTGCGCAGCTCTGTCCGGATGCGTTCTTTCGTCAGTTTCGCGTAGCGTTTGGATTGGTAACGCTCCAGCCCGTTCAGTTTGACCGCGACGATGCCGTGAAAAATCTCATTCAGGCGCGTCGAGAGCCGGGCCGCCACGTCGCGCGCCAGCCGTGCATTGCGACGGACAGAGCGTTGCAGGAAGATCGAGGGCGCAATCAGCAACGGCGCGCCCACCAGCGCCACCAAAGTCCAGCGCCAATCGACGCCCAGTGCCACCGCGAACAGTGCAAAAAGCGCGATCACATCGCGGCCCGCCCCGGTGATGATGGTGCGCCAGACCTTGTTGATGGCACCCACGTCGCCCTCGATCCGCTGCATGACATAGCCCGGCGGATGCGCCTGGTGAAAGCTGCCGTCCAGCCGCATCAGATGCGACACCAAATCGGCGCGGATGTCGGCGACGGTCAATTGCGACAGCCGCGTCAGGACGACCTTCTGCACCATGCTGGACACGCCGCGTATCAGGAAGATGCCGAAAAACGCCAGTGCCACCAGACCTATCGCGCCGCTGTTCTCTCCGGAAAAGACGCTGTCGAACATCGGCTTCATCATGTAGCTCAGAAAGCCGAACATGGAGCCTTCAAGCGCCATGAAGCTCATCCCGAGAATCAGAAGCGCCCAGTGCTTTGACAGGTAGCTCCGCCAAAGCCACAACAGCAACTCATGTGCTTTGGGCGTCCGAGCTGACTTGGGGGTGCGCTTGGTCATGCAAGCACCAGTTCGGCCGGGGGGGTTTTCGCGTCAAACCCCTTTTGCAGCGCCTTGTGGTCGTATTCGCTGCGTATCCAGTCCTCGAATCCGATCGGCGCGCGCGCATTTCGGGCTGCATATGTGTCCAGGATATAGCCCTGGATACCCGTCGCGGTGAATTCGAGATGAATGTATTTCAGGCCCAGCTGGCGGCGCGCGACCTCGATCGGGGCATCCTCGAACACCAAAAGATACATGGCCGAGGCAAAGCCCGCGCGGTCGGCACCCGATTTGCAGTGAAACATCATCGGTTTTTCCGCGGCGCGCATCGCGTCGATGACATACACGATGTTCTCGCGTTTCGCGGCCATGCGCGCCCAAAGCTTGGCGTCGATCAATGTCAGCCCCAGCGCGGCGCAGCTTTCCTTCTCAAAAAGGTAATGCGCGTGCTTGTCGGTGCCGCGCAGGTTGATCACGGTCTTGATGCCCATCGCGGCATATTTCTCGAACCGGCTGTGTGTGGGCTGGTTGGACCGATAGACGCCCGGCGCGATCTGAAAGAAATTCGTCCAGAAACTGCGCAGAAAGGCGTGATCGAAAACGTTGTAGTGAAACGCCGCCCATCGCCGCCCCGAGGGCGTCGCGATGTCCTTGCCGAAGGACCGTCGCAGCTTGCGCTCGGCGTCTTCGATGCGTGTCCACAGACGTTTCAGCATTGACTGGCCTTCCTGCCGGTTTCTGCCGGGTTTAGTGACACTTAGCCATAGTGGCAAGCGTCCTGCCCGCTATTGACGGCACCAGAGCGCCGGGTAATCTGCACTTCGTCCGTGTTCTCAGGAGCTATGCGTTCATGTCGCTTGCCCAAGGTCGTCCCTACCTCGCCATTCCCGGCCCGTCCGTCATGCCCGATCGCGTGCTGCGTGAAATGCACCGCGCTTCGCCCAATATATATGAGGGCGATCTGATGGAAATGACCGCCTCGTTGTTTCCGGATCTGCGGCGTGTGGCGCGCACGCAACATAATGTCGCGATCTATATCTGCAATGGGCATGGCATGTGGGAGGCATCGCTGGCCAATATCGCGGCGCCCGGTGACCGGGTGCTGGTGGCGGTGAACGGCAATTTCGGTCAGGGCTGGGCAGATACCGCCACAAGGATGGGGATCGAGGTCGATATACTGGAGCACGGGTTGCATGACAGCATCGACCCGGCCCGCGTGGCCGAGGCCCTGACCGCTGACACGGCACATCAGATCAAGGCGGTGCTGTCGGTGCATGTCGATACGTCCACCTCGATCCGAAATGACATCGCGGCGTTGCGCCGGGCGATGGAGGAGGCAGACCATCCGGCGCTGTTGATGGTCGATTGTATCGCGTCCTTGGCCTGCGACAGGTTCGAGATGGACGACTGGGGCGTCGATGTGGTGATCGCTGCCAGCCAGAAGGGGTTGATGACGCCGCCGGGGCTGGGGCTGATGTTTTTCTCGCCGAAGGCCGCGAAGGTCCGGGACGGGCTGGTCCGTGTCAGCCCCTATTGGGACTGGGCACCGCGTGTCGATCCGCAGAACTATTCACAACATTTCTGCGGCACAGCACCGACGCATCACCTGTTCGGTCTCCGCGCCGCGTTGGACATGATCCACGAGGAGGGGCTGGAGCATGTCTGGTCCCGCCACAAGGCGCTGGCACGCGCGCTCTGGGCCGCCTGTGATGCCTGGGGGCAGGGCGGTCCGCTGGCGTTGAATATGCCTGATCCGCATAAGCGCAGCCATGCCGTCACCGCCGCACGGATTGGCGCGCCCAATGCCAGTCGGCTGCGGCAATGGTGCGAAGGGCAGGCGGGCGTGACACTGGGCATCGGCCTTGGCATGGCCCCGCCCACCGATCCCGCGTGGCACGGGTTTTTCCGCTTCGGGCATATGGGCCATATCAATGCGCATATGATGCTGGGCCTGATCGCCTCGGTCGAGGCTGGGCTGAAGGCGCTGGACATCCCGCACGGTCCCGGTGGCACCGCCGCCGCGGCGCAGATCATCGCCGATGCCACCGCGTCGCCTCCCGTCGTATAACATGGCGTTCCGGCGGCGTGGTTTCTCAGCGCCTCCTTCCCGGTGGCGTTATTCCCGCGCCGCCGACAATGCGACAGGCAAGGCCTGTTCCAGCACATCCAGATCTTGGGGCCGGCCTGCGCTGATCCGGATGCACCGATCCTGGGGAGGCACGAACGGCATCCGCACGAACACGCCCAGCCTGACCAGCTCCTCCAGCACCCGGCGCGCAAACGCGCCGTCCGCGCCGCAATCGACAGCGACAAAATTGGTCGCAGAGGGCAAAGGCTCCAGCCCGTTGTCCCGTGCGATCTGCGCAATACGCCCCTTGGCCAGCGCCACGTCCTGCTTGACCCTCGCCAGCCAGTCCGCATCGTTCAATGCCGCCAAAGCCCCGATCTGCGCCGTCCGGTTCATCCCGAAATGGTTGCGGATCTTGTCAAAGGACCGGATCAGATCCGCCGCGCCGATGGCATAGCCGACGCGGGCCCCGGCCATGCCATGCGCCTTGGAAAAGGTCCGCATCCGGATCACCCGTGGATCCTCGACATCAAGCGCGGGCGACGTGCCGTCCGGCGCAAACTCGATATAGGCCTCGTCCAGCAACAGCAACGCGCCCTCCGGCAGATCATCCAGAGCGGCTATCAGCGCGGCACCCTCATGCCAACTGCCCATCGGATTGTCGGGGTTGGCCAGATAGACCAGTTTGGCATCCACCTCTGCCGCCTTGGCAAACAGCGCCACCGGGTCCTCGTGATCGTCGCGATAGGGCACTTTGTGCAACACGCCGCCATAACCCGCCACATGGTAGTTGAACGTCGGATAGGCCCCTTCGGATGTCACCACCGCATCACCCGGTGCCACCAACAGCCGCACCAGATACCCCAGCAACCCGTCAATGCCTTCGCCCACAAGCACGTTTTCAGATGCCACGCCCAAAGAGGCCGCCAAGGCGTTGCGCAACTCATGGCTGCCGGCATCGCCATATTTCCAGATCTCGGCGGCCGCCTCCTGCATGGCGGTTATGGCGCGGGGCGAAGGGCCGAACAGGCTCTCATTGGCCCCCAAACGCGCTTTGAACGCGGCACCACGGTCGCGTTCCTGCGCTTCGGGGCCGACAAAGGGCACGGCAGACGGCAATCGTGCGATAAGCTCGGGATATCTGGGTCCAGTCATATCCCATTCTATGCCGCGTCAACGCGTACCGGGCAAGCCCCCGTCCGCTGCTTCTTCGTATGCGCCGTCCCCGTCCCATTGATTTCTGCGGTTCCGTTGCACTGAGCCAACGGCGAGTTTCGTTCTGAGTATTCAGAAGGAGACGACGATGG
>NZ_FWYD01000053.1 GCF_900176485.1 Primorskyibacter flagellatus
GGAAAGGCAGGCTGCTTCGGCATCGGAACGGCTCCTTGGCGGGTTGCCCAAGTCTACCAGATCACGCCGAAAGAAGCAGGTTTTTCAGACGTTCCCTAAGTTTCGGCGTAAGAAGCTCAATAGCTTCCTGGATATCCATATTGAGCACAGGCGGCCTGCGCAGCCGTTCCATCATTGAATAAACAGGCATATCGAGATCTCGACCATCATCCGGTGCGCTTTTGGAAAATATACGCCATGCACGAAGCCACAATGGCGGTAGATCCTTGGTTTGTCGTACCCTGCGGTCGATTTCATCTGCAAACGGGGTTCGAAGTCGCGTCAGCCATGAGACCGCTAATTTGAAATTAGCTGCGGATTGTAGATCCTGGGCAATCCAGGCTGCAATGACCCAAGTCGCGTCATGATCGTTCCATAGCTTAGACTGCGCAAAAAAATCGAACCATTCAGGATCAGCAATCGCCTTAATTGCCACAGACCACAAATCCCGACGGTCAGCGAACAGCCATTTGAGATGATCGAGATCCTCTTGGCTGGCGGTGTTGTATCCCTTTTTAAGAATTTCGTGAGCCCATTCCCGACGCGTAGATCGTGGTCGCTCTACCACATCCGCTAATTTGCGAAGATCTCGCCACATAGCCGAGTGGATCTTCTTACCCGTTTCAGGGTCTTGGACATATTCGTAAGGGATTGGCTCCACTGCCAGCGTGGACCACCTGACATCACCTTCATTCCGATCATCAACTGCATCCAGCGCGTATACTGGGCGTAAATCCGGAAATCTTTCACGGTCAGCTTCGAGGACATTCAAGAAATAACGGAACGGGGCATCGCCAGCACTATAGCCAACAATGACGATGGTCTTGCTGCGGCAAAGGTCAAAAAGAAACCTGGATGCCCAACCAGAGCGCATGTAGGCATCACCGTAATTCGCACTGGTCACGACCAAAGACGTTTCATCCAAGTCAAGATCCTGGTCAGCAATCCGACCGTGAAGATGAATGACGCCACCGAACCCTGCACTTCCAGGAGCAGGCAAATCTTGTCCGGCAAAACTGAGCGATCGGATGCTTTCGGCTTCGGCTTTTTCAAGCAGTGCTCTTTCAATCAACGTGTCAAAGTTCGTGGTGACAATAGTCGGCAGGTTTTCCATATTTCGGGAGAGCCGCAAGATTGTGCGATGGTTATCGAGGTTCAAATCCGTAGGGGGCTGAAGAAGTTTTACAATAGTTCGGATCATTTGCGTTGGGTCCACAATCCGGCGGCTGAGCGAACCCAGTACTTCTTCGTATCGATAGTCGTCGAAGGCTTGCTGTTCTGAAGGGTTCATCTGAACATTTAGGCCAGCAAAGCACGACTTAACCAGTCCACCAAATCCTGGAAGTTGCGGCGCACTGACACCGGCACCGCAGAGAAAAACAACGTCGCCAGATAACAAGGCGTCTACCAGCTGGGAAGGAAACGCAGGGCCTTCATTTGAGAAACGGAGAGTCACTTTGTGGGTTCCTTGAAATATGTCCGGCTAACGCTTCGCGCTTGGTATCAGATTGCAATACGCCTTTGGTGTCGTCGCATGGTAAGGTAAGCTCCGACCTCGTCGCACATCAGCTTTCAACCGGTGGCCATAGCTGATGCTATGAAAGGGATATGCTCATCCTGGGCTAATGCCAGCTTGGTCGATAAACTGGTTCCAGAGGTACACAGCAGCTTGGTCAGAATTGAGCCGATCATGTTCCCTACCAAACATCGACATAGTCGCGGTCAAATACTGTTCGTAATCGTCTGCTGCTATATTGAGCGCGCCGTTAGCGGTGTTGTCCGGTGCATTTTCACTGAAGGAGTAATAGATGTCTCCAAGCGCATAGCTTGAGCCACGGCAATGAACTGTGATGTGGGCCGTACCGCCCTTGCGTTCCTGATTAACGATCGTGCAACCAAAGGCGGTTCTACCCCTGTCCACAAACCGGCTGCGCAGTCCTTCCAGAGTGTCGATCTCTTGTGCAGCATTCTCGAAGTATGTCTTGATCGTAGTAAAAGCTGTTTCCCGGAAATCGCTCCTGTCGATCTCATCAAAATCACGCTTCACGCGATAGCGCGGACTTTTGTCGCGAGTGGATGCGCGCACTTTGGGCTCCGAGAGCGCGACATCAGGTATGTGCTTAGCGTCGATAATCCGGCGCAGTTCCTGTACGACATTCAGGTATGCTGTGTTCGCATTGGTCCACTCACTGACCGGCTTTCCATCTACGGGAACAGCTTTCAGGCGTCTAAGTGCATTCATGGACGCCCAATCACAGGGTTCAACTATAATGGGCACGACCCGTGCGTCTCCGGCGTCGTGCCGTTCTAACGCGCGGCGCATCTCCTGTTCCACGCAGTAATCTGAAGCAATGAAATCGGGGCTTACGAGAAGAAGGAACAGATCGGCTACTTCCAGTTCTGAACGGATTTCATCGTCGAGCACTGAACCGGCCAAGATCTCGCGGTCAAACCACGCTTCGATCCGTCCCTCGCGTCGAAGAGCGGCCAAGTGAACATGCAGCCTTTCCAGAGCGCTGGAATCTCTGTGAGAATATGAGATGAATGCCCGCATTTGAACCTGCCGGAAAGTGGATGTTTTTATTTTGTTCAATGTTATCCGCCTCAGCGCAGGGGTTCAAGCTGTCGTGGAACCAGTTCAATATTGCGGCGCTCCTTCTAAGATTAGCCTATGGTCAAGAAGTACAAATTTCGGATGATACCTTCCGCCAGTCCGTGCCCCGGGCTCTGCCTATGGGCTGGCTGACGAATTTATGTATTGACGGCGACCTTTGAACTGTACTTCCACCATCCCGTGCATCTTCGGGCTGCGCAGCACGATGATGATTGCCTCGCTGGCGGGATCATCGCGCATGGCGAGCTCCGGCGTTCTGGGCGCGCAGGCCGTAATAGCGTTCGACATTCGCCTTTGGCCCGCCCATGCGCATCATTCGGATCACCGCTGGTTTGGTCAACATGCACGGCCCAAGGACGAAGCTGCTCCGCAGTATTGGTACCTTTGGCTGATGGTGTGTCCCAGGCGTCGCAGCCGGAGACCGTACTGCCACCTTTGCGTCTTGGTCTCGCGGGCATTGGAGCAGCTTTTCCGAAAGTTGGATTGATGGCGTATTGTCCAGCGTCGCGAATGATGATCTCGACGATTTTCTCATCAATTTTCGCGCCAATGGGCGGCGGGTAGCTGTCGCAAGCCCCGGTATGACCGACGTGTCTGTCGTCATATAAAATGGGACATCAGAGCGGCTTGAACATTGGAGGCTCTGGTTCGGTTGTTTGATTGATTATGCTGCTTGTTTTTGATGT
>NZ_FWYD01000046.1 GCF_900176485.1 Primorskyibacter flagellatus
GTCTTGTAACACCCCCCTCCACGAATACGAAAGCGAAGGCCAGAGTAGATGGACGCGCAAATCTTGCATTCCGGCTTTGACGGGCTGAAATTCACCATTCAAACGGATATTCCCCCGGCCCTGCGTTCCGAACTGGTTGCCGCCAAGGATCTCGCAAAGAAGACCCATAGCGATTGCATTGTGAATTTTGGCACAATCAAATTGAGTGTCACTGGCAAAGGCGCACGCGGCTTCACTGCCCATACTGGCGATCATGGCGCTGTTTGGTTGTTTCAAGATCCCGAAGACCGCATTCCCAACAATCCCGGCATTACTGTCGACTTCCGGGCCTTTGGTCTTGCCACAAGCGGCCTAGAGGGAGCTGAACAGCACTTTCGCGCCTGCATGGACGCATTTGCTATTCCCTATGTTGAAACCCAACTGCGGGTTGCGCGGGCGGATTTTGCCGTGGATTTCCTTGCCACATGGTTCGAACCAAACCGGGACTGCTTGGTTGTGCCGCCCGGAACCAAGGTCACGGAATATACTGGCGTCGATGAAACTGCGACCGTTTCCAGCGGGGCGCGCGTCACCGGATTACGAGCCGGAACCATCGCAAACCGCCAAATCGCGATCTACGACAAACGCGCCGAAGTCATCCAGAGCAACAAACTTGGTTGGCTCACCATCTGGAATGCGGCAAGCGCGACCATTGGCGAAGCACCGCTAGACCTGACCGACCGCAACACAAGCCAAGTCTGGCGGTTCGAATTGCGCCTTGGCTCCAAGCAATTGCGCAACCGTTTCGAGTTACGCAACTGGCAGGACATTCGCAGCACCATCGGAGACGCCTTTACAGACGCCACCAAGCGCATTCGCTACTGTGAGCCGACACATGACCGCAACCGCGCCAGATGGCCCGCACACGACCTCTGGCGCATGTTCGATGCGGTCATTGGCAACGATCTACGGCATAACTGCTGCGGCGTTCTTCCAAGCGACGTGATCCACGCAAACCGCGCCGCAAAAATGCGCGAACTCGACGCGCAAATCTGCGGGTTGTTCGTCAGCCGTGCAGCGATTTCAGGTGTCTCGGCTGAAGAGTTCAGCGACTTCATGGAAACCCATGTTGAGGCACTTTTACGGACCGTCGAAGAACACTCAGCCTCATTGGAGGAAAGACTTGCGAAGGCGCAAAATCGGTATCGCTTGGCAGATTAGAATGGCGGATTGTGTTGAAAAACTCTGATTCAGCGCGTTGGCTCTAAATTTGGCAGAACAAAGTTCTGATTTACTCAAATTTTGACAGCGTCAGTGGGAGAAATCAGGTTGCTAGGGAACGATTTCCCACTTTTTACGAAATTTGCAGATGCAGCAAAGAGTTTTTCAACAGAATCGGCGGAAACCAGTCATTCGCCGCGGGTGAAAAAACAGGAAAAAGATAGTTATTCGCACGCCCAACACAGAACTATCTCGAAATAAGTACGAGATGCACAAGTTTAAGAAGATTACGTAAAGTTAATTGCAGCATGTCCAAATTAATTGGACCGAAAGTTAGGTTTTAACTCTACGTACTTCAGGCAAGGGATCGCACCTAAGCTCCTCTACTATTTCATCCAAAAAGTCATGTTGATGGCGAAGCAGTGATGCCAGTCTGTGGACCCGCTTTCTAACGAGAGGCAAATCGGCAAGTGACGGAACTTCAAGGCGACGCTGATCGTAGCGATACTCCTCCAGCAATGCAGGAAGCGCAGCCACAATTCGCTCTTGGTTGGCGGGGCTCAGGCGTTCATCAGCCACAAGGTCACAGATAAGATGGAGTGCATTGCTTAAACCGGGTTGGGTGCGCTGTTCGATGGCGTGCATTAAGAGCTCCACAATCGCCTCGCTATTCTCGCTCTCGGAAGCTTCATCTTGGGTGTATTGCATCATCGCGATATACGCTGGATAGACGCGTTTTGGGTCTCGGCTGGCCAGCGCTACTCGCACGAGCGATAGTGCAAAACTCGCATGTTCAGGAAAAAGGCGCTCGATTTGGTACGCAACCGCTACCAGTTGCGGCAACCGTTGGTAGCTTTCATTCGTAGTAAGTCGCGATTCGATGTCGCTATTCGCGATTGTTTGAGGGTCAAACATTGGCAGAAGCGTCCGCGCTAGAACTTCACCGACCTCTCGCGCTGTTATTCGATTCATATCGGCATCGCCAGACAGTGCTATGTATATATCAGATCGCCCTTCCATGCTGTTCGGGGTCCAGTCAAGACATGCAGAGATACATGACGCGAGCATTGCTTCGTCTAACACAAAGTCTCCAACCTTGAGACCAACTCTGAGGTTCATCAACAGATCATGGCTGACGCTGCCTTCGGCAACAGCGTTTATGACAGTCGTGCGGAACAGTTCTGATGCCTGTTCATGGCCGGGCAGTTCAAGAAATAGCCATGGATGCAAATCAGTGTCGGATGGCCATCCGCTCTCATCCGTTCTTTTCCAAATTGCGTCCTGAAGAGCTTGCGACTGAAGATCAGAGAGTTTTTCTGCCTTAAACAGCATATGAAGACGCCGAATTGCACGTCCACGGTCCAGCTTTTGCCCGTCTTCTACATGTGAAATTAGTTCGTCTATGCGAAGCGAAGTAGCAATTGATATTTTAAGATCATTCGCATCTTGATCAGAGAAAGCATCGATTGGCTCTGGCCAGTCACGTTCTGTCGCTACTGCACCACCCTCGGCTGGAGTTTTGAGACCAATTGCAGCTAGCAAAGCACTGCTTTTATCGGCTGATTCCATCGCCTCAACAGCCGCTTCCATAACAGCGTTGCTGGCAGCATAACCGCCCCACCAGATTACTGGCTTTTCAAACAATGAAATGGCCCACAGAAATAACTCCAACGCCTTCTTAGATGGCGCCCGGATGACAATTCTTGCCATTACCTCCAAAAGGAAGGCGAGATGACTGTTCCCGTTTCGGGTGTCGTTCAATGCTCGCAAACGATCCACACGATTCTGAATACCCTCAAGCAATTGCTCGATAGCTTCTGTACTTAGCTGAGCGACCTTCGTGCGCGGCAATACCCAATCGAGTATCTTTTTGTCCGACCCACGATATCGAGCCAAAAATGCCATGAAGTCATCTTCGTCGGGATTTGTGATAGCCCGATAAGCCGTTTCGAGACGGGTAGAAAAGACGTCAAAGTTCGAAATGATCTCAGGTGCGCCTGTGCGCTCGATAAGCTCAAGCAAACCATAAAAAGGGCATTCATCATCACCACCAACGCGAGTGGAGCCGCCCCGATAGCTGCCGGGTTTGAATGAAAGAGACCACGGTTCGCTGTACTTCCTGTTACGGTCAATCCGCTTAGTGGTTAGATTGTCATAGCGAGAAATCGTGTCCCATGGGTCTGCTTTCGCACCAAGGAAACGCATGCGCGTTTCGTCGGTCTCCTTCTCCGGGTAACTGTAAGGGTCGTCAGTCAGCGCCGACTTAGAACAACGATGGTAAAACGCCGCCCAACCCTCCAGCGAAATAAGCCATGCTGATTTTGGATCAGATACTTGCTTTTGTCTGATCCGTAGTAGCGCAGCCTGATAGAGTTCGGCGGCCTCGCGGTGGTGATACAGCGTTGCCAAGAGACCGGCGCGTCGCATCATCCAAATTGGTTCTTCGGATTTAAGGCTAGTGGCAGCTGTCAGGATTGCAGCATCATCCCATTTCAGAAGGGCTCGCTGACCAGTTTCGTATTCATACGCAAGTCGGGCCTCTTCGCTGGAGACTGCTTGCAAACGTTCCATCCATACAGACCACTTGCCCCAATCCTGAAATCTACGCCATTCCGTCGCACAGGCCACGCATAAGGCGATACGCTCAGGTGATGAAAGATTTGAATGTGCAGATTCGTAATGTTGGTCTGCTTCTTCAAGGTCGTTCTGGAAAATCCAGATACAGGCTGTGCGATGTCGCCAAATTTTCTCCGCCGCAAATCTCAAGTGTGCTTCAGGCGTTTCAGGGCCTTTTTTCAACGTCGGAAAGTTGTAGGTAAGTGAATTCGTTTGTCGAACCGGGCCTACGACCCAACCGGGGTAAGACATGCGATCTTCTGCCCATGTCTCGGCGACTTCTTTTCTGCTCGCCTTCTCTTGATCTGGTGGGTTTGAAGGCGCTGAAAATCGACCGGACGCCTTGACCCAATCAAATGGGGACGGCGGTTTTGCAAGATTCAAAGCTTCGAAAAATATCTCAAGTGCACGTTCGTGTTTTTCACTGCTATGGACTTTTTCGACCAACGGCCCCAAATCAATTGGTGTCACGTTTCGTGCTTCGAGAAGGGCTCTGGCGGGTGGCGTGAGGTTCAATGATCCAACCAGCCTAATCCGACGTGTCGACGCCCCTAATGTATCGCGAGCCCAGCCGCTCCAAGCAAGAAAGTTTGGATCAACACCAGAAAAACCGATGAGGCAGAGTTCATGTTCAAGCATGACCTGCTGTGCAAGATTTACGAACGGGGCAAAATTTGCTGGGTAGGTGCGAAATTCATCCTCGGTAAAGATGAACGGCTTATGTGAGGGCAAGGACCCGTGAAGCTTGATGATGCGTGGAGCTACTTGGTGCGCAATATCCTGCACAGTCCTGATGCAGCTATAAACACGATCAGGTGTTTCCGGCGTTGTTCGCTCAAGTAGTGTATCCCAGTTGGTGGTCAACACGTCCTGCCACGGTAATTCCAGTAGTTGCTTGTGCAAGGGACCGGGAGACCAGCGTTCATCTGGCACAAGTTCACGGATCAACCGGTCTAAACCATCTTCACCATGAAGAATTTGATATTCCTGAGCTAAGCGTAATGCGTCAGGTGCATATCCCGAACCGTATCCCAGCGCGATCTCCATCCGCGCTTTGAAATCTCCCCAAAGTGGTGGAGCCGATGCTGTCGGTTCGCGCAGACAGGCTCTACTAAAGCCTGAGCCAACCATAACAGCCGCTTGCTTCTCCCAGAGAGCGCGAGCGAAACTTTTAAATGCTGGAAAATCTGGAAGTTTGTCAAAACCTTGAGGCCATTTGATTTCTGGATCGGAACGCAAATGTATGTCCTTAAATTGTTGCCGTGAACTCGATAGCAGATCAGTGAGCCTACGACTACGTATCTATGCTAAATAACATCCAATGGAGGGGCGGCGCAGCATTTGGGGCCGCGCTCAAGGTCAGCTCCAGGCCGCTTGCGGTCAGGTATCAATTTGGGGCGTGCATCTCCAGAGTGCTTCACGCGACGGCTGGTTGCAAACAGCGAACAGAGAGATTTGGTTCCGGCTACGGCTTTCGTGACCGTTGCCTTTTCGCCACACCCGCCGAACGCTTCCGGTTGCTTCCACAGTGCTTCCAGTGCGGGATTTCCAACGCGAACGACCCCGCGACTGCGGGGTGTAAGCTATTGATAATAATGGGTATTTATGGTTGCGGGAGTAGGATTTGAACCTACGACCTTCAGGTTATGAGCCTGACGAGCTACCGGGCTGCTCCATCCCGCGCCAATCTGGTG
>NZ_FWYD01000009.1:0-19475 GCF_900176485.1 Primorskyibacter flagellatus
CATCAAAAACAAGCAGCATAATCAATCAAACAACCGAACCAGAGCCTCCAATGTTCAAGCCGCTCTGATGTCCCATTTTATATGACGACAGACAGTCAAAGACAACATATTCGAGTCCTTCATCCGCTTCCATACGTCGGCGAAGGACATCGAGAAACGCAGCATTTCGCAGACGCTCCGGCGCCACGTAGAGCAACACGATCCGATGATCGAGTACACCTTGAAGCACCTCAGCCAGTTCGAAGCGGGGCCGGTCACTGTTTACGTAGTCAACCGATTCCGCAAAGCCCTGTTCGTGAAGTCTTGCGACCTGATCCTGCATGAGCGCCTTGAGTGGCGATATCACGAGCGTCAATCGACGGTTGCGCAATCCTCGGCAGAGGGACGGAACTTGGAAAAGCACAGATTTGCCTTCCCCCGTCGGCAAGGCGACCATGACATCGCTGGCGCGTGTGCGTATTGCCTCCATGGCCTCCTTCTGGGTAGGTTTGAAGCCGCTGACCGCATTGCCGCCCGACTTGCCCGGAGGCTGCCAATTGGTGACAAGAAATTGCTCCATGGTTGCGAGGTCGGACGGCGCGCCTTCCCGTTGGACTTGCAGCGGTTCGAATGCCAACTGCAGCCGCTTGCGGTCCTCCTTTCGTAAAGGCCCATCCGGCAAAGGATGCTTTTCCACGAAGGCGAGCAATTCGAAGTTTGACACCTCAGCACGGGCGTCCAGCAGCATGGGAGCGTGTATTGACTCGTTCAGGCCGGCTTCCTTCAGCCAGAACTCCAGGAAACGCCCGACAAGTGCCGGGGCGGTCTCAAGTATACTTCCCTCTGGAACGGCGTTTTTTTCGGCGACGGGGGCTGCGCGTGTTTCCTTGGAATTCACCACGTTGTCGCTTGTTTCGGCATCAGCCAGAGCGAACCATTCTTCGAGTGGCAAGGCTTCGACGACCGGGAGAAGTTTTACGTCGAGGGTCGCTGCAAGACGCTGCCAGTCCCGCCATCGGTCAATTGTGTCGACAATGGCAAAGTTGCGGCTGGCCGCCCGCCGCAGATGCTCACGCCGACTACGATGGGGCGGGCACATCTCGCCAAGCCCGATTTCAGCACATGCCGCGCTCAGGATCCGCATCAAGGCCGAACTTGTGGAACTGGCGACGAGAAGAATAGGAATAGCGTCGTCGCGACGGATTGCGCAGAATGCCTCGATAACCCCCGTCCAGTAGGACGCCTGGTCAGCGGAGCCGGGAAACAACCCCGGATACTGCCGCACAGCGAGAAACGGCCGCATCGTCAAGGCCGATGCCGGAGGTTTGACCACTTGGGTTGCGGTTGGCACCCGGATGGTCCGGAAACTCCGCCAACTGCCGCTGACATCGAGACGCTGAGCCGCACTGTCCCGTTTGAGCCACAATTCAGCGCCGGGTTCCGTAATTTTGACCAGGGGCGCATATCGAGAGACGCCTTCCAAGTCTGTCTGCCCCGGTTTAACCGTTTGGCGATCCACGATAACGAAGCGACCTTCGGGCAGCATCGCACGGAAGCTCGACCCATCGACCTCTGACCACCACGAGGAAGCTCGCGGAATCGGCGCCACGCAAACTTTTCCTTCTATGGCGGGGACAAAGCTCCCGCCGTCGATGGCCTCGGAAAGACCTTCCAAACCCTCAATCAGCCACGGGGGCAACATTGTCCGCCGTAGGGCGATTTTCTCCGCTTGTGCCCGCTGGCAGATCGCCAAGAGCACGTGGGCAATGGGGGACTGCGCAAAAGCTTCCTTCAGGTCGCGATCCAGGAGTTCGATATCAATTTGCCATTGCTCTCTCGGAAGCCTTTCGTCGGGATTAGCCGACACCACGGAAACATCTGGCACCCAGTCAATGGCCGTTAGTTCGTGGTCTGGTAACAGCACGAGCTCGACAGGATTTTGCTCAGTGGCAATTAAATATTCCGGGCGTGACCTTACCAAGTATGCAGCAGAGGCAAGGGGTGGGCAAATCGCGCTGAACAACTCTGCCGTGTCGCTGAACTGCCCTGCAAGGATTCTAGCCGTGAGTTCGGGCGGCAGCATCCGCATCTGCTGGGCAAATAGCGCAAGTGTTGCCTCTGCATCGCCCTCGGCATGATGTGCCCCTCCAAGCGCATGAGACCGCGCTAAAGGATCCAGCAAAAACTGAACAAGCATCGTATCCCAGATCAGCGGCGCAGAGTCTGGAGGCAAACGGGCGGAAAGGATCGGCCAGTCCCACGCCAGGATGTTATGACCCACGACCAGTGTGGTGTGTTGCAGCCGTTGGACCAGGTCTGCCAGCGCCGAGTCGAAATCCGTCCCGACTGCCGCATCGTGCAGTCGCTGTGTCGGACCCGACCCAGAGCACCCAACTTCCCATATGTTTTCCCCATCGGTTTCAAGGTCGATGGCCAGCACACAGTGGTGGACAAGGCTATCCAAGACATCGGGGCGATCCGCAAGCGCGGCGACGAGAGGCGAGAGATCCTGCTTCCAGCCGGTTCGAACCTTGTGCTCTGCCGCACTCGAAAGCCGCCCAAACAGTCTCGGCGCAACAGCCGGGTCCTGCACCGCAAGCTCGTCACAGCAGGCTTGGTCCAAGAGAGTATTTTCCGCTAGGGTCATCATCCAGTCACGGAGCGCGCTCGGAAGTCGAAGATTGCGCCTCAGAATTCGCTGCGCGGCTATGGCTTCATAGGCGTTCTGGCCTTCAAACCATTCTAGGTGACTGTGATCGAACTGATCGTTGACACGACGCAGAATAAACCATTCCAGAATGGCAGCTCTGTCGTTGTCATCAAGCCTTCGTTTTGGTTTTCCGTCAGAAATATGCGTTTCAGAAACCCTTGGCGGAGATGCCCATGAGGAGGAAAGCCATTTTTTCTGCGGCTCACCAAGCGCGCTCAATTGAGCGGGAGAGAAATATTCCAGCAGATCTGAAACCGAACACCTCGAACTCGCCGGATCAATCATTTCTGGAAAATCAAAACGGCAAGATTCCAGAATTTCTTCCAGCTGCGCCCACCCCAGCTTCTCGGTGTCCAGGTCTGAAATCAATCTCAACCAGCTGGCACCCAGCAATGGGTCACGCAGATCAGAGGGAGCCTGCTCATCCCATTGTTTTACATACCATTTTGCTTCCATCAGTTGATGAATCTGCTTGAGGGAGCGCGCTTTGAGAACTTCAAGTCTGTAGGCATCAAGATCGGCTTGGCAAGCGGGTACTTCTAGCTCACCCCAATCCAAATCTTCCGCGCGTGCCCATTGCACGATGCATCGTCGGGCAGGCTCCTTTGCCCTAGACCCAATTTGGCACAGCAGCAGATCGCCAACATTAATTGCTTCGAAATCTCGTTGGCCCGCAAAGTTCGAGGTTACATGGAAGAAGAACTCATCATCTTCGAACTCACACCTCGCAAATCCAAACCCTCGATCTTCCACCAAACGTTCGATATTCGCCAAGAAAGGCAGGCGAACAAGACTTGATCGAAATTGTTGCGTGTCGGTCCGTGCTGTAGGAGACGAAGACAGGCTGGATTCTTGAAGATTCAATTGATTACCGGACGCTCAATGTATGCAGAAGCATTTGAAGCATGCGGATGGTGCAGAAACAAGGCGACACATCAGCATCTTGCATGGAGAAGGTTGGACCGCAGGCCCATCCCCTCCGCCACTTGCCCCCGCGAAAGCGTTCTCCTGATCCGGCCGTGGCCGGATTTTTCCGTTGTTTTCGAGGGTTATGCAGGAGGGTCTGAGCACCGGAGATGGGGCCAAAAGAGCCCGAGGTGTTCTCTCCGGGCCCATGTTCTCCCGACCTGTTGCCTGCAGCGATTTGGTGAAATTTCCGTAAGATATTGAAAACGTGTTGTATTTCGAGGGGTGCGGGCGAGCACTTCGATGTCGGTCTCGACCGCGTTAAGCGACCCGGTTCGAACCTCACTCCTTTTGACGACGTCACTTGGCTTGAAGGCATTGACGTGAGATGCAGGCGCTGGGGACATCAGCAAAAAAAGAGATGGCAACAACAGACCGCCTACCATTTTCTTCAGCTTCGCCGTCGGTTTACACGCTGATGTCTTCGGCAATGAGCCGCATGTTGGTAAGCAGTAATGAGGTGGTCGCAGAAAAACCAAATCTGTCGTGTCATTGGCTCATCTCGAGGTGGTTATCTCCACAGTGGATGGTGGTTGTGACCTTGACCTTATCAAGGGAGAGTACGACGGTATTGGTGGTTCTTTTCAGGAGCTACGAACAGACGCTTGGTTTCGGCGAGCAATGAAACGGGCGCGCAGAACGGTGGCATTGATCAGGAGATGAAACGAATTGGATGAACTGATCGAATTCAATAGGTCCGTCGTTGGCGAAGTCACTGAAGAAGCATCAGCAAGTGGTATTTCGCAGGCTGACGCATTTTTTGAACGGATGGCTGCCCTCCTGGAAGCAGAAGGTGAAATTGCGACCGCTGACCGGGTTACGTTTCTCGCCAGCAGTCAGGGCAAGACCGTAAGGCTCGACGGGATTGGCGGAGACCCGCGTGAGTCCGAGGGTATACTTAGCGTCATCGTCAGCGATTTTCATGATGGAGACGCAGCGGTTAAGATCAATGCAAGCGATGCCAAGAAGGCCTTCGGCCACCTAATCAACTTTGTCGCTGCCGCGCGTCGGGCTGCCTTCCGGGCGGACCTGATCGAGGGGAGTGCTGAAGCAGGTGCCGCCTCAATTATTACATCGGCGTGGTCATCCATAACGAAGATCAAACTCATTCTCATGACCAACGCGACCTATAGTGCCAGGACAGACGCGGTTCTTGCGGGCAAGATTGATGGCATTCCAGTCACCTGCAACATCTGGGATCTTACACGCTTCCATCGTTATGATCCAGAAAGCCGTGTGCACGGCCCAGTGAGTTCTTCTTGCTCACCCCAGCGATGCTGAAAGGCTGACATGGGAAGCCAGCAAGCAGGACATCGTGAGCTGGAATATTTGTTTCCCGAATCTCCGTGATGTCGCCAGTGAGTGGATGGTGGTCACCGAAATTCGCGGAGTAGGTTTCTTGCGAGAAGCGGTTCCACTCGCTGGTGAACACACAGGTTCCACCAGCCGCTTCAAAACCAACGCGTAAACCTCCGATACCGGCGAAAAGATCGATGAAGCTGAAACTTCTTGGTGTTTTATGCATGTGTAAACCCCTCATCATGGCACCATATCTAGCTTTCGATTTAGATGGAATAACAAGAATCGCGGAATAAAGCATGAACATCTGAGGTGAGCCAAGAGTCCGTTGCGCCACCGATAGGTTCGAAGGTCGGGCTGTCTTGGCAGCTGCCTTGCGGATGACGGTGAACGGGCGGATTGTCTTGGAGTTGTGCTGAAATGCAGCTGCACTTGCGCTTGGAATAACGCAGCGCGGCACGAACTCAACCGTGGCCGTCAGTTTGGGCTGCTACTAAAGTGTTCCGACTGTTTTTGCCAGTCCACCGGAAATGGCTCAAGCAGCCGACTCAACGCCAATTCGGGCACCTGCGTCCCATCCAGAATCGCCTCGACGACGTCCGGAGCCAGCAGGGTCAGGCGCAGAATACGGGTCATGTAGGATAGCGCGATCCCCTCGCGCTCGGCCAGTTCAGCGATGGTTGTGAACTCGCCCGACTCCAGCAACCTCTTCCAGCGGAACGCTCGCGCCAGCGCCTTGATCAGCGTATTGTCGGACTTGCGTTGGCTAGATGTCCCATTCGGCATCTGCATCTCCTTTCGGCCGCCGCGCTTCACGAGGCAGAACGAGATGTGCACTGTCACCGTTTTTGGGACTGGTTTCGCGCGGTCATGCTCCCGCTCCAACATCGGCCATCATTTCCTGCGTCAGTGCGGTCAGGCCGTCCATCCGGAGACGGACATTCAGGCCATCGGTGCCAATGCCGATCCGCTCGACCAGCAGCGCTAGGATGCGTGCCTGCTCAGCGGGGAAGGGTTCATCCCAGAGCGCGTCGAGTTGGGACACTGTCCGATTTTCGGGAGTAGCTCAGTTCTCCGCCTTTATGCTGGAAACGCTGCTTAGCTAAGGCGAATGACATCAGACACCAAGGCTAGTATGCCAAAAACCGAAGGGTGGATATTTGGGGGGATATTTTCGTGAGAGGTTACGAAATACCTCTAAAATTCATATACTTAATATAGATGTATGGTGCCCCCACACGGACTCGAACCGCGGACCTACTGATTACAAATCAGTTGCTCTACCAGCTGAGCTATAGGGGCACTGACGGGACCAATAATGCGGGTTTGACGGGGCTGCAAGTACTTTTACGCGTCATTTGTTGGCCCGTGCCAGCAACCCCACAGCGCAGAGGCCGACCAGGATCACCAGCAGGGCGGCGGGGCTTGCATCGCCCAGGTTTTCAAGGCTTGCCTGCTCGTGGACGCGGGTTGCCAGAGTGTCATAGTTGAAGGGGCGCAGCAGCAATGTCGCCGGCAGTTCCTTGACGCAATCGACGAAGACCAGCAGCAGGGCAGACGCGACGGAAGCGCGAATCAGCGGAACATAGACGGCCCCCAGAACCTGCGCGTTATTGCGTCCCAGCGACCGCGCAGCCAGGGCAAGATTGGGCGAGACCCTGCCCATCGCCGCATCTGCCGCACCTTGGGCGATGGCGAAAAACCGAACGCAATAGGCGAGAATCAGTGCGAAGGCAGATCCGGTCATCACCAAGCCGATGTCGCGGCCGGTCAGTGTCTCGACCGTATCGGCCAGCGCATGGTCTGCCAGCGCCAGTGGGATCAGGATGCCGACGCCCAGCACGGCACCGGGGGCGGCATAGCCGATGGTCGTGACGGGCAGCAGCAGCCGTGGCAAGGACCGTCCGGACAGGCGCACACTGTAGACCAGAAACAACCCCGCCAGCACCGTGAAGAATGCCGCAAGCCCACCTACGGTGAGCGTGTTGAGCGTGGCGCGGATCAGCGCCGGATTTCGCCATTCTTCCGCATTGGCCAGAGCATGTGACAGGATGACCGCAGTTGGCAAGACAAACCCCATCAGAAACGGAACGAGGCAGGCTGCAAGCGCCAGAAACCCGTGAATGCCAGTCAGTTGAGCCCGCGCGACGGGCCGAAAGCGGGTCGACAAGTTAAAAAACCGCAGCTTGCGCCGCGACACCTTTTCCAGCGTCACGAGGATAATCACAAGCGCCAGAACCACGCTGGCGATCTGGGCCGCACCGCCGGCATTGTTGCTTTCCAGCCAGACGCTGAAAATCCCCGTGGTCAGGGTTTGCACGGCAAAATAATCGACCGTGCCGAAATCATTGACGGTCTCCATCATCACGATGGCCACGCCGGCAGCGATGGCCGGACGCGCCATTGGCAGTCCCACGCGCCAGAAGCGTTTCAATGCGCCTGCGCCCAAAGACTGTGCGACCTCTTCGGCGCTGCCGGACTGTTCGCGAAAGGCGGCCCGCGTCAGCAGGTAGACATAAGGATATAGCGCCGCCGCCAGAACGATGATCGCGGCACCCGTGCTGCGTATCTGCGGGAACCAGTAATCCCGCGAAGTTTGCCAACCTATCAACTCGCGCAGCGCGGTTTGCACCGGTCCCGCATATTCCAGAAAGTCGACCAAGGCATAGGCACCGACATAAGCGGGTATCGCCAATGGCAACAGCAGCAACCATTCCAGCCAGCGCCGCCCGACAAAATCATAGCGCGCGACCAGCCACGCCGCCCCGGTGCCGACCATTGCAGTCAGAAGCCCGACGGACAGCATCAACACCAAGGTGTTGGAGACATAGCGGGGCAGGGTGGTCGACAGCAGGTGTGGCCAGATGTTATCGGTCGGGAAGGCCGCGATCCACAACACGGCCACAATCGGGGTCAGCACGATCGCCGCGATCAGGACCGCGCCAAACGACCACGGATTGAAAAAGCGGCTGCGCACGGGGCGGGCCGAAGCTCTGTCAGCGGAATTGGCGAAGGTCATCGGAGGGAGTCTCGATAAGCGGTTTCAACGTCCGGCAAACAGCTTATAGTGCAGCGCGCAGGCAATCGAAAGACCGACAGGCAAAATGCGGGTAATCCTCCATCCCGGTGCGCATTGCACCGATGAAGGCAGGCTGGTCAAATGCCTGCTGACGAATGTCGATAGATTTCTGCCGCGCGGTGTGGTGATCCCGTCACCGAGCCGCTATCGGCATCTCTTGCCGACGGTTCTCAACAAACTCGAAGATGCCGATGCCGCCGAAGACGCCCGCGATGTGATGTTTGATCTGCTGATCGACGAAGAGCCTGACAGCGTTGAACGGGTTCTGCTGAGCCACGAAAACCTGTTTTGTGTGCCCAAGCTGGCGCTTTCCGGCGGACGGTTCTATCGCAAGGCGGAACGCCGGCTGGAAACGATGACGCGTCTGTTTGACGGCGATCAGGTGGAGTTGTTTCTGGCGCTGCGCAACCCGGCAAGCTTTCTGCCCGCTCTGTTCCACGCATCGCCGTTCGAGGCGCTGGTCGAACTGACCGGCGGGTTCGATGCACAGCATTTCCGGTGGTCCGATCTGATCGAACGTATCCGAAATACCTTGCCAGACATGCCCATTACGGTTTGGTGCAACGAAGACAGCCCATTGATCTGGGCCGAAATCATCCGCGCAATGGCCGGTTTCCAACCCAACGAAAAGATTACTGGCGGGTTCACCCTGTTGGCCGAAATAATGAGCCAGAAGGGCATGAAAAGGTTTCGCAATTATCTGGCGGATCATCCGCATATCGGCGAAGAGGAGAAGCGCTTGGTGATGGTGGCTTTTCTTGAAGAATTTGCCATCGAAGGGGCGCTTGAAGAAGAGCTTGACCTGCCGGGATGGACCGATGCGCTGGTTGAGAAACTGACCGAGATTTACGAGCATGACGCTATTCAAATAGCGCGCATGCCCGGTGTCAGGTTTCTGGCACCTTAGAATATTGCCGAGGACACGCCCGGTCGCGCGTTAGAAACAGGCGAAGGGTTCGTCACCCGGACGCGCCAGAAATCGGGACAGCATGGACGGATCTTCGGACCTAACCGCCCGCCTGATTGCGATGGAACTTTCCGGTGCGGGCGCGTTATCCGAAGCGACAGGCAAAGCTCACGGCGCATCGGGCCGCGCGCCAGGGATTGCCTGTCCAAAACAAACCCTTCACTTCTGGCCGAAAAGAACCTTCTGAGACTCGCGCTTTTCGTCGTCGTCCTGCTTGGCATCGCGCAGGTCTGCATGCAACCCTTGTCCCTGTTGCACAGCAGGCCGACTGCCCACCGTTTCCAACCAGCGGGCGAGGTGGGGTTTGTCGTCCAGCGTCTGTTGCTGACCCTCCCACAGCGACGCCCATGGCCAGATCGCCATATCCGCGATGCTGTAATCGGGCCCTGCCACAAATTCATTTTCGGACAGTTGCTTGTTCAGCACTTGGTAAAGCCGCTTGGTTTCGTTGCGATAGCGGTCCTGCGCGTAGGGAAGCTCTTGTGGCGGCTCCATGCTGGGGGCGTATTTCAGGAAATGATGCGCCTGACCCGCCATCGGACCCAGACCGCCCATCTGCCACATCAACCACTGATCCACGACGATGCGCGCGCGCTCATCGGCTCCGCAGAATGTACCGGTCTTGCGGGCAAGGTATTGCAGGATGGCACCCGATTCGAAGATCGAGATCGGCGCCCCATCCGGCCCGTCGGGATCCGTGATCGCGGGCATGCGATTGTTGGGCGCGATTTTCAGGAAATCCGGGTCAAACTGGTCGCCCTTGCCGATATTGATCAGGTGGGTCTGATACGGCAGCCCCATTTCTTCCAGCGCGATGGAAACCTTCCACCCGTTCGGCGTGGGCCAGTAATACAGGTCGATTGAAGCGGTCATTGCATCCTCCGTTTGGGGACGCATCATGTGGTTTGTCGCGGGAAGGGCAAGGGCAGACGTATCGGGAAGGGTTGAAAAAGCCGTGACCAATGCGGATCTGCGGTCTGGGGAAGGTATGCGCGCAATGTCGCGAGCGGCAGCGCCTCGGGGCTGCGCAGCAATGCGCGGTACAGCGGAAACACCCCGCCGCGCAGGTAGGGTGACCAATGACAGACGCGTCGGACCGGAGGCGCGATACGATAGCCAAGACTTTCCAGCGCGTCCAGCGTAGCGGGCTGGTCCAGTTGCAGGTTCAGCATGTTGGCGGCGTTCAGCCCATGTCCCAAGGCCCGATCGCCGGGGGTGTGCGGACGGATCGCGGTTTCAAAGAGCAGATCGAACAAGTCGTTCTCGCGCGTGGTGACGTTGACGATCTCGCTTGTGTCCGGCAGGTTCTCCGTCTCGGAAATGTAGGCAGCCCCGGCCATCAGGATCATACGGCCGATCTGCCCCCGGCGGACATGCCGCAGCGCGCGCAATGCGACACGCGCCCCAAGCGAATGCGCGAAGAACTGGATTGGCCGTGCGGGATCAAGCGAGGCGATGTCATCGACCAACCGGGCGAGTGCGCGGCCCGCAACCTCTGCGTCGTGATAGCCCTGACGAAACCCGTTGCGTGCCTGCCAGCCGAAGCCAACCGACAGGCCTTCCTGCGGATCGTTGCGGCCAAAGCCAAGGTGGCGCGGCCAGCTGATGGTGCGCGGTCCGCGCGAGCGAGGTTTCAGGGACAGAAGCGATCCATGTGGACAATGCCGGGCATGACCGGGCGCATAGCGGTAGCCATGGATCGAAATGATCACCGGGCCGAGGTCGGCCTCAAGGGCGCGCGCAAGGTCCGGGCGCGGGCAGTTTGCCGTGCTGTGAATCAGCGGGCGGTCTTCATGGGCAGTAACGCTCAAATGGGTCATTTCAGGCCTCCACTACATCTTGTGGGCAGCAGCTAACCCAGACATACGACACATCCGTGAAACCTGCGTTAAGCCTGCGTGACGGCCTTGACCTGTTGCGCAACGGCACTTAAACGCCTCTGCGTGGCGATTTGTTACCGGATTGTGGGCCACGTAAAATATGCCGCTAAAAGGTCAGGATGAAGGAGACCCCTTTCGCTTGGCCGCGTCTGGGGTTTTTTCATGGGCGGCGCAGCGGTGCCGCAAAAGGACAGGACAATGACACGATCACGCAGAACCCGCACAAACCTCGTGCATGGCGGCACCCGTCGCAGCCAGTATAACGAGGTCAGCGAAGCGATCTTTTTGACGCAAGGGTTTGTCTATGACAGCGCCGAGGATGCCGAAGCGCGGTTCATCAAAGCAGGTGACGACGAGTTTATCTATGCGCGGTATGGCAATCCCACAGTGCGGATGTTCGAAGAACGCATCGCGCTTCTGGAAGGTGCCGAGGATGCCTTTGCCACGGCCAGCGGCATGGCGGCCGTCAATGGTGCGCTGACAAGCATGCTGCAAGCCGGCGATCACCTTGTGTCGGCGCGCGCGCTGTTCGGGTCATGCCTTTATATCGTGGACGACATCCTCACCCGCTTCGGGGTCGAGGTCACATTGGTGGATGGCACTGATCTGGACCAGTGGCGCGCGGCGATCCGTCCCGACACCAAGGCGGTGTTCTTCGAATCGATGTCCAACCCGACGCTGGAAATCATCGACATCGCGGCGGTGTCGGAACTGGCCCATGCGGTCGGCGCGCTTGTGGTGGTCGACAACGTCTTCGCCACGCCGGTCTACTCGCGCGCACTGGATCTGGGTGCGGACGTGGTGATCTATTCGGGGACCAAGCATATTGACGGGCAGGGCCGGACGCTGGGCGGGGTGATCCTCGGCAGCAAGGAATACATCCGCAAGACAGTTGAACCCTACATGAAACACACCGGCGGCTCGATGTCGCCATTCACCGCCTGGGTCATGCTCAAGGGATTGGAAACCATCGACCTGCGGGTGCGGGCGCAGACGCAGAGTGCTGGCGCCATTGCAGAGGCCCTTCAAAATCATCCAAAGCTGGCAGGCGTGGTCTATCCGGGACACGCCTCGCATCCGCAATACGATCTGGTGCAAAGCCAGATGGGTGCGGGCGGCACCATGCTGGCCATTGAGTTGAAGGGCGGGCAGGAGGAGAGCTTTCGGCTGCTCAATGCGTTGGAGATCATCATAATCTCCAACAACCTTGGCGATGCAAAATCTATCGTGACCCATCCCGCGACGACGACTCATCAACGATTGACCGAGGAACAGCGTGCCGAACTGGGGATCAGCCGGGGATTGATTCGTCTTTCCGTGGGAATCGAAGACCCGCAGGATTTGATTGACGATCTGTTGCAAGCGTTGGAGGCAGTCTGACCGACACCGCGCGGGGCTATTACCGCTGTATCAGTCCCCGCTGAAAAGACCGGGTTTGAAATGTGTGACATAGTCTGATTAAAAAAAGTTTACTTAAAGGAATTGGAAATCCGGTCTCATAACGCCTAAGTAGATGGGGCAACACTCCGAAAGGTGGTGACATGAACGTGCACCTGTCCGACGTCCCGACTGATCTGACCCGCGAAGAGGCACAGGCCGCGCTGGCCGCACTGCGCCTTTGGGCGGCCAATGCATCGAAGGAAGATCTTTCTTCGATGGACCCGGCCGTTGCCCGGCTGATTGGCGAGGCAGACCAGCCGCAGATGTCCAATCTCTACCCTCAGGATTTTGTCGTCGATGAAGCCTACAAAGCCAGCCTGCCGGATCTGCAAAACGGCCCTGCGGCGCTGATTCGTGGTGCCAAACGTGCGATCCAGCATGTCGGGATTTCCAATTTTCGCCTGCCTTTGCGTTACCACACGCGCGACAACGGCGATTTGACGCTGGAAACAAGTGTCACTGGAACCGTCAGTCTGGAGGCCGACAAGAAGGGTATCAATATGAGCCGCATCATGCGGTCCTTCTATGGCCACGCGGAAAAAACCTTCAGTTTCGAGGTGATCGAAGCGGCACTTGACGATTACAAGACTGACCTTGAGAGCTTTGACGCGCGCATTCAGATGCGGTTCAGCTTTCCCGTGAAGATAGAAAGCCTTCGGTCCGGACTGTCCGGCTATCAATATTACGATCTGGCGCTGGAACTGGTTGAACGTGACGGCGTACGCAACAAGATCATGCATCTCGATTATCTCTATTCGTCAACCTGTCCCTGTTCGCTGGAACTTAGCGAACATGCCCGGCGCGCCCGTGGACAGCTTGCGACACCCCATTCGCAACGCTCCGTGGCGCGGATTTCCGTTGAGGTGCGGAAAGGCGATTGTCTGTGGTTCGAGGATTTGATCGACATGTGCCGCCGCGCCGTGCCCACCGAAACGCAGGTCATGGTCAAACGTGAGGATGAACAGGCATTCGCTGAACTCAACGCCGCCAATCCGATCTTTGTCGAGGATGCGGCACGGCTGTTTGCAGAGCAGCTGACGGCGGATGCGCGGATTGGTGACTATCGGGTGATTGCCAGCCATCAGGAAAGCCTGCACAGCCACGATGCTGTCTCGATCCTGACAGAAGGCGAAACCTTCAAGGCCGACAGCCTGGATCCGAAATTATTCAACACACTGTTCCACGTCGGTTAAGACAATCTGATGCTGCAATGCAGCAACAGATTGTCTCTGATCCTGCCGGGATGCGGGATCAAGACCGGTTTCATGCTATATTGATCAGCATGGGAGGAAACCAAATCTAACGAAGAGGTTTCCAATGCCGACACCGCAAACTCTCAGTATCAAATTCATGTCTCCGCAACTGCGGAATGCCCTCGACCTCTTTCTTGCCGCTGCAGGGCAGGGGTTCAACGGCTATATCGAACGGCGCGCGCGCATGACGGAACTGGCGCGGCTTGATGCGAAGTCAGACGAAGAACTGTCGCGCATGGGGCTGCGGCGCGACGATATCCCACGCTATGTTTTTCGTGACCTTATCGGCGCTTGAACGGCACGCCGGTGCTTGACTTCCCCGCGGGCCGCAGCCAACGCTGCGGTCCATGTTTGACGTCCGTCCGGTCCTTTATGTCATCGGCCTCCTTGTGGTGGCGCTCGGCCTGACCATGCTGCTGCCGATGCTGGTGGACATGGCCGAGGGCCGTGGCCAATGGCCAGTTTTCGCGGAAAGCGCGATGCTGACGGTATTCGTGGGCGGGTTGACGGCGCTGGCCTGTGCCAATGGTGTCCGGGAAGGCCTGTCGATTCAGCAGACATTCTTGCTGGCGACCGGGGTCTGGGTGACGCTGCCATTATTCGGTGCCATTCCCTTTGTGCTGGGCGAGACGGAGGCGCGTTTCGTCGATGCCCTGTTCGAGGCGATGTCCGGGCTGACCACCACCGGATCCACGGTGTTCACCGGGCTGGATACGCTTCCCAAAGGGTTGTTGTTGTGGCGGGGATTGCTGCAATGGCTCGGCGGGATCGGCATCATCGTTGTGGCGATGGTGTTCCTGCCGGAACTCAAGGTCGGCGGCATGCAGATCTTCCGTTCGGAAGCGTTTGAGACGATGGGGAAAATCCTGCCGCGCGCGACCGAGATCGCGTCACAAATTTCGGTGGTCTATGTCTCGCTGACGCTGCTTTGTGCGCTGTGCTACCTTGTGCTGGGAATGAACGCATTTGATGCCTCTGTGCACGCGCTGACCACCGTATCCACCGGTGGCTTCGCCAATTATGACGCATCTTTCGGGGTATTTACCGGCCCCATGGAATATGTGGCGTCGATCTTCATGGTGATGGCAGCCCTTCCGTTCGTGCGCTACGTGCAGATGCTGAACGGGCATACCGGCGCGATGCACAGGGACGCGCAGGCGCGTGGCTTCTTCTTCGTGATCCTTGCGCTGGTGCTGGTCGCGAGCGGCGTTCTAATGTCGATTTTTCCGCATCACTGGGAACAGGCCTTCCGCGAAGCATTGTTCAATATCACCTCGATCATCTCGGGCACCGGCTATTCCAGCGTCGACTACATGACCTGGGGGCCGTTCCTGATTGCGATGTTTTTCTTCATCGGCCTGATCGGCGGGTGTGCCGGTTCAACCGCCTGTTCGGTAAAGATTTTCCGCTACCAGATCCTGATTGCCTCGATCCGCACACAGATGCGCAAAATCCGGTCGCCCCACGCAATCGTTCTGCCGCGCTATGACGGGCGAACGGTGGGCGAGGATGTGCTCAACTCGGTGATGTCGTTTTTTGTGATTTTTGTCGTGTCGCTGGGGCTGACGTCTGTCGCGCTGGGAATGACCGGGCTGGATTTTGTGACGTCGGTGTCGGGAGCGGCGACGGCGTTGGCGAATATCGGTCCGGGTCTGGGGGACATTATTGGTCCGGCAGGTAATTTCGCGACGCTGAACGATGTGGCCAAATGGGTGCTGATCCTCGCCATGCTGGCGGGGCGGTTGGAACTTCTGGTGGTGTTTGTTCTGTTCACGGCGCGATTCTGGCGGGGGTGAGCGCGCATTCATCGGCGTCTGCACTATGCAGCAATGTCGGATTTTGAGTATTTTTGCCAAGAAGAAGTGAGGGGGCGATCATCCGCCGCCCCCGTTTTATTTCAATGCCTTAGGCGCTGTCAGAGTTCGTTGAGGCGGGCGAGCGCGGATTTGAGTGTGGCCTCCTCCTCTTCGCGCTGCGCGACGTTGCCTCGGGTTTCCTCGACCACCTCATCGGGGGCGCTGGCGAGGAATTTCGGGTTGTTCAGCCGCCCCTTCATGCCGCCGATTTCCTTGGCAAGTTTGCCCAGGGTTTTTTCCAGCCGGGCCTTTTCGGCATCGACGTCGATGATGTCGGCAAGGGGGATCCCGAAGACGGCACCTTCGGCTGGGACCACGGCGCAACCCTTTGGAAAGGCGCTGACTTTCGTCAGGCTTTCAACGCGCGCAAGACGCTTGATCAGGGCCTCATTATTGTTCCACGCGGCTTGTCCGGCGGTGTCGAGATGGCTTGCCAGAAGGGTGACATGCAGACCTGCGGGCACGTTCATCTGCGCGCGGGCAGAGCGGATGCCTTCGATGAGGGAGATTACCCAGTTCATCTCTCGGTCAGCGTTTTTATCAACCAGTTCAGAGGCTTGCCAGTCTGGCCAGTCCGCGTGGACCAGCATGCCATCGCGCTTGGTCAGCGTGGCCCAAAGCTCTTCGGTGATATAGGGCATGATCGGGTGCAGCATGACCAGACACTGATCCAGAACCCAAGCCATTGTGGCGCGGGTTTCTGAAACGATTTCAGTATCTTCGGAGTCGAAGAGTGGCTTGGAAAACTCCACATACCAGTCGCAGACCTTGCCCCAGACAAAGACATAAAGCGCGTTGGCGGCGTCGTTGAATCGGTAGTTGGAGAGCGCCTCATCCACGGCTTCGCGCACCTTGGCGGTTTCGCCGACAATCCAGCGGTTCACGGTGTGGGAGTTTGAGGGCTTTTGCCCCTTTTGTACGTCCGAATTGTACATATCGTAGACATGGTTCATTTCGGCAAAGCGGCAGGCGTTCCACAGCTTGGTGGTGAAGTTCCGGTAGCCCGCGATCCGCTGCGTCGAAAGCTTCAGATCGCGGCCCATCGCGGCCATCGCCGTGAGGGTGAAACGCACCGCATCTGCGCCATATTCGTCGATCAGGTCCAGCGGGTCGAGGACATTGCCCAAAGACTTCGACATCTTCTTGCCCTTCTCGTCGCGGACAAGCGCGTGGACATAGACCGTGTCGAAGGGTTTTTCGCCGACAACCGCGTATTGCATCATCATCATCCGGGCGACCCAGAAGAAGATGATGTCAAACCCGGTGATCAGCACGGATGTGGGGAAGTATTTCTGCAACTCCGGCGTCTCTTCGGGCCAACCCAGCGTGCCGAGCGGCCAAAGACCGGAGGAAAACCATGTGTCCAGCACATCGGGGTCGCGCCAGACCGGGTAGATCAGCCGGGTTGGATCTTGCGTCGATTCGTATTCGGCAAGGCTGGTGGCCAGCTCATGCACCGCTGTGGCGCGGTCTGCGACTTCGACAACCGATGCGTGGTTCAGCGGCTGCGGCAGACCCGCCAGCACATCGAGGAACTGCGCCTTGACCGCATTGAAATCATGCGCGGAATGCAGACGCTCGCTGCCCGGTGTGAGATGTTGCTGAAGCAGAAGGCGTCCCATCTCGACCAGATCAAGCGCGCCGTCGCCTTCATCGTCGCGGAAGCCCTGCGCTTCAAGGTCAAGCCCGTACCAGACCGGGATCTGGTGACCCCACCAAAGCTGGCGGGAAATGCACCACGGCTCGATATTCTCCAGCCAGTTGAAATATACCTTGCGGTCGGATTCGGGCAGGATGTCGGTGCCGCCACCCGCTTTGCCCTTGCGGACGGCGTCCAGCGCGGGATCGACGATCTTGGCGGTGTCGACAAACCACTGATCGGTCAGCATCGGCTCTATCACGACCTTGGACCGGTCACCGAACGGCTGCATGATGGGCTTGTTCTCGACGAAGGGGATCGTCGCGTCCCGGACTTGATCCGGGACCTCCTGGCCGTCCTCCGCCTGCGCATCGGGAACGTAGTCGGGGTTGGGACACATGACCGCCAGACCTTCGGCATTGATCGCGGCAACCACCTTGTCGCGCGCCTCGAACCGGTCCAGCCCGCGATACTCGTCCGGGACAAGGTTGATCGGCGTGGTATCGGTAGGGGCAGGGGTATCGCCGCTGGCGATTTGCGTCGCAAGCTCGGCCGCCTCGGCATAGGCCATCCCGTCGGCGCGCATTGCGCCCTTGGTGTCCATCAGCGGGTATAGCGGGATATTGTTGCGCACCGCGACAGCGTAGTCGTTGAAATCATGCGCGCCGGTGATCTTGACCGCGCCCGAACCGAACAGCGGGTCGGGATAGTCATCGGTGATGATCGGGATCAGACGGCGGTGTTCTTTCGGACCCACGGGGATTTCGCACAGCTTGCCGATGATCGGCTTGTAGCGTTCGTCCGAGGGGTGAACGGCAACCGCGCCATCGCCCAGCATGGTTTCCGGCCGTGTCGTCGCGATGGCGATATAGTTGCGTTCCTCTTCGAGGATGACGTTCCCGTCCTCGTCCTTTTCGATGTAGATATAGGTGGCCCCGCCCGCCAACGGGTATTTGAAGTGCCACATATGGCCCGGTGTGTCGATATTTTCGACCTCCAGGTCGGAAATCGCGGTCTCGAAATGCGGATCCCAGTTGACCAGTCGCTTGCCGCGATAGATCAACCCCTTGTTATACATGTCCACAAAAACCTTGATGACGGCATCGTGGAAATTGCCGCCCTGGCCCTCGGGGGCGCCCGGGGCACCGGACATGGTAAAGGCGTTGCGGTCCCAGTCACAGGACGCGCCAAGCCGCTTGAGCTGGTTGATGATCGTGCCGCCGGACTCTTGCTTCCAGTCCCAGACCTTTTCCAGAAATGCCTCGCGGCCCATTTCGCGGCGGGTGGGTTGCTGATTCTTGGCCAGTTCGCGTTCAACCACCATCTGCGTGGCAATGCCTGCATGGTCCTGACCGGGCTGCCAAAGCGTGTCAAAGCCGCGCATCCGGTGCCAGCGGACAAGGATGTCCTGCAACGTGTTGTTGAAAGCGTGGCCCATATGCAGTGACCCGGTCACGTTGGGCGGCGGAATCATGATGCAGAATGTCTCTTCGCGGCTGGCATTCGCGCCTGCGCGGAAAGCGCCCGCATCTTCCCATGCCTCGTAGAGACGGGGTTCCGCCTCGCTCGCGTCGAAGGTCTTTTCCATCGCCATTTCGATCTTCCCATCTGCTGGCGCGCCCCGGTGGGCCCGCGTGTCGGCTGTTGCCATACGGTCTAGCGTCTGGCTGCGGGAAGGGAAAGCCGGGGGGTGGCAATTTGATGTGTCGCCAGGAGGGGGAAGGTAGAGCAGCGACACCCCAGGGAGGAGGAAAGGCGTGCCGCCGCTCTCGTTACGGTTGACGCCAGGGAGGAGGAGAGGCGTCTTCCGAACTGTGCTGGGCCGTTTGGGCCCGAATACGGTTGAGCAGCGACACCCCAGGGAGGAGGAGAGGAGTGCCGCCGCTCTCGTTACGGTTGACGCCAGGGAGGAGGAGAGGCGTCTTCCGAACTATGCTGGGCCATCTGGGCCCGAATACGGTTGAGCAGCGACACTCCAGGGAGGAGGAGAGGAGTGCCGCCGCTCTCGTTACGGTTGACGCCAGGGAGGAGGAGAGGCGTCTTCCGAACTATGCTGGGCCATCTGGGCCCGAATACGGTTGAGCAGCGACACTCCAGGGAGGAGGAGAGGAGTGCCGCCGCTCTCGTTACGGTTGACGCCAGGGAGGAGGAGAGGCGTCTTCCGAACTGTGCTGGGCCATCTGGGCCCGAATACGGTTGAGCAGCGACACTCCAGGGAGGAGGAGAGGAGTGCCGCCGCTCTCGTTACGGTTGACGCCAGGGAGGAGGAGAGGCGTCTTCCGAACTGTGCTGGGCCATCTGGGCCCGAATACGGTTGAGCAGCGACACTCCAGGGAGGAGGAGAGGAGTGCCGCCGCTCTCGTTACGGTTGACGCCAGGGAGGAGGAGAGGCGTCTTCCGAACTGTG